>JAVVEQ010000069.1:0-13255 GCA_032250905.1 Desulfotignum sp. | reverse complement strand
GGCGGCATCAACCGGACCGCCTCCGCATCTCCTGACGGTCACCTGTTCGCAGCGCAACTGGGCGGCAGCCTGGATGTGGACCTGGGCCGTTCCCTGCTCAGGCCCTGGGCGTCCCTGAGGTATGCCCGGCTCACGCGCAACGATTACACGGAAAAAGACGCCGGTGACCTGAACCTGACCGTGGGTCAAACAGAAGTGGACAGCCTCAGAAGCACCCTGGGCCTCACCCTTTCAGTCCCGGGGTTCACCCTGGGTAGTACCGGCGGCCGGTCCGGAACCGGGATAAACATCACCCCGGAACTGACTGCTGCCTGGTATCACGAATTCATGGGGCAGAACCGGTTTGACATGGTGTCTTCTCTGGCCGGCGGTGGACATCCCTTTGCCAGCACCCAGGCCATAAGGGATGCAGACCTGTTCGGGTTCGGACCCGGCCTGGATCTTGGAATCACCAAAACCGTGTCCGGATACCTCCGGTACGAGGGAATCCTGGGTGACACATCCATGAACCACAACCTTTACGCCGGCATCACGGTCCGGTTTTGATAAAGATATCAGCGAAGCGGATGCCCTCATCCTTCAAACACATGAAGATGTCCCTGAAGCCAGATATCCTGCTCCGGATACAGAAAAAATAATGCAAAGGCATGCAGATTCTATAATGTGAAAACAGATTCCCCCTTCAATTCAAGAAGGGGTTTTTATAACGAACCGAGGAATGTGTCGATTTATCTTACAAAACGGCTTAGAGGGGATACTTTAAAACAAGCAGGGGAAATATTGGGTATTGATAAAAACAGTTCAGTCAGTAGTGTACTGGAAAGGTTGAATCTGGGGATAAAAAGCAATAAGAATCACAATAATCGTATTGACAGCGTAAGGGATAAATTACTCAAGAGTCAAAAGTAGATTTGACCCTTTGATGTGAAGACTCTACTGAGGGTGCGGGATATGGGAGGATGAACCAGGTTTTATAACCTAAGGAGGAAAGGAAATGAAAAAGGCGCTATTTCTTTCGGCAGTGGTTTTCATGTTGACGGGCAGTATGGCTTTTGCCCAGCAGTTGGGTAATCCTGACATGCTCATCAAACAGGGGCAGTTTGATGTGGGATTTCAGTGGTCCTATGTGTTCAGGCAGGGCTTTGAGGACTATGATCTCAAGCGTGCCTACTCGGACGGTTACAGGGATACGGTAAAAAAAGGGGCAGATTTCGAGAATGATCAGTATTATATGACCACCTTCAACTACGGGGTCATCGATCAGATCAATGCCTTTGCGAAACTGGGCATGGTAGATGATGGCAAATGGCTCGATTACGAGCCTGGCAATAACTGGAAAGGGAACCTGGAAAGCAACTTTGTTTGGGCAGTGGGCGCCAGGGGAAAGATCTACCCGTTTGACAGCGGAATTGGATTCGGGCTGGCAGTCCAGTACCTCCGCTATGACAATCGAAAGGTAAAGGATTGGAGATGCACTGACACCGGAGAAACGGCCGCGGAACTCGGCTGGACAACGGATGATGAACTCGATTACTGGCAACTGGATGTCATAGCCAACGCCTGCTGGACCATTGGGGCGTTTACGCCTTATGTGGGAATGGGTTACACTCGTTATGATGTCAATTACAGCGGAAAATGGACCTACGATATTTCATATTCTGGCTGGGTCAATTATGATGCATCCTTCAGCAACAAGAAAAAGTTCACGACCCTGGTGGGTCTGGACGTGGATCTGGGCACGAATTTCAAGGCTAACGTCCAGGGGGCCTTTGTGAGCAGCACGGCCCTGACCATGGGGATCAGTTACTGTTTTTAGCAGATCCCCAGTACGGTTAATCATTCTGAAAAGAGGGAGATTGTATGAAAAAGCGGGATGATGGTGTGTCGTTTATAGATTGGACCTGAAATGCAAATAATGTCACATAAAACGGATTCCAGATGGAGAGAGGAGATATTGATATGTTGAAAGCGGTTGCTTTTGTTCTTTTTTTTAGCTTATTCGGGATTTTCTGGCTACCGATGCCGATTTACGCTGATTATTACCCCAGTTTAAATAACTGGATGAGGAATTTGGACGACGATCTGCTGATCACCGAACTCACCATCCCCGGAACCCATGATTCGGCAGCCGATCGCGGCCACTGCGCAGAGAATTCCGCCTGTAAGGCTGTCATTGATTTCGTATCCACGCAACAGTATGACATTCAGGAACAGTTGGAGTGGGGGGTCCGGTTTTTCGACATCAGGCTTGCATACAACGAAAATAATAACAGGGCCTTTAAATTTCACCATGGGCCCTACGATCTGAAGCAGAGCCTTTACGATGGGATAAGGTGGGCCACGGATTTCTTGAAGGCAAATCCCAGCGAATTCCTCATCTGGCTCATCAAGCAGGAACACACGGATGCGCGTGCGGATGTTTTCTGGAGAGATCTCAGCCTCGACCTCGCTGATCGCGACATTGAGTTTTATTCGGAAAAGAAGATACTCACCGTTGGCGAGGCGCGGGGAAAAGTGATCGTTATGGCACGGAACAAAACCTCGGAATATCCTCAGGGATACCATGTGGAATGGCCCGACAATACCGTTTATTATCAGGGGAATGACAAAGACCTGATATATGTTGCCGAAGACCATTACAGCCTTAACACTGTAGCTAGTTCAACCAAGTTCGTCGATATTCGCCGCAACCTTTTCCTCGCCAGAAACTGTGTGGGCTGTGGATCATCCGAATCCCTGTTTTTTACCTTTCTCAGTGGTGAAGGCGACATTGCGAACAACGGACCTGCCCATTACGCAGATTATGAAAATATTCACACGTCCGAGTGGCTCAAACAAAATGCCCACGGCGGACCCCGTTCCGGTATCATCGCCATGGATTTCGCCGGCTTCAACCAGTATGGCGGTGATGATGTCATCTTGGCATGCATCGGGCAGAACTATCCTCACAAGGTGCCGTGCTGGTTTGGGAGTGAGAATGCCGGCGGCGGTATCAGCGCCACCGATATTAACGGTAACGGCGAACCGGACCTCGTTGTTTTCAATATCGACGATCCATCCGGTGCCAACGGCGGATATTATCGTATCGGCTGGGATCTGGACAAGTACGGCCAGGCCTCTGAATGGAGCTTCCGTTACCCCATTCCCTGGCAGGGGAAGGTTGATCAGGGGGGCGGCATCACGGCCACCGACCTAAATGGGGACGGAACGCCCGACCTCATTGTTTTCTTCATCGATGCTCCCAGCGGTGAAAATGCCGGGTATTGCCGCATCGGCTACATGAACAGCGACGGCACAGCCTCAAAATGGACGGATTCTTTCAATATCCCCGGCTGGTTCGGAGGCAACAACGACGGCGGCGGCATTACCGCCACCGACATCAACGGTAACGGCGAACCGGACCTGGTTGTTTTCAATATCGACGATCCATCCGGTGCCAACGGCGGATATTATCGTATCGGCTGGGATCTGGACAAAGATGGCAAAATAACAAGCTGGAGCGACCACCAGTCCATTCCCTGGCAAGGGAATCATCAACAGGGCGGCGGCATTACCGCCACCGACGTAAACGGCGACGGCATTCCCGACCTCATTGTTTTTATGATCGACAACCCCAGCGGTCCCAATGCAGGCTACTACCGCATCGGCTATATGGACAGTGCGGGCAATGCCACTGAGTGGAGGGATTTTGAAGAGGATTTCTATCAATGGTTCGGAAACGAAAACCAGGGGGCCGGCATCACTGTTGCAGATGTTGACGGCAATGGCAAATCAGATCTGATTCTCTTTTTTATCGACAATCCCGTCGGCGAAAACCAGGGATACTATCGTATTTTGTGGGATGAAGGATCATCAAAATAAGGAGCAAATTATGAAACGCTTACGCATACTCGTATTTACGGCAGTCCTGCTGATCTTCGCGGGGCTGGCCTACGGCACCACTGAGCACGATAATTACGTCTATTTTGAGAATATACATGGCTTCAAATTTCATCTTAAAGATTATTATATTACCCACGGGCAACCCTATGACGGTGTAGCCTCGGGAATGAGCGCTGGTAAAGGATTCATCAAAGTGGAGGCCGGGAGGAAAGGTTCGAGCGAAGCTGCCGACTGGTTTAAACACAGAGCGGATGTAGCCGTGGGTGACCGGGTGGTATTTGACAGTTGGCCCGACAAACTGAACTTCGCCGTCTACGGGGACATCGTGGTGACAGGAAAAAACGGCGGTAAAGTCAAATGCAAGGACATTATCATCGGGCAGGGCCATACGGGCGCCTACAATAACTGGTGGATCGGCGGAAAAAACGCAAACATGAAAAAGGACGGTAACATTGTCTGGCTGGAATGTCCCCCGGTAGACGGATATTGCGCCGGCACAGTCTCGCTTCATACCATCAAAAACAGATCCAATATATTTTCGATGTTCCCTCGCCCGTGTCCATTCGGTGGCGCGTCATTGGAGCTCCCCCGCCACAGGTGATTAAGGAAGAAGGATCTGGGTCAAAACTTGACAACTTTTTGCTCTAACTGGTTTTGAGAACAAAAATTTGGGCACATATATGACCACCCTTCTTTTTGACAAGGTGTCAACTCAAATTCGTCTTCGGGCAGATAAAGGCAACAGGGTATCTGGTCCCTTGATTTGTCTGTCTTGCGCTCCGGGATTAAATCAGATATAAGGGGATGGATTTTGATGCAAAGGACAGAGGACAGCCATGACACGGGACCGGATATTTGCCACAAAACACGGACAGATCCAGCCATTCTCTTTTAATCGGGAAGTGGCGGAAGTGTTTGACGATATGCTGGTTCGGTCCGTTCCCCTGTATCGGGAGAACCTTGACCGGCAGGTGGATCTGGTACGGCGGTTTTACCGGCCAGGAACACGGATCTATGATTTGGGATGTTCCCATGGCAATCTGGGTGTGAAGCTCCATGGGGAGTTCAATGGGGCCGACTTCACTTTGGTGGGGGTGGACACCTCCAGGCCTATGCTGGAAAAATACCGGGAAAGGCTTGGCTCGTCGGAACCGGGCCGAAACATTCACCTGGTTTGCGGGGCCATGGAGGATATCCGGATTTCAAATGCCTCGGTGGTGGTGATCAACCTGACGCTACAGTTTCTCGATCCGGCCGGGCGGGATGACCTGATCTGCCGGATATTTTCCGGGATGACGCCCGGGGGAGTGCTGCTGCTCATGGAGAAGACCGTTCATCCGGAAACGGTTTTTCAGCAGATGCAGCTGGATATGTACCGGCAGTTCAAACGGGAAAACGGGTATTCCGACCTGGAGATCAGCCAGAAAAGGGATGCCCTGGAAAAGGTGCTGATTCCTGACTCCCTGGATACCCATTTCCAGCGCCTTTACCGGGCCGGGTTCACCCAAGTGGATGTGTGGCTCAAATGGTTCAACTTCAGCGCCCTCATGGCGGTGAAAGAAGGAGGCACGCCCCGTGTTTCCAGTGACAAGTGACTGGCTGGTGCAGCGATGATCTCTCTTTTATCCCCATACCAGCAAGGGGAACTGGCCCCTTACACAGATGCGCTCGCCCCGCTCATTCAAGAGAAACAGACGTTTCTGGCGAACCCCAAAGGCAATTTCAAGAAATACCTGCAGGTGGTGGACCAGCTGCCGGATCTGGTGCCGTCGGTTGTCCGCCGGAACGATCCGGCTGTGGGGGCCGGCGCTGCAACCGATATGTCAGAACCGGAGCACCGGCGGCTGAAATCTCTTCTCAAACAGCTTTCCCCCTGGCGCAAGGGGCCTTTTAACCTGTTCGGGATCCATGTGGATGCGGAATGGCGGTCAGACATGAAATGGGACCGGGTGTCCCCGCATTTGCCGGATCTCACCGGTCGACGCGTCCTGGATATCGGTGCCAGCAACGGCTATTACATGTTCCGAATGGCGTCCCATGACCCCGCTCTGATCCTGGGCCTGGAACCCCAGAGTGCTTTTTTCTGCCAGTATCTGGCCGTCCAGAAGTATGTGAACCAGAAAACCGTGGCCTGCCTGCCTGCTGCGTATGAGGAACTGCCGCAAATGAACGGGTGTTTTGATCTGGTGTTCTGCATGGGAATTCTGTATCACCGAAGATCTCCCATGGATATGCTCAAAGAGATCCACGGCTGCCTGAAACCCTCGGGCACCCTGGTGCTGGAAAACCTGGTGCTGGAAGGAAATAATCATCTGTGTCTCTTTCCGGAAGACCGGTATGCCAAGATGCGCAATGTGTATTTTATTCCGGACCTGTCCGTCATGTCATCCTGGCTGTCCCGGGTCGGGTTTAAAGAGATCAGGTGCGTGGACGTCTCCCCTACCACCCTGGAGGAACAGCGGAAAACCGGCTGGATACAGACGGAATCCTTAAGCGACTTTCTGGATCAGGATGACCCGGCGAAAACCGTGGAAGGGTATCCGGCACCCGTGCGGGCCGTGTTCATGGCCCTGGCCTGAAAAGAAGGCAGGGCCTGAGAAGGGGGCAGGCCCTCAGAAAGGAGGGCAAGGCCTGACAAGGGATGGCCAACACCACCTGACCCTTTTCCAGACTTCTCCAATCACCGGCCTTTTGCCTTCAACCCCTTCCACAGCAGGTCCAGTTGATTGTCAAAGGCGGATGAACAGCATATCGATAATATCCTTTGATGGGTTTGCAGCAATGCTTTCTACCGCAGATGAAACATGATGATCCAACAAATTTTTGAAAATCTCGAAGAAATAATGTCGTAATCAACAAAAATCCATAACACCGGACTGTTCGCCAGTTGTATGACGCCTTCCATTTAAGCCTCCTGTAGTTTTTTAAATTGACAATCCCGGAGGTTTTTATGTATAATTTACTTTTTTGAATGCGATACGGGACAAAATAGCCTGATAAGCACGGTATGTCCTGATTTTGACTAACGATTGATGACGAGGATATGAAATGGATGACGAAGGTGGTAGTTGTCACTTATCATCTGTGATTTTCATAAGAGAACGACATTTTCATCATATTCCGCTGTCAATGACACGCACAGGCGCCATGGCGGACCGGTTCAACCCCGGTCGATACTGATCCTTTTTTTCACGCTGTGACCTCTGGTTCGCCTGTCTTGATGGCGGACCGATTGAAAGGAGGCAGGGTTGTGAACGATTCCCTCAAACTACCGGAGAACCTGTTTGTGCCCGGTCAGGGCGACGTCGCTGAATATATCGATGATACAGTGCTGGCGAACCTGTGTGAATCCGAACATCCGGCAGACCTGGCGGCTCAGCTGTCCGAACTGGACCTGGACCAGCTGGTCACGATTTTTTCACACATGTCGCCGGAATGCTGCGCTGACGTGCTCACGCACATGGATTATGAGGATCAGCGGGAAATCGCCAAAGAATTGTCCAACGATGTCCTGGCCCTGGCTATTACCCGGATGTCCTCGGATGACCGGGTGGACCTGCTCCAGTCCATGCCCGAGGAGAGCAGCGAAATTCTTTTAAGGCTTCTGGCCACCACCGAGCGAGAGGACATCCGTCGCCTCTCCTCTTATGAAGAGGATACGGCCGGGGCATTGATGACCAGCGAATACGCTACATTGTCACCGGGTCTCACCGCCAGGCAGGCCATTGATAAGCTCCGCCTGGAAGCGCCCAACAAAGAAACCATTTATTATTCATATGTGATCGATGCACGGCGGCGACTTTTGGGCCTGGTGTCCCTGCGGGAACTTATCCTGGCAAGGCCTACGGTCACGATAGAAAAGATCATGCGCCGGGAACCTATATTTGCCCGGGTCCATGACGACCAGGAAGAGGTAGCCCGTCAGATGGCCAAGTATGATCTCCTGGCCATGCCGGTGGTCAACGGCAATGACGCCCTGGTGGGCATCATTACATTTGACGATGTCCATGACGTTATCGAGGAAGAAGCCACTGAGGACTTTCACCGCATGGGATCCATCAGCTCAGGTACCGGAGCTGATGACCTGGTGGATATCGGCCTGCGGGATGCCAGCCCATGGCTGCTGATCCAGAAGCGGCTGCCATGGCTTTTGACCCTGGTGTTCATGAATATTTTTTCCGGGGCCGGGATCGCCTATTACGAAAACACCATCCAGGCCACGGTGGCCCTGGTGTTTTTTCTGCCCCTGCTCATCGGCAGCGGCGGTAATGCCGGTGCCCAGTCCGCCACCCTGATGGTGCGGGCCCTGGCCATTGGCGATGTCATGATGAAGGACTGGTTCCGTCTCGTGGGGAGGGAAGTGGGCATTGCCCTGGCCATTGGTGTGTGCATGGCTTTGGCGGTGTCTTTTATCGGTGTTTTCCGGGGCGGGGTGGATGTGGCGGTGATCGTGTCTCTGGCCATGGTGTGCGTGGTGCTGTTCGGCAGTCTTCTGGGCATGTCCCTGCCGTTTCTGCTCACCCGCCTCAAACTCGACCCGGCCACAGCCTCCGCACCTTTGGTGACATCAGTGGCGGACATCGGCGGGGTGATCATTTATTTCAGCATCGCCACCTGGTACCTGGGGCTTCATCATACTACATCCTGAGGGGTAAATACCTGCGCGCCGGTCAGTCGGCCAGATCCCTGCGGCCGCGTCTATGAGCCGTTTGTTTTTTATTGTTTAAAAGAGTCTTTTTGATCCGCCGTTGTAGCGCTGTCAGTCCGGGACTGATTTCCACCGGGTAAGGCGGATCTGCCGGATAAATATCCGCAATGATCTCCGGCAGCCGGGCCATCTGTTCTTCAGCATAATTCCGGATAATCGCCAGATTCCGGGTCGCTGCCGGCAATCGTCTGCCGTTTTTCATCACCGTTTCCAGCAGGGGGCGGCCGGGCAGATCTTCATTCATGCATCCGATGATATCTTTGACAAACCGGCCGTCCTGTTCACTGCGGAACACCTGTTTGGCGCCGGGCAGCACCGGTTTTCCGCTGGACAGTTTCAGCTTTCCCTCCCCCCCATATTCACACAGTTTGTAAACGATATCCACACATGGCACATCCAGGGACACCCCCATGTGCGTGCCCACCCCGAACCCATTGATAGGGGCACCGGCCGCTAACAGTTCAGCAATTCGGTATTCATCCAGGTTGCCGCTGGCAAAAATATCCACATGGTGAAGACCGGCCGTATCCAGGGTCTGACGGGCTTTTCGGGACAAGGACAGCAGGTCTCCGGAATCCAGGCGTACACCTTTAACCTTGAAATCGGTTCCCAGTGTATCTGCCAGATGAATGACCTTGTGGATACCGGCCAGGGTGTCATACGTGTCCACCAGGAGAACGGTTTCCGGAAAGCTGTCCAGAAAGGCCAAGAATGCCTCGGTTTCATCATCATGAGACTGGATATAGCTGTGTGCCATGGTGCCATTCACGGGCAGGCCATACCGTTTTCCGGCCAGTACATTGGAGGTGGCGGCCACCCCGGCGATATAAAACGCCCGGGCCGCCTTGAGGGCCGCATCCATACCGTGCATCCGCCGGGCACCGAAATCCACCACGGCCCGCCCCCGGGCTGCAGATACCACCCGCCGGGCTTTGGAAGCCAGCAGGGTCTGCAGGTGAATCTGGTTCATGACAAAAGTCTCGACTACCTGGGCCTGAGGCAGAGGCGCCGTGATTTCCAGGATGGGTTCATTGGCAAATACCGGGGTGCCTTCCGGTACGGCCCGGACACTGCCGGTGAACCGGAAATGGCTCAGCGATTCCAGAAACGGTTCGGAAAACTGACCCAGTGATCGCAGATAATCCAGGCTGTCCTGTGTGAAAGTCAGATTTGTCAGATAATCCAGCACCGAGTCCAACCCGCAGGCCAGAAGGAAATTCCGCTCTGATGGCAGCTGTCGCACCAACAGGCTGAAAACTCCTTCCTGTGTCATTTTTTCATGAAAATAGGCCTGGAGCATGGTGAGTTCATACAGGTCAGTGAACAACGCCGGTTCATTCGAACCGGGCGATGAAGCCGGGCCAGTCAATTCCGAATTTGGGTTGTCAGTGTTCATTTAAACGCCTTCTAATCAGCAATAAAGGGTGAGGGTACGAGCAATTCTTAGCACAGGTCAGGGCTGAAGACAACCGGAATTACCACCTGTATCAGGATGAAACTCGTGGGTGTGCCGGCTTGAAAATAAAACCGTATCCAGACATCCGGCCGTAACCGGTCCGGTTTTTCTCCGAACTCGGTGCGTGCGGATCCCAGGGGAATCCCACCCGGCCTCTGAATGCCTCGCACTGAAGCCGTTTTATGCTGCCCGTGGCCTGGCCTGCAATCGTTACGGTTCCCCGAGTGGGTTGATCCAGACACCCGATCAAGTTCAATAATGGTCAGCGGGATTGCTGTCAGTATTTTTTGTGTTTGACAAGATTTCCTACAGAGTTCAGACTGGGCGGCAAAAGAGACTATGACACCTTTACAGCCAGAAGAAAAAACTCCTTCACCGCCTGCCGGCGGTTTCACACCTCCGGTGGTGACGGTGGTGTGCCTGTGCGTGGCAGAGGTGGCCGGCATGCTGGGTGTGTTTGCCTTTCCCGCGCTGCTGCCTCATTTCATGCAGATATGGGAGTTGTCCGGCAATCAGGCCGGGTGGATCAACGGCATTTATTTTATCGGATATACCGGGGCGGTACCGGTGCTCACCAGCCTCACCGACCGGATGGATGCCCGGCGGATCTACCTGGCCGGCTGCATCATCGGCATCATCTCCAACCTGGGATTTGCATATCTGGCCGCAGGGTTCTGGTCGGCACTCCTCTTCCGTGCCCTGTGCGGCATTTCTCTGGCAGGTACATTCATCCCCGGGCTCAAGGCCCTCATGGACCGGCTGACCCCGTCTGCCCAGCCACGGAGCATCGCGTTTTACACCGCCTGCTTCGGGCTGGGGATGAGCCTGTCCTTTTTTGTCACCGGAAAACTGTTTCACGCGTGGGGGTGGGAAACCGCCTTTGCCGCTGCGGCTGCCGGGTCCGGCCTGTCCCTGGTGCTGGCGGCGGCAGTATTGACACCGGTTCTGCCGCCGGCTTCCAGTGCCACTATCAACCGTCACATCCTGGATTTCCGGCCGGTGTGGCAGAACCGAAATGCCCGGGCCTATATTCTGGCCTATATGTGCCACACCTGGGAGATGTTTGCGGCCCGTGCCTGGCTGGTGGCGTTCATGGCATTCAACCTGTCACTGCATCCCGGATCTGAAGGGCGTTTGATCCCTACCACGGTGATGGCCGTGGCCGGCATTGCCGGCATGCTGGCAAGTATTGCCGGTGCCGAGCTGGCGGTACGGTTCCCCCGAAAGACCATGGTGATAATGATTATGGGCGTTTCCGGCGTGATCTCCATGACTATCGGGTTCTGCGCCGGGCTGGATCCGGCCTGGGTGGCGGTGCTGTGCATTGTGTACACCATCTTCTTCCAGGGGGATTCCGCACCCATTCACGCAGGGGTGATCACCGCGGCCCGGCCTGACCTGCGGGGCGCAACCATGGCTCTGCAGTCCCTGGGCGGATTTGGTGCGGCAGCCTTAGGAACTATTACGGCCGGCTGGGTCCTTGATCTTTCCGGCGGGGGTCACACCGTATTCTCCTGGGGTATCACTTTTGCTTCCATGGGTGTGGCATCAGTCACAGGGGTTATTCTGGTGACACGGATCGCCGATCGGTAGGCTGTTTTTTTCGTTCGCCCATGCCGGCGATCACCGGCAGGATCAAAAACAGCATGGAAATATAAACCAGTGTATGCCATCCACCGTGTTTAAACGCAAATCCGGCACCGGTGATACCGACCCATCCTCCGATGTAGTAAAACAGCACATAGATTGCATTGGCCCGCCCCTGTCCGCTGGACAGTTTCTGGTTGAGCGCTCCCACCCCTGCCGCATGGATCGTGAAGAATCCGACACAGATGCCGAGCAGTCCGAATATCACGCCAATGATGGCAGGCAGCAGGATGAGGGTCAGTGCTCCGGCGAGCACGACACTACCGGCCAGCAGGGTGTTGCCGCTGCCGAACCGGTTACTGATACGGCCGACTGCGGGACCGGTGAAAATACCGACGATATAGACAAGGTAGAGCAGGGTGGTCATTTCCGTTGAAAAATGAAAGGGTGCTGCCGCCAGCCGGTAGGGCAGGTAGTTGAACACGGATGAGAAAATCGCAAAACCACCCAGGGCGCACAGGTAGATCCGCAAAAGGCCCCAGTCCGTCAGCAGGGCTGCAAACCCGATGGATCGGCGGAGAAGCGTCCTGTCTTCTGCGGGCCGGGGCAGCCCCTTAACGGCCATGAAAACGGCCGCCAGTGTGAGCACGGCTGCAGATACAAAGGCATACCGCCAGTGCAGGGGGGGATGAATCCATCCGCCCAGCAGCCGGCCGCACAAGCCCCCCAGTACCGTGGCAGACACATAGGCACCCATCACCACATTCAGCCGGGCCGCGGGCAGTGTTTTTGCCAGATAGGCGGCCAGGCAGGTGGTTAGGGCCGGGATGAAAAGTCCCTGGATAAATCGGGCACCGATCAGTATCCACAGGTTCTGGGTTGCCGCGCAGATGAGACCGGCGCCAGCCACGGTCAGACCGCCGGTCAGGATGATCGGATGGATCGGCAGCCGGTCGGCCAGAACTCCGAAAGCAAGGTTGGAAAGAGCAATGCCCAGAATCACGGCGGACACGCTGAACGATACAAGCACCATGTCTGCTGAAAATTCGTTCTGCAGGACCGGCAGGACCGGTTGGGTAATGTAAATGTTGGTGAACGAGGCTGAAACCAGGGCAAAGACAATGAACTGGAGTCGAAAATAGGATGGATCAGCCATCGGATTCATCTGCCCCCAGGGTTCTGTGTATTCAAACAAGGCCGCCGAGGGCCACAGTGATGGCCTCCCCGCTGACGCCGCTGGATTCTTCGGAAGCAAGAAAGGCGATCACCTCAGCCACTTCTTCGGGGGTTGCGACCCGGCCCGCCGGGTAGAGGGCCGCTCTTTCCTTCCACACCTCATCCGGCGTGATGCCCCACTGCAGGGCTTCAGCGCGGGCTGATTTTTCGGCCATGGATGTCCGCACCCATCCGGGGAGCACCGCGTTGGATGTCACGCCATGGGGTCCGGCATCCCGGGAAATCGCACGCATCAGGCCGAGCAGACCGTGTTTGGAGCTGGTATAGGCGCTGCCGGCATATTCCGCCTTCTGTCCGGCGGTGGAACTGGTGAACACAAACCGGCCATAGCCCTGTTCAATCATGTCTTTGACTACCATTTGTGACAGATAATATGGCCCATCCAG
>JAVVEQ010000068.1:0-13421 GCA_032250905.1 Desulfotignum sp. | reverse complement strand
GCCATTCAGACGCCGGAAGGGGTCGTGATCCACACCGGTGATTTCCGTATCAGCCACAATACCGATCCCCTTAAAAACACGGACCTGTCTTCCTTTGCCCGCTACGGTGAAAGAGGGGTGCTGGCATTGCTGTCCGATTCCACCAATGTGGAGGTGGAAGGGTATACCATGTCTGAACAGGAAGTGGCCAAAAACCTGGGAAAGGTGATTTATGCGGCCCAGGGCCGGGTGATCGTGACCCTGTTCGCCTCCAACGTGTTCCGGATTCAGCAGGTCATTGACATTGCCGTGAAAAACGGACGGAAAGTGGTGTTCAACGGCCGGTCCATGGAGCAGATCATTGAGGTGGCGGACAGGCTCGGCCATATTTCCTGTCCGCCGGACACGATTGTGGATATCAAACAGATCAAACATCTGCCGGATGACCAGGTTCTGATCATCACCACCGGCAGTCAGGGAGAACCCATGTCCGCCCTGGTGCGCATGGCATCGGGGGTGCATAAACACATCCGCATCAAAAAAGGGGACAATGTGATTTTGTCTTCCAAAAATATCCCGGGCAATGAAAAAGCCATCGCCAGTATCATCAACAAACTGTATCGCCGGGGAGCGGATGTGTTTTATTCCAAGGCAGCCGAAATCCACGCTTCCGGACATGCCCATCAGGAAGAACTTAAATTGATGCTCACGTTGACCAAGCCCGATTATTTCATTCCAATCCACGGTGAATACCGGCATCTGGTGATCCATGCCCGTCTGGCGGAAAAAATGGGACTTCCTAGAGATCATGTGCTGGTGGCCGAAGATGGTCAGGTGATTGTATTCGACAGCAAAGGGGGAAGGATCGAGGGACAGGTGCATACCGGGCGGATCATGGTGGACGGCAAGGGGATCGGCGACGTGGGCCGAAGTGTTTTAAAGGACCGGCGGGAGCTGTCCGAGGGCGGTCTGGTGGTGGTAACCCTGATCATCGATGAGGAGACCGGTGTGGTGCTGTACGGACCGGAGTTGATTTCCAGAGGGTTTGTATTTGATTCCGCCACGGGTCACCTGGTGGATGATGCCCAGTGCGTTATCCTGGAAATTGTGGAAGAAATCGAGGCCGGGATGGACTCCCGGGTGGAACTGATCCGCACCCGTCTCAGAAAAGCGTTGAAACAATATTTTTCTTACACTATCAACCGCAAGCCTCTGATAGTCCCCATTATCATTGAAGTATGAAAAAAGAACTGATTTCACTGCTGCTGCTGTTTCTGATCATTTTGTCGGCATTCAGCCTTTTTTCCTATCATGCTGAAGATCCGGCAATCGGCACTGATTTTCTGACGTCGCCCGGAACCATTCACAACCTGTTTGGTCTGATGGGTGCCCATGTGGCCGGATTTTTTGTTTTTCTGTTCGGTGTGGGGGCGTTCTGGGTTCCGGTAATTCTGTCTTTGGTTACCCTGTGGTATATCAAGGAAAAATCTCCCCGGGTCATGTGGCTGACCCCGGCCGGGGGTATGATTCTGATGATCTCGACCGGTGCGGGATTTTTTCTGTTCAGGGATGTGTATCTGTTCTCGGGCACCCTGGTTCCGGCCGGTGGATGGGTCGGCAGCGCGGTTGCCGGGTTTCTGCTCACTTACGCCAATACCACCGGATGCATTATTGTGCTGCTTTTTTTTGCGGTCATCGGATTCATTTTTGCCACCGGAATTTCCATGGTGACCTTGGGCCGTGTGATTTCCCGAAAAACCGTGGCCCTTGCCGCGGTCATCAACCGGGAGTTGCAAACCATGTCATGTTCTTTGAGACAGGCAATCGAGAAATGGAAATTACACCGGTCAAAACGGTTGAACCACCCGTTTGCCGGAGATATACCCACAGCGCTGCTGGAAAATCCGCCGCCCGTTCCCAAAAAAAAGAAGGCATCGGATTCGCGGAACCATGATGCGTTTGAACCGGAAAATTTCAGTGACAGGGATGATCCTGCTGACATTGATCACGATGACATGTTTGCCCCGGCTATTGTGGCCCCGGAAATTGACACGTCTGAATATGCAGCAGACAGCATGCTGGGGGATATCCGTCAGCCGGAAGCGTTCAAGCTTCCCACCTTGGGTTTTCTGGCGGCCAAAGTCAAAATCAAGCGGGAAATCGATACGGATAAACTGCAGAACAAAGCCCGGATTCTGGAGACAAAGCTCAACGATTTCAATGTCAGGGGTGAGGTGGTGGAAATTCTGCCCGGACCCGTGATCACCACGTTTGAATACCGTCCTGCACCCGGGATTAAACTGTCAAAAATTACCGGCCTCTCCGATGATCTGGCCCTGGCCCTGAGTGCTGTAAGCATCCGGATTGTGGCCCCGATCCCGGGAAGAGATGTGGTGGGCATCGAGATCCCCAATGATGAACGGGAAATGGTGAACCTGAGGGAAATGGTCGCATGCAAAGATTTTATCCAGTCCGATTCCATGCTTACCCTGGCACTTGGCAAGGATCTCATGGGGCGCCCGGTGGTCACAAAGATGGACAAAATGCCCCATCTGCTCATTGCCGGCGCCACCGGTACCGGTAAAAGCGTGGGCCTCAACGCCATGATCATCAGCCTTTTGTACAAGGCGACGCCGGATGAGGTCAAGTTCATCATGATCGATCCCAAACGGATTGAACTGTCTGTTTACAATGAGATTCCCCATCTCATATCCCCGGTGGTCACAGACATGAAAAAAGCCACCAACGCCCTTTTCTGGGCCGTGAGAGAGATGGAGCGGCGGTATGAACTCCTTGAGGAAAACGGTCTGCGCAATCTGTCCCAGTACAATGACCTGATCCGGGAAAAGCAACGGTCCCGCTCCGACCGTCCTGCGGATGGTCCGGAAAAGGAGACCGGAGACGATCGGCTGGATCCGGCACCGCTTCCCTATATCGTGGTAATTGTGGATGAACTGTCGGATCTGATGATGGTGGCCTCCAAAGATGTGGAGTTTGCTCTGACACGACTGGCCCAGATGGCACGGGCCGCAGGCATCCATATCATCATCGCCACCCAGAGGCCGTCCGCGGATGTGCTCACCGGCACCATCAAGGCCAATTTTCCCACCCGCATCTCCTTTCAGGTGTCGTCCAAGATCGACGGACGGATCATCATGGACCAGGGCGGGGCTGAGAGTCTCTTAGGGAATGGAGACATGCTGTTCTGCCCGCCGGGCACCGGAAGAATCATGCGGATTCAGGGAGCGTATATCTCAGAAAAGGAAATTGCCAAAGTGACGGGGTTTCTCAAGGCGCAGCGCAAACCGGAATATGATGAGAATATTACCAAAGGGGATGAAGAAGAAGAGATCCGGGAATTTGATGAATCCGAATATGATGAGAAATATGATGAGGCCGTGGCTGTGGTCACCCAGTCCGGCCAGGCCTCCATTTCCTATGTGCAAAGACGGCTTCGCATTGGATACAACCGGGCCGCCCGGCTCATTGAAATGATGGAACATGAAGGGATTATCGGCCCCCAGATCGGCACCAAGCCCAGGGAGATCCTGGTAAAAAATTATGATGAAGATAGATTTTGATTTTCTGCACAGTCTCAAGGGATTCATGGCGGATGAAGAAGCCGTCCGCCTTCACGAGCTGGCCCTGGCTGCCGCTTCCAGGGGACCGGTTCTGGAAATCGGTTCCTATTGCGGACTTTCCGCTGCGGTGATCGGCTGGGCATGCAGACAGAACAATTCAGTGCTGTTTTCCATTGACCATCATACCGGGTCCGAAGAACAACAGCCCGGTGAGCAATATTTTGATCCGGAACTGTATGATAAAACCAGCGGCCGTATCAACACGCTGCCGTTTTTTTTACAGACCATTGAAACCGCCGGTCTCACGGAACATGTGATTCCCATGGTCTGCGATTCCGCCGTGGCCGGCAGAATGTGGCGCACTCCCCTGTCCATGGTGTTTATTGACGGGGGACATTCGTTCGACGCGGCATATCAGGATTTTTTGACCTGGTCCCCCCATGTCATGACCCATGGATTTCTGGTTTTTCATGATATTTTTCCGGACCCGGCTGAAGGGGGCCAGGCCCCCAGGCAGGTCTATGACATTGCCCGGAAGACCGGTGATTACATTGAACTGCCCATGACCCGGAGCCTGGGGGTGTTGCAGCAGAAACCCGTCATATAAGGAAATTTCATGAAAGACGCCGCGCTTGAGCAGATCCGGTTATATTACCTGGAGCAGTTGCCGTTTAACAAGGTGCTGGGCATTGACATCGATCTGCTGGATTATGAAACCGGGGATGCGCAGGTCAGCTTTCCCATGAAGCCGGACCTGATCGGCAATTCCGCCGCCGGTATCCTTCACGGCGGGGTCACGGCGGCAGTCATCGATCTGACCGGTGGGGTGAGTGCACTTGTGTCCTGTGTCAAATTCCATGAAAACGATTCCCCTGAACGGCGGTATAAACGGCTGACGGCATCTGCCACCATTGATATGCGGGTGGATTACCTGCGGCCGGGGAAAGGCACGGCCTTTGTCTGCAAAAGCCGCATCATCCGGGCGGGTTCGCGCATCGTGGTGGCCCGGATCGATCTGTTCAATGACCGGGAACAGGCCATTGCCACGGGCACGGGCACCTATCTGATCGGGTGATGGTGCTGAACATGTGATCCCGGCCGGGCTGGGGATGCGCCGGCCATGCCGGATCAGGTCCGGTCCGATGCTGTTTTACTGAAATACAGCACCAGGCTTTTTCCCAGCACCGGATTGAACAATCGATCCAGAAAACGGGTCAACGCCGGTTTTTTCATCATATCCCACACCAGCATGCGGTGATACAGGTTCACCGGGAGCAGGTCGGTGCGATCCACACCCATCAGGCATTTGAGCCACCAGTAAGGGGTGTGGATGCTGTGGGCGAAATGGGCGCCCAGAAATGTCATGCGCCGGTCAGTGATTTTTTTCACCAGGGTTTTCTTGCGGTAGATCCTGACATGTCCCATGTCCGCGGCAGTATAGGCATCAGACAGGCACCAGCAGATTTTTTCCGGGTAGAACCGTGGCACGCTCACAGCCAGAACACGGCCGGGTTTGAGAATGCGGACCAGTTCCGATATCGCGGTATCATCCTCCGGGATATGTTCCAGCACCTCGGAACAGATGACCGCATCAAAACTGCCGTCCCTGAATGGCAGGCGGGTGACATCCATGCAGGAAAGGTCATACCGGGTGCAGGACAGATCGTTCAAGGCCTGATGAAATGCCAGTTTTTCCCGTGTGGTCTTTAAATTGTCATATCCAAAATCCGCCCCGATGCACACGGTGTGGTTCATTTGACAGGCCATGACCATGTGCCGGCCTTCACCGCATCCCATGTCCAGGATCCGGTCTCCGGGACGGATTTCCAACCGGTCGAAATCAATGGTAATCATGGATGATCTTCCGGTACGCCTGAACGGTTTTCCGGGCCGTGGCCTCCCATGTGAAATGGGTCAGAACCCGTTCATATCCTTTCCGGGCCAGGGCTTCCTGTTCGGCCGGATCATCCAGCAGTTCGACAATGGCCCTTTCCAGTGCCCCGCTGTCACCCGGCGGCACCAGCCTGGCCGCATCCCCGGCCACTTCAGGCAGCGCGCCGCCCGTGGTGCAGATCACTGGGATCCGGCAGGCCATGGCTTCCCCCACCGGCAGGCCGAATCCTTCATACAGTGAAGGGACCACGGCAATGCTTGCTTTGGCATATTCCCTGACAAACCGCTCCTGGCTGATGCGGCCTGTAAATTCAATGTATCGACCCAGATCCAGTTGTTTCACCAGGCGTTCAATACCGCCGTTTTTTTTGGGCGTGCCGATGACCACCACGGATATCCGTTTTTTTCTGACGATGTTTTTCACCGCATAAAGCAGGTGATACAGCCCTTTGAGCGGGGTGTCGGCAGAATTGGTGACAATGATCCGTCCGGTGATTTTTTTTACGGTATCAAGGGGATGAAAACTGGCGGTGTCAATGCCGTTCGGGATGACGGAAAACCGGTTTTCCGGAATGGCAAATTCCTTTGAGATGTCCTGCCTGGATACCGCGGATACTGTGAGAATTTTCGGAAGCTGTCTGGCCACCTTTTTTTGCATATGGATAAAAGAATACCACCGCAGGGCTTTGATTTTTTTATAAAAAGAGCGGGTGGCTTTGACGGCGAGCCGGCGGTCCACGGTCATGGGGTGATGAATGGTGGCGGTGACCGGTACTTTTTTCATCAAAGACAGCAGACCATAGGACAGGCTCTGGTTGTCATGAATAATGTCGTACCGGGTTTCTTTGCCTTTGAGGTGACGGACCACCCGCTTGCCAAACGTCCAGGGTTCCGGGTATCCCATGGTGCATACATCCAGCCATTCCATCAGGTTGATGCGGTCTGCCAGCTCTTCAAGGCTGGGCGTGCGGAACAGGGCGCTTGGATTATACAGATCCAGGGTCTGCAGCATGGTCAGTCCGGCATGACCGTTCAGCTGGGGGTCCGGCGGGCCGGCAATGACCTCTACCCGGTGCCCTAAATCGGACAGCGCCCGGCTCAGGTGGCGGATGTACACACCCTGACCCCCGCAGTGGGGGTTGCTCCGATAGGACAATAAGGCTATGTTAAGGGATGATTTCATTGAATAGAAAGATGGTGCGCCCGGCTGGAATCGAACCAGCGATTTTCAGCTTCGGAGGCTGACGTCTTATCCACTGGACTACGGGCGCGTGAAAAAACACTGCTGTTATACCAGATTATCAAATAAAATCCAGATCAAATTTTTCCTTGGCCTCTCCGGCAACATATAAAGAACCGGCAATACAGACAGCGTCCTTTTCTGAACTGCTTGAAATTGCATGTGAAACCGCTTCTGATACCGTCTCGATCACCTGAACCGGCCCTTTGAAAATTTTTTTTGCCGCAGCCGCCAGGACCTGGGTCGGCAGGCTGCGATCGATTTTTGCCCGGGTGATGATCACCCGGCAGGCCACGGGAAGCAGGTGCCTGAGCATGGCTTCATAGGGTTTGTCATCCAGTATGCCGATGACCAGGGTCAGCTTTCTGCCGGCCAGTGTGGTGGAAAGGTATCGGGCCAGTACCTGGGATGCCTTCAGGTTGTGTGCTCCGTCCAGAATGACCAGAGGATTCTGCTGAATCACTTCCAGTCGACCGGGCCATCGGGTTCCGGCAAGTCCCAGTCTGACAAGGTCCGGTGTCAGCTGATACCGGGAATCGCTTTCTTTGTATTTGTCAAAAATCAGTTCACACGCCGCCAGGGCCATGCCCAGATTTTCCTTTTGATGATCTCCGGGTAATGGCGGTGCGATCTCTGAAATGCGCAGGTTCAATCCCCGGTAAATCACCGTGGGTTTACCCGGGTTCTTACGGACAAAGAAATCGTGTTTGTACTGGTAAAGGGGGGCATTTTTTTCCCTGGCAATCTGTTTGAGGATCCGGATACCGGAGGGCTGATGAACACTGGTAACCAGCGGGATGCCGGATTTGATGATGCCGCCTTTTTCCATTGCCAGGGCCTGAATGGTTGTGCCAAGATACTGGGTATGTTCAATGGACAGGTTGGTGATGACACCGACCGAGGGTTCGATGATATTGGTGGCGTCAAACCGGCCGCCCATGCCGGTTTCAATCACGGCCCAGTCCACATTTTCCCTGGCAAAATGATAAAAGGCCATGGCTGTGGCAATTTCAAAAAATGTGGCGTTCCTCTCACCGATATCCGCTGCATTGACTGCTTCATAAGCGTCAACCACATCCGCATCCGAAATCTCCTGTCCATTGATGCAGATCCGTTCATTGAATTTGACCAGGTGAGGGGAGGTGTAAATACCGGTCTTGAATCCGGCGGCCTGAAGAATGGATGCCATGTAAGTGGCGGTGGATCCTTTGCCGTTGGTGCCGGCCACATGGACACAGGGGTATTTTTTTTCCGGATGACCCAGCCGGGCCAGGATGTCGTAGATGGTCTCCAGTTCCAGTTTGATACCAAACCGGCCCAGCTGATATATTTTTTCAAGGCATTGCTGGTAGGTTACCGCCATAGTGTGCACATAAAAATCCCGGCATTCCGTGTTGAAAGAAGGTCTGCCGGGATGAGTTTAGATGGTTTATCTGCGTTTTCTGCGGGATTTAGAAGCTGCGATCCGTTGTCTGCGCATGGCTTCACGCATCTTACGTCTTCTGTATTGACAGGGTTTTTCAAAATGTTTTTTCACTTTGAGCCGCTTGAAGAGTCCGTCATTCTGGATTTTTTTCTTCAAAATTCTCAAGGCTTTTTCAACATCGTTGTCAATAACCGTGACAGTAATTTCTTTCAAAAAACATCGCCCCTTTCATGGTGGATTTAACTACGCAAAATATTCTTATCCCGACCTTATAACAAAACGCAAAAGTGAATGCAAGTAAAACTTGATCAGAGTTTGGACAGCAGTTCGTCGGTGACCTGGTTAAGCGGGGCTTCCCCGGTCAGGGTGATATATTTGATGCTGTCATCCTGTGCAGCCAGGTCCTTGAAATAATAAGCCGCAGCCAGCGTGCCGGTATCGGTGTCATAATAAATGGAGTGGCGTTTATCAATGGCGGCCTCATCCTGGTCGTCATCTCTTGCGCTCAGGGCACCGCCGCATACCCGGCATTTATCTCCGTCGGGTTTGATGGCATCGATGAAAATGTTGTTGGGATGGTTGTTGTCGTTTTCACACAACCGGCGGCCCATGATCCGGTTTTTGGCGATCTGGCGGTCCAGGATCATTTCAATGACATAGTTGAGTTTCATGCCGGCTTCTTCCAAAGATGCATGCAGTTTTTCCGCCTGCACCTTGTTTCTGGGGAATCCGTCAAGAAGCCATCCGTCTTTACAGTCCTCTTTTTGCAGCCGGTCCAGCACCATGGGAATGGTGATCTCGTCCGGCACCAGGTCACCTCTGTCGATGTATGCTTTCGCCTGTTTGCCAAGCTCAGTACCGCCCTTGATATTTTCTCTGAAAATACCGCCCGATTCAATGTGGGCAATGTTGAATTTATCCTTGAGAATGGCACCCTGGGTGCCTTTGCCGCTGCCGTTGGGTCCGAAAAATAAAATGTTCATGAAAACTCCTTTTTATCCGTTGGTTGAACATGTCGAACGAACATGTTTATGCACAGTGAAACAATTTTTTCTACTTATAAGAGGTATGAAGGTTTGTCAAGATAAAGCAGGCAATGATTCAGGCGGCTGGCGTAAATACTTTATCGAGAAATTATTTTGATTTGAGCTTGAATGTCATATATGGAATTGGTATTAAAAGGCGATCACAATGCTTGCACAAACGCAGTTAAACATATACCGGTTCGGGAAGGGGGACACATGACGGAATTAATTGATGTCAGGGCAAGGGAAATCATCGATTCCAGGGGGAATCCCACTGTAGAGGTGGATGTGGTGCTGGCCTGTGGCGCCAGGGGCAGGGCAGCGGTGCCGTCAGGGGCCTCCACCGGTACCCGGGAAGCGCTGGAGCTCAGGGACAATATGGATAACCGGTTTCTGGGCAAAGGGGTTCTCAATGCCGTAGCCAATGTCAATGAGGTCATTGCACCGGAGATCATAGGATACGATGCCATGGACCAGGCCGGGCTGGACCGGACCATGATGGATATTGACGGTACGGAAAACAAGTCCCGGCTGGGAGCCAATGCCATTCTTGGGGTTTCCATGGCGGCGGCCAGAGCGGCTGCCCAGGCCTGTGACCTGCCGCTGTACCAGCATCTGGGGGGAATCAATGCCCGGATCATGCCGGTTCCCATGATGAATATCATCAATGGCGGAGCCCATGCCGCCAACAACCTGGATATTCAGGAATTCATGATTCTGCCGTTTGGTGCGCCGTCTTTTCTGGAAGCGGTGCGCATGGGCGCGGAAACCTTTCATCATCTCAAAAAAATTCTCAAGAAAAACGGATTGAATGTCGGTGTCGGAGACGAAGGGGGATTCGCACCGGACTTAACTTCCAATGAACAGGCCATTGAGTATATTATTTCCGCCATTGAAGCGGCGGGGTACCGGCCGGGCCTGGACATCGGCATCGGACTGGACGCGGCAGCCTCCGAATTCTACAAAGACGGTAAATATCACTTTCTGTCTGAGGGCAGGAACCTTTCCGCCGATGAATTGATGGATTATTATGAAAATTTAATTGAAAAATATCCCTTGTTTTCCATTGAAGACGGCCTGGCTGAAGGAGACTGGGACGCCTGGGAACGGATGACAGAGCGCATGGGGGATCGTATTCAGATTGTGGGGGATGATATTTTTGTCACCAATCCGGATATTTTCAAAAAAGGGATCGAAGCCGGAATCGGCAACGCCATTCTGGTCAAGCTCAATCAGATCGGCACGGTGACCGAAACCCTGGATACCATCCAGATGGCCAAGGATTCCGGATATACCACCGTGATTTCCCACCGGTCCGGAGAAACTGAAGACACGTTTATTGCAGATCTGGCTGTGGGGGTGAATGCCGGGCAGATCAAGACCGGATCCATGTCCCGAAGCGACCGCGTGGCCAAATACAACCAGCTCATCCGGATCGAAGAAAAACTGGGAGCCGGTGCCTGTTTTATGACCCATCTTTTTGGATAAGGATTATGGCTGAAAACACCAAGTATATTTTTGTCACCGGCGGCGTGTTGTCCTCTTTAGGTAAGGGGCTGGCCTCCGCCGCCATCGGAATGCTGCTGGAAAGCCGTGGACTTACGGTCACCATTCAGAAACTGGATCCGTATATCAATGTGGATCCCGGCACCATGAATCCGTTTCAGCATGGAGAAGTGTATGTTACCGACGACGGGACCGAAACCGACCTGGATCTGGGACATTATGAGCGCTTCACCCATGCCCGGCTTGGGAAAAACAACAATTTCACCACCGGAAAAATTTATCACCAGGTGATTACCAAGGAGCGCAGAGGTGAGTATCTCGGCGGGACCGTGCAGGTGATTCCCCATATCACCGATGAGATCAAGCAGAGTATCTGCCTGGTGTCCCATGATGTGGATGTGGTGATCGTTGAGATCGGCGGGACCATCGGTGATATCGAGTCGCTGCCTTTTCTGGAGGCCATACGGCAGTTCAAGGCGGATGCCGGCCCGGCCAACGTGATCTACATCCACCTGACCCTGGTGCCTTACATTAAAACCGCCTGCGAGGTCAAGACCAAACCCACCCAGCACAGTGTTAAGGAGCTGCGCAGTATCGGGATTCAGCCGGATATCCTGTTGTGCCGGACCGAACATTACCTGTCCCAGGAGATCAAGAATAAAATCGCGTTGTTCTGCAACGTGGAGCCGGATGCCGTGTTCACGGCCAAGGATGTGGACTGCATTTATGAAGTGCCCCTGGTCTATAATAAGGAAGGCCTGGGCACAAAGATTTTGAAAAAACTCAATATCTGGGCCAGATCTCCCCGGCTGAACGAATGGCGCGAGATGGTGGAAAAACTCAAGCATCCCCGGTTCAGTGTCAGGATTGCCATTGTCGGCAAATATGTGGATCTCACAGAAAGTTACAAAAGTCTTAACGAGGCCCTGACCCATGGCGGAATTTCCAATGAAGCCAAAGTCAATCTGCTGTTTGTTGACTCCACGACGCTGACCGAAGAAAATGCAGCGGAGATGCTGTCCGGCTCTGACGGGGTTCTGGTGCCCGGCGGATTTGGTTCCCGAGGGATTGAAGGCAAGATTCTGGCTGCCAGGTATGCCAGGGAAAACAAGGTGCCGTATTTCGGTATCTGCCTGGGAATGCACATGGCGGTTATCGAGGTGGCCCGGCACCTGGCCGGTATGGAGGATGCCAACGGGGAGGAATTCGATCCGGATACACCGTACCCGGTCATTTACCTGATGAAGGAATGGGTGGATGAAAAGACCGGCCAGGTGGAAAAACGGGATGAAACATCTGACAAAGGCGGCACCATGCGCCTGGGTGCTTATCCCTGCCGTCTGGTGCCTGACACCTTTGCTTTCAATGCCTACAAGCAGGAAAACATTTCGGAGCGCCATCGCCATCGGTATGAGTTCAATAATACCTACAGGGAACGTCTGGAAAAAGCCGGGTTGATCATTTCCGGTGCTTCGCCGGATCATGAGCTGGTAGAAATCGTCGAACTGACAGACCACCCCTGGTACCTGGGGTGCCAGTTTCATCCGGAGTTCAAATCCAGGCCCATGGATCCCCACCCGCTTTTCAAGGCGTTTGTCCGGGCATCTTTGAAAAACGCTAAAAAGTAAACCCGAAGGAATTTTTCCATGGAATCTGCGGTGATCATCCAGAACCAGACCATCCGACTTCAGGCCAGGCTGTCGGAAGGCTCCGGGAAACGTGGGGTGGTGATCACCCACCCCCATCCGCTGTACGGGGGGAACATGGACAACCCGGTGGTGCTCCGGACAGCCGCTGCGTTTGCTCAAAAAGGGATTACCACCCTGCGTTTCAATTTCCGGGGCACCGGCGGCAGCACCGGCATGTATGACAACTGCCAGGGAGAGCAGAGCGATGTCCGGGCAGCCCTTGAGTTTATGAAAGACAAAGGCTGCGAATCCCTTTATCTGGCAGGATATTCCTTTGGTTCCCGGGTCAATGCATCTGTGGTGGCCGGCGGTTATGATGTTCTCGACCATATCATGATTTCTCCCCCGGTGGCCTTCATGTCTTTTGATGATATCGTTAAATTGCCTTCTACCGGCCTGATCCTCACCGGGCAGGACGACGATATCGCCCCGCCGGACAAGATCCGGATCCATATTGACCGCTGGCAGATCACGCCGCGGTTCGAGATCATTCCGGGGTGCGATCATTTTTACAGCGGCTGTCTTGGCCATCTGGAAGCGCGATTGTCTGACTATCTTTCCTGAATGCCTGATTGTCCGTAAATACCCGGCAGAAAAGACCGGGCTGTTTTCTTTCAGAGGAAAGTTTTTTATACATTCATGCAGCCTTGTGATCAACAAGCGGTTGCATTGATTTGTTCTGTTTTGTCTTGCTGAAAAGGGCTGTTTCCCAAAACACATAAATAAAGTTTTTATCACAATAAAATTAATAAAATAAATTATTCACCCCATAATCTTTCTTTATTCCGAAAAAAATAAAAAAATTCCTTATAAAATTAAAATTTGTTCTTGACAATGAATCAGGGATTTGGTTAGGTTTGACTCAGGGAAAAGCTGAAAATGGTTTGATCTGTTACCTGATCAACATTTCCCTATAGATAACCATCACAGCCAACCATATACTTTTTAGGAGGACGCTATGCCGATCAAAGACAATCGCCTTATTCTGGACGGGTACACCTTGACCATTGAGGAACTGATGCAGGCAGGGCAGGATCTGTCCATGCAGGTGGAAGTCAAAGAAGACAACTGGCCCAAAATCCG
>JAVVEQ010000067.1:0-13444 GCA_032250905.1 Desulfotignum sp. | reverse complement strand
AGTAAAGAAGCGGAAACCAATGAAAGCATTAATTCTGACCAATGAGTATCCCCCCCATATTTACGGCGGGGCCGGGGTGCATGTGGACCATCTTGTCCGGGAAATGACCGCCCTGTCGTCCGGCACAGACGGATTCGATGTCCTGTGTTTCGGGGACCAGAAACAGTCCGACCCCGGCCTGCGGGTATCTGGTGTGCCAAAGATATCTTGTGAGGCGTCCGGGCTTCAGCGGCCCAAACTGGGGGACACCCTGCTGCGCAATGCCGTCATGACCGGTACTGCGGATGCGGCGGATGTGATCCACTGCCACACCTGGTACACCTATATGGCCGGGTGCCTGCTCAAGCAGATTCTCCAGGCCCCGCTGGTGGTGACCACCCATTCTTTGGAACCCCACCGCCCCTGGAAAAAAGACCAGCTCGGTGACAGCTACCATGCCACCTGCTGGCTGGAAAAAACAGTCATGGAAAATGCAGACGGTATTATCGCCGTGTCTGAAACCATGAAACAGAACGTGATGGATCTTTACCAGGTGGATCCTGAAAAGATCCATGTTATCTGCAACGGGGTGGATACCCGCCTTTTCTGTAAAACACCCCGGCCGGAAACACTCAGGTCGTACGGCATTGATCCGGACAGACCCTATATCCTTTTTGTGGGCAGGATTACCCGTCAGAAGGGAATCATGCATCTGATCCAGGCCATTGCCGGGATGGATCCGGACGTACAGACCGTGCTGTGTGCCAGCGCACCGGATACCAGGGAAATTGCACAGGAAATGGAAACCCGCGTGAAAAAAGCCAGACAGGAAACAGACAGAGAAATCCTCTGGATTTCAGAAACAATCCCTTTGCAGGACCTGCCGGTTCTTTACAGCCATGCCGCTGTTTTCGTATGTCCTTCGGTGTATGAGCCTTTCGGCATCATCAACCTGGAGGCCGGGGCCTGCGGTACACCGGTGGTGGCGGCAGCGGTCGGAGGGATTCCTGAAGTGGTGGTCCACAATGAAACCGGGCTTCTGGTTCCTTTTGTGGCAAAAAAGGATGCAGAACCTGAAAGCCCGGAAATATTTGCTGCGGATCTGGCAGCTGCCATCAACACCCTGGTGCGGTCGCCGGAAAAAAGGTCTGAAATGGGAGCGGCAGCCCGCAAAAGAATTGAGAAACATTTTTCGTGGACCCGTATTGCCCGGCAGACCCTGGATTTTTATCAACACCTGATAAAAAATCACGGTCCGGATGTCCGGGTGGATTGATTGGAAATCAGCACATTGCAGCGGTGTTCGGAGCGAGACTGGCTGACCATATCCCCGGCGGTCAATGATCCGGGAACCGCCATTGATATCGTTGGCATACTGATACGCCTGTTTCTTCTGTGGCACCCGTCAGGAGAACAAAGAAAAGACAGTGACGTCATATATGACCGGGTTGCCGTTCCCTCATTGTCTGTCCAGGATATGTTCGATGATGCGTTTACGGCAATATCACGGGATGGAAGCGGATCTGTGGAGGTGATGACCCGGCTGCAAAAGGCGTTGAAAACTTTGGCGGCAGCCGGTGACAATGCCATGTACAATGCCGCAGTCCTTCATTCAAAAAGGGCCTTGTCCTGTGCGGAGAAAAACCTGGTGCTTCCGGAGGATCTGGCGGGTGTCCGTAAAATTGCGGAAGGGTTTCACCTTCCCCCAGACGGTTGAGCCTTTTTGATTGACAAAAAAAGCCAAAAGCGAATTTGGTGCCGACAATAAGTAATTTTTCTTCATTAGATCGACTGTTTGGATTTTAATCATTGCCGGGTGATTTTTGAAACGATGTTCTTCTGGAAACCTCAGCAGAACGGAATACAAGGAGAAAGAATATGGATCTGGTTCGGATTTTGATTGCAATACTTTTACCGCCTCTTGGCGTTTTTCTTCAGGTGGGATTTGCCGGGGCCTTCTGGCTGAACATTCTCTTGACACTCCTGGGCTATATCCCCGGAATCGTGCATGCCGTCTGGATTATTGCCAGGCGCTGAAAGGGAAAAAATATCAAAAATATCCTGAACAGATACTGGTATTTCGGATATGGTATTTTCCGGATTTCGGGCAGGGAATTTGTCCGGGACCGCTGCAGCCTGCAGGCATCGGCCCTGACGCTGTATACCCTGTTGTCCATAGTCCCGGTCATGGCCATGGCATTCGGCATTGCCAAGGGATTCGGTTTCCAGAAATATCTTGAAACCCGGATACTGTCTTCGTTCGCCGGCCAGGAACAGGTCATCCAGACGGTTCTGACCTTTTCCTCCAATCTGCTGGAAAGAACCAAAGGCGGGCTCATGGCGGTGCTGGGTATCATCTTTTTGATGTATGCGCTGATAAAGATGATGGGCCACATGGAAGATACCTTCAACAGGATCTGGCGGGTCAGGGGGAACCGCATTATTGTTCGCAAAATAACCGATTATATCGCCATTGCCCTGGCTGCCGGGCTGCTGGTGATCTTTTCCGGCAGTGCCACCATTTTTATCACCGGTTATCTGGAAAAATTCATGGCAATCCTGGACCTTCCCGCTAGTCTGGGCCGTCTGATTTCTTTTGGCCTGAATATTTTTCCCTTTGTGACGGTCTGGATGGTATTCACCTTTTTTTATATGTTTATCCCCAATAAAAATGTGAATGTCCGGGCCGCTCTGGGCGGAGGTGTCATTGCCGGCACTATTTTTCAGCTGGCCCAGATAGCCTATGTGCAATTCCAGGTGGGGGTCTCCACCTATAATGCCATTTACGGCAGTTTTGCCGCCATCCCCTTGTTTTTATTGTGGTTGAAGGTGTCCTGGACCATTGTGCTGTTCGGTGCTGAGATTTCCTTTGTCTGGGAAAATTTTGATGTGCTTCAGACAGATGACCCGGAATATGAGCAGATCAGTATCCGGGTGAGAAAACTGATCATCCTCAAGATAGCGGTTTTTTGTGTGAACCGGTTCGCCCAGGGCAGGGCACCGGTGACATCCTTATCCGTTGCCGACCATCTCAATCTGTCTGTGAACATTACATCGGTTTTCATGGAAAAACTGGTCCACAGCCGCATTCTTTTCAAAGTGAGTGATCCTGAACCCGGCTTTACCCCGGCCCGGGACATAGAATGCCTGAGCGTCATGGATGTTGTGACCGCTTTTGAAAATATGGGAAAAGATGATCTGTATCTGGGCAACACCCTGGAGCTGGCAGCGCTGGAACAGAGCCTGGAATCATTTGCAGCAGCTGCCAGGCAGTCATCCGGGGAGCGGTTCCTCAAAGATGTCTGAGATTGGTGAGACCCTGCTTCGGCCATAGGTGGCTGTGGTCTTTTTGAGCCATTTCGCATGCTGTTTTGTCACCCTGCCTTTTGGCAGCCGCCACTGCCAGTTGCCCTGGGCACCGCCGGGCTGGTTCAGACGGGCATCAGGGCCTAAGCCCAGAATGTCCTGGAGCGGGATGATCACTGTGTCCGCCACAGACATCATGGCCAGGCGTATCATTTGCCAGTGTATTTTTTCCCTGGAGATATGGCTGCCCAGGTAGCGCTGCAAACGGGTCTTTGCCTGGTCGGTGAGCTCCTGTTCAAACCAGCCGCGGATCGTGTTGTTGTCATGGGTTCCGGTGTAAACGATACAGTTTTGGATATGGTGATGGGGTAAAAAGGAACTGTGAGGAAAATCGTCGCCAAAGGCGAATTGCAGCACCCGCATGCCGGGCAACTGAAATCTGCGTATACATTCACGGACATCCGGTGTGATCGTGCCAAGGTCTTCGGCGATAACCGGCAGCCGTCCGAACCGCTTGGTTAACCGGGTGAAAAAATCATCGCCTGGTACTTCTACCCATTCCCCGTCAACAGCGGTTTTTGCAGAGGCTGCAACTTCCCAGTATGCCACCAGTCCCCTGAAATGATCGATACGCACCACGTCAAACATCTCAAAGTTGTGAGCAAACCGCTGGAGCCACCAGGTGTAATCGGTTTCCTGCAGGTATTGCCAGTCGTACACCGGGTGGCCCCAGAGCTGACCCGTATCACTGAAGTAATCCGGCGGGACCCCTGATACTTTTACTGGTGATTTGTTTTCATCCAGTTTGTATTGCTGCGGACAGCGCCAGACATCAGCACTGTCAAATGGCATATAGATGGGAAGATCTCCGTACAGGCGGATATTGCGGGCATTGCAGTAATTTTTGAGTTGCTGCCATTGGTAAAAAAACAAAAACTGCGTAAATTTATGCAGCTTGATCTGCTTTGCCAGTTTGTACTGCATCTGTACCAGGGCATCCGGATCCCGGTCCCGTAGCTTTCGGGGCCATTGCTGCCAGCCGGCCTGGTTAAAATGCGCTTTGAAGGCCATATAGGTTGCATAATCTTCCAGCCAGGCTTTTTGTCGGACGCAGAAATGGTCAAACCCCACAGGCATTTTTCCCTGTTGTTCCAGGCGGTCAAAAGCCAGAAGAAGAAGGTTGCGTTTATGTTCTGCAACAGTGGTATAGTCAACGCGATTATCGGAAAACTTCTGCCGGGGCCGGGTTTCATCCATAGACAGCAGGCCGGACCGGGCAAGAAAATACGGGCTTATCAGCAATGGATTGCCTGCGAAGGCTGACGTGCAGCTGTAAGGTGAACCGCTTTGGGGGTCCACCGGATTCAGCGGCAGCACCTGCCATATCTGCTGGCCGGCTGCAGATAAAAAATTGGCAAACCCATAGGCTGCCGGTCCCAGATCACCGATACCATATTCATTGGGAAGGCTGGGTATGTGCATCAAAATGCCGCTTGCGCGAATAGCCATGGGATCTTGTACCTAAAATTTTTTTATCTGCTGATGATAGGTTTCAAGAAAATCGATAATTTCTGCTACGGTCTTGTAGGTCTGCATAATTGGGACCTCTCTTCTAATCCGCAGCATATCCCGGTTCGGATAGCGTCGCTATGGAGAGAATCCTGTATTTTCGATCTGCATGACCTGTATTGTGTGTTTAAAAGCCGTGCCGGTTGCTGACGTATACAGGCCTGACAGTGAAAAAATACAAATTTTCCTGCATTGTCGAAAAAAAGCATTCCTTTATAATTTAAAAGATAACCCCATTATCGGCATGAAAATGCCGGGAAAGGATAAAAAATGAGCAAGATAGCTGTCATTATCGATGATTGGTTTGAAGATTCAGAATACACCGAACCTGTCAGTGTGTTCAGGGAAAAAGGGCATGACATTATTCATGTCGGCCTTGAAAAGGGAAAAACGGTAAAAGGCAAAAAACAACAAACGCCGGTAATGATTGATCAAAGTGTCAACCAGACGGGTGCAGATCATTTTGATGCGCTTCTCATCCCGGGCGGTTATTCACCGGACAAGCTGCGTGCCCACCCGGGTGCTGTGGCGTTTGTCCGGGAATTCATGGAAAAAGACAAACCGGTTTTTTCCATCTGCCACGGACCGCAGCTGCTGATTTCAGCGGATGTGATCCGGGACAGAACATTGACAGGTTATACCTCCATTATTCAGGACATTAAAAATGCGGGCGCCACTTTTGTAGATGAGGCGGTTGTCGTGGACGGCAATCTTGTGACCAGCAGAAATCCCGGTGATCTGCCGGGCTTTATCCATGCGGCGCTGGAAAAAGTGGGCTGAACAAAGAATGCACCTTGACTATGGCAAAATCACATATCACCTGATTGCAGATAAAAAAAAGGAGACACCCTATGACTATTGATGTGACCGTTACTATCGGAGGGGAGGCCGGTCAGGGAATACAGACTGTGGGTGATATTATCGCCCGGATCTGTCACAAGGCCGGTCTGTATCTTCTGGCCATTAATGATTTTGAATCCCGTATACGGGGGGGGGCACAGTTTCATGCAGATCCGTATCAGTGACCAGCCGGTTCTGGCCCCTCACCACACAATTGATCTGTTAATCGCCCTGAATGAGGAAACCTGTGACCTGCATGAAAAAGAAATGGCTGAAACCGGCCTTGTTTTACTGGATGCTGAAAAAGACGATTCCAAAGAAAACTCCTCTGAACCGGACCATGGCAAAAACGTATTGCCGATCCCTTTTTCGCAAATGGCAAAAGATGCCGGTGGAAAGATCATGACCAACACCGTGGCTGCCGGAGCGTGTCTGGCACTTCTGGGTGCCCCTTTTTCCGAATTTGAACAAATTCTTAAATCCAGATTCGCAGGAAAAGAAACCGTCCTGGAAAATAATATTACTGCCGGCCGCAGCGGATTTGATGCAGTTGAAAATTTTGATTTTGACAAGGCCTTTGATTGGCCTTCCGGCGGGGCATCCAAAGGCAGACTGCTTTCCGGCTCCCAGGCCCTTGCTTTGGGTGCTTTGGCAGCGGACTGCCGTCTGGCCGCTTTTTATCCCATGTCACCGGCTACAGGCATCATGATCCATCTGGCTGAATTTATGGATCAGTTTCCCCTGCTGGTGGAGCAGGCCGAAGATGAAATCAGTGCGGTCAATATGATAATCGGGGCTTCTTTTGCAGGGGTCCGGGGTTTGACCGCCACCTCCGGCGGGGGGTTTTCCCTCATGGTCGAAGGTCTCGGCCTCGCGGGAATTACGGAAACACCGGTCGTGATTATCAATTCCCAGCGGCCCGGACCGGCTACGGGTCTGCCCACCCGGACCGGTCAGGGGGACCTGCTTTTTGCAGTCCATGCCTCCCAGGATGAATTCCCCAGATTTGTTTTTGCCCCTGGCTCAGTCAACCAGGCATATGACACCATGATCCGGGCATTTCATCTCAGTGAAAAATACCAGGTCCCGGCAATCGTTCTCACAGATCAGTATTTTAATGACGCGTTATGGCTGACGAACCGTGAAATGGAAGTCCTCAAAGAAATTGAACGGTTTGTAACAACCGATGAAGATATGGCGTCTCCCTCAGAGTATAAACGCTTTGCGGTCACAGCATCAGGGATATCCCCCAGGGCACTGCCCTGCAATGGCCGGGCACTGGTTGGTGTTACAGCCAACGAGCATGATGAAGCCGGCCATATGAGTGAAACAATTGCCGATCGAAACAAAATGGTGGAAAAACGCCGGAACAAAACAGATGGTATGACCCGGGAAATGAACGGGCCCGAAAGATATCATGGAGAAAGTGAAACACTTCTGGTGGGATGGGGTTCTTCAGATGGCGCCATCAGAGAATCCGTGGATCGGCTTCGCGCTGAAAATTTTGATGTCGGCGCACTGCATTTTTCTGATTTGTGGCCATTTCCCCAAAAAAAAGCCGTCGATGCGTTATCTGACTGCAAATACTTTATTACGGTAGAACAGAATGCGTCTTCTCAACTGGGCCTGCTGATCCGCCAGCAGGCCGGCCATTCATTTCACAAGGCCATACTCAAATACGACGGCCGGCCGTTTACATCTGACTGGATAGTGAAACAGGCCACGTCCGTTCTGGAGGAAATTTCATGAGTGATACAGAACAATACAGCAATGATTATGAAAACAAGTGGTGTCCGGGATGCGGAAATTTCGGAATTTTAAGTGCCATAAAAAAATCGCTGGCCGATATGCGGATTCCACCGGAAGAAATATTGATGATTTCTGGCATCGGCCAGGCAGCCAAAACGCCTCATTTTTTACACTGCAATTATTTCCACGGGCTTCACGGGCGCGCCCTGCCTGTGGCCACCGGGGCCAAACTGGCGGATCCTGATTTGACCCTTCTGGTCAATATGGGAGACGGGGACTGTTATGGTGAAGGCGGCAACCATTTGCTGGCAGCCCTGAGACGAAATATCAACTTCACCCTGCTGGTGCACAACAACATGGTGTACGGACTGACCAAAGGTCAGGCATCCCCCACATCCCGGCAGGGATTTGTCACCAGAGCCCAGCCCCAGGGGGTTGCGTATCACGCAACGAATCCCCTGGCACTGGCATTGTCGCAGGGAGCCGGATTTGTGGCCCGTGGGTACTGCCGGGAAATAGATCATTTGAGCCAATTGATCAATGAGGCGGTTGCCTATCCGGGATTCAGCCTGATAGATGTCCTTCAGGTCTGTGTTTCCTTCAACAATGTGAACACATATGATTTTTTTAACGACCGGGTGTATATCCTGGACGAAAAAACATATCAAGCGGATGACCTGCACAAGGCGTATGACATGACCATGGAGTGGGAAGACAAAATTCCCATCGGCATTATCTATCGAAAAGAAACGAAATCCTATGCGGATGGCCTGGCACCATTACAGTCAGGCCCCCTGTTTAAACAGGCATACGATCCAGATAACATCCGGAGAGCCATTGCAGGGACATAATGGATAAAATGTAAGTTATTCCCCGGGCGCATGTCCTTTCGCCCGGGGAATCGGCTCATACCATAAAGGGACTAATATTTTTTGAATTTATTTTTTGGGGCATTGCAGACGGGACATTTGTCCGGGGCTTCGCCTTCCAGTGTATATCCGCACACTTCACAAACCTGGATGTCATCCAGCTGGACATCCTCGGCATTTTCTATGGCTGTTTTGGCTTTTTCCCTATTTTTTTGGCTGGATTGAGCGAGCTTGTGCTCATTCAAACTCAAGCCAGCCGTTGCTTTTCCTATTTCTAATCATGAATTTATGACCACTTTTTTCATAAATTTTTTGATACTACCCTATTTGCTTGCCGCCTTTTGGGTTCCATGGTACCTTTTAAAGGCACCTAAGAGATGATTCCAGCAGAACGGCTGCAGAACCGGTGTGCCGGAAACGCTTTACAGTCAAGGAGAGTGATCTATGCGAAAAAAACCCCATATGATTATAATCAGGGATGGATGGGGATTTTCTCCCGATCGAAAGAACAATGCCATTGCAGCATGTGACCCCGTTCATCACAATGCCTATATTGAAAAGTATCCGTCAGCACTGATCCATACTTCCGGAGAAGATGTGGGACTTCCAAAAGGCAATCAGGGTTCCAGTGAGGTGGGCCACCTGAATCTGGGAGCCGGACGGATTGTTTTTCAGAATCTGGTGAGAATCTCCAGGGCAATCAAGGAAAACCGCTTAAAAGACAATGCAGCTGCGAAGGCCGGTATACACCACGTGAAAAAACATGACAGTGCTGTGCATCTTTACGGCCTGGTCCAGGATCAGGGCGTACACGCCCATACAGATCATCTGATCGGCTATCTGCAGGTTTTAAAAGATGCCGGCGTTGAAACGGCATATATCCATGTGATTTCCGATGGCCGTGACACGCCGCCCAGTTCGGCGGCTGCATATGTCAAACCCCTTCAGGAATGGATTGAAAAACATCGGTTCGGGTGCATCGCATCTGTGACCGGCAGATATTTTGCCATGGACCGGGACAACCGGTGGGACCGGGTGCAGCTGTTTTATGATCTGCTGACAAAAGGAGTGTCTGACAGCCAGGTCTTTGACGATGTGTATACCGCCATTGAAGATGCCTATGACAGGGATCAGACCGATGAATTCATAAAACCCAGGAAAACGAAACAGTTTAAAACAGTCAGTGACAATGATGCCGTTATCTTTTTTAATTACCGGTTTGACAGGGCGGCTGAAATCACAAAAGCTTTTACCCAGGATGATTTCAGCGCCTTTGAGACCCAAGAGATCCGTCATTTGTTTTATCTGTGCACGACTGAATATTATAAGGACATTTTCCAGTCCCAAAGAGCGGATGTAAACGTCGCTTTTCCCCTGGAAAAACTCTCCAATCTCATGGGAAAAGTGATTGCTGATAACGGTTTGCATCAGCTGCGGATTGCCGAGACGGAGAAATTTGCCCATGTGACCTATTTTTTCAATGGCCAGCAGGCGGATCTTTTTCCAAATGAAAACAGAATACTGGTCCCTTCACCCAAAGTGGCCACCTATGACATGCAGCCTGAAATGTCGGCATATGAGGTCACAGACAAGATGCTGGATGCCCTGGATGCACACAAATATGATTTTATTGTGTTAAACTATGCCAATCCGGATATGGTCGGCCATACCGGTGATTTTGATGCGACCGTCAGGGCCTGCAAAGTGGTGGATGACTGTGTTGGAAAAGTCGTTGACCGGGTGCTGGAAGATGACGGGGTTGTGCTGCTTACGGCAGATCATGGAAATGCCGAAACAATGGTTGATCCAGAAACCGGCAAGATCCAGACCGCCCACACCAACAACCCGGTCTGGCTGTCAATTATCTCCAACAGACCCGGGCTGCAAAAAGCACGTATCCGGCTTCGCGAAGATGGAAAACTGGCGGATCTTTCTCCCACAATGCTGGATATCATGGGGATTGACATTCCCGGAGAGATGACCGGAAATGTCATGTACAAAGAGAACTGAACCATGGCAGAAAAAGATATGGATGATCGCCTGAAGACCCCTTTGACTGCTTCCATTGGCGGAAACAGTCAAAGGGGTCGATCAACAGGGATTCTCAACAGTTATTCTTTGTCAAAATCATCTTTGGATGCGCCGCAGATGGGGCAGGTCCAGTCATCCGGAAGATCTTCAAACGCGGTGCCGGGTTTGATGCCGTTGTCCGGATCGCCTTCCGCCGGGTCATACACATAGCCGCAGGGGCCGCAGACATATCTGTCCATTTTCTTTTCTCCTCTTGCCTGTATGGGTTATTGTTTACATGGGCAGGGTCGCCCGTTAATACGCTTCGTCCATATCCAGATCATCGGCTGTCACCGGATCTTTGAACAGGTGATAGGCCCAGATCTGGTAGCAGATCACAATGGGAATGAACACCAGGACTACTCCCAGCATGATTTTCAGGGTCAAGGGACTGGAGGATGCGTTAAACGCGGTCAGATGCCAGTCCGGGTGCAGGCTGGAAGGAAACAGGGCCGGGAACAGACCGATGATGCCGAAAAAGGTGCACAGCACGATGGTGGCAGCCGATGCGAACCAGGCCTTGAAATAGGTTTTTTTCATGACAAAATACCGGATGCTCAGCAACGCCGCCACGTTGACCAGAGTGACGATAAACAGTACCGGATATTTGAAATAGTTGGCCCACAGGTCCGTGGCAAAGTAGCTGGCCAGCAGAAACACCACCGCCACTGGCACCAGGGCCAGCCAGGCTTTTCGGGAAATGGCGGCCATTCGCTCCTGAAGATCTCCGGCGGATTTCACAGCCATCCAGTTGGCGCCGTGCACGATGAACAGCAGGACAAACAGGACCCCTCCCAGCAGCCCGTAGGGATTGAGCAGTTTCAGGGTGTTGCCGTGATAAAGTCCCTGGCCGTCAAAGGGGATTCCCTGGAAAATGTTGGCAAACGCTACGCCGAAAAGCAGGGCCGGGACAAAACTGCCGATGAATATGAGAAAATCCCACACTTTTTTCCACCCCGGGGTGTCGATCTTGCCCCGGAAGTGCAGTGCCACCCCCCGGAAAATCAGGGCAAAAAGAATCAGCATCAACGGCGTGTACAAAGATGAAAACATGGTGGCATACACCAGCGGAAACGCGGCAAAGGTTACCCCGCCGGCCGTGATCAGCCACACCTCGTTGCCGTCCCACAAGGGCCCCATGGCATTGAGCATCATGCGCTTGTCCGTATCGGTCTTGCCGGCAAACGGATAGATGGTGCCGATGCCGAAATCAAAGCCGTCGGTCATGAAAAATACAGCCCATAACAGGCCCCACAAAAAAAACCAGATTGCTTGCAGTTCCATGCTTGTTTACTCCTTTTTCTGATCAGTTGGCGGCTTCGGGGCCTTGTTTCACGGTTTTTGCCATCAGGTAGAATCCGACAGCCCCTAAGAGGCCGTATACCAGAATGAATCCTACCAGGGAGGTGAATACCTGGGTGGTGGATATGGGGGATGCCGCCTCAGCAGTACGCATCAGTCCATACACGATCCAGGGCTGCCGGCCCACCTCGGAAACGATCCAGCCCATCTCCATGGCTATGTAGGGCAAAGGAATGGCAAACAGCATGATTTTCAGATAGGTGGGGTGCTCCACCAGGTTCTTGCGCTTGAACCACCCGTAAATAGTGAGCAGAATGAACAAAGTGCCCAGGCCCACCATGGTTCGGAATCCGACAAACGTGGGCAGTACCGGAGGCCGTTCATCCCTGGGGATATCCCGCAGGCCGGTTACTTCAGCATTGAAGTCATGAAATCCCAGAAAACTCAAAATACCGGGAATGGCACCGATCTCAATGAGGTTCCCTTCATTTGCTTCATCCGGGATGGCGAACAGCACCAGGGGTGCCCGGGTCTGGGTTTCCCAGTGAGACTCCATGGCCGCCAGTTTGGCCGGCTGGGTTTTGGACACATTCACCCCGTGCATGTCACCGGTGAACGCGGTGAATAAGGCCGTAACCAGCCCCACCACCAGGCCGATACGAAATGAGCGCTCAAACACAGGCAGGTGCTGTTTTCTAAGCAGATGCCAGGCAGACACGCCCATGATGAAAAATGAGGCCAGCAGCAGGGAGGCCGGCACCACATGAATGATTTCCAGCAGCCCGTGCTTGTTGGTGATCAGTGCAAAGAAACTTTCCAGTTCGGCACGGCCGTCCCGGATCACATACCCCACCGGGTTCTGCATGAACCCGTTGGCCATGAGAATCCAAACGGCAGACAGGTTTCCGGCCAGGGCCACCAGCCACATCACCCCGGCATGGGCTTTAGGGGACAGCTTTTTCCACCCGAAAATCCAGATGCCGATAAAGGTGGATTCCAGAAAAAACGCCACCGAGGCTTCAATAGCCAGCAGAGATCCGAAAATATCCCCCACATAGGCGGAATATCTTGACCAGTTGGTTCCGAACTGAAACTCTAAAGTGATGCCCGTGACGACGCCCAGCGCAAAATTGATCAGAAACAGCTTGCCCCAGAATTTGGTCATCCGAAGATAGGTTTTGTCCCCGGTCCGGGCGTATTTGGTTTCCATGAATGCGATGAGAACCGAAAGCCCTAAGGTCAGGGGGACGAAAAGGAAATGGAACATGGTGGCTGCGGCAAACTGCAGTCGGGATAAAAAAACCGGATCCATTGATTCCTCCAGATATATGGTTTATAGCCTAAACTCCTGATGCAAAAAAGCAATTCATATGCCAGCCTGTCATGATGGTTAGCCAGGTAACATAAAATTATTCTACCTTATCCAAAATATGACCGGTTTTCAAGTGGGTTTGCAACTCAGGGAAACGTGTTCGCGGTGTGCTGTGTATCGTTTGTGTGACGTATTGAAGCGAAGATGTGTATCATTGGGATGGATGGTTGAGGCAAATTTGTATCACTGGCGGTGATGCTATGTGTCAGCCGGGATTGAACCGTTCATTCCGGTTTTCCGCAATGATTGGTTGTGTTTGCAAGTATTTTCCGATAAAATTAAACAAAAGAAAAAAAGGAGGAGAGGATTCGTGAGTGCGCCAGGCAAAGCTGGTAATTTCTTGTCGGTTAAAGTCCGACATAGTCAAAGGTTAGCCACCGGGCTATCA
>JAVVEQ010000066.1:0-13540 GCA_032250905.1 Desulfotignum sp. | reverse complement strand
GCCATGGAAAAAGAACTGCGGTTTGCCGTGCGGGAAGGCGGACGGACCGTGGGTGCCGGCGTTATTGCTGAAATATTTGAATAATATAATAAGGTGCGATTATTGTGGACAGAATCCTGATAGCTTTGGCATGTACTGAATGCAAGCGTAAAAATTACACGACCACCAAAAATAAGCGGAAAACACCGGACAAGATAGAAATGAAGAAATACTGCCGCTTCTGCAACAAGCATTTGGTGCATAAAGAAACTAAAATAAAATAATCATGATTTATGCAGGCCAGTAGCTCCAATTGGCAGAGCACCGGACTCCAAATCCGGGTGTTGGGGGTTCGACTCCCTCCTGGCCTGCCATTATTTAATGTGAAAATTTTCATTTGGGCATTATCGGATGCCTGGGGGCAAGATGTCACGATTACAAAAGAAAATAACAGCCGAAGATAAAAAAAAGAAAAAAGAGGCGAAAAAATCCGTGACTGAGAATGAAAACGTTTCACCTGTCCGGCCGGCAGCTGTATCAAGTCCTTTGAAAACAAAATCGGATGTTCCGGCGGCAACCACCAAAAAGAATTTCATCTACACGGCATCCGAATTTTTGAGGGAAGTCAGGGTTGAATTAAAAAAGGTGACATGGCCTACCCGCAAACAAACAACCGGGACCACAATCGTTGTGATCATTTTCGTTTTTATACTTGCCGTTTTTCTCGGCTTTTTTGATTACAGCCTTTCAAAACTTGTCCAGGTCGTTCTAACATGATAGTGAGGAAGGTGACATGTCTCTGAAATGGTATGTGGTTCATGTTTATTCGGGCCATGAACAGAAAGTGAAAAAAGCCCTTGAAGAAAAAATAGAGACGTCCAGATATCCGGAAAAATTTGGGGAAATCCTGATCCCGACGGAAAATGTTGTGGAGCTGGTCAACGGGAAGAAAAAAGAATCCTCCCGGAAATTTTACCCAGGGTATATTCTGGTCAGGATGTATCTGGACAACGAGACATGGCACATCATCACCTCAACCCCCAAAGTGACTGGTTTTCTGGGCGGTAAAAACAAACCGGCTCCGATCAGTGAAAAAGAAGCCCAGAGCATTATTGAAAAAATGCAGATCGGAAAAACCAAACCTCAGCCCCGGTTCTACTTTGAACCCGGGGATGATGTAAAGGTCATCGATGGCCCTTTTTCCAATTTCAATGGAACGGTTGAAGATGTGTCACCGGACAAGGAAAAAGTAAAAGTGCTGGTAAGTATTTTCGGGCGCCCGACCCCTGTGGAACTGAAGTTCATTCAGGTTACCAAGATTTAGTTGATGGTTAAACAGTGAGATCAGGAGTATTTAAGACATGGCAAAAAAAATAATGACACAAATAAAGCTTCAGGTGGAAGCTGGAAAAGCCAATCCATCTCCTCCTATCGGGCCGGCCCTGGGTCAGCACGGGGTGAATATCATGGATTTCTGCAAAGCGTTCAATGCCAAGACGGCCAATGACGCGGGGTCCATAATTCCGGTGGTGATAACGGTATACAAAGATCGGTCTTTCAGTTTTATAACAAAAACACCCCCCGCTTCCAGAATGCTGCTGGCCGCCGCTGGTATCCAAAAAGGGTCGGGTGAGCCGAATCGAACCAAAGTGGGAAAAGTGACCCGTGATCAGGTTGTAAGTATTGCTGAAACCAAAAAAGAAGACCTGAATGCTTCAGATCTCGATGCTGCTGTCAAAATCATTGAAGGTACTGCAAGAAGCATGGGGATTGAAGTTGTTTAACTTAAACACAGTATAAGAGTGGAAAAATGCCAAAGCGGAGTAAAAAACATACAGAAGCGCTGAAGAAGATCGACCGGACCGTACAATACGATCCACTGGAAGCCATGACGCTCGCTGTGGCTTCGAGCCATGTCAAGTTTGATGAGACAGTGGATGTAGCGGTAAGGCTGGGAGTAGACCCTCGTCATGCAGATCAGATGGTAAGGGGAACCGTGGTTTTGCCGAATGGGCTTGGTAAAGAGGTCAAAGTTCTGGTTTTCGCCAAAGGGGAAAAAGAACAGGAAGCTTTGGATGCGGGCGCAGATTTCATTGCTACAGATGAGATCGTGGAAAAGATCAAGGATGGGTGGTTTGGTTTTGATAAAGCCATTGCCACACCGGATATGATGGGCAGCGTCGGTAAACTCGGGCGTGTTCTCGGGCCGCGTGGGTTGATGCCCAATGCCAAAACCGGAACCGTTACCTTTGAACTGGAAAAAGCCATCAAAGAACTGAAGGCGGGTAAAATCGATTTCAGGGTCGAAAAAGCAGGGGTTGTCCATGCACCCGTGGGAAAAGTTTCTTTTGGGCCTGAAAAATTGACGGAGAATGTGAAAGCGTTTCTGGAAAAGATCGTTTCATTGAAACCGGCTGCCAGTAAAGGTACTTATTTGAAAACCATCAGTATTTCATCAACGATGGGACCGGGAATTAAAGTGGATCCCCTGTTGATCAAATAACAGACAAACAGTTTATTCGAAAGAATCCACTGTCAGAGACAGTAGGTGCACAAACGTGCATAATCGGATGGAATGCCGGCCTGCCGAGACAGAATGTGTATTTTTGTTTTGGTTTTGTTGGCACCTTCGAATTCAAAAAGAAAGGAGGTGTAAAAAATGTTGAATCTCTCCCAGAAAAAAGAGTTGGTCGAACGTCTGGCAACCCAGTTGGCAGAAGCTCAGATCACCATCCTTATTGATTACAAGGGGCTGGATGTCCAGACCATCACCCGGCTTCGCTATGAACTCCGACAAGCCGGGGCCACCATGGAAGTGGTAAAAAATACGTTGCTGAACCTGGCATCCCAGAACACAGATGCGGCGTTGATGGCAGATTTTTTCAAAGGGCCCAGTGCCATTGTCACGTCCTCTACAGATCCTGTCGCACCATCTAAAATTCTGATCGACTTTGCCAAAGACAATGAAAAGCTGGAGATCAAATCCGGCGCATTCGGTGGCAGACTTCTGGACACGGAAGCAATCAAGGCCCTGGCCAAAATGCCATCCAGGGAAGAATTGCTGGCCAAGCTGGTCTATACCCTCAATGCGGTGCCGACATCCTTTGTCAATGTCCTGGCTGCAGTGCCCAGGGGGTTTGTTAATGTGCTGAACGGTATCAAGGAACAAAAAGAGGCCGCATAATTTTCCCTGTCAACCCGGGATTTTTTAATTTAAAAAACAATAAAGAGTTTTACAAACGGTTTAGGAGATAAAAATGGCTGATATCACAAAAGATGATGTTATTGAATTTATTGCCGGTATGACAGTGCTTGAACTGTCAGAGCTGATAAAGGAAATGGAAGACAAATTCGGCGTCAGTGCAGCAGCACCTGTCGCTTTTGCCGGCGGTGCCATGCCGGCTGCGGGTGAGGCTGCTGCTGCGGAAGAAGAAAAGACAGAATTTGACGTCGTTCTTGAGGCGGTGGGTGACAAGAAGATCAACGTGATCAAAGAGGTTCGTGCCATCACCGGATTAGGGCTTAAAGAAGCCAAAGCCCTGGTTGAAGAGGCGCCAAAGCCCGTCAAGGAAGGTATCCCCAAGGATGAAGCAAATAAAATCAAAGAGCAGCTCGAAGGAGCAGGGGCTCAGGTCTCTATAAAATAAATCCTGTAAAGCGCAAGAAAACAGTCGCTTTAAGTATCATTCCTGTGCGGGGACATGACAATGGGGTCGTGTCTCCGCTTTTACGGTTGGAAAAACTCACTTCTGGGAGATAATATGACCGATAGTCTTTTGACCAACAAGCGTATTCGAAAAGAGTTTGGCAGCAAGCGAAAAATTATCGATATTCCGGATCTCATCGGAATGCAGCGAAATTCGTTCGAAAGCTTTTTACAACGAGAAGCACCTCCTGCCGAGAGGGAAGAAAAAGGGCTGCATGCCGTATTCAAATCGGTTTTTCCCATCAAGGACTTCACGGATACAGCATCGCTGGAGTATGTGTCCTATTCCTTCGGGGAATCCAAACATTCCGTGAAAGAGTGCATCAGCAGGGGGATGACCTATGATATTCCGGTCAATATCCGGGTTCGACTGGTTGTATATGACCATGACAAAGATACGGGAAATGCCACCATTCGTGATATCAAGGAACAGGAGATCTATTTCGGCACGATACCCTTGATGACCCGTCAGGGGACATTTATTATCAATGGGACGGAACGGGCGGTTGTAAGTCAGCTGCACCGATCTTCAGGGGTCTTTTTCGATCACGACAAGGGGAAAAATTATTCCACTGGTAAAATCATTTATAATGCCAGAATTATCCCCGTGAGAGGTTCCTGGATTGATATGGAAATTGACGCCAAGGATATTATCAATATTCGTATTGATCGGCGTAGAAAATTTCCAGTATCCATTCTGTTCAAGGCGTTCGGTTATACCAGCGAGGATATCCTGGATTTCTTTTACCGTAAAGAACGCATTGTTAAAAAAGAAGGCTCGTTTTTTAAGGAGTTTGTTCCTGACAATCTGGTCCGGCAGCGGGCCAGTTTTGATGTAATTTCACCTGAAACAGGAGAAGTGGTTGTTAAGCAGGGAAGAATCTTTACAAAACGGGCTTTGAAACAACTGGCGGATGAGGGGTTGAGCTATATTCCCATATCGATCGATGACCTTCTGAATAAGGCGTTCGCCCGGGACATTCATGACCCGGAAAGTGACGAGGTCCTGTTCAAGGCCGGAGAGATGATTGAAGAAGACAGTTTTGAGATCCTGGAAAAGAGCGGAATTTCTGATTTTCATATTCTGCATGTGGATTCCCGGAGTTCAGATGCCATGAGAAAGACCCTGGTGAGCGACAAAGTGCATTCCAGGGAAGTGGCATTAATGGATATCTATCGACGGCTGCGTCCCGGAAATCCAGCCACCATCGAAGTGGCTCAGGATTTTATCGATCACCTGTTTTTCCGCCAGGCATACTACGATCTGTCCAAGGTCGGCCGTCTGAAAATGAACCTGCGTCTGGGTGTGGATACCATGCTGGACGTGAAAACCCTTCGGAAGGAAGATGTGCTGCTGACGGCTGCGACACTGATTGAACTCAAAGATACGCAGGGTCAGGTGGATGATATCGATCACCTGGGTAATCGACGGGTCCGGGCTGTGGGAGAATTGCTGGAGAACCATTACCGGATCGGGCTCATCCGGATGGAACGGGCCATCAAGGAAAAAATGAGCATGCAGGAAGTCGATGCCATGATGCCCCATGATCTGGTGAACCCCAAACCGGTGTCTGCAGTGGTCAGGGAATTTTTTGGCACTTCGCAGCTGTCCCAGTTCATGGATCAGACCAACCCATTGTCGGAAACCACACATAAACGGCGGTTGTCCGCACTGGGACCGGGTGGCCTGACCCGGGAACGGGCCGGGTTTGAAGTCAGGGACGTGCATCCGTCTCACTACGGCCGCATCTGTCCCATTGAAACGCCCGAAGGTCCCAATATCGGTTTGATCGTATCTCTTTGTACCTATGCCCGGGTCAATGATTTCGGATTTATCGAAACGCCGTTCCGTCTGGTAAATGATTCCACTGCCAGCAAGGTTATCCGGCATTTGAGCGCATTTGAGGAAAAAGAACATCCGATTGCTCAGGCCAACGCGCCGCTCAACCCGGAAGGTCGGTTTGTGAATCCCCGGGTATCTGCCCGGGTGGCGGGTGAATTTGAACTGGTGCATCCTGAGGTGGTCAAATACATGGATGTGTCCCCCAATCAGCTGGTATCCGTATCTGCCGCATTGATTCCGTTTCTGGAAAACGATGACGCGAACCGGGCGCTGATGGGATCCAACATGCAGCGCCAGGCAGTTCCATTGATCCGCAGCGAAGCGCCCCTGGTGGGAACGGGTATGGAAAGCGTTGTGGCCAGGGATTCCGGCGTCACCATTGTGGCGGATTATGACGGTATTGTGGTGGATGTGGATGCCAAACGGATTGTGGTGAGAAATGACGATGATGAAAACAAAGGATTTGAAAAGGCGGTATCCATTTACGATTGTACCAAATTTGTCCGCTCCAACCAGAACACCTGTTTCAATCATCGTCCCATCGTGGAAAAAGGGGAACAGGTGAAGAAAGGGCAGGTGATCGCTGACGGTCCTTCCACGGAAATGGGTGAACTGGCATTGGGAAAAAATGTCACAGTGGCGTTCATGCCATGGGATGGATACAATTATGAGGATTCGATCCTGGTGAGCGAACGTCTGGTAAAAGACGGGGTCTATACCTCTGTTCATGTGGAGGAGTTCGAAGTTCTGGCCCGGGATACCAAACTGGGAAAAGAGGAAATTACCCGGGATATTCCCAATGTGGGTGAAGACGCGTTGAAAAACCTGGATGAAAGTGGAATTATCCGTCTGGGTGCGGAGGTGTTTCCGGGCGATATTCTGGTGGGAAAAATTACACCCAAGGGTGAAACTCAGTTGTCCCCGGAAGAGAAACTGCTTCGGGCCATTTTCGGGGAAAAAGCCGGAGATGTCAAAGATACCTCGTTGACAGTGCCTCCGGGCGTGAGCGGTAAGGTGATCGATGCGAAGGTGTTTTCCAGAAGAGGCCTTCCCAAGGACGACCGGACCCGTCTCATCGAGGACGAAGAAATTGAACGCCTGGAAAAGGACCGGGATGACGAGATCCGAATTATTTCCCAGGTGGCCAGAGAAAAGGTCGAATTGATTCTGGCCGGACAAAAGGTGCTTTCCGACCTGGAAAAAAACGGAAAAATCCGGATCCAAAAAGGAGATATCATTGTTTCCGGTATGCTGGAGGGCATTCCGGTGTCATCTCTGGTGAATCTTTCTGTGGAAGATGCCGTGGCAACGGAAAAGGCCCAGCAGATTCTGGAACATGCTCAGGAACAGATCAAAAAGGCCAAAGAGCATTTCAACCGGCAGGTATCCCGATTTGAAAAAGGCGATGATCTGCCGCCGGGCGTGTTGAAACTGATCAAGATCAGTGTGGCCATGGAACGGGTCTTGTCTGTGGGAGATAAAATGGCCGGACGTCATGGGAATAAAGGGGTGGTTTCACGGATTCTGCGGGTGGAAGACCTGCCCTATTTTGCTGACGGACGGCCTGTGGATATGGTGCTCAATCCCTTGGGCGTGCCTTCCCGAATGAACGTGGGGCAGATTCTGGAAATTCATCTGGGTCAGGCCGCATTCGGCTTAGGTCAGCAAATCAATGAGCTGATCGAGGAGAAACGCCTGGATACGCTTCGGGAAAAAGTCAGGGGGGTGTTTTCCCTGACAGACAAACAAAAAGCCGATGATATTGAAGATGTGCTGGCCAACCGGATCGATGGCATGGATGATCAGGAACTGCTGGAATTTGCATCCCTTTACCGGAACGGTGTCCATACTGCCACACCGGTATTTGACGGCGCTACGGAAGACGAAATCAAGGACCTGCTCGAGATGTCCGGGTACCAGCGGTCCGGTCAATCGGTTCTTTACGACGGCAGAACCGGTGAGCCTTTTCATACACCGGTCACGGTCGGAACCATGTATATGCTCAAACTGCACCATCTTGTGGATGACAAACTGCATGCCCGGTCCATCGGCCCCTATTCGCTGGTGACTCAGCAGCCCCTGGGCGGTAAGGCCCAGTTCGGCGGACAGCGGTTAGGGGAAATGGAAGTCTGGGCCATGGAAGCCTATGGTGCGGCCCATGCGCTTCAGGAATTTCTCACGGTTAAATCCGACGATATGGTGGGCAGAACCCGCATGTACGAGAAGATCGTCAAGGGTCAGAGCGTTCTGGAACCGGGCATGCCTGAATCTTTCCGGGTACTGATCAAGGAACTCAACAGTCTGGGTTTGGACATGAATCTTATAGAAGGCAGCAAATAAGGAGAAAGCTTTGGATAATATATACGATTTCTTCGCAAAACCAAAAGATCCCAAGGTGTATCAGGGGGTTCAGATCAGCCTTGCGTCCTCCGACCAGATCAGAGAATGGTCCCACGGTGAGATCAAAAAACCGGAAACCATCAATTACCGGACCTTCAAGCCGGAGCGGGACGGACTGTTCTGCGCCAAGGTGTTCGGACCCACCAAGGATTACGAGTGCAACTGCGGCAAGTACAAGCGCATGAAACACCGGGGGGTGGTGTGTGAAAAGTGCGGGGTCGAGGTAATTCAGTCCAAAGTTCGTCGTGAGCGCATGGCTCATATCGAGCTGGCATCTCCGGTGTCCCATATCTGGTTTTTGAAAAGTCTTCCTTCCAAAATCGGCAATGCCCTGGACCTGACCCTGAAAAGCCTGGAAAAGGTGCTGTATTTTGATTCCTATATCGTGATGGATCCCAAGGACAGCGGGTTGAAAAAATATCAGCTGTTGTCGGATGATCAGTATTATGAAGCCATTGAAACGTTCGGAGAAGAAGCGTTTGAAGCGGGAATCGGGGCCGAGGCGATTTTGAAGCTGCTGGATGAACTGGACCTTCAGGGAATCCATGATACGCTCAAAGAGGAGATTAACCTGACCAAATCTGTAGCCAAGCAACAGAAAATGGCCAAACGGCTCAAGGTGATTTCAGCTTTTCTGACTTCCGGAATCGAACCGTCACGCATGATCATGACGGCCTGTCCCATTCTGCCTCCGGATCTGAGACCGCTGGTTCCTCTGGAAGGGGGGCGGTTCGCTACATCCGATCTCAATGACCTGTACCGGAGAGTTCTGAACCGGAACAATCGTCTCAAAAGGCTGGTGGACCTGAATGCACCGGATATCATCGTCAGAAATGAAAAACGGATGCTTCAGGAATCAGTGGACGTCCTGTTTGACAATGGGCGGCACGGCAGGGTGGTGACGGGAACCAATAAACGTCCCCTTAAATCGTTGAGTGATACCTTGAAAGGGAAACAGGGCCGGTTCCGTCAGAATCTTCTGGGAAAACGGGTGGATTATTCAGGCCGTACCGTGATCACGGTGGGATCTGAACTGCGGCTTCATCAGTGCGGGATTCCTAAAAAGATGGCTTTGGAGCTTTTCAAACCGTTTATTTACAATTACCTGGAGCAGAAGGGCCTGGTTTCCACCGTGAAAAGTGCCAAGAAAATGGTGGAAAAGGAAGAAAATGAAGTATGGGATGCATTGGAGTCGGTGGTCAAGGAGTATCCGGTAATGCTCAACCGGGCACCCACCCTGCATCGCCTCGGATTTCAGGCCTTTGAACCGGTGCTCATCGAAGGGAAAGCCATTCAGCTCCACCCCCTGGTCTGTCCGGCATTCAATGCGGATTTCGACGGTGACCAGATGGCCGTCCATGTGCCGTTGTCTTTAGAGGCGCTTCTGGAAGCACGGGTCATGATGCTTTCCACCAACAATATTCTGTCACCGGCAAATGGCCAGCCTATTATTGTGCCCACCCAGGACATTGTGCTGGGTATCTATTACATGACCCGGGCCGTGGCGAATCAGAAGGGAGATGGCAGTGTCTTTTCTTCCATCGAGGAGGTCAGATACGCCTTTGATGCCGGTGCGCTGGCGCTTCATGCCAAAATAAAGGTTCGAATCGATGGAGAGATCTATGATACCACCACGGGCCGGATTCTGCTGTGGGAAACCATCCCCGGGGATACCTTGCTGTCTTTGACCCGGATCCGTACCGAAACCCAGGAATCGTGTGCGGAAGCTTTGGCGGAACTGAAATCCGGCAAACCATTTGACGGGGTATTGAACAAATATTGTGATGAAGAATTAAAGAAAACACTGGGAAAAACCGGGTTGATGACCCGCAAGGAATTCAAGAATCTGTTCCAGGTCTCGGATGTGGTGGTGGAACAGCTGTTTGGGTTGAAAAAGGAGCAGTTCACGGATGTCCGTGCTGTGGGGGATAAGTTCACCATCTTTAAAGTCGATGAGCGGAAAACCACGCTGCCTTTCAAACTGGTGAACAAACTGATGGACAAGAGCTCCATTGTCAGCCTCATCGATTATGCCTACCGGAATATCGGGTTGAAGGAAACGGTGGTGCTGTCTGACCGGCTCAAGGATATCGGATACAAATATTCCACACTGGGCGGCCTGTCCATCTGTGTGGATGACATGATCATACCGGACCAGAAATGGGAGATCGTCGCCACAGCGGAAAAAAATGTACTTGAGATCAAAAATCAATATGCGGAGGGGTTGATCACCCAGGGGGAAAAATACAACAAGGTCGTGGATATCTGGGCTCAGGCCACAGATGATATTGCCAACGCCATGATGGAAGTGATGAAAAATCCCACCGGAGCCAAGAACATCGAAGCACTGGAAGGACTGAACGCGGTTTATGTCATGGCGGATTCCGGAGCCCGGGGATCCAAGGATCAGATGCGTCAGCTGGCCGGGATGCGTGGCCTGATGGCCAAACCATCCGGTGAGATCATTGAAAACCCCATCACTGCCTGCTTCCGGGAAGGTTTGACCGTGTTGCAGTATTTTATTTCCACCCATGGTGCGCGTAAAGGCCTGGCGGACACAGCCCTGAAAACCGCCAACTCCGGGTATCTGACCCGGCGTCTGGCAGATGTCGGGCAGGATTGTACCATTGTTGAAGAAGACTGCGGTACCATCAACGGGATTGAGGTGGAAGCCCTGTACGAAGGCGGGGAAGTGATTCAGACCCTGGGGGAACGAATTCTGGGACGGGTGGTTCAGGAAGATGTCCGGGATCCCTATTCAGATGAGTTCATTGTGGGCGTTGACACGGAACTGACTGAAGCCCATGTGGCGAGAATCGAGGAGGCCGGGGTTCAGAAAGTGAAAATCCGGTCGGTGCTGACCTGTAACTCCAAACACGGGGTCTGTTCCAAATGCTATGGTCGGGACCTGGCCCACGGAGACACCGTGGAGATCGGGCAGGCGATCGGTATCGTGGCGGCCCAATCCATCGGAGAACCCGGCACTCAGCTGACCATGCGGACCTTTCATATCGGCGGTACCGCCTCCAGAAAGGTGGAGGTGGCTGAAGTCAAAGCCCGGGTCGGTGGTATTCTCAAATATAATGAAAATCTCCAGACCGTAACCACGGCCGGGAAGGATGTCATTGTCATGAACCGCAAGGGCGGGGGGGTTACCATCGTGGGAGAGGACGGCCGGGAAAGGGCCAAGGAAACCGTGATCTACGGAGCGACCCTTCATGCCAAGGACGGCCAGCCCATCGAACCCGGTGAAATTATTGCCAGCTGGGACCCGTTCACCACGCCAATTATCACGGAAGTGTCGGGCCGGATCCGTTTTGCAGACATCGAGATCGGCAATACCGTGCAGGAACAGATCGACCCGGTGACCGGTAAGGTCAGCCGGACCATTACCGAGGGCAAAGACAGTGAAACCCGGCCCCGCATCACCTTGAGGGACGCAAGCGGAAAAGCCGTGAAACTGGCGTCATCCAATGCAGCGGCCCGTTATTTCTTACCGGTGAATGCGATCCTCACGGTGGAAGAGGACGACCATGTTCTGGCAGGTGACGTCATTGCCAAACTGCCCAGAGCCACCACCAAGACCAAGGATATCACCGGGGGTCTGCCCCGTGTGGCTGAGCTCTTCGAGGTGCGAAAACCCAAAGATCCCACCATTTTGACCGAGATCGATGGCACGATCAGTGTGTCCAAGGGAACCAAGGGCAGGCAGAAGGTCACCGTGACCCCGTCGGATGTGGGGGACAAAAAGGAATATGCTATTCCCAAAGGGCAGCACGTCACCGTATATGACGGTGACTTTGTCAAGGCGGGGGATCCCTTGATCGCCGGCAGCGCCAACCCCCAGGATATCATGAATATCAAGGGAGAAGTGGCCCTGGCCAAATATCTGGTGGACGAGGTTCAGGAAGTGTATCGGCTCCAGGGGGTCCGGATCAACGACAAGCATATCGAAGTCGTGATCCGGCAGATGATGCGACGGGTCAAGGTGGTGTCCACGGGGGATACCAACTTTATTCCGGATGAGCAGGTAGACCGGGTGGTGTTCGAAGAGACCAACCGGGAGGTGGCCATGAAGGGTGGGGAGCCGGCCAAAGGCGAACCGCTGATTCTCGGAATTACCAAGGCCTCATTGTCAACAGACAGCTTTCTGTCAGCGGCGTCGTTCCAGGAAACCACCAAGGTATTGACTTTGGCGGCAATTGAAGCCAAATACGATGGGCTCAAAGGGTTGAAGGAGAATGTGATCATGGGTCGATTGATCCCTGCCGGCACCGGTTTCCCGGGATATCAAAATGTTGAAGTCGCCCTGGGTGAGGTGGCGCACATCTAATGTAAAATCAAAAATTGCTTGACATTTTAAATTTTGATAAGTAGAATTAAATATTTTGTCGTGTAAGGCGATGTATTGAATGTATAAGGAGCGTTAAAAAATTATGCCGACCATTAATCAGTTGGTTAGAAAGAGCAGAAAAAAGGCTGAGAAAAAGGTAAGTACGCCTGCATTGAAGGGTGGACCTCAGAAGCGCGGGGTTTGTACCAGGGTGTATACATCAACGCCTAAAAAGCCGAACTCTGCCTTGAGAAAAGTGGCAAGAGTCAGATTGACGACCGGTATGGAAGTTGCGGCGTATATTCCGGGCATGGGGCACAACCTTCAGGAGCACTCAGTGGTTCTGGTCCGGGGAGGCAGGGTCAAAGACCTTCCGGGTGTCCGTTATCATATCGTCAGGGGGGCACTGGATACCCTGGGTGTGGATGACAGACGTCAGGGCCGTTCCAAATACGGTGCCAAACGGCCCAAGTAATTCAATTAAGACTAAAAAATGGACATGATACATGGCACAGAAACATATCATAAGTGAAAATCTGACGAAGACTGCCACGCAGGAACAGAAGCTTGCGGCCAAATTTGTGAACTGCGTAATGAAGAACGGCAAAAAAAATGCGGCCCGGAAAGTGGTGACCAGTGCTTTGGTGATCGCTGAAGAAAAGGTGGGAGAGCCGGCTCTGGACGTATTCAAAAAAGCGGTTGACAATATTCGCCCGGCTGTGGAAGTTAAATCCAGAAGAATCGGGGGGTCTACCTATCAGGTGCCCACGGATATCAATCCGGCCCGGCAGACCGCCCTGGCTTTCAGGTGGTTGATCAATTACAGCCGGGGACGTTCCGAAAAAGGGTTTGAAAAAAAACTGGCCGCTGAGCTTATGGACGCTTACAATCAGCGGGGCGGCGCCATTAAAAAGAAAGAAGATACTCACAAGATGGCAGAAGCCAATAAGGCGTTTGCCCATTTCAGGTGGTAAAAAATTTAAGAATCCTTAAAAACATTCCAATGGAGGAATAGAGAAGATGGCTAAGGAGAAATTTGAGCGGAAGAAGCCGCATGTAAACATTGGGACCATTGGTCACATTGACCATGGGAAGACGACGCTGACCGCTGCAATCACCAAGCATGCCGGATTGAAGGGGCATGGGACATACGTTCCATTTGATGAGATAGACAAGGCCCCGGAAGAAAGGGAGCGCGGGATCACAATTGCCACCGCCCATGTGGAATATGAAACCGATGCGCGTCATTATGCCCACGTGGACTGCCCGGGCCATGCTG
>JAVVEQ010000065.1:0-13559 GCA_032250905.1 Desulfotignum sp. | reverse complement strand
CCAGTTCTTCAATAATTCTTTCTTTATCCCCTAATTGTTTTTTAAGTTGCTCTATTTGTTCATTAAGTTTCATAATTTTTTATGTTAATTAATAAATGAATAAATCAGCAGAGATATACCGCCCTGCTTTCGGTTTGGCTTTTAATGATAGCCTTGAAATTGTTGTGTTCCCCCGGACTGCATAAGGGTGATTAAGAGCAGGGCTTCCCCCAGGTCTCTTTTTTTGCTCCCCTTAGTCATCGGATCACGGAGTTCCCTTTCGATTTCCCGTTTCTTGCTTTCAAGATAATTCTCAATGTCCTCTTTCCACGGATTTCCCATTCGGCACCTCCTTTATATTTTTAATATTAAGAATATTTTATTTTGCCTAATCTTGTCCCTGAGGGACAGCAAAACATTTCATCGGGATTACGGGGTTTATTTGTAAGACTGGGAAAGGTTTTGCTGTCGCTTTGCGACATAGATTAGGCACTATTGTATTGCCGGACAGAATTGGTCGGCGTTATTTTAATTTTAGCGATTTGCGGAACGAAAGCCGTGGGGGGAAATTGCTTACACGACCTCAAAAGGAAAGGGGTATATTTAAATTATAACATACAGGAATAATCTGTCAAATATGGGAAGTGCTGTTCTTTCCATGATACTTTTAGAAAAATCTTAAACCTTGCCTACAAAATTTTTAAAAAAACTCTGCATATCGGGGTTTAGATGACATCCAAACTGACCATAATGTTTTAAGAAAAGGATTGGTTGATATTGTTTCAGGCAAAAATCCACTTCGAGTATTTGCAATTAATGTGTCCCTCCCAAAAGAAACACATGACGAAAAAATAGAACAAGAATCATCAAATAATCGCTAAAGAATGGCTAAAGAAAATCATATAAAGTGTGGAAAATGGTGTAAAATTGTTTTGAATTGTCCTGTTTAAAACTGCATATATTTTCAATGTGTTAAGCAATATCAAACACCTTGAAAATGACAGGCACTATCTCTGAAAATCCCCGTGTCAGCAGTTCGATTCTGTTCCTGGGCACCAGATTTCAAAAGGCTCTCATGATTTTTAATCATGAGAGCCTTTTTTTGTTTCAGACCCAATTTAAGGGACGGGCCTTTGAAGATGAAGAACCTGAATTGAAATTTTCACTGGCAAGGATTTATCCTTGCCAATTACCCTGTTTATAAATATAATAATGGATTAGCAAAAAAAAGAAACCCGTTGCAAAGGGAAGGAAATATATCATGGCAAAAATTTTTTATTCCGGAAACAGAGAGGCAAAACTCCTTTCCAAAATAGAATCATCCAAAGAAAGAGACAGAATCCGAACCCTCAATGCGATCCGGGACAACATCGACTATTTTGCCAACAAAGTGGCCATGAAACTCATCGAAAGCGGACTCATTGAGACAGTGAGCAAATCCGCCATCGAAAATCAGATCATCCGCTGCCTGGATACGTTGATCAAGTCGGAAGATTTTGACGTGGATTATGCGGTGGCACCCTTCCGCACCCTGATTGCCAACCCCAACATTGCCAGCCTTTACCTGACCGCGTTCGTGGTGGAAAAACTGATCAACCACAAGGATGTCATCGATGTTTACGGTAGTGATGAAGATATCTACTTCTGCATCCACAAAGAATTGACCCGGCTGATGGCGGAATAATTTTCCGCCATCCGGTCCATGGTTTATTTCTTTACCCAGGTACCATCCGGCTTCTGGACATAGGTTCCCGGAGCGGCCCGTTCCGCCAGCTGCAGGGCCCGGTTCTTTTCCACCACTGTAAGTGACGTGTTCTGTTGTTCCGCGATATGTGCGTAAATGGTTTTCCGGTCCTGATTCTCCTCAGAAATCAGGGCCTCATGGCTTTTTTCGGTGCCCACAAACGCCAGATATCCCCGGTTGCTTTCACCCACAATACCCTGTTTTTTCAGCTCTGCAATCACCGGAAGCCGTTCTTTCATCCGTTCCTTGATTCCCTGGGCCAGCACCGGACCGGCGGCGGCCACCAGTGTCATGATTACCAGAAAAATCCACAAAGACCATTGCTTATTCCTCATTTTTTTTCTCCATTTTTTCCATGATTTTGTCCTCCTGGGCATCAATGTCTCCGAAAAAATCATCCAATGCCTTCTGCACCTTGACATTCACATCAATGGTGATGTGAATGGGCTTGACTTCCACCGGTTTGACATCCACTTCATGGCGGGTTTGACAGGCGCCCAGCAGCATCGCCATCAATACCCATAAAAGTACACGGGATTTCAAGGTCATCATCTCTCCTTTTATTTTAACAGTTTCCGGATCTGGTTTCCAAAATTCATCACCCGGTTGAAAGGAAGGGTCAGGTTCACATCCAGTTTAATGCCCTGGAAACGGGAACCCGGACTCTGGGCATCCACCCGGACAAACGAATTGATATCTTTTTCATATACAAACGGCAGGACCCGGCCCGGTTTGCCGTCCAGTTCCATGTTTACGGTCAGGGTTTCTCCCTGGGTGTCAAAGGTGAGCTTGGCCCAGGTATATTCGAAATCTTTCAAGGCTTCACTTGCCAGATCCAGTTGGCTGAACCGGGGGGAATCCATGGGAATTCCGCCCACCAGTTTTTCCGGGTTCTGAATCACAATCCGCCCCCCCTGCCCCGGAGTTGAAAATAAAAATGCATTGTCAAACGACAGTTCCCCGTTTTTGAACAACACAGGAATGCGACCGTTCAGACTGCCGTTTCCCTGAGCATCAAACCCGCCCATCTGGATCAGTAACCGGTTCAACTGGATCCGGTCACAGTAAAGGGTCAGGGCAACGGACCGGTCCGAAGAAGGAAACCGGATCGATTCTGTGGATACCCGCCCGCCGGCCCAGTTGACCTGCATATTTTCCAGCAGCAGAGAGGGTCCCGGCTCCAGGGTAAAGCGCACCGTTGCATCGGTGGCCTTGAAGTCACCCGTCTGAATCCGGTCGATGGTCACCTTCTGTCCTGGAACTGATGACGGCGCCAGAATATCATTGAACATCAGACGTCCCTGAATACCGGTAACGTCCAGGTTCTGGTCCGGCACCGACACAGTCCCCTCATGAATAACCAGTTCCGCACCCGTGGTCAGGCGGTGATCCTGCCATCCGGCGGAACCCGATATCTGAACATCCAGGTCATACTCGGCCGAAAACGGCGCGCGGGGCAACAGGTTCTCAAACCGATAGGGAGACAACCTGAACCGGTTCGTTTCGGCTGTCACATGCAGATAAGGGCCGGGGTCCAGACCGGCGGTTCCGTTGAGTGCGATGGTCACCGCATCGGTATCCGGCACCTGAAAGGTTCCGTCAAACCGGACATCCTGCTTTCCGGTGCGGTGGATACCGCCTTTGCCCGTCAGGAAAACCCGGTTGTTAAACAGCAGTTTTTCAACAGAAAATCGTCCTGCGCCACCGGCATGGGGATAGGTGACCGGTATCTGTGCCCAAATTCCTTCTATGGCCGCGTTTTTGCCCGGAACTGTGACACTGCCGGAAACCAGTTCCGTGGTCAGATCCAGGCGGGGAGACACGGCCATTCCATTAGCAAAATCCATGGAAACCGTGCCGGTCGTGTCCAGGCGCTGAAGTTTCACTTCGCTTGCCGGAGTATGCATGGCAATCTGTGACAGGTTGGATATCAGATCAAACACCAGGCGGCCGGCATCCTGATTTCCATGAAAGTCCGACTGGACCGAGCCCCGGCCAGAAGTGATCTTCAAAGCCTGCTTCTGAATACCGGCCTGTGAAAAAGAGACCTTCAGATTACCGTCAATCACTTGATTTTTCATCTGCAGCGACACTGCTGCCAAGGGCTGTTCCATCTGTGCAGAAATTTCTTTATGCTGCAGGACCAGCTTTTTCATGGGATGTGTTTCACAGGTCAATTCCACACCCTGGACACCGGATCCGGAAGGATCCAGCAGTATCCGGGCCCTGCCGGAGGCAGCGATATCGGAAAAAATTGAATGAGACACCCCGGCCTCTCCAAGCACGGTGACCTGGTGTTCCTCTTTTAAAATCCGGGCCGTGGCATATGGAATCACAAGCCCGTCCGGTCCCTTCAGCATCATATCAGATACCGCCAACTGCCAGGTGTTGTGGGTTAATTTCTCCACAGACCAGTCCGCAATGCCAGGCAGAAGGCGCTTGTTTTTCACGGATAGAAAACCGGCCAGCGGTTGAAAATTGAATGAATCCGCTTGCAATAGAAACGTTTCCATGCCGGTCACAGAATGGATCCGGGTTTTAAGGGTCACCGGCTGCCCAAAAGGATAAAATGCGGCTTCGCACACCACCTGGTGATCGGATTTGTTGATCGTCAAAGACCCGTTAAAGGGAATCACGGTGACATTCTGATTCATTGTGAGTATCAACCGGGCATTGTTCACCTGAATCAGATCCGGCAGATACAGCAGCCAGGCAGCAGGGATGGTGTTGACATCCGGGGATGATCCATCCCCTGACGCGGATGCAAATGACATTTCTCCATCCTGAAAAACCCGATCGATCACCAGGCCCTGTTCGGAATCGTACTGTCCCTGGATGGTCAACCCGGACAAAGTCAGGTTCCGGACGGCAGGCAGTCGGAATCCCTGTCTGTCAAAGGAAACAGCGGCCAGTTCCATGGAAATATCCCTGCCCCATTTCAAATCCGAAACCAGTGTCCGATTTTTTCCCACATGGGATACATTGAACTGCACTTGCTGGGAAGACAGCAGATCCCCGTACCGGTATTTAATGAACCACTGGGCCGCCACCGGCAGGTTCAAAGCCAGCAGGGCCAGGACAAGGGCCACCGCCCCCACAACCATCAAAATTTTTATACTGACCGATTTAAATCGCATTTTTAATCCGTATAGTTAAAAAAATGTCCCCCTTGGGCTGCCCGGGCACTGACCGGCCCATGCCCGCCAGGCGCAACCGGTTACCTTCCCGCACCCCGGGTGGGATGGTGACCCGGTACAATGGTTTGGAAAATCCCCACGGAATGGTGATCAGCTTCCGGGTGCCGGTCAATGCTTCCAAAGATGAAATCTCGATGGTGCCGTACAGGTCCCGGTCATTGGATGTCGGCGTGGCCAGAATGGTCTGAAGTTTCGGGGTGTGCTGTTTCCTGGTGTAGTGCTGGATCTTTTCTCTGGTACCGCTTTGAGGAACCCGGCGGTTGATTTTAACCAGCACCAGACCGGCGATAAACCCGCCGATATGTGCCCACCAGGCAATCCCCGCCCCGGCCCCCTCTCCGGCAGCATTCAGAAACTGGAGGAAAAACCAGATCCCCAGAAAAATGAACGCAGGGATTTCAATGAACCAGGGAATGATGATGATGGGCACCAGGGTCAGGATTCTGGCTCTCGGGTACAGCATGAAATACGCCCCCATGACACCGGCGATGGCACCGCTGGCGCCAATGGTCGGGACCATTGAAAACGGATTGAGAAAAAAATGAAACGCCCCGGAGATCAGGCCGCACATCACATAAAACCCCAGGAAACGCAGAGAACCGAAATGGGCTTCCACATTGTCCCCGAAAATATACAGTGTCCACATGTTTCCCAGCAGGTGCCAGAATCCCCCATGGAGAAACATGTAGGAAAACAGCGAAAACACCTGGTTGAAAACGGAAAAATGCCGGGACATCTCCTGGATCGTGTATTTGGCCGGCACCATGCCGTAAAAGTAATAAAATGTTTCGCTGGCCAGCCCCATCTGAAGCTGAAACAACCACGCCAGCAGGTTGGCGCCCATCAACCCATAGGTGACGACGGGCACACAGTCGGAAACCTGGTTGTCCCGGATAGGTATCATTTGACAACCCGCAGTTGACAGGCTTCGTCACAGGCTGATTTCACCGCCTTTACAACAGCCATGACCGCATCTTCGACCGTAAAATACGCCACGTCCGCTTCCGTTTTGCAGACATCCACCAGGGTTGTGTTTCCGGTATCCAGACCCAGCCGGAACCGCAGCCTGTCGACCCAGGCAAAATACAGTGTCTGAATATCTGACGGATCCAGCCGGGCAATGGCGGTTTTTGATTTCAAAGGCAGGTCCGACATCACCAGGTCCACCGCTGCCTGCACGGAGTCCGGATACGCCGGCGCATCTTCAAGAACCGGCACATCCGGCCAGGTGATATCCCTTTCCAGAAACAGCAGGTATACGAAAATTTCCAGGACCATTTTAACATCCATGTAGATGTCCGGATCCTGGCTGGCCCTGGGACCTGCGACATTCAACACGCCGATCTGGTGCGCATCGACAAAAGACTGGAGTGTTAACGCGGTTTCAAACGGATCATGGGTCCCTAAGTTGACAGCCACACAGGGTTTTCCTTCGGTTTTTGCCAGTTCACGGGTCAGTCTGGATCCGCCCCTGAGCCGGTTGCGGTACAAAACAACGGTTCCCTGAGAATCCAGAATGTTCTGAAGGGTGCGGTCCCGGTAATCGGACGTGGGCATGGTGGACAGCCGATACCGGAAAGGCAGCGGCCCGGCTTCGGTTCTCCTTCCTCTGGGAATCCATCCGCCACAGGGAATATTGTATTTAAGGGCCACGTCCAGTGCGGCCTGGTCTGCACCGGTCTGGCCGCCGGAAATGATTTTTTCTATCATGCCAGAACCCTAGTGTTGTAAAAAAACCTTTTCTATCATATCAATACCGCGTATAACTGCAACAGAATTTTATGAATATACCCACCCGAAAACAATGCTTTCAGATCATCCGGACGATGGGCATGATGGCACATATAGTCGATCACTCCATCATGGTCGGGAATGTGACCCTGTGCCTGTGCCGGCATGTCAAACAGACATCCCCGTCGCTGAATGTGGAACTGGCCACATCCGCCGCCCTGCTCCACGACATCACCAAAACCCGCAGCTTTGAAACCGGAGAGCGGCATTCAGATTCCGGAGGTGAGCTTCTCAGTACCCTGGGTTATCCGGAAGTGGGCGACATCATCCGCCAGCATGTGATTCTGGACTGCTGCGAAGAGGATGCGCCGATCACGGAACAGGAGATCGTCAATTATGCGGACAAACGGGTCCTTCACAACAGGGTCGTCACCCTTACCCGACGTCTGGAATATATCCAGGACACCTATGGCAGTCAGCACCACCTGAAGGACCGTATCGCCAGAATGTGGTACATGACTCAGGCCCTTGAAAACAAATTGTTCCGGCAGCTTCCTTTTTCACCCGCCCAGCTGTCAGATCGGGTGTTGATGGACATCCGCTTCTTTTAATTGCAGGATATTACCGCGAATCTGTTCAAGCTGTGCCAGTATGCCGGTTATTTTTTCCTGCTGATTTTTCTTTTCAGTCTCAGCGCCCGGCCCTGCCGCATCCACAGTTGTTTCCAGCGATTCATACATGGAAAACCGTTCATGAATCTTGTCAATAACGTCCCGGGTCACGGCCTGGATCAACGGTGTGAAATACCGGTGTTTCAGCTGGGCATGAAACTGGTCGATCTGACCCTGGACACCATGAAGGGTCTGTTTTTTGATTCTTCGGGCAGCTGCTTCAAACCCGGATGAAAACGAAAAAAAGGGTTGTCTGTCAAGCAGCGCCCGGAAAAATCGGGAGGCAACCGAAAGGCCCATGCCGGTCAACGCCTGATTCTGCATTCGGCCCGAATACCTTGGCAGCAGTGTCATTTCAGGCAGTGTCAGCCCCAGAATCTTCTTGATGGCCTGAACATCCACATGTGCTTCGAATTCCTGTTGTCTGGCTGCCAGGCGGGCCTGAATATCCTTTTCTTCCGGTTGGTCCGTTGCCAGGAATGTCTTGGACAGATCGATCCGGTAGGTATCCAGAAGGGATTGAAAATATGCCTGTATCCGGGTTTCCTGCTCAAAGACCAGGGTTTTGATTTCAGGCAGGATATCGGTCATCACGAACAGGTCCAGGTTTCTTCTGAAATCCTGAAACATCAGGTAGACTGCTTTTTTAATCCCTGTTTCCCGGAACCGGTCCGAATACGGGGCTGCATCCAGCGCGGTCTGATGAACATAGTTGATAATTTTGCTGCGGATCTGGATGGCATCTTTAGCAAAGGCCTCTTCAAGATGCCGTTCGATTTCCCGGGTGATACCGGACACAGCCCCGGGGATGGCATTTTCCACGATGGACGACAGGTGCCGGGCATTTTCCTGAATCCGGGTGATTTTTTTCCGGGTAATTTCCCGATCATCTCTGTCCGTATCCAGCAGATCCATAAAAAGGTGTGCTTTGTTTTCCAATGCCTTACTCATATGGAACAGACGTTCCAGGTGATTGGAAACCAGCAGCCGGTGATGCTGGCAGTCCAGCAGGCCGGACAGGCGCGCGTCAAACCGGTCGGCGTTCTTAGTGCACCAGGATATCATGGATGCATCTTCCTGCCAGAGGGCCAGGCGTTTCCGATTTCGGTGGCTCAGCTTTTTCTCCATGGCGGCAAACAGTTTCATGAGCGCGGAAAAAGAATACATTTCCGGTGAAGGAACCAGAAATTCAAGCTCCTGGATCGTTTTTTGTTCAACGGCTTTCAGGTCATCCAGGGTGTCATGTTCAGACAGATCACAGTTGTTCACAAACAGCAGATTTTCCAGCAGTCCCATTCCCTGTATGATTTTCAAAAACCGCATATCCGAGCGGCGCAAGCCGGTTCTGGAGCTGATACAGTAAATGATAAGGTTTGCCTGCTGAAGATAGGCCACAATCCGGTTCAACTGACCCGGGTCCGTGGAGTCCGCACCCTGGCAGTCCGCAAGTTCAATGCGGGGATCCAGGGTTTTGCCGAACAACTCAAGACAGGCGTCTGCCACATAAAAGGCGTTGGCTGCATCCCCTGTGAACTGTTTGTGATCCTCGAACTGCCGGCCGTCAAAAACCAGTTTTTCCCGTTCCGGTGCCACATGGTAACGGCAGGTGTCAAATCCCTGCAGGGCATTGCGGATCACCAGCGTTTCCGGACGGATGCCCTGATCTGTCACCGGGAACTCCTGAACCAGTTTGTCATATACCTGTTTCAGTAAATCCCGATCTTTTTTGCGGCGCAGGTCAAAGATTTCCAGGTCAATATCCAGAAAATTGTTTTCATCCCCAGGAAACATTTCCAGCACATTTTTCAGGGTATTGTTGATATCATCCCAGGATTTGAGAAAGAGAACGGCCCGGTTTTTTCTGCCTTTTCGAATCCGTGTGGTGACCGCCGTGACCACTCCGGCGCCGCGCTTCACCACCTCTTTTCCGGTCATGGCGTTGATCAGCGTGCTTTTACCGGATTTGATCACCCCCACCACTGCGATTTTGATCCGGTTGGACTGGATCTGGTCAGGAATTGTGCCGCAACGGGTTCTAATCATCTGGAGCATATCATCCGGCTTTCCGGGAATGGTTGCCATCCGGTCGATCACCGACAGCACATCGGAAACAATGGTCTCAATGGACGGATATGCATCTGGAGGGGTCGTCATTCAGGAAATCAGCATCATGGCTTTTTCGTATTTCAGATCACATTTGGTTCCGAACATGATTTCCCGGCTCATGGGGCAGGTCAGCCAGGCATTGTCATGCAATTCGTTGTCCAGCTGCATGGGGCCCCAGCCGGCACATCCCAGCATGATCATAAAATCAGCGGGACCTTTCTGGACGGCGATAGCCTCTAAAATGTCCCGGGAATTGCTCAAAGCCAGCCAGTCCGTCACCATAAGGCTTTCATTCCAGCTGAAAGGGGGCCCGTGAAGCACAAACACACCGGACGGCTGAACCGGGCCTCCCAGGTAGATATCCAGCTGGTCCACACTTTTATCGAACGTAATATTCAGGTCTTCGAACAGTTCCCGTCCGGTGAGCAGCGGATGAATTTTGTTTATGATAAACCCCAGGGCCCCGGATTCATTGTGTTCGCACATGCCGGTAATCGTCTGGGCAAAATTGGGGTCTGGAAGTCCGGGCATTGCCAGAAGAAATTTACCCTTCATGGTTTCAGAAATCATGTCAGCCATAGACCCGCTCCAAAGTTGTATGTAATTTTTCTGTTTTTTCCATGCACATATGCGTTACAAAAAGGCAGTTTTAAATATTTTTTATGTATTTGCAACCTTTTCTTTTTCCCGGTCCCTGCCATAGACATCGTCAAACCGGACAATATCGTCTTCTCCCAGATACGGCCCGGACTGGACCTCGATGAGTTCCAAAGGAATCTTTCCGGGGTTTTCCAGCCGATGCACCGTCCCCAGTGGAATATAGGTGGACTGGTCTTCATTGAGCAGCAGGGTTTCCTCCCCCCGGGTCACGACGGCGGTCCCGGATACCACGGTCCAGTGTTCGGCCCGGTGAAAATGTTTCTGCAGCGACAGCTTGGCGCCCGGCTTGACCGTGATCCGTTTCACCTGGTACCGGTGGGACTGATCAATGGTCTCATAATCGCCCCAGGGCCGGTATACCTTGGCATGGGTTGCAAATTCCGGGCGGTCCCGCAATTTGAGCTGATTCACTATCTTCTTGACATCCTGAACCCGGTCCCTGGGCGCCACCAGCACAGCATCACGGGTTTCCACAACCACCACGGAATCCAAGCCCACCGCTGTCACCAGACGGCTCTGGGAATTAATATAGGAACCGCTCACATCATGGATCAGCACATCCCCTTTGATCACATTGGTGTGCCCATCTTTTTCTTCCGTCTGCCACAGGGCATCGAACGATCCCAGGTCGTTCCATCCTGCATCCAGAGACACCATCACGCCCCGGTCTGTTTTTTCCATCACTGCGTAATCAATGGAATTTGCAGGGACCTGTTCAAAAACCGCCTGGTCCACCCGGAAAAAATCCAGATCCTGGCGGCCCCGGGCCAGGGCTTTGCGACAGATCTCCACCATTTTCGGGGCATGGGACTCCAGTTCTCTTAAAATCGCGGAAGCCCTGAACATGAACATGCCTGAATTCCAGCAATAATCACCGGAAGCCAGATAGGATTGCGCCGTGTTCAGGTCCGGCTTTTCAACAAACCGCTGAATCCGGCAGACCGTGTCTTCCAAAAGGGCGCCTTTCTGAATATATCCGTACCCGGTTTCGGGCATATCCGGCACGATGCCGAAAGTGACGAGGTACCCGTCATCAACCCGTGTTTTTGCTTTTTCAATTCCCTGGTGAAACGCAGACACATCACTGATGCGATGGTCTGCCGGCAGAACCAGCATCACCGGATCCTGTTGCAGGGCCGTCAGCTGAATGGCCGCCAGTGCAATAGCCGGGGCCGTGTTTTTCGCAGCCGGCTCCAGAATGATGGCCCTGGGGATGACCTCAATCTGGTGGAGCTGTTCAGCCGTCATGAACCGGTGAACCTCATTGCACACAATCAACGGGGCATCCATGCCGTCCATGTCAGTCAGGCGAAGTACCGTATTCTGAAGCATGGTGTGCTGGTTGTACATATTGATCAGCTGCTTGGGATAAAATTCTCTGGACAGGGGCCACAGGCGGGTACCGGAACCGCCTGCCAGAATGACGGGCACAATCATGCTGTCTCCTTTGTTCATGTAAAATTATTTTTGGGCCGAAAACAGATGGATATGCAACCCCCGCTCCACGGCAAACCGCTCCATGGACTGCAATTGAAATCCACTTTTGGTCAACCAGGTTTCCACCTGGCTTTTTTCAAACCCCAGCCAGGAACCACCGATAATATCCTTGATTTTTTCCTGGTCATGGTGTTCAAAATCCGCCAGCAGGAACTGTCCTCCTGGTTTGAGTACCCGGAACACCTCCTGAATAGCTTTTTCCGGCTGTAAAATATGATACAGCACCATGCTCATGACCACGGTATCGACTTCCCGGTCTTTCATGGGCAGATGCTCCACTTCTCCCAGACGGAATTCGATGGATTGGAGGTCCGTCAGTTTGATGCGGGCCTGTTCCAGCATCTCCGGAGATGCATCCACACCGATGAGTATACCGCTATGGTCCCGGACCAGCTGGCCCAAAAGCTCACCCGTACCGCAGCCTAAATCCGCTATCGCCGGACGCGTCCCGATCCGCTGTTTCAACACCTCATTCAAATTGAAAGTGCCCAGGATTTCCTTTTTCAACCCTTCCCATTGAGGTGCCACCGTACTGAAAAACCGCTTGGTTCTGTTTTTCCGGATGATGATGATCTGCCGGGCTTTCTCAATGTCCTGGAAACACACCGGATCGGTCTGGACCCGGGAACACGACAACTGGATCAACGACCGGTTTTCAGGATCAGTATTGGCACTGTAATACATGAAACTGCCTTCTTTTCTGGCCACCAGCAGATCGGATTCCAGCAGAATTTTCAAATGCCGGGAAACACCGGACTGAATCATGTCTACAATGGATACAATCTCATTGACGTTCAGTTCCACTTCATTGAGAATATGGAGCAGCCGAAGCCGGGTAGGATCGGAAAGTGCCTTGAACTGCCTTATCACTTCCATTATTTGACCGTCACCACCGGGCAGTCCGCTTCCAGGATAACCACATGAGCTGTGGAACCGAACAAAAGTTTCCCCACTTTGGAACGGCTTCGGACACCGATGATGATCTCGTCCACCTTGTTTTCTTTCGCAAACCTCACTATATCTTCGCCCGGCTCCATTCCTCTGATCAGCAGATGGGTCTCACAGGGAATATTCTTTTTCTGAAAAAACGGGAGGATTTCCGCCAGATTGTCTTCTGCCGCCTTGACCTCCTTTGGATCTGTATTGCCCCCCCCTCTCATCGAAGTCACCACGATCACCTGTCCATGAAAGGCTTCAGCATGGCGGACCGCAATGTCTATCAGGTCTTTTCCCACATTAACGCCTTTATACCCCACCAGAATTTTCATCGTTTTTTCTCCATCAAAATTAAAGGAACTGCCGAAAAACCAATTAAATCAATCATTGTAAATAACTATATCTAAATTGATTGATATAATCAAGAACGATTTCCATTCAACGGTCCCAGGTTATTCCTTGCACCGATTAACCGTTAGAAACCGGGGATAAAGGATTCGAGGAGATCTTCCCTGTTTTGAACGATTTGGTATGGACGGATACTCTCCATTCAGCCAAGCCTTAAACGCTTTAAACAATCTCAATATGAATATGAAAAATTATGCTAATGATTTTTTGACAGATTAAAAAGCAAATTGTATATTTATGACATATAAATTTGATCCAATATTCCAATGTTGGCAATCTCTATAGCAACTCGGATCAAGACCAAACGCCCAACAGGATGGAAATTCCAAAGACCTGATGATGTGACTCGTCATCAAATTATATAAAGAGAAAGACGGTTTACGTGGCCCCAAAGCAAACTACCCTTACAATGAGTTAAAACCGGGCCGTGTAAAAATTTACTAAATTTTATGGATGAGTTGTAAAAAATGGCTTTAAAAAATGGAGAGCTGTGTTTCATTTTTTTTTGCAACATTAGGGCAAAGAATGTTTAAGGGGGTAATGATGGGAAATGGTGTAGATTCCGAAGTATCGATCTCCTAAAAATCTCAAGATTGATTACAATGATATTACTCGGCAATAGGAAAGCCG
>JAVVEQ010000064.1:0-13893 GCA_032250905.1 Desulfotignum sp. | reverse complement strand
CGGCATGATCGATCTGGCCGCGGCCCTGTTTGTCACCGGCCGCATCGATATCCGGGGAAAGCTGGTGCAAGAGACCTGCGGCAGCCGCCTTGCGGATGAAGACGGCATTCCGGCCTTTGATCTCGTGGATGCCGGCGGTTCCGGAACCGGCCGGCCCATCCGGCTGTCCCAGGTGGACCTGAATTCCCTGACCAGTGCCAAGGCCGCCATGTACACCATCCTGGAGGTGATCGTCTCCCAGACGGCCGGGCTGTCTTTTTCCGATCTGGAACGTTTTTATGTGGCCGGAACCTTCGGGTCGTTTATCAACCCGGCTTCCGCCATCACCATCGGCATGCTGCCTGATATTCCAAAAGACCGGTTCCAGGTACTGGGCAACACCTCGTTAAAAGGGGCGGAACAGGTGCTGATCGATCCGGCGGCCTTTGACCGGGTCATGGCCATCAGGGAGACCATCACCTACATCGAACTGAACGTAAACCCGCAGTTCATGAACCTGTTTTCCGGGGCCAAGTTCTATCCCCATACAGACACATCGCGGTTTCCGTCGGTGAAGTTGCAACCCGCCCCAAGTCCCCGGGGAAATTCATTCGGACAATGAGTGAAAACCATGCCTGGATGATATTTTCGCGATTACCTGAGAACTTCTACTGAATACTGGTGGAATCTGCTGTCATGAGTGACAACAGGAAGACGGTTTAAAATGGCAGTGGCGATAATGATTCTGTCACAAGGGTCATTGTGAACAGGTGGCAGAGAGGCTGAGAACAAAGCGATTTTACCGGTTATCGGTATTTCAACCAAATCGTGGATTGAAAGGACTTTCTCATACCATTTTTCTGCATCCATGTGCAGTTCCAACTTTTTAACCGCAGCTTTGCATCCGACTTCCAATGCGGTTACTGCACTGACATAGACAATATCGGCGGTTTCAATTGATTTCAACGTGTCTTCTGAAATCCTGCCCCCTCCGTTTACAAGCCAGATGAGTCCACAGGTGTCAAGCATTATTGCAGACATTCAAAGTCTCCGCTCATATCATCGTCAAAAAGTTCACCGTTTATGCCAACATGCAGTTCGGGAGAGCCTTTTAACCGGTTTTTGGCCTTATGTGCGACAATCTCAGCAACTGGTTTTCCATTACGGCATATCAGATAGGATGTGTTTTTTGTTTCAATATCAGATATCAGTTTGGAAAGTTTGTTCTTCGCATCAAAGATATTTATCACTTCCATTCAACACCTCTCCATTTAACACTTCTTTTGGTATTCGATAGTATTTCATGAATTAGCTTAGCTGGCTTAGCCATAATTGTCAATTCATTTTTCAGACTCCTGTAACAGGTTTACATGCAATGGCAGGGCAATGTGTGGAAGAATATGCATACCTGTATATACAAGTTGTTCAATTTGTGGTATATATCTCGGAATTTATGGATATATAGACTGTGAAAGAACAGGAAAGGAAGTCATGCATCATGAAAAAGATTGTCGAATGCGTGCCCAATTTTTCCGAGGGCCGCAACAAAGAGACCATTGACGCCATTGCCGATGCCATTCGCACCACGCCCGGATGCACGCTGCTGGATGTGGACCCGGGGCGGTCCACCAACCGGACCGTGTACACGTTTGTGGGGGAGCCGGAGGCCGTGGTGGAAGGGGCCCTGGCAGGCGCCCGGGTGGCCCGGGAGAAAATCGACATGCGAACGCATAAAGGCGAGCATCACCGCATGGGGGCGCTGGATGTGTGTCCGTTTATCCCTGTGGCCAATGTGAGCATGGACGAGTGCGTCGCACTGTCAAAGACCTTTGGGCAGCGGGCCGCAGACGAGCTGGGCATCCCCGTTTACCTGTATGAAGCCTCTGCCGAACAGGATTACCGCAGAAAACTACCCCAGATCCGGGAGGGCCAGTACGAGGCCGTCAAGGATCGGATCGTGAAACCGGAGTGGAAACCGGATTTCGGGCCGGCCGAATTCATTCCCGAGTGGGGCGCCACCGTCACCGGGGCCCGGTTCTTTCTCATCGCCTACAATGTCAACCTGCTGTCCACCCCGAACCAGGCCCACCGCATTGCGCTGAACCTGCGGGAAGCGGGCAGGGGACCGGATGAACCCGGCCGGCTCAAGGAGGTCAAGGGCATGGGCTGGTACGTGGATGACTACAACCTGGCCCAGGTCACGGTGAACCTGAACAATTACCGGGTCACCCCGCCCCATGTCGTGTTTGAAGAGGTGAAAAAAGAGGCGGCCCAACTCAATGTGGCGGTGACCGGATCGGAGATTGTCGGCGTGGTGCCCCTGGAAGCGGTTCTTGCAGCAGCCGATTACTATATTGAGAAGGAAAACCTGTTTGTCCTGGACGAAGACCAGAAGGTGCGCCTGGCCGTGGAACGGCTCGGGCTCAATTCCGTGGCCCCGTTCAACCCGGAAGAAAAGATCGTCGAATACATCATTGCCGAAGAGCCGGATGAACCCCTGGCCGGCCTGACCACCCGCAGTTTTATCCAGGAAGTGGCTTCCCGCAGTTCCGCCCCGGGCGGGGGATCGGTGTCCGCAGCCATCGCAGCCATGGGCGCGGGCCTGGGATCCATGGTGGCCAAGCTGACCCTGGGGGTGAGAAAATTTGAAAGCGTGGATGCAAAAATGCGCGAACTGATCCCCCCGCTGCACCAGGCCGCACATGCCCTGATACCCATGATCGACGCAGATACCAATGCGTTCAATGATTATGTGGCCGCCCTGGGCCTGCCAAAGAACACAGACGCGGACCGGGCTTATCGAACGGAACAGTTGCAGAAGGGATTGAAAAAAGCCATTGACACCCCGCTGTCAGTGATGAAAACAGCGGATACGGCCTGGGATGCATTGATCGAGGTGGCGACATACGGAAATATCGCCTCGAAATCGGATGTGGAAGTGGGGGCAAGGGCCCTGGAGATGGGTATCTGGGGGGCTTACAAAAACGTGCTCATCAATATGGCGGATATCACGGACGATGCCTATAAAAAAGAGACCCTGGAAAAGGCGGAGGCGTTAAAAGACCGGGCCGCGGACATGTGCCGCCAGGTGCTGGAGATCCTGGATTCCCGTTCATGATGCCGGAGTTTAACGTCCAAAGCCAGATACCGATTTTATATTGACAGGGCTGTGTATTTATAATACAGCTATATCAAAGCTATAAGAGGGTGTGACAATATAAACAATTTCCCAGGAGGGTTACATGAGAGAGGTAGTTATTGCAAGTGCGTGCAGAACGGCAATCGGCAAATTCGGCGGGTCTCTGGCTCCGTTGAGCGACATTGATTTCGGCCCCATTCCCATCAGAGAAGTCATCAAACGGGCCGGGCTTAACGGAGATCAGATCGATGAGGTGATCTATGCATCGGGTTACCGTACCGGAGACCTGCCCATCAACTCCGCACGGGTGGTGGCGGTGAAAGCCGGCATTCCCCAGGAGAAACCCCAGTTTACCATTTCCAAGGCGTGTGCCGGCAGTATCAAGGCCACGACCCTGGCGGCCCAGGTGATCAAATCCGGTGATGCGGACATTATCGTGGCCGGCGGGATGGAAAGCATGAGCAATGCCACGTTCATGCTCAAGAAAGCCCGGTGGGGATACCGCCTGGGCCATGGCCAGCTCCAGGATCAGCTGATCCTGTTTGATCCGTTGAGCGGCAACACCATGGGTGAAACCGCTGAAAATGTGGCGGAAAAATACAATGTCTCCAGGGAAGACCAGGATGAATTCGGTTTTCGAAGCCAGCAGCTGGCCGAGAAAGCCATCAAGGCGGGCAAGTTCAAGGAACAGATCGTACCCGTGGAGATTCCCCAGCGCAAAGGCGATCCCAAGATTTTTGACACGGACGAGCACCCCCGGTTCGGCACCACCATGGAATCGCTCCAGAAGCTGAAACCCGCGTTCAGAAAAGGGGGCACGGTCACGGCCGGCAGTTCCAGCGGCATGAACGACGGGGCATCCGCCCTGGTGGTCATGGCAAAGGACAAAGCGGATGAACTGGGTATCAAACCCATGGCGTCCATTGTTTCCTATGCATCCGCAGGTGTGGATCCGGCCCTCATGGGGATCGGTCCCATCCCGGCCACCCGCATGGCCCTGGAAAAAGCCGGTCTCACCATGAAGGACATCGGTTTGATCGAACTCAACGAAGCGTTTGCTTCCCAGGCCCTGGCCTGCATTCGGGAATTGGAAATAGACATGGACATCGTGAACGTCAACGGCGGCGCCATTGCTTTAGGGCATCCGGTCTCTGCCAGCGGCGGTGCCCTTCTGACCAAGCTGCTGTATGAAATGGCTGAACGGGACGTCAGATACGGCCTGGCCACCCTGTGTATCGGCGGCGGGCAGGGCATGGCCCTGATCGTGGAACGAAAATAAGTTTTTTCCATAACAGTTTGATATAAAAAGGCGCATCTGGTTGCCAAACAGGTGCGCCTTTTGTTTTAGCTGTTGACAGACACTGGGGTGGCAATTAAAATATATACCGGAAGTTGGCCAATTGTAAAAAAAGAGGTATAAAATGCAAAGTGCAACCCTGCATATCAAAGTAAAACCGGAAGTCGCCAAAGGACTCAAGCATCTGTCCAGAAAGAGAGAGACGTCAGTCGGCGAGCTTGTGAGGCGGGCTGTTTTATCCTGTTATCAGCTTGATCTTCTTGATCTGAACCAATCCCAGAAACAGGCAGTCGCAGCATTTCAGGGCGGATATATCAGTATTGGAAAGCTGGCTGAGGAAATGGGAATGAACGTTCTGGATATCCGTTCCTGGCTTGATGAACACGATCTTTCCCAAAACAATTCATTTCAGGAAAGTGATATGGAAAATGCCTGAAGACAGCTGGTACTTTGATACTGTTTCTCTGTGTAATTTTTTTTTGTCGGATGCTGAAAAAGTGCTTGAAAACAGATACAGGAAACAGGCTTATATTACCGGGGAAGTTTATAATGAAATCTGTGCCGGATTTGTAAAATATCCGGTATTGAAAAAGATAGAAACGTTACTGAGCCGGAAGATATTTTCCCTGGTTTCTTTGTCGGTCGATGACAGGCGGCTGTACTCAAGTTTAATAGCATGCCTGGGGCGGGGAGAAGCATCCTGTATCGCGGCGGCAAATCAGACCGGTGCGGCGAATAGCCGTAAAATTGTGGTAACAGATGACCGTGCCGCAAGAAAACAATGCCATCAATTACATATCCCATTCACCGGAACCATCGGCATTTTGAAAGCCAGTGTGTCAGAAGGCCGGCTTTCCCCTGACCAGGCTGATATCTATCTTGACAGAATGATCAGGCAGGGATTTTATTCTCCTGTTCGGAGTATTTCAGAGATCACGGGTCTTTTGTAGCACGTCAGTGATGTGTCAGCTACTGCCCGGCACCTTGTATTTAGCCGGGGGGCCTTTTTTGGGGAACAGGCTGTTGGTGATTTCAGGCGCCAGCTCAAAGAGCAGGATGCCGATCATGGCTGAAGACAGAATAAAAACCCCGCTCAGGATCCGGATGGTGTCTGCGGCCATGGCAGCGATGATCACGGAAAATTCCCCCCGCTGGGTAAAGGAGAGTCCGGCCCGGAGGGATACTTTTTTGGACAGCCCGTACAGCCGGGCACCATAATACCCGGTGATGATTTTGCCGGCTATGGACCATGCCAGAAGAACCAGCAGCAGCGGGACCATGGGAACACCGTCGCCGAACGTAATGGTGGTGCCGAAATAAAAAAAGAACAGGGGCAGAAACAGATCCCGGATCGGCAGAATGGCATGTTCCATTTTTTCGGTCCGCCGCACTTCTGCCAGGATGATGCCCGCCAGAAACGCCCCGAGCACCTCGGACAGGTTCAGCATCAATGCCAGGCCGCCGTAAGCCAGCGCGATACCGACCACGAGAAGAACAAACGTGTCATGGGTCATGTACCGGTCCACAAACCTGCCCAAACGGCTGAAGATAAGATGTCCGATGATCACGGCACCGATGATGAGAAACGTGATTTTCGCAATGATCACCCAAAAAGTCATTGCGGTCAGGGCGGACCCGGCAGTCAACCCCACCAGAACCGCCACGGCCACGGGCGCGGCAATATCTTCAAATATCAGCAGGGCCAGCATGAATTCCGCTTCCGGATTGGCCATGCGTTTGGAGGTTTCCAGGATTTTGGCGGTGATGGAGGAGGAGGTGGCATACACCACCCCGCCCATGAGAAAGGATGTAATCCAGTCCAGGCCGAACATCACGCAGATTCCCATGGTGACAAAAAGATTGAGCCCCAGATCCAGGGTGCCGGCAGGGGCCACTTTTTTAGCGATACCGGCCAGCCGGCGGATCGGAAATTCCATGCCCAGCATGAAAAACAGCAGAACAATGCCCATCTCCCCGGCCAGCTTCAGCAGATGATTGCCGGAAAGAGGACCCCCCAGGCCGATGCCCAGAAGGATATACAGCACCACCCCGGGAATCCGGATTTTCATGCCGATGAATCCCACGGCAAACAGCAGAATGAAAAGGCTCCCGGCAATGAACAGAACCGGAAAATGGGCCTCCCCCATCATTCCTCTCCCTGGTCTGTTTTCCCGTTTGCCATGTTTTCAAATCGACGGATCTGGTCTCTTTTTCCCGCTGCCATGACCGTGTCTCCGGCCGTAAGCACAAAGTCGATGTCCGGGCTCACGGTCATGGCATCGCCGTGCATCACCGCAATGATGGATGCGCCGGTATGGCTGCGGATACGGGATTCTGAAATCTGTTTGTCCACAAAAGGGGATTCCGGGGTCAGCTTGATCCATTCCATGACCAGCTGTTTCTGGAAAATCTCCATTTTTTCATCGTCCACGGGCTGGTAGGTGGCCCCCAGGAGCTGGGCCCCCAGTTCCCGGGTTTCCTCAGCGGTCAGCGACAGAAAATAATCTGCCTCATCTTCATCGGTGTCCTGAAAAAAATACAGATCCCGTTTGCCGGAATGATGGACAATGACCACGATCTTTTGTTTTTCGGCGGTCTCAAATGAGATTTTTTTGCCCACACCGGGCAGATCAGCCATTTTGACTTCCACAATGTCACCTCTATTTATGTTTGGATTGGCTTGGTTGTTCCATGACAAACTCAATGAAATTATCCGGGTTGATCACCCGGGTCCGGGTGCCTGGATAGGCGTTTAAAAAAGTTTGTGAAAAAAAAGCTTTTTTTCTCACGTTCCATTTAAACTCAAAAGCGCTGAATCTGCCCTGCGCTTCCTCAATATAATCAATTTCTTGCTGGGCATGATTACGCCAGAAAAAAGTGTTGACATAGGTGCGGCTGTAATGGTTTTTTTTCATTCGTTCAGTGATCAGAAAATTTTCCCATAATTCGCCGACATCCTGGCGCATACTCAAAGGGGAAAAATTTTTCAGTATGGCATTGCGGATTCCGTTGTCATAAAAATATATTTTTTTCCCTTTTTTGATTTCATTACGCATGTTTCGGCTCAACGAGTGGATGCGGAAAACCACGAACGTTTTTTCAAGAATATCAATGTAATTTTCAACGGTTTTAGGGTCTGCCCCGATAATTTGTCCGACTTCATGATATTTGACCTCACTGCCGATCTGAAGAGCCAGGGCCTGGAGCAGTTTTTCCAGAATCTGTGGTCTTTTGAGCTTTCCCCAGGCCAGAACATCCTTATACAGATAACTGCCGGAAAGCGACATCAGAATGTCTGTTTCCTCCCCCTGGGCCTGAACGACTTCCGGGTAGTATCCAAAGATCAGGCGATGCTCAAGCTGTCTTTTTTCTTCGATCAGACCATGGGTTTCAACCATTTCTTTGAATGACACTGGAAACAGACGATATTCATGTTTCCGTCCGGTCAGGGGTTCTTCGATTTCATTGGCCAGGTCAAACGCGGATGAACCCGTCACAATCAGCTGTTTTTCTGGAAATTTATCATGGAACAGTTTCAATGTCAGTCCGATATGCTCGATTCGCTGGGCTTCATCTATCACAATAATGGATTTTTCACCGGAAAGGGTTTTCAGTATTGATGAGGTGGCCCCGGTCAGCAAGCTCCGGATATCGGGTTCATCTCCGTTCAGCCAGACAAAGTCGGTTTGCCATTTTTTAAGTATCTGTCGGGCCAAGGTGGTCTTTCCCACCTGTCGGGGACCGAAAATCAAAACAACCTTGCCCTTTCCAATGTGGTTTAGAATGGGCTCTGTAATGGTGCGATGTATCATACAATCCTAAATATCATATAAATTTTAGGATTACAATCCTATTTTTTATATAAATTTTAGGATTCAACTGCAGCGCAGCGTTGTTTGACCTTGTCCACATAGGCCTGGATGTCGCATTTTCGCTCCAGGCCCGAAGCCGCCATGTAACGGACCTTGCCGAAGATGACCCGCTCGGCCCAGCCCCGGTCGTGGATCCCGTAAAGCCAGGCCACACCGGTGTAGGAATTGGGGTCCCGGCCGTCCAGAAAATAGCGGTTGTTCAACGCCAGCGTGGTCTCAAAGGCCTGTTTCGGGGAGGGGGACCATTCCAGGATTTTCTTGCCCCAGTACATGCGCATGTAATTGTGCATGAACCCGGTGCAGGTCATCTCTTTCATGGCCGCGTTCCAGTATGGGTCATGGGTGGCGGCATCGATCAGTTCCTGTTCGGAATAGATATATTTCCTGACATCGGTTTCATGATCGGCCAGGGTCTTTTGGGCCCACCCGGGAATCACGTCAAAAGAATCATAATTGGGGGTGTAATACACAAAATTAAACGCCAGCTCCCGACGGATGATCACCTGTTCGATAAATGCGTCTCTGGCCTCAGACAGGGACGGGTCCGCGTTCATGACAGCCAGGGCCAGGTACAGCGGGGAAATCTGGCCGAAATGAAGATACGGGCTCATGTGTGAGATATCATTGGTCTGGGGCTGGTTGCTGTGCCGGTCATACTGTTCCAGACCGGATTCCAGAAAAGAGGTGAACCGTTTTTCCGCCCGGGTGGTGCCGCCGGATAAAAATTGCGTGACCGGAGGCACGCTGGTGTCCAGGGCCAGGGAGTTGAGCAGGGTTTTGGGATCTGTGATATCCAGGCGGCCGATGCTGTCAAACGACAGGTTCAGGGATGAATGCCTGACGTCATTTGGGGGCAGTGGCATGAGAAAATCCGCCAGCACCTTGTGGAGTCGGGGCCGAATGGTCCGGGCCGCATATTCCGCTTTGGCAGTGGCGGCTCCCACGGGCACCACCAGATCGGATTCCACCAGGATGACCGGGCAGCCGGCGTTTCGGGCCACCTGGCCCCGCCACAGCCGTTGATGCCGCAGGTATCCGGCGTCACACACGATCAGGGCGGCCTCTTGGCCCAGGTTCAGGGCCGCGTCGGGCGGGTTCCCTTTGAGCACCACCATCTGGATGCCCCGGTCTGCCAGGGCGGTGCGGGTTTGGGCCAGCCCTTCCAGCATAAATGTGTAATGCCGCAGGTTGGCCTCGGGATAGGCATCGGTCAGGCCGAACCCAACCACCAGGGGCAGGCCCAGGTCATTGGCCCGGTCCACGGCAAATTCCAGGGCATGGTTGAACACGGCCCGCTGGGACTGCTGCATCCAGTAGAGCACATACTCCTTTTTCGGGGCCGGTTTCTCGATCCGGGTGCGGTTGAGATGGTGGATGCGGGCCGGGTGGATGGTCATTCGAATATTTTCTCCTCCGGTGCCAGAGCTTCTGCAGCATCGGCTTCCATGTCCCGGATTTTCCCGGCGGATTTGTTCTTCCAGTAGGCCTTGTACCATTCATTGGCAATGATCATGGCCATGACCTCGTTGGTGCCGGTCCAGATGGAGGCCAGGCGCAGGTCCCGGAAGATCCGTTCCACCGGGTAGATGTTGGTGTACCCGATGCCGCCCATGACCTGCATGGCGTTGTGCACGGCTTTCTGGCAGGATTCGGTGACAAACTTCTTGGACTCGGACACCAGACGCCGGATCTGCTTGTCATTTATTTTTGCATCCACGGCCCGGGCCGTGGTGTAGATCATGGACCGGGCCGCATCCAGCAGGGTCACGGCCTCGGCCACCTGGAACGACACCCCCTGGAACTGTGCCACGGGCCGGCCGAACGCCTTGCGTTTCGATGTGTATCCGGTGGCGATGTCCACGGCCGGCAGCGCCGCGCCGATGGTCATGGCAGCCGTGCCCAGGCGCTCGGGGATCATCATGGTGTTGAACACCTTGACCCCCTGGTTGAGCTCTCCCACCAGGTTTTCTTTCGGCACCTTCACATCCTTGAACACCATGCGGGCGGCCCCGCCTCCCCGGCATCCCATCAGGCCATAGAGATACTTGGTTTCCACCCCGTCGGTGCGGTCCACGATAAAGCAGGAGATGCCGTTGCGGGGTTCGGCATCCGGGTCGGTTTTCGCATACACCAGAAAATAATCCGCTCCTTCACCGCCCACGATGAAGCGTTTCTGGCCGTTGAGTACAAAATGACCGCCCTTGCCCTGCGCCGTGGTGGTGGTGCCGAAAAAATCCGATCCGCCCCGGGGCTCGGTCAGGCATTCCGCTGCAAAGATCTCGCCTCTGAGCAGGGGTGTGACATATTTTTCCTTCTGGGCATCGGTGCCGTGGAGGATGATGGCATCGCACACCAGCTCCGCGCCCACCCCGAAGGTGCAGGCAAAAATATATCCCAAAACCCCGATCTCTTCCATCACCATGCAGGTGGACACCCAGTCCATGCCCCGGCCGCCCCATTGTTTCGGGTACCGGCACCCCATCAGGTTGCGGCGGCCGGCTTCCTGTAAAAATTCTTTGGGGAACCGGATCTTGTCCGCATCCATATCCAGGATCATCTGCCGGGGGATGGTTTTGACAAACGCTCTGGCTTCCTGTTTCAGTTGTTTCTGTTCATCCGTCAGAAGGTAGTCAAACATTTTCGCCGTTCCTTATTTTTATGCTGATATATTTCACCACGAAGGACACGAAGAGCACGAAGGGTTAAAGGACGAATCGTTTGATACCGTGTTTAAGCTTTTTGACATTGAAATTGATCAGGAGTCCTGTTCTGATATCCGCCAGTTTCATGTAAGTCAGCAATTGTGCTTCATGAATGCCCATAATTTTGTCGACACTTTTCAATTCAATGAGCAGGGTATCCTCTATCAGCATATCGATCCGGTAACCACAATCCAGCCGGACACCTTTATACATGACGGGTTGTGCCTGCTGCAGCCTGAACCGAATGCCTTTGAGTTTCAGCTCATGAGCAAGGCATTGTTCATAGGTCGATTCCATGAGACCTGGTCCCAGCTCCCGATGAACCTCTATTGCGCATCCGATCACTTGATTCGACAGCGTATCAAATTCCATTCTTCGTGGTCTTCGTGTCCTTCGTGGTTTAAAAAAAAGCCCTATCATTGTCAGTTTAAAATTTGACACTATCGGTTGTCCTTTCTGGAGTCAAGGATTACCCGTTTGATAATCACAGGATTTGACTTTTGGTGGTATTTGGTGCAATGATTTGCCGTCTTGAGAATCCGGATAAAAAAGGGAGATACCATGGGGGAACCCATTGACCTGAACTGGAAAGAGTTCGGCAGTGCATTGCTCAATGCCACGCCCAACGGCGTGGCCGTGTTTGACAATACGCTTCAGGCAGTGATCTCCAACCGGCTGGCCAGGGACGGCCTGGATCTTTATCCGGGGGCGTTTCTGTCCGCCACGGTGCCGTCGTTGATGGGGCCGGCCCGGCAGGTGCTTTCCTCCAAAACCGTCGAGTCCGGCCTGGTGGTGGAAAAAAACGACAGCCGGTACTCGGTGCTGCTGGGGCCCATCCACCATCAGGAGGCCGCCATCGGGGTTTTAGCGGTGTTTGAGGATATGACGGCGCTCACCAACATGACCAACCGGATGAAGGGGTTCCAGCAGCTGTCCATTGAACTGGATACCATTATTGATAGCTCAAACGACGGGCTGTGGATCTGTGACGGGAACGGGGTGGTGAAGAGACTCAATCCGGCCTCGGAAAAGATGATCGGACTCTCTGCCGCGCAGGTCGTGGGGAAACACATGTCGGAGCTGGTTGGAAAAAAACTGGTCGACCGGTCCGTGACCCTGGAAGTGCTTAAAAAAAGAAAAAAAGTCTCCTTGATTCAGAAAACCCGCATCGGCCGGGATCTGTTTCTGACAGGAACGCCGGTGTTTGATAAAAACGGTGAACTGTTCCGGGTGGTGGTCAATGAAAGAGATATCACGGAGATCACACGGCTCCAGGAGCAATTAAAGGAAAACGCCGCGATCACCGAGCAGTACAAACAGGATATCCGGGAGAAGCAGATCCAGGAAACCGAGTCCCGCCGGATTGTCGCCAGGAGCGCCAATTACCGCAACATCGTTCAAAAGGCCATCAAGCTGGCACAGGTGGATTCCACCGTACTGATATTAGGGGAATCCGGCACCGGCAAAGGGGTGATCGCCGACCTGATCCACAGGAACTCCTCCCGGGCCGACCATCCCATGATCCGGATCAACTGCGGGGCCATCCCGGACACCCTGGTGGAAAGTGAACTGTTCGGGTATGAAAAAGGCGCGTTCACCGGTGCCGGCCACAAAGGCAAGCCCGGAAAATTTGAGACCGCGGACAAGGGCATCATCTTTCTGGACGAGATTGCTGAGCTGCCGCTGGCCTCCCAGGTGAAACTGCTGAAATTTCTGGAGGACGGGATGATTTCCCGGGTGGGCAGCACCCGGAGCCGGCAGGTGGATGTAAGGATCATTGCCGCCACCAACCGGGATTTAAAGGAGATGATCACCGGCAAGCAGTTTAGAAGCGATCTGTATTACCGCCTCAATGTGGTTCCCCTGACCATTCCGCCTTTAAGAGAGCGCCTTGAATGCCTGGTGCCGCTGGCCACGCACTACCTGGAACAGTTTGCCGAAAAATATGACAAACCCCGGATGACGCTGTCCAGGGATGCCGTGGATGCCTTGTCCGCATATGCGTTTCCCGGCAATGTCAGGGAACTGATCAATGTCTGCGAACGCCTGGTGGTGATGGCCACAGGCAGCCGGGTCGGGTTTGAGGACCTGCCCGGCAGCATCAGGAAATCCATGCCTTCCGATGAACCGGGGGATGCGGCCTGGCATCCGGGCCAGCCCCTGTCACAGATGGTGGCGGACCTGGAAAAAAAGGTGTTGATTCATGCACTGGCCCATGCCGGCACCCAGTCCAGGGCCGCCAGGATCCTGAGCATCAACCAGTCCACCATTGCCAGGAAACTGAAAAAATACGGCCTTTCCCGATCCGGTGGTTCACCGGAAGGGGAAAGGCCTTTGGATTGAATGCCCCGGGGTTTTTAAAGGGTGCTGACCCGGGTGCCGGCTGTTTTTATACCGGTAAGCGTCATGCGCCGGGTTCAGCCGCGGGAACGCCGTTTTCATCCCATCCCCTGAGGCGGTAGTAGTCCCCGACCAGTTGGGTGAGTTCGGCTTTGGTGATGCCGTTGCCGCCGGGCAGCTTTTCCGTGAGCAGCCGCCGGGGCAGAAAGTCATCGGTCCGGGTCAGGCCCTCCTGCAGATTGAACCGGCGGGTCAGGTTGCTGACCCGGGCGGCCGTTGCCGACAGATCTTCTTTGGACAGGACCATGCCGGTGGCCATTTTTATCAGGGCGGACAATTCCTCCCAGGGGTAGAAATCCCGGTAGAAACGGCACAGGATCAGGGTGTCGAACAGGGTGCACCGGTCTTCGAAATCAATGAACATCTCGGCTTTGCCGTCAATCTGATCCGGATCGATCATGCCGGCCAGCTCGGGCTTGTAAAACGTGCTGCGCAGGTGACATGCGCCTCTGGGGGAGACCGCATAGGCCAGGCCCATACCTTTCAAGGTCCGGGGATCGTACC
>JAVVEQ010000063.1:0-14327 GCA_032250905.1 Desulfotignum sp. | reverse complement strand
GTATGCCACTGCCATGAACCTGACCAAACTGCTGACCGGATCGGAGCTGGCCATCGATGAACTGGAGCTGTCCCTCAAACTTCAGGCCGTGCTTAAAAAACATGAAGGCATCTCCGTGGCCGATATTCCGGTGGAAGATGCCTATTCCATCCGGTGCACGCCCCAGTTTGTAGGGCCCACCAAGGAAGCGGTGAACAATGCCCATGAAGTGCTGCTGCGGGAACTCAACTCCAGCAATGACAACCCGTTAATTTTTACCGAATTTGATACCTTTATTCACAACGGCCATTTCCACGGTCAGCCCATCTCTTTTGCCATGGACTGCTTAGGCATTTCCATGGTCAATTTAGGGGTTGTTTCCGACCGGCGCATCGACCGGTTCATGGATGCGGCCCACAGCACCGGGCTGCCGCCTTTCCTGTGCAAGGAAGACACCGGGGTCCGCATGGGCCTGATGGGCGGGCAGTTCATGACCACCTCCCTGGTGGCGGAAAACCGGACCCTGGCCGTGCCGGCCTCGATCCAGTCCATCACCTCCACTGCGGATTTTCAGGATATCGTCAGCTTCGGCCTGATCGCGGCCAGAAAAGCCAGAAAAATCGTGGAAAACACCAACCATATCTTGTCCTTTGAACTGCTGTGCGCAGCCCAGGCCGCGGATCTGCGGGGGCCGGAAAAGCTGAGCCCGGCCGGAAAAATCATGTTTGACGCGGTACGTGAAACCCTGGCTTACATGGGCGAGGACAAAGTGTATATTGACGATATGGAGGAACTCAAAGCCAGGATCGAATCCGGTGAGTTCGTGAAAAGAGTGGAAGATGCGGTGGGAGAACTGCTCATTGTTCATAAAAGAGATTAGGAAATAATAGGGGGAGGAAGTATGTCAGCGCATCCTGTTGCAGCGAAAATCGTTGATGAGTACCGGGAAACCTATCCGGCTTCCAGAGAGCGGCATCAGCGCCTGGTCAAGTATATCCCGGGTGGAGCCACCCGGAGCTTGAGTTATTTCAAGCCCTGGCCTATCCATATCGATTATGGCAAAGGGGCCCATGTCTACACCCATGAGGGTCATGAACTGCTGGATGTCACCAATGCCTACGGGGCTCTGGTGCATGGACACGGAGACCCGGATGTGGTGGCGGCAGTGCAGGCGGGCATTGAGAGGGGTTCCCAGTATTCCACCCCCACGGACGGTCAGTACCGTCTGGCCAAACTGCTGTGTGAGCGGGTGCCGGGGTTTGACAAGGTGCGGTTCCTCAACTCAGGCACAGAGGCCACCATGTTCGCCATGCGCACGGCCCGGGCCATCACCGGAAAGGACAAGATCCTGAAAATGAGCGGCGGTTTTCACGGCACCCATGACTGTGTGGCCGCCTCCACCAAGAAAAACGTCATCACCGCCGGGATCCCGGCGGGCATGACCGCGGATATCATGGAGGTGCCGTTCAATGACCCGGATGCCGCGGAAAAGACGGTCAGGGAAAATGCCTCCGACCTGGCAGCGGTGATCATGGAGCCGTTTTTAGGGGCCGGCGGTGTGGTGCTCCCCAAAGAAGGGCTGCTCAAGCGGATCCGGGAGGTTACCCAGGCCCATGGCGTGCTTCTGATATTCGACGAGATCTTTTCTTTCCGGGTGAATATCGGCGGATGTCAGAATCTGTATGGTGTGGTTCCGGATCTGACCACCGTGGGCAAAGTGGTGGGCGGGGGGCTGCCCATCGGGGTGCTGGGGGGGAAGGCCGAGTTCATGAATATTTACTGTCATGAAAATACGGAAAAACCCCTGTATCACTCCGGTACCTTTAACGGGTATGAAACCGTGATGCAGGCCGGGTTTGCCGCCATGACCAAGTATGATGAAAAAACCATCGCCGGTATCAATGCCAAGGGAGATCATTTCCAGAAAGGGCTGAAGGCAAGTATTGCCGACAACGGGCTGAACATCCAGTCCAACCAGATCGGATCGCTTCTCAATATCCATTTTGTAAACCGGCCCACCATCAAGGCGGCGGATGTCCTGGACTCGGAAGAGGAACTGCACACCCTGATGCACCTTTCTTTGCTCAATAAACGGATCTTCAATATCCCCAGGGGATTGTTTATCCTGTCCACGAAAATCACTATGGATGAGATGGACATGCTCATAAACAGAATGGATGATACCCTGAAAGAACTGTTGCCGTTGATCAGGGAAAAATATACCCATTTGCTTTTATAATTCATTGGAGAAAGCAGATATGGTATTGGACAGAATTGATAAAAAAATCTTGAACACGCTTCAGGAAAATGGGAAAATAACAAATTCTAAATTGTCAAAAATTGTGGGAATATCCGCCCCTGCCACCCTGGAACGCGTCAAGCGTCTGGAGCTGGCAGGGGTGATCACCCATTTTACTGCGGTGGTGAATCCCGAAAAAATCGGGCTTTCCATCATCGCAATGGTGAACATCAGCCTGAACCTGAGCAATCTGTCATCCGTGGCCTCGATCAAGGAAAAATTCATGGGGCTGGATGAGGTGATTGAATGTTATCAGATTGCCGGTGCCAATGATTTTATTCTCAAGGTGGCGGCCCGGGACATTAAAACCTATGGCGAGTTCATGAATAAGAAGTTGACGCAGATAGAAGGGATTCAGATCATTAAATCGTCTTTTGTCATCGACAACGTCAAGGAAAAGAAAATGTTTTTGCTGGATCTGGACGAAGAGTACAGAGTGTGAAAAATTAATGCCAACCCTTTTTAAACAGTGAGGAGTCAGCGTATGGATAAAATTATCATTACTGCAGCGATCACCGGTTCTGTTCACATTCCTACCATGAGTGATTACCTGCCCATCACTCCGGATGAGATTGTGGAGGATGCGGTCAAAGCCTGGGAAGCCGGAGCCGCCATCGCCCATATTCATGTGCGGAACCCTGAAAACGGCCTGCCCGTGTCGGACCCGGACCTGTTTCTTGAAGTGCATTCCAAAATCAAGTCCCGGTGTAACATGGTCCTGCTGCCCACCACCGGCGGCGGCATGAATCAGACTACGGAAGAAAAATTGATCCCAATCAAGAAACTGAAACCGGAAATGTGTTCCTTTGACCCGGCCCCGTTCAACTTCGGTATCTTCCAGATCGCCAGCCGGTTCAAAGAATTCAAGCATGAATGGGAAAAGGACTACCTGGAACTGTGCAAGAATGTGACGTTCCGGCCGACGTTTAATGACGACCTGATCTATGCCAGAACCTTTCTTGAAATTGATACCAAGCCGGAATTTGAAATTTACGAACTGGGCCATGTGTCCTATGTCAAATGGCTCATGGAGGAAAACCTGGTGAAGCTGCCGGTACACCTGCAGTTTGTTTTCGGTCCCATGGTGGGGTGGATGACACCGTCCGTCAAGCACCTGGTGCTGATCCATGATGAGGCCAAAGAGGTTCTGGGTGAAGAGAATTTCACCTGGTCCGTGGCAGCCGGGGGCAGGTATCAGATTCCCATCACTTCCACGGCCATGGCCATGGGAGCCCAGAATGTCCGGATAGGACTGGAGGATTCTGTATATGCGGGCAAAGGTGTCATGGCCAAGGCATCAGCTGATCAGGTCAAGATGGTCAAAAACGTGGCCAAAGAGATGAGCCTGGTTCCGGCCACTTCGGACGAAGCCCGGGAAATTTTAGGGCTCAAGGGACTGGACAAGGTCAACTTCTGATGATGACATAAACCGTGAAAGACAAGGAGGGATCATTGAACTACTCAGGTTATGCTTCAATTCATGCAAGACACATTCCTGACAAGGTTTGCCTTATCGAAAGAACGCCGGGAGAAGGGTCCCGGCGGACTTTTACCTGGCAGGAATTCAATGATGAAATCAACCGCACCGCCAATTACCTGGCAAAGGAGCTGGGGGTGAAAAAAGGGGATTTTGTCATGCATCTCCAGAACAACTCTCTTGAGTGGCTGGTCACTTATTATGCCATCATCCGCCTGGGGGCGATCGTAGTGCCGCTGAATTTCCGGTTCGAAGGCCCGGATATCCAGTATGCGGCAAAGGTTTGCGACCCGGACGTGTTTATCCTGGGGTCGGAATTTCTGGGAGTGGTTCAGCCGATTCAAGAAACGTTGACCACCATCAAGCATTATATCTGTGTGGGCAAAGACGTGCCCTCGGATATGATCGATTATGCCGCTGTCCAGAAATATGAGCACACCGAAGATGCCCAGGTGGAGGTGGAGAGGGACCACGGCCTGGCCATGATGTTCACTTCGGGCACCACCGGCAAGCCCAAACCGGTACTCCATACCCATTATTCCCTGAACAGCACGGCCGTGGGCAACGGCATGACCTATTTTGTGCAGAAAGATGACAATTACCTGATTTTTCTGCCCTTGTATCATTCCGGCACCCTGTTCCTGTGGGCGCCGTTCTATGCCACCGGTGCCACGGGTACCATTATCAAGGATTTCAGGGATCCCAAATGGATCATCGAGGCCATTGCCGCGGAGGACTGCACAGATACGCTGTTTGTCGTGCCGATCGCCATTGCCATTCTCAATGCCATGAGCAAGGGAACCATTCAGCTGTCTGATTATGATCTCTCCTCATGGAAATATATGGAGGTGGGTGCTCAGCCCGTGCCGTTTGATATAATGAAGGAACTGGTGGAAAAACTGCCCTGCAAGGTCTCCAACATTTACGGCATCACCGAAGGCGGTGGTGGCGGCACCTTCAACCTGTATCCCGAGGATGTTCTGACCAAGCCGGGTTCCATCGGTAAACCGACATTCAGTGTGGAAGCCAAAATCGTGGATCCGCTGGGCGAGGAACTGCCTGCGGGAGAAGTGGGTGAGCTGGTTTTCAGAACCCCGCGCATGATGTATGAATATTATTCCAATCCTGAAAAAACAGCAGAGACCATAAAAAATGGTTGGCTTTACACGGGAGATCTATTAAAAAGAGACAAAGACGGGTATTTTTATATTGTGGACCGCATGAAAGACATGATCACCAGCGGCGGCGAGAATATCTACCCCGTGGAAATCGAAGATGCGCTCATGGACCATCCGGATATTGATGACGTGGCCTGTATCGGATATCCCGATGACCGGCTGGTGGAAATCGTCATGGCAGTGGTTCAGCTCAAGGAGGGGCGGCAGATGACCGAGGAAGAGGTGATCGAGTTTGCCAAAACCAAGCTGTCCCTGTACAAAGTGCCCCGAAAAGTGACGTTTGATGAAGTTCCCAGAAATCCCACGGGAAAATTGATGAAACCCCAGCTCAGACAAAAATATACCGGCCGTAAAGAGGCGTTTAAACAATTGGCATAAGTTCCGACCCAAGTTACCACCAGTGTGGATGTAAAGGGCCCGCTGCTAGGATAACATCATAATTTTAAATTTTTTAGGAAAGGAACAGACATGATGAAATTTCGCACATCTTCAAGTTTACTGCTGGTTTTGACGGTAGCTGTTTTGATGATCATTGGCTCCGGATTCGCGATGGCTTCCTCTCTGGACAAATGGAAACCGGATTTCGATCCCAGCGGGGCCAAGTATAAATGCATTGTCTCCAATGTGTCCACACCCGCACTGGTGGGGACACATGCCGGGTTTGAAATGCGGGATGAGCTGTGGAAACGCACCAACGGCCAGATTTACATTGATTTCAAGCCGCTGTCTATTCTCGGCGGTGAGGTGGAGGTGTTGAACATGCTCCAGATGGGTGCGATCCAGGGCATGGGGGTGTCTTCTGTGGCATCCACCAACCTGGGGCCCCGCTTCGGCATTGTCAACCTGCCGTTTTTAGTGGATTCATTTGAAAAACTGGATAAATTCATTTCCAATGAAAAACTATTCGGTCATTTTTTAAATGCCATGGACCATCAGGGCATCACGGGTCTGGATATTACCGGATATGGGCACTACGGCTGGGCCACCACCGTGCCCGTGAGATCCATCGAAGATGCCAAAAAAGTCAAGTTCAGAACCGCTGAAGCAGCCGTGAACCAGCTGTCTTACCGAAACTGGGGATTCAACCCGGTTGCCATGCCCTGGCCGGATGTGCCGGTAGCATTGAAACAGGGCGTCATCACCGGTCTGGACCACACCCTGGCAGTGTGTTATCTGACCAAAAAATTTGAAGTGGCCAAATATTTTACCGAGATCAACTATGCCCAGGGGCTGTTTATCTGGATTTTCAACAAAACATGGCTGGCCAGCCTGCCCGAGGATTTGCGGCAGACCTTTATTGAGACGGTACATGATGTGGCTGCCGAGAACCGGAAAAGAACCGCCGTCTGGGAAGAGGATAACAAGGTGGCTGCCCAGGGGGAAGGCGTGGAATTCATCCAGTTGCCGGATGCGGAAATTGAAATTCTCAAAGAACAGAGCAAACCCACCTATGAAAAATATTCCGAAGAAATCAATAAATTATATCCTGGTGATACCTATAAACCGGACAATTTCTTAAAAGAAGTGCAGGATTTTTTAAGCAAATAATATCGGTTGTCTGATGGGGCAGGCCTGTTAGTTTTGAGCAGGCCTGACTCTTTTATCAATCATTGAACCCGGAGTTGGTTATTTATGCGTGGGAAAATACTGAAGAAACTGGATACAGCTGCCAGTCATTTTGAAGAATGGACCCTTTTCATTATTGTGATCACCGCGTTGATCGCGTTGTTTTTCAATGTGGTGCTTCGATATGGATTCAATTATACCCTTGCATGGAGTGAAGAACTGGTGCGGATTGTGATAATTTATTCCACATTCGTGGGTGCCAGCGTGGCGGTGAAACAGCGGGCCATGATCCGGATTGATGCCGTGGTTCAGATTTTTCCCAAACTCAAGAAAGGCCTGACCTTTTATACCAATATCCTGATGCTGGTGTTTGCCGGGATGATGATTTATTATGGATATAAAATGACCCATCTCCAGTATTTGACCCACCAGAAAACCATCATCATGCAGATTCCCCTGGTTGTTGTATACGCTGTCATGCCGGTAACAGGCTTGATGGTATTTCTCAGGACGGTTCAGGTGATGGTTCAGGATTTCACATCAAAATAAAAAAGGCCTTTTCCCATGCAGACAAGTGATCTGATTATTCTCTGTATTCTGTTGGGGTGCATGTTTACTTATGTGCCTGTTTTTCTGTGCCTGTTTTTCACCGCTGCCATCGGGCTGATTTTTTTTCTGGATATGCCCCTGGGACTTTTGATCCAGACCTTATTCCGGAGTCTGGATAATTTTTCTCTGGTGGTGGTGCTGTTTTTTATCCTTTGCGGCAATATCATGAGCAAGGGAAAAACCGTGGAAAAACTGATCAACCTGGCCAATGCCCTGGTGAGTTGGCTGCCGGGGGGGTTAGGCATGGCAGGGGTCATCGGATGCGGGTTGTTTGGCGCCATTTCCGGTTCCACGGTTGCCACGGTGGTGGCCCTGGGTGGATTCATGATCCCGGCTTTGATGAGAAACGGGTATGATGAAAAATATACCCTGGGGCTCATGACCACCTCCCCGAACCTGGGCGTGATCATCCCTCCCAGCATCAGCATGATATTTTATTCCATGATCAGCAATGTGTCGCTGGAAGGGTTGTTCATCACCGGGTTCATCCCCGGGCTGCTCATTATTTTCTGCGTTTGCATCTACAGCTGGCTCAAATACCGGAATCGTACCGATATCAAACGGCTGCCCGCCCCTAAACTGGGTGATCTGCTGGCGATTTTCAAGGAAGGGTTCTGGGCGCTGATGCTTATTGTCATCATCTTTGGCGGGATATTCTCCGGGATGTTCACCGCCAATGAGGCCGCCGTGGTGGCATCGGTATATGCGCTTTTTGTGGAGTATTTTATCTACCGGTCCATGGGTTTTAATGATATCAAGGATGTGACCGTCAGTTCTGCGGTCACATCGGCCACCCTTCTTCTTATCGTGGCATCCGCCACCTGTTTCGGCCGGTATCTGACGTTTGAGAACATTCCCAACCGGGTGGCGGAATTAGTGGTGGCCTCTATCCAGTCTCCCATTGTATTTTTATTGGCCATGAACATCCTGCTGCTGATCATCGGCATGTTCATGGATATCATTTCTGCTACACTGATTTTAGGACCGGTGTTTCTGCCGCTATTGGAGCCCTTTGGTGTGGATCCCATGCATTTCGGTTTGATCATGACCGTGAATCTGGCCATTGGATACTGCACCCCTCCCATGGGGGTGAGTCTGTTCATCACCGGATCCCTGGCCAAGCGGGATATCATCTATGTCTCCCGGGCTATCTGGCCGTTTCTGGCTATCCAGATCAGTGTATTGTTCTTTTTGACGTATTTTCCCCAGGTCGTGCTGTTTCTGCCCCGGATGTTCGGATACAATTAACGCAGGACGCCCGCAAACCAAGACCCTTTCCTCATTTTCCTGTTGTTTGTCACAGAAATTGGAGAACAGGGTTGACCATTGTCGCGCCTGCCGCAACTCTGCCGGCGGGCGCTAAATTCCTTTGTTGATGATGTCGGGGTCGTGGCGGAGTCGTTCCTGGATTCCTCTGGATACGGTCCAGCTCTGTTCAAATTCATCCCAGAAATCCCTGTTTTCGTCTTTCCAGTTGTCACCGAAACGCAGGTCAAAATGGTTTCCGAGTTTGTCAAAGAGCAGCTTCCACGTGGGTTTACCCTGGTTTCTGGCACCCATGAATTCTTCGATCAGTATGTCCAGATCACTTAAATGCTCTTTGGGCAGATAGGACAGTGCTCCTTTTTTGATGGATTCCATCAGGGCCTGGGGATTCATGGCATTGGCGGTGAGCATGATGGCAGGAATATTCCGTTTGACGCATTCTTCCAGCAGTTTGATGCCATTGACGCCCATGATATCCAGAATGGCCAGGTCATACCGGATGTTGTAGATTTTTTCTGACGCTGTATCGTAATCGGTTGCAGAATCCACTTTGGCCGTATCCAGAATCTCCTGGATGGTTTCAATGATATCCTGTTCATCGTCTACTGCCAGAATATGTTTGCCGTCCAAAAAAGAGTGGCTCATGATTGTTTCTCCTTAAACACTGGCTGATTTAATAAGGCAAGTGATGTGATTTTATTCAAAATATTTTTCAATATACCGAAATTTATTTAACAAAATTAATAAGTCACTGTAAATTTCCTAATATTAATTAAGTACTCAAATTTGTTTAAAAAGTCAAGAATTAACACACCACCCGAATGTTTCACAACAGATGAAAATCGGGTTGCAGAATCTATTCTTAACCGATATGGTAAGCACGCTGTATCTGAGACGCTACAGTGATTTTTATCCATCCATGAAACAGGAAAGGGATCATGACACCGACACCATTGACCCGCAAGATTGTCTCTTGTTCGCATGCGGCATCCCTGGCCAGACGGCTGAAAACCGCCGGTAAAACCATTGTCTTTACCAACGGATGCTTTGATCTGCTTCATGTCGGGCATGTCATGTATCTGTCAGCGGCGGCGGAGTTAGGTGATATTCTGATTCTGGGGCTCAACTCCGATGTGTCCGTAAAAAAGATTAAAGGGGAAAAACGTCCGGTAATCAACCAGGAACAACGGGCCTGTGTGGTTGCAGCCCTTCAGATGGTGGATTATGTGGTGCTGTTTGATGCACCCGATCCCCTGGAACTCATAAAAGCGGTTTGCCCGGATATTCTGGTTAAAGGTGCGGACTGGGCGGAAGATGCCATTGTGGGAGCGGATCTGGTCATCGCCGGAGGGGGGAAGGTGGCACGGATCGGTCTGGCGCCGGATATTTCCACCACAACTATTATTCAGCGTATCGGCGTATTGTACTACGGGGCGGATTTGTGAAAATGGGTTCCCTCCCGATGCCGGTACGGACGTTTTCTCACTTTTCAACCTGCCCACACCTGGTGCATGGGGTATTCACACGCAGGGGCGGGGTGAGCCGGCCGCCATTTGATTCTCTGAATGTGGGATTCAGTTCCGGAGATGATTCAGAAGCGGTCACGGAAAATCGACACCGCATCCTGTCTTGCCTGGGGTTGCCTCGGGCGGTTTTTTTACACCAGGTCCATGGAAAAGATGTTCTGGTACTGGCCAGAGAGGATACCCCTGATCCGGAGCTGATCTGGAAACCCGGTCATCCAGCGACAGGAAAGGTTCTGACGGGGGATGCTGTGGTGACTGACCTGACGCAACTGGCTTTGGTGATTCAGGTGGCGGATTGTCAGGCAGTGATGCTGGCGGATCCCCGGAAAAAAGTCATTGCCAATGTGCATTCCGGATGGCGGGGGAGTATCGAAAATATCATCGGGCGGTGTGTGGATGTCATGGTCCACCGGTTCGGGTGTGACCCCCGGCAGATTCTTGCTGGAATATCTCCCTCCCTGGGCCCTTGCTGCGCCCAATTCATCCATTTTCGAAAAGAGATTCCTGAAACGCTGTGGCGGTATAAATTGCCGGATCGGGATTATTTTGACTTCTGGGCACTGTCTGTGGATCAACTGCGGGGAAAAGGGCTTCTTTCGAAGCATATCATGAACATGTCCGAATGTACCCGATGCCGGCCCGACCTGTTTTTTTCCTATCGACAGGCTGGACAAACCGGCCGGTTCGCCTGCGCCATCGGTTTGGCATGACGCATGAAAAGAAGTGCGGATCAGGTTTTTTTCACGTTGACTTCACTGAAATCATATGATAATTGCACACAGATAAATTGATCTTTGAGCATCCATGACAGACATGTAAACAAGGTACTTGATGAAAAAAGAAACCGGTAAAACCATCAGAGAATTGGGGTATTTTGCCAGCCTTGGCATGTCTGTGGCCCTGTCGATTTTTATCGGTCTCGGTGTGGGCCTCTGGCTGGACAAGAAGTTTGATACCAATCCTGTCCTGATGTTTGTGGGGCTGATTATCGGAATTGTTGCCGGATTCAGTAATATTATCCGGGCCGGAAAAAAAGGGAAAAATTATTAATGCAGGATCTGACAAAAGTGGTTGATATGGTCACAAAATGCAACTGGCTGTTGCTGGTGCTTGTCGCCATGGTAACACTCATGACAACGTCCACGTTTTTTTATCTGGGGGTTGTGGCCGGGGGATTGATTGTGGCTGTCAATTTCCATCTTTTGAAGCGTACCATTGAAAAGGATATACGACCCGAGACGGTCATGGAACAGGGACGGTCCCTGACGGGGCGCGTTCTCATAAAGTATTACATCCGGTTCGTTGTCAGCGGTATCCTGATCTTTCTGCTGATATCGAATCACATTGTTCATCCTCTGGGGCTTTTGACAGGGCTTTCAGTGGTGGTTGCAAGCGTGTTCCTGGTAACGCTGCTTGTGGTGACAAGATTATATTTCAAGGAGGCGGTATAAGGTGGAACATCCGTATTTATTACTGACATCTGTATTTGGACTGTTTGGATTGGAAGAATGGGCGGCAAGTCATCCCCATGTGACTTACATGTGGCTCGCCATGATTATTTTGATTTTTTTCGGCTGGCTGGCAGGTAAAAGTGTCTCCCTGGTGCCTGAAACAGCACAGAATGTCTTTGAGGTGTTGATTTCCGGCATGGAGGAGTTCGTGGTCAGTATTACCGGAGAAGAAGGCCGTAAATCCTATCCTCTGCTGATCACCATTTTCCTTTTCGTGCTGGTGGGAAACCTCATGGGACTGGTCCCTTCCATGTATCCGCCTACCGCCAGTGTGAACACGACCATGGCGCTGGCACTGATCGCTGTGGGGTGGAGCCATGTGGTGGGCATCTGGCAGCATGGATTCAAGTATGTCAAACATTTTCTGGGACCTGTACCGCTGATGATCCCCTTGTTTCTCCCCATTGAGTTGATTGCCCACACGGCGCGTGTTCTGTCTCTGACCTTCCGTCTGTTTGGGAACATGATGGGGCATGAACTGGTGGTCCTCATTCTGCTGATGCTGGGCGGAATGTTTCTGGCGCCATTGCCGGTGATGGCCATGGGTGTTTTCGTGGCCCTGGTCCAGGCGTTTGTGTTCTTTCTTCTGTCCACCATGTACATTGCCGGTGCCATTGAAGAAGCCCATTGATTGGTTTTTTTACGGGAAATGGAAGAAGCCCGTGTGTATAATGTAACGTTTGTTTAACTTAAAGGTAAGAGGAGTCAAAAATGGAATTTCTTGTAGGTAGTGTATGGGCGGCAGGTCTGGCAATTGGTATTGCTGCATTTGGCTGTGGTATCGGACAGGGTCTGGGTTTGAACGGCGCAATGAGCGGTATTTCCAGAAATCCGGAAGCAGCCGGTAAAATTCAGGTGAACATGCTGATTGGTCTGGCTCTGATCGAATCTCTGTGTATTTACGCACTGGTTGTGGCACTGATTCTCATGTATGCGCATCCGGCACTTCAGGCTGCGATTGGAGCGCTTGGCGGACATTAGGCCGTACACAACAATTAGTAAAAGATAAGTTAAAAAAAGGTGCGGGGACTCACAAGGTCGCCGCACCTTTTTTTCGTTTTGATCGATACGCACCCAAACAGTGTCAGGCCACTTTCGGGTGCTGATGAAACAGCCGGAATTACAGGCTGGCAATCTCTTCAGTGGTAATCACTTTGATCTGATGTTTTTTGAGAATTTCAAGGGCTTTGTCATGGTCATCAAACCGGAAAACCATGATGGCATTTTTGCACTGGGGATTGGCAAAGGCATACATATATTCCACGTTGACATTCTGCATCCACAACGGATCCAGAACCTTGTTGAGGCCACCGGGTTCATCAGACACTTCCACGGCCAGCACCTTGGTCCTTCCCACGGTGAATCCTTCCTTGCGCAGGGCCTGTTCCGCCTTTTCATTGTCGTTCACAATCAGGCGTAATACCCCGAAATCCGTGGTGTCTGCCAGGGAAAGGGCACGAATGTTCACATCCGCATCACTTAAAATGGCGGTGACTTCCGCCAGACGACCTTCCTTGTTCTCGATGAATATGGATATCTGTTCGGCAAGCATGTCTGTCTCCTTTTTTTAAAATCTTCGGTTATCAATGACCCGGACGGCTTTGCCCTGACTCCGCTGAATCGTTTTCGGTTCCACCAGCATGACTTTGGCGGTGACACCCAGTGTCTCCTTGATATCATTGGCGATTTTGTTTTCAATGGTCTGGAGGCTTTTGATATCATCACTGAACACCGTTTCGTTGATTTCCACCTTCACGGTCAGGGTATCCAGGTTTCCTTTCCGGTCCACTTCCAGCTGATAATGGGGACGGGTCGTCTGGCTTTCCATGAGCACGCTTTCGATCTGGGAAGGAAACACGTTGACACCCCGAATGATCAGCATGTCATCGGTCCGGCCGGCCGGCTTGGTCATGCGGACAAAGGTGCGGCCGCAGGTACACGGGGTCGCGTTCAGGGAAGAGATGTCGCGGGTGCGGTACCGGATCACCGGAAACGCTTCCTTGGTAAGAGAGGTGAACACCAGTTCTCCGGAATCCCCATATGGCAGGACCCGGCCGGTTTCCGGATCGATGATTTCCACAATAAAGTGGTCTTCAAACACATGAAGTCCGTTTTGTTCCTCTTTGCATTCAATGGACACGCCGGGCCCGATGATTTCGCTTAGGCCATAAATATCCACCGCTTTGAGGTGCAGTTTGGATTCGAGTTCCTGCCGCATTTTTTCCGTCCAGGGTTCTGCACCGAAAATGCCGGATTTGAAAAACAGGTCCTTGAAATCAATCCCCATCTCATCGGCCACTTCCGCCAGATGAAGGATATAGGAAGGCGTTCCGCACAGAATCGTGGGTTTGAAATCCTTCATAATGGTGATCTGCCGTCTGGTATTGCCGCCGGAAACCGGAATGACGGAAGCCCCCAGCCGCTCCGCTCCGTAGTGCGCGCCTAAGCCCCCGGTGAACAGTCCGTATCCAAAGGCATTGTGGATGATATCCCCGGAGCCGGCACCGGCAGCCGCCAGGCTTCGGGCCATGAGACTGGCCCAGGTGTCCACATCCCTGCGGGTGTATCCGACCACCGTGGGTTTGCCTGTGGTGCCGGAAGATGCGTGTATCCTCACGACCTGTTCCATGGGGACGGCAAACATGTCGTAAGGATAATTGTCCCTTAAATCCTGTTTGGTGGTAAAGGGAATGAGTTGCAGATCATCCAGGGAGCGGATGTCTTTCGGGTTGATCCCTGCGTTCTCGAACTGGTTTCTGTAAAACGGAACGGTGGCGTAAACCCGCTGAAGGGTGTTCTGCAGGCGGCGCAACTGGATGGCTTCCAGTCCCTCCCGTGGCATGGTTTCAAAATCGATATCAAAAATGGGCATGGGTGTTTCCTTTTTTGCAAACAGGCTTTCATCCCGGCCGGAAC
>JAVVEQ010000062.1:0-15576 GCA_032250905.1 Desulfotignum sp. | reverse complement strand
CAGCAGGATTTCCGGCTCCTGGGCCAGGGACCGGGCCATGTTCACCAGCTGTTTTTCCCCGCTGCTCAGCCGGGTGACGGCATGGCCGGCCATATGCGTCATGCCCACGGTGGAAAGCGCGGCTGCCGACGCATTCCGGTCCGCTGCCCCGGGAATGGTGAGCAGGCCCAGGTGGGGGGCCCGCCCCAAAAGCACATATTCGTCCACCCGCAGGTCAAAGGGCGGGGCATCGTTCTGGGACACCATGCCGATGAGCTGCTTGAGCCGGTTCCGGGAATATCCACGGACCGGCCTGCCGAAAAAACGGATCTCGCCGGTGTCCGGTTCAAACAGCCCGAGCAGCAGGTGCATGAGCGTGGTTTTTCCCACGCCGTTGGCCCCCAGCACGGCCGTGATGGTCCCGGCCGAAAGCGTCAGGTCCATGTGGGAAATCACGGGGTCCTGGTCATAGGAAAAACACAGGTCCTGGATGGATATTGCAGCGGTCATGTCATTTTCTCCCCAGCAGCATCGGGCGGGTCAAAAGCAGGATCAAAAACAGCCCGGCCCCGATAAAGGAGGTGAGAATTCCCAGGGGAATTTCCCCGGACAACAGGGTGCGGGAAGCATTGTCGCACAGCAGCAGGAAAATGCCTCCCAGCAGCAGCGAACAGGGCAGGGCCTTCTGGGCGTCGGATCCCACCAGGCGCCGGGCGATATGGGGGATGATCAGTCCCACCCATCCCACCTGGCCTGTCTTGCACACCACGGCGGACGTGGCGATGACCGCCGTGAGCAGCAGCACAATCCGTTCTCTGGAGGCATCCGCCACCAGTGAGAAAATGGTTTCATCCTGCATGGACAAGAGATTCAGGCGCCATCGGAACAGCCAGATGATGATCAGGCAGGGGATGCAGACAGCCAGGATCTGAAGGGTATCGGTCCAGGTGATGCCCCACAGCCCTCCCAGCAGCCAGAAAGTCAGTTCCGGCAGCTCTCTCAGCGGGTCGGCCAGGTATTTGAGCAGGCCGGTGCCGGCGGCAAACAGGGCGGACACGGCAATACCTGCCAGGATCAGCCGGAGAATCCAGTCCCCGAACCGGATCCGCACCGCCATGATCCAGGAAAATCCCAGGCCCAGCACCGCGAACAGGGCCGCACTGCCCTGGATGGCGGCCACGGATCCCCCCAGAAGGACAATACCTAAAGAGGCACCGAAGGCGGCTCCGCCGGACACGCCCAGAAAACCGGCATCCACGATGGGATTACGGAAAATCATCTGGAACACCATGCCGGAAGCCGCCAGCACCATGCCCGTGACAAAGGCGCTCAAAATCCGGGGGATCCGGATCTGCCAGACCACCTGCTGTACCAGATCCAGGTTCATCAGATCAGACAGGCCCGTGACGTAAGGGGCTGGGAAACGGCCCAGAAACAACGAGCCGGCCAGCACCGACAAGGCAGCCGTCAGCATGACAAGACCGGTTTTTCGGATTTTTGGCATATCCGTTTTCATCCATCCCGTTTCAGATCGTTCATCACAGGTTTTCCGGCATCAGATGGGCGGCGATGGTTTCCGGGTCCAGACCATACATCTGTGTGTAAAATTCAATGACGGTTTGGGACATGTCCAGATCCGCAAATTTATCCGGCCAGGTTTTTTTTGCCATCCACAAGGCGCCTAAAATCCACCGGGGACTGGCGGAATCCCACCCGAAAATGTCCTGGGGGAACAGGTGCAGCTCGTGTTGTTTCACCGCGGACAGGAAGGCCCATTTGGGATCCTGGTATAAAGAATCCAGCACCTCAGCGCCTTTGAGCTGGTACCAGACAATGAGAAAGATCTTGTCCGGATTCCATGCCGCGATCTGCTCGAATCCCGTGATCTGCCAGCCGTCCCGGACGGAAACCCCGTCAGTCCAGACAGGATTGCCGCCGGATATCACTGCCTGCTGCGTCTGGATCCATCCCGGGGCCGGCACGTTCAGGGCCTGTTTGTTTCCCCGGTTGCTGTATTCCAGCACCAGGACCCCGGGCCTGGACGGATCCGGTACGGGTGCCACGGCCTGTTGAATCCGTGCCAGGTTGTCTGTGTAAAATTGCTCGATGGTGCCGGCCCGGCGTTCCTTCCCCAGCACTTTTCCCAGGTTCCCGATATCTGCCAGGAACATGTCCGGGGTTTCAGCGCCCACGTGCATCACCGGAATACCCAGGGCTTTCAGGGACCGGGCCATCTGGCCCTCCACCGTGGATTTGGTGATCACCAGGTCCGGTTTCAGGGCGGCCACGCTTTCCGGGCCGGGATTGGCAGCCAATGTCTCCTTTAAAGACAGTTTCGGGTCGAGCAGTTCCAGAAACGCATCATTCACCTGGCCCCGGACTTCAAATCCGGTGAGCCGGTTACGGGCCTGATCAAACATATAAAACATGTGCAGCGGAATGAACGGGGCCGACCCCACCACCACCACCCTGGCTGCCGGTTTGTCCAAGGTCACAGATATGCCTGCGGCATCGGTCACCTCAACCGGATCAGCAGCGGCGCGGGCCGGGAAAACCGCCGGCAGAACCAGGCATGCCATAAGAAATGTGACCAGGCAGACACCAGTTGTAAAAACCGGTAAACGCTGGCAGATCCCTGACGGCGCGGCAGCAGCTGAACGGATGACACCCGGATGAAATAAAGGTTGAATACAGGCCGGACAGGTCATGATACCTCCTTGACAGGGGTGCGGGGGCTGCTCTCTTGCAGCACGGGGACACAGATTTTTCGATGGATGTCTTTTTTCACTTCCACTACCCGGATATGGATCCCATAGGTGTCATACAGCAGGGATTCGCTCAGGGTGTCATCGGGATTCCCTAAGGCCAGAAGCCGGCCGTTTTTCAGGATCCCCACCTGGTGGGACGTCAAAAATGCATGGTCCGGAAAATGGGAGGCCATGAGAATGGTGATCCCGTCTTCGGCCAGGTGGGCGATCCCCATGCGTTCCAGGGCGGCCATGGCCATGTCCCGGTCTTTTTTTGACGGAGAGGCGGTCATGCGGATCTGGGAAGCCCTGCCCATGACCACGATTTCCGCCACGGTAAAGGGAATGGCGGAGACCAGGGACTGGGGAACAAATCCCAGCTTTCCGGCAATACGGTTGGCACTCAAGCGGTCCAGGTCCAGTCCGTCCAATTCGACACGGCCGGCCACCGGGCTGAGCAGCTGCATGATGCATTTGAGCAGGGTGGATTTGCCTGAGCCGTTGGGTCCCAGCAGGCAGAAAACCTGACCCGGTGCCAGGTGAATATCAATGCCTGAGAAAATCTGTTCCGATGCCGTGTACCCGAAGGCCAGGCCGGTGATGTCTACTCTGCCATGCATGACTCACCCGGCCTTCTGGGTTTTCCTGAGCAGCATGGCAAATACCGGGGCCCCGAAAATAGCGGTGAGGATGCCGATGGGGATTTCCGTGGTCAAAGCGGTCCGGGCGATGGTGTCCACGGTCACCAGGTAGGCGGCACCGATTATCATGGAGATGGGCAGCTGATATTTGTGGTCCGGTCCCACGATGAGCCGGCCGATGTGGGGGATCATGATACCGATCCACCCGATGATGCCGCTGATGCACACTGCCGATGCCGTGGCAATGGTGGCGCACACGATGATCACAAGTTTCAGGGCTTCGGTGTTCACACCCAGGGTCCGGGCATCCTCATCCCCCATGGCCAGCAGATTGATGCGCCACCGGATCAGCCAGATATTGTCAAATAGCAGAATGGCCAGGGCCGCCCCGAATCCGGCGCCGGCCGCCACCCCCAGGATATGGGGACTGACCAGGGGATTCTGGAACACCCCCTGGAACGACGCCCCGGAAATAGACAATGCCCCGCCCACCAGCATCCCGGCCAGGATCCGGGGCAGCCTCACATCCACGATCACAGACCAGGTGGTGGCGGACACGTCCGGTGTCAGGGGAAAGACCGTGGATAAAAGTATCTTGAGGGTCTGAGCCACAGAGATGTCCACCCGTCCGCTTCCCAGGGAAACTATCATCACCAGGACCAGGAGGACAGTGAAAATCCGGATCCATGCCTCCGGGGAAAATCTGCGGGTCCGGCCCTGGATATGAAAAGAGGTCCCCTTAATGTTTGGCCCCTTTCATGATCCGGGTTTCATAGGTACCGGCCAGAATCCGGGTTTTTTCCTGAACAATGCCGCCGTCGATATCTCCGGCAATGGCAATATCCGGATCGGATTTGATCAGTTCTTCAATATTGATGGATCCGGAGGTGGTGCGTGGGCCGGGCAGATTTTCAATTTCCGGGAAAAACGGTTTCACCAGTACGGACATTTTCAGGGCGTTGGTCACGGCACACAGCTGGTCCTGAACCCCCAGAATGAATGCAATCTGGCCGGTGGGGCCGCCTAACAGGGCAATCCGCTCCAGCGGGTCTGCCACGTCAAAGGTCCGGCCCTTCATGTCCGTGATGGTGCGGGTGTTTCCCGGAACCGGCGCCTGTTTTTTTCCCTGGCTGGTCGTATAGATACTGAACAGAAAGATCAGGCAGGCCAAACAGGCAACCGGCCACAAGAGTTTTTTCAGGGTCATTTCATTTAAAAGCTGAACTGCAGCCCGGCCAGGAAATTTCTTCCCGGATAGGGACCGCTGCCTTCTTCATAGTCTTCGTCAAACAGGTTTCTGACTTCCAGAAATACAGCTGTGGATATTTTTTCAGAAAGTTTCAGATCCTGGTTCAGCCGGGCGTTCACCACCCAGAACTCATCGATATCTCTGGGGTTGAAATCCCTGTCGTATTCAACCTGATCACTGGTATAGATGGCCTGGCAGGCGGCTGTCAGACCGAAATCAAAGAAATATCTGGCATCCACAAAAAATTTGTGCTCCGGAATTCTCTCGGCATCCAGTTCCGGTCTGACACCATCCTCCTTGTCCGTGGCGGACAGGTAGGTATATCCCAGACCCAGATCCAGGTTCCAGGGGCTCTGGTAATTGAGTGATGCTTCCACCCCCTTGATCTCGGTTTCACCGATGTTTGTGAGGTTGTCATCCACATCATAGTCAATCCGATCGGTGATATCATTGTAAAAAACGGCGCCGGAGAGGCTTAATCCATGGTTGAACCGTTTGGTGGCGCCAATTTCATAGGCAATGGTCTGCTGGGGGTCCAGATCGGAGTTGCCTCCGGCCAGATCACTGTAAAGCTCCTTCATCTGGGGAAAACGGGTCTTTTTTCCCACGGATGCATACATGGTGAAATCCTGGGTAAAGTCATAGGATATGCCGGCCTGGGGGTTCCAGGTGCTGGTTTTGTCCCGGTCAATGGAATCCTCTCCGTCAAACGCCTTGACCGGGTCATGAACATCATAACTGACCCCGGCGGTCAGGGTCATTTTGTCGGTCACACGGATATCGTCTTCCAGCCCGAAGGAATAGGTGTCCACCTCATATTCCTGTTCCGGGGCCCATCCAACAGGATCGCCCCATCGAACGACAGGCATGCTGGTGGCATCCAGATATTCCCGCTGGATGTTGTTGGCCTTCATGTAGCTGAAGCCCATCTTCACCAGGCTGATGTCGCCGAAATCCAGGTATCCCTGAATTTCACCCCCGATGGAATAGTCGTCATAGGAGCTTGTCTGGAACCATTTTTTGGAAGTGGTATGGTCTGCATCCCAGCTCACGTCTTCCAGGGTGTCATCGTGCTTCATGTAGTACAGCCGGGCCCGCATGGACAGAAGTTCCGTGAAATCGTGTTGCCCGGCCAGGCTGACATGCCACTGTTTCCATTCTTTAAACTCCCAGTACCTGAACGATTCCGTGGGAATTCCTCTTTCATTGTCATGGTAATCCAAAGTCATATAGAGTTTGGAGTCATCATCATATTCATATCCGACTTTGGCACTCACCGTTGTTTTTTCATAGTCGCTCAGATCACGGACCCCGCCGTCTTCGTTGTATTCAGTGCCGATTCCGGTGACGGGATTGTTGGGATCGAAATCATCGGACAGTTCGAATCCATCGGATTTCCGGTGGCTGGCCGTGATCCAGTAGTTGAAGTTGCCTTTGCCGGCCCCATGGTTGAAAATGTAGTTCTGGGTGCTGTTCTCACCAAAGGAGGTTTTCAGGCTGGTATACGGCTTTTCCCCGCCTTTCTTGGTGATGATGTTGATGACTCCGCCCATGGTGTTAGGGCCGTAGAGAACCGAGGAGGCGCCTTTGATCACCTTGATTTTGGCAATGGCATCCACGGGAATCTGCGACAGGTCTAAAGATCCGTCATAGGTCGGGTTGGCCGGCACCCCGTCGATGAGCACCTTGATGTCCCGCTGGTCAAACCCCCGAAGTGTTAAATAGGATTGTCCTTTGCCGCCGGTCTGGACATCGATGCCCGGGATCAGTTCCAGGGCCTCCGCCACGGTCTGGCTGCCCTGCATTTCAATGTCATAGCTGGACAGGGTGTCGATGCTGGTGATAGTATTGACCTCATCGCCTTTTTCCATGATGAGCACGTCACCCAGATCAAACACCTCACCTGAGCTTGCCGGCTCCTGGGCAAAGGCCGGCAGGATAGATATCGCTGAAAGAACACACAACACCGCCATAGTGTAATGGATTTTTTTCATTTTTTTCCTCCGTTCAACCACATAAAATTTATACCACGACCCTGATGCACAGCCTGTGATTGTACAGATTGCTGCACCCCTGTTTATTAAACCAGGATCTTATGTAATGGGGTTTTGTTGTTATTGTCAATGATTTATTGTTTTTTTAAATCTATAATAGATAGATATAAAATATTAATTACCATTAATAACTAAAAATTACACAATCAGGATGATCGGACCGGGACATTGGAAATTGATATGGTTTGTAAGGGTCGATGGTCAGGAGGTAAATGGGCTGAACATCATGGAGGGGTTTCAGCCCATTCTGGAAACCAAGGGGAGGGATGTGCGGGAATTGATATCACATGTTCAGCATTTTTTTGCCCATGGCGAGGCGTTCCAGAGTCTTGTCATCTTCCAGGTCCGCCACGACCTGTTCGAGCATGTCGGGAATGGCGATCCCCTGGGGGCATTTGTCCAGGCATTCCCCGCACTGGATGCACTGGGAGGCATACCCCATCTGCCCGCCGCTGAAGATGTCACCGCACCGGACGGCATACATGAACCGGGCTTCGGGTTCGTTTTTGAATAGGTGCAGCATGTTGAGGATCTCGAACGCCCCGGAAATGTTCACCCCTTCCGGACAGGGTTTGCAGTACTCGCAACCGGGACAGTTTACGGCCATCAGCCGGCGGTAGGTGTCGGCCGCCTGTTTCACCAGATCCTTTTCCTGAGGGGTCAGGGAGTTGGGAAAGGCGGAGGACGCAATTTTCAGGTTTTCTGCCACATGGGCTTCCTCATTCATGCCGGACAGCACCATCGTTACCTCGGGATGGTCCCAGACCCACCGAAGCGCCCATTCCACAGGCGTTCGAGATACCTTCGCACGGTCCCAGATCCGGGCCACTTCCTGCGGCGGCTGGGGAACCCCCAGGTTGCCGCCCCGAAGCGGCTCCATCACGATGACGCCCAGGTCTCTTCCGGCGGCGTATTTGAGCCCTTCCGTGCCGGCCTGGTGATATTCGTCCAGATAATTGTACTGGATCTGGCAGAAATCCCAGTCATAATCATCCACAATGGTCTTGAAATCATCGATCCGGCCGTGGAACGAAAATCCCGCATACCGGATCCGGCCGCTTTGTCTGGCCTGATCGATGAAATTCAGCACATCCATGCTTTTGAGGTGCTCCCACATGGGGCCGGCCAGGTTGTGGATCAGATAGAAATCAATGGGATCGATACCCAGAGTAAGGCACTGCTGATCCAGGAACTCATCCATGTGGTGCCTGCTTTTCACCATCCAGGACGGCAGTTTGGTGGCAGCGAATGCCTTTTTCCGGTAACCGTCCTGCAGGGCCTCTCCCACCAGCCGTTCGCTGTCCCCGCCGTGATAAGGCCAGGCGGTATCCAGGTAATTGACCCCGTTGTCAATGGCATGCCGGATCTGGGCCACGGCCCGGGGCCGGTCGATGTTGCCGTTTTCCTGTACCGGCAGACGCATACACCCGAATCCCAGGATGGACAGGGCTTCTTTAACCTTTGGCATGTTTCTGTAAAGCATGAGTTTTTATCTCCTTATCTGCTCAGTCTGTTTGTTTCAGCAGATCATACTATTTATTTTCAGTTCATTGAAGGCCGGATCAAAGATATTTTTTATCGGATTTTTTTGGATTTAAGGGCATTGCAATACTTTGGAAATCTGAGTCCCGGCCAGGGGATTCCGTTCCAGCAATGCCATGAGTTCTCTGGTTCCAAAGGCATAGGAGGCAATGGATAGCTGGACAGTGTTCACAGAGGGAAGGATTGAATTCTCCGGTAGTTGTTCCACGCGAGATGTGATAAACTCCACATCCGGTAATTGCTTTAAGGAGATGCAATGAATAACAGATTTATAAAAACGATGACCTGTTTCTGCCTGGTCCTGGCCGCTATCTGCCTGGTCCTGGCCGGGAAAAATGTGTCGGCCGGAGAAACCCGGATCCTGTTTCTGGGGGATTCCCTCACCGCCGGCCTGGGAGTGGCCAAAGATGCAGCCTATCCTGCAGTGGTTGAAAACCTGCTTAAACAGCAGGGGTGGACCGATGTGAAGATCATCAACGGCGGGATCAGCGGTGCCACCACGGCCGGGGCCGCCTCCCGGTTGAAATGGCACCTGAAGGCTGCCCCCCATATTCTGGTGCTGGCCCTTGGGGCCAACGACGGCCTGCGGGGCCTGTCCCTGGACAACATGGCCCGAAACCTGGATGATACCATTGCCCTGGCCCTGGAAAACGACCTGTGTGTCATCCTGGCGGGCATGGAGATCCCGCCCAATTACGGGCCGGATTATACCCGGCGCTTTTCACAAACCTTCAAAGACCTGGCTCAGAAACACGGTATTGTGCGGATCCCGTTTCTGCTGGACAATGTGGGCGGGGTGGCAGACATGAACCAGGCGGACGGGGTTCACCCCAATGCAGCGGGTCACAGGCAGATCGCCCGAACGGTGCTTCCCTACATCCAGGAGTGCCTGTGATGCTGGAACTGTCAGGGGTGGACAAATCCTTTCATCTGCCGGATACGGGCCGGGTGATGGTGCTCAACCAGGTGGGGTTTTCCCTGGAGGCCGGTGCCACCCTGGCCATCACCGGCCATTCCGGCAGCGGTAAAACCACGCTTCTGTCTTTGATCGCCGGCCTGGACACCCCGGATGCCGGCAAGATCCAGGTGAACGGCATTGATATCTGCACCCTGGACGAAGCGGAATTGACCCGGTACCGCGCGGCCAGCATCAGCATGATTTTTCAGTCTTTTCACCTGATGCCCCATCTGACGGCTGCTGAAAACATTGCCCTGCCCCTGGAGATTCTCCGGCAGGACCGGATCCATGAGCGCACCCAATCCCTGCTGGAGCAGGTGGGGCTCACCCACCGGGCCGGTCATCTGCCGGGCCAGCTGTCCGGTGGAGAATGCCAGCGCGTGGCCATCGCCAGGGCCTTGATCGTTGAACCGGCCCTGATCCTGGCGGATGAACCCACCGGCAATCTGGACACGGACACCGGCAAAAAAGTGGCGGATCTGCTGTTCAACCTGGTGGAAACACAGCGCAAAACCCTGGTGGTGGTGACCCACAATCAAGACCTGGCCGCCCGGTGCCGGGAAACAAAAACCCTGTCCCGGGGAAAGCTTACCTGATGCTGTGGATTCGTCTGGCTTTTCGGGAACTACTTCGCAACAGGGGATTTTCCCTGTTTTTCACTGCCAACCTGGCCGTGGGTCTGTGCGGGTTTGTGGCGGTCCAGAGTTTCAGCCGGTCCCTGAACCAGCATCTGGATGACAATCTGCGCAATATTCTGACTGCCGACCTGGTAGTCACGGCCAACGCCCCGTTCACCCGGCCGGAAAAAGACCTGATGCATCAGGTGCTGGGACCGGATGTGCAGGTGTCTGAGGTAATCCGGTTTTTCACCATGGCGCAGACCCGGGACACCACCCGGCTGGTGCAGGTGATGGCCGTGGATGATACATACCCCCTTTACGGCGGATTCGCCCTGGAACCCGGCACCCACCGGGCAGCCATTCATCAGTCCCCCACCATGTTCATGTCCCGGGACACAGGACTGGCCCTGGGCATCGGGGACCATGACGACCGCGGGGAGGGCTCCCGGGATGAATCTGGCCGGGCCGCCGTTCCCATGGACAATCCCGACCCGGCCCCATCCCGGCCCCTGACCCTGGGAAACACGCCGTTTGCCGTGGCCGGTTTTTTTGTCGACGATCCGGACAAGGCCCTGACCGCCCTGGAACTGGCACCTAAAATCTATGTGGGTGCGGATCAGCTGGCAGACACCGGGCTGCTGGGGTTCGGCGCCCGGGTGCGGTATCATATTTATTGCCGGGTGGTGCCGGGAACCGATGTGCCGGCCCAGGCGGAGGCATTGCGTTCAGGTTTTGCCGACCTTTCCCCGGACCAGCCCCGGATCCGGGTCCGGGACAGCCGGGATGTCAGCCGTAACCTGTCCCGGATCACGGGGTATTTTGCCGGATATATGGCCCTGGTTTCCCTGGTGGCCCTGTTTCTGGCCGGAATGGCTGCCGCTTTTCTGTTCCGGGGATTTCTGGGGGGAAAACACAAAGAGATCGCCGTGCTCATGAGTCTGGGAGCCCGGCGGTCCGGGGTGTGTGCATTTCTGTTTGTCCAGCTGATTTTTCTGGGTCTGCTGGCAGCGGTCATGGCCCTTGCCGGTGCATGGCTGCTGCTGCCGGCATTCCCGTGGATGCTCGAAGGCCTGGTGCCGGAGGGGATCGTCCTGAAAGTGGACCTGATGACCGCAGGCATGGCCCTGGGTCTGGGAGGGCTGGGCAGTCTGGTGTTCTGCCTGCCGGTTCTGGTGAATCTGCTGTCCATCAAACCGCTGCTGCTGCTGCAGGGGGATGCGGCAGACAGGGGCGTGAACCGTTGGTGGCGGGCGGCTGCATTTCTGCCGGGGGTGATCTGGTTTTGCGCCGGGGCCATACTGGTGGGGGGATCGCCGGCCAACGGCATGGTGTTCACCGCCGGATTTGCCCTGGCGCTCCTGGTTTTTTCCCTGGCCGGGTGGCTGGGGGCCGGAGGGTGCCGGCGGCTGGCCAATACCCGTCACCTGGTTCGCAAACTGGCGTTTCTGAACCTGTACCGAAACATGGGCGCATCCCTGGCCTGCTTTGTCACCATTGCCATGGGCGTGTTTCTCATCAGCCTGATTCCGCAGGTGCAAAAAGGACTTCAGACCGAGATCCAGCGGCCGGAAGGGTTGAAAATTCCGGTGTTCTTTCTCATGGATATCCAGGATGACCAGATCGAGGATCTGGAAAGGTTTATGCAGGAGCAGCCCGGAGCACTGGAAAATTTGTCCCCCATGGTCCGGGGGCGGATTCTCACGGTCAACAATGCCCCCTTTCATACCCGGGAGGACATTCCGGAATCCAGGGGACGGCCCCGGCGGACAGAACATAATTTTTCCTTTCGCGCCGATCTGGATCCCTCTGAAACCATTGTGCAGGGTTCGCCCCTGTCATCAGATCCCTGGGTGTTCGGATCACAAACCCCCTTTGAAATTTCCGTGGCCCGCTCTTTTGCCGATGACCATGGCCTGGCCGTCGGCGATGTGATGCGGTTCGACATCCAGGGCATGGTGCTGGAAGGCCGGATTCACAATATCCGAAAGGTCCGGTGGAACAGTTTCCAGCCCAATTTCTTTCTGCTGTTCCAGAGCGGGGTTCTTGAAGATGCGCCCAAGACCTGGCTCGGAGCTGTGGCCCAGGTGATGCCGGACCGGCGCCAGTCCCTGAAGCGTGCCATTGTCAAGGCGTTTCCCAATATTTCCATCATCGATGTCACCCAGATGATCACGACATTGACCTTTATTGCGGATAGGCTGTCCATGTCTGTAAGGTTCATGGCCTGGCTGGCCATTGCGGCCGGCCTGGTGTCCATTTTTTCCATTGCCCGGCACCAGGCCCGGCGCCAGGCCGTCCAGACCAACCTGCTCAAGGTGCTGGGGACCGGATTCGGCGATATCCGGCGCATCGGTCTTCTGGAATTCGGCAGCCTGGGCTTTGCTTCAGCCCTGGTGGCCGTGGTGCTCAGTGCCGGATTTTCCCGGGCCATTGCCTGGTATTTTTTTGACAGTCTCTGGGGTCTGGATATCGGTTATCTGCTGGGCATCCTGGTGCTGACGACCCTGATATGCATGGTCACAGCCGTGGCGGCCGCAGGAAAAATTTTAAAGACAAGGCCGTTGATGCTGCTGAAAAAAAATTGATTCATTTTTTCAGGTGCGGTTCTGAATAACTGACGGTTCTGAATAACTGACAGTTCTGTTTTGACAGGAAAAACGATATAAAAAGGAGGGTTGCCCATGCGGCGAAAGGAAAAACAGATCACAGACACACAACAGATGGAACAGATCCTGGAACAGGCGCAGGTCTGCCGCCTGGCCATGGTGGACCAGGGGTGCCCCTATGTGGTGCCGTTAAATTTCGGGTACCGGGACGGGTGTCTGTATTTTCACAGTGCCCCGGAAGGGCGGAAAATTGATGTGCTCCGGGCCGATCCTCATGTCTGTTTTGAAGTGGATGAACTGGTGAAAATCAACAAGCCCGCCCGGGCCTGTGGCTGGGGGGTGTCGTTCAGAAGCGTCATCGGTACGGGCATTGCCCGGATTCTGGAGGCCCCGGCGGAAAAGAAGGCCGGTCTGGATATCATCATGGCCCATTATTCGGGCCGGTCATTCGACTATCCCGAAGAGATGCTGGCAAAAACGGCCGTGATTCAGGTGACCGTCGATGAAATGACCGGCAAGCAGGGATGATACATCCCAGAAAGGGGGTAGCCCGTCAAGGGCTTAAAAATTGATCTGCCATTTGGCTCCGTAATAGGTGGTATCCGTATCATCGGTTTCTTTTCCGTCAAATCGCCCGATTTCAGGCACCAGGAACACGCCCGGGGCCAGATTGATAGTTACATTGGCCTAATAGTCCTGTACTTCGTCATCACCGGCAACGGTGTCAATATCACTTTGGGCATACCCGTAACCCGCCTCACAGGTGAATATGTCATTTAGCTTGTAACCGGCAGCAAAGGCATACCCCATGCTGTCGTTGTCAAGCACCTGTGTGCCTGAAATGGCTGCAAAGCCATCATCGTATCCATTGTCACCGTCAAGAGAAAGCCCAATGAGGTTGCCCACATTCCGGCCTGTAAAAGCAGCGGTGTTGAAAAAGGCCGCACCGAAATTAAACATGGCGCCCACCGCAAATACATGGGAATCGATGTCATAGGTGATGCCGCCATTGGAAAGTTCGTAGGAATGGTATCCCCCGGCCGCTTCCAGGGTGATGAAATCATGTGCCCATGTATAACAGGCTTCAATGGCAGGCATTCTGACTTCAGACGTAAAACCGGTGCCAAGGTCGTCGGGGTCAGGCTCTACCAGTGCTATCTGGAATGTACCAAAGGTCAGTTTCACCATGGGCTCCCGTCCGGAGTAAATAAAGCCCTGTGCATTCAAGTCATTGTCCGCGTCAAACACCTGGTTGGAATAAAACCAGTTCAAGGGTGAGTATGTCTGGCCCACCAGCAGTTTGCCCGCACCAAAATTCCATTCTCCATAAAGCTTTCGCAGATTGGCATTGCCGCCCGAGGCCCCGTATTCAAAATTGGCCGAAAGCGTATCACTTGCCGTGACGGTGGCGCCGATGCGGGCATTGCTTTGTAAAGAGAGATCAAAATTGTGTGTATCACCGCCCGGGGTGTCTGTTTCAATCTGGAACATGGCTACACGGGCAGAGCCGTAAAAAGCCCAATCCGCTGCCAGGGCTGACACGGAAAATACCGTTAACAGTCCAAGAACAATTGCCGTAATCCTCATATTTCCACCTCTTTTTGGAAAATCAGAAATTGGTTTTTGACAGGTACAAGGTGTACTCTGATCAGAGGGAATCACGATATATGCCGGCAGAAAACCTGTCAAGAAAAAATTGCTGCACAAAAGCCCGGATAGGTCATGAACGGTTTTGTGCTTTTGCTCTGATGGGCCAGACGTCTCAGGCAAACTTGAAATTGTTCTCTTTCTGTTTACTTTTGTTAATTATAAACCGATGTTTGAAAGGGGGGCGCCATGCCGTTTGTTTCCATGCCCGGAATTCCGGGCAGGTTGTATGTGCCGGAAAGACAGTCGGCGTGCACCGGGAAGTATCCCTGCAATGACTGTTTTTCATGTGAATACTGTTCTGATGACCGGTGTCGGGTGTGCCGGGTGAAAAAGACAGCGATAGGGGAGAAGGAGGCAGTTAATCAAGCCCGGAAGGGATGATGCCGTTAATAAGAGCCCCGGTCCGGTGCCGTGCCGGATTTCGGTTTGGTTGTTGACAGAAATGATAGACCGTGGTAGCTCATTGGGTCAATTTGAACCTTATTCGAACCGGAAACAGTGGATGGAGAAAAAGACACGGCACACAGCCGGGAATGAAGATTTGACCCTGAGGGCCATCAACGGCATCAAAAACATGCTGTTCAGCAACGAGATCACCTCGGCTCTCCGGCTCAACGCAAGGGACCTGTCCAAACGGCTTGACATGAGCCCCACACCGGTGACCCAGGCCCTGAAACTGCTTCATTTCCAGGGAATCCTGGGGCATGTGCCCAACAAGGGGTATTTTCTGGAAACCAATACCCCACAGATGATCCAGGATATTTTTCACCTGCGCATATCTCTGGAATCCGCCGGTTTTGAAACCATTCTGGACCGCATCACCTCAACAGGCTGGCAGGAACTGGAAAATGCCGTGGCCACGCACCTGGATGCCCTGGAAAAGGATTCTGCCCGGCATGTCCTTCTGGCAGATATGACATTTCATATCGCCCTGGCCAGGATTTCCAGCGGTTCGGCCGGTGAGCGGCTGATGCGCAACCTGTTTGAAATGCTGTACCTGAAAAATCGCGGAGTGGTTCTGTATATTTCCCCCAGACAGCGGTTCGGAACCCATCACCAGGTGATCCTGGATCATCTGAAAAAAAGCGACATCAAAGCCGCCCAGCGCGCACTGAGACATCACCTGACCGCGGTCAGGGATGCCGTCCTTTCCAGCATGGAATCCCAGACAGACCCTGACTTGAACCTGAACTGGTAATTCTGATTCCATCTCAAACATGACCGGTTTTCACTGACGGACAGGGGTAAAACAGGGGAGCAGCTCTATTGACATGCGGGGATATTTTTGGCAACGAAATTTGTAATTGCATTTGTAATTGTATTTTTTGTCGTACGTTTCCCAGGAATTAACAAAAGAAAAAAAGGAGTTGTGTTCTGATGAAAAAAACAGTTCTTTTCTTTATGGCCATTGCCTTTCTGGTCATCCTGTCTTCTCCGGCAGGCGCCAAAACCGTTTTGAAAGTGGCCAATGCCGGCCCGGAAAATCCGGACAACCGGACCGTCAAGGCCCTGAAGATTTTTGAATACCAG
>JAVVEQ010000061.1:13020-15669 GCA_032250905.1 Desulfotignum sp. | reverse complement strand
CCCATATTCAGGCCCTGTCCGCCGTGACCGTGAACATTTTTCTGCCCTGCCTTATCGTGGTCAAGACCGTGAGCCAGTTTGATCCCTCCGGATTTTCCCGGTGGTGGATTCTGCCGCTGTCCGGAGTCCTGATTTCCCTGTCCGGACTTGGCATGGCGTTTGTGCTGTTCGGCCGGAGACCGGAAAAGCGGGCGTTTATCTCCATGGCCAGCTTTCAGAACGCAGTGTATATTGTGCTGCCCATCGGTCAGCTGGTGTTTCCGGACCAGTTCGACCGGCTGGCCCTGTATTGTTTTCTGCTGATTCTGGGGCAGTCCCCCATCATGTGGAGCGTGGGCAAGGTGCTGATCAGCGGAGACCGGGATGCCGGCATCCGGTGGCAGGATTTTGTCACCCCACCCCTGGTGGCGACGCTGGGGGCCATATTTCTGGTGGTTTCCGGCACATCCACGGCCCTGCCGGAAACCATGGTGTCCGCCATGGGCCTGCTGGGCCAGGCAACCGTACCCCTGGCTGTATTTATCCTGGGGGCCACGCTGGGCAGCATCTCATTGAAAGACATGCCGCCGTTTGTCGATGTGATCCGGGTCACCGGGGTCAAATTCTTCCTGATGCCCGGGGCCGCCTTTGCCTTGATGTACGGGCTGGGGCTTTGTCAGGCCCTGCCGCTGTTCTGCAGCCTGATCATCCTCCAGACATCGTCACCGCCGGCCACCAACCTGATTCTCATGGTGAGAAACTACGGGGGAGACGAACGCTCAGTTGCCAGCATGATGCTGCTGCAGTACCTGGTATGCATCCTGGCCATGCCCTTGTGGCTGTCCCTGTGGCAGACACTTGCCGGATAGGGTATTATTGACCGGCTCATCACTAATGGAGAGATATAACTATGGACACTTCCTATCACCTGGCAATCAAGCTGCTTGCCTCACTGGCCCTGATGTGACCGATATTTTTTCTTTGCAATCCCGTTTTTTAGGCGTAGAATTCAGTGAATCAGTCAATCCAACAGCCGAAAGGAGGCAAACATGAAGCAACCTGACAATGGCGGCTGGAGCCCCTATCTGGCAGGGGCCCTTGCCGGTGTGGTAGGGATTTTTTCCGTGGTTATTGCTGGAAAGTATTTCGGGGCCTCCACCTCATTTGTCCGGACCGCCGGCATGATCGAACAGCTCTTCGGACCGGAGCGGGTGGCCCAGATGGACTATTTCATCCGGGTGGTTCCCAAAATCGACTGGCAGTGGATGTTCATGATCGGCATTGTCCTGGGCGCGTTTATCTCTGCGGTCACGTCAGGATCCTTCAGATGGCAGGCCGTGCCGGACATGTGGGCGGAACGATTCGGTGCCCAAAGTGCCGGCAAACGGGCGATTTTGGCCTTTTTCGGCGGAGCAGTGGCCATATTCGGGGCACGGCTGGCCGGCGGGTGACCCAGCGGTCACGGGTTGAGCGGTACGCTTCAACTTGCGGTCAGCGGATTTATAGCGTTCGTGTGTTTCTTCACCGGCGGCATCATCGTCGCCCGACTGATTTATAACAAATAAGGAGGCCGTCAATGGATATGCTGATATATGGACTGATCACAGGGATGCTGTTTGGTTTTCTTCTCCAGAAAGGACGGGTGTTGCGATACGACAAACAGATGGGTGCCATGCGGCTGATAGACATGACCATTGTCAAGTTCATGCTTTCCAGTGTGATGGTGGGCATGGTGGGCATATACCTGCTCAGGGATCTGGGGCTGGTCTCGTTGTCCATCAAAGCCACGATTCTGGGTCCTGTCATCATCGGCGGTCTGATATTCGGCCTTGGATGGGGCCTTCTGGGATATTGCCCAGGCACCTCCATGGGCGCCCTGGGCGAAGGTCGCTGGGATGCGGTATGGGGTATCCTGGGAATGATTGCGGGTGCGGCAATTTTTGCAGAAATCTATCCCGTGCTCAAACATACCGTCTACACCTGGGGAGATTTCGGTAAAATCACTTTGCCGGAAATCCTGGGAATCCATCACTGGGTGATTATTCCCCTGCTTGTTGCCGGGGGACTGCTGCTTTTCAGGTGGCTGGAAAAAAAAGGCTTGTGACACCGTTACAGGGACCGACCATAGACAGTCTGGTTGAGCCAGTCCCGTGCACCTTAATTGAAAGAGAGCTGCCATGGATGATATGTTCAACCCCAATGAACCGTTGATTCAGAAACTGCGGATGGTGATCCGCTTCAGTGTCCGATGCCTGGCGGTCCTGATGACCCTGGTGATTCTCTGGGGGGTGGTGGACGTGGCCTGGGAAATCTATGAAAAACTGCGCACCCCCCCGGTCATGCTCATGAACATCAGCGACATTCTGGCCACCTTCGGCGCGTTCATGGCCGTGCTCATCGCCATTGAAATCTTCATCAACATCACCATCTATCTCAGGGACGATGTGATTCATGTTAAAATCGTGATGGCCACGGCCCTGATGGCCATCGCCCGGAAAGTCATTATCCTGGATTTCAAAGTGGTGGAACCGACGTATATTTTTGCCACGGCCGCACTGGTATTTGCCGCAAGCATCGGATACTGGCTGGTGGTCAAAAATTCGGACACCCGGTCAATATCACGCAGGGATGTGGAACACTGTTTTGAACACCCGGATGAATGCCGTTTAG
>JAVVEQ010000061.1:0-13010 GCA_032250905.1 Desulfotignum sp. | reverse complement strand
TTAGAGGAGACGGACAGAAAAATTTAACCTTTTAAGGCCTGGTGGACCTTCTTGGCGATATCCTGCACGGAAAAAGGCTTCTGGATGAACTGAACCCCCTTGTCCAGGACCCCCTGCTGTGCGATGACATCGGCAGGATAGCCGGACATGAACAACAACCGGATTTCCGGATACCGTTCTCTGATCTGCCTGGCCAGTTCACGGCCGTTCATATCCGGCATGATCACGTCCGTGATCAGCATGTCAATCCGGCCGGTACATGTTTTGACCCGGTCCAGGGCGGCCTGGGGGGAGGATTCTGCCAGCACGGTGTATCCCAGTTGCCCGAGCATGATCTCAAGCAGCTCCATGATGGAGACTTCATCCTCCACCACCAGAATACTCTCTCCTTTGCCGGCCGGAACACTCTCAGGGGAATCACTTCCTTGGGTCACAGCGGTATCTTTATGGCAGGGCAGAAAAATATCAAACGAAGATCCCTGGTTCAATTGTGAATTCACATGAATGAACCCGTTGTTCTGCTTCACGATGCCATAGACCGTGGACAATCCCAGGCCCGTGCCCTTGCCGACCTCCTTGGTGGTGAAAAAAGGATCGAACAGGTTTTTCAGGGTATGCTGATCCATGCCGCAACCATCGTCAGTGACGCGCAGCATCACAAATTCGCCTGGAATGACGTCCGGGAGATCTGAATCATCCTGTTCATAAAATCGTTTCTTTCGGGTTTCAATGGTGACGCGGCCCACGCCCTCGATGGCATCCCGGGCGTTCACACACAGATTGGCCAGAATCTGGTGGATCTGTGACGGGTCCATTTTCACAGCCCCGGGATGATCCGCCGGTTTCCACACCAGATCGATATCTTCACCGATGAGCCGGCGCAGCATTTTGAGAGTGCCTTCAACCGTTTTGTTCAGATCCAGAACCCTTGGAGAAATGGTCTGTTTTCTGGCAAATGCCAGCAGCTGCCGGGTGATATCCGTTGAATGCTCGGCGGCATCCCGGATCTGCTGCAGATGGTTGTGCAGCGGCTCGGATGCATCGATCTTTTCCAGAGCCAGGTCCGTATGTCCGAGAATCACACTGAGCATGTTATTGAAATCATGGGCCACTCCGCCGGCCAGGCGCCCGATGGACTCCATTTTCTGTGTCTGTATCAGCTGCATTTCAAGGCGGTATTTTTCCGTCACATCCAGGAGAAATCCCCGGATGTGATCCAGACGGCCGTTTTCATCAAATACGGCTGCGGCATTTTCGATCAGATGAATTTTGCTGCCGTCGATTTTCCGGAATGTGGTTTCATAGGCAGACACTTTTTTATTTTCAACCAGGGCATCCAGAAACTGCTGCCGCTCTTCACGATGGTCGTAAATATCTTTGATGGATGTTTCCAGGGCCTGGGCCTTGTCCCTGAATCCGAAAATATCCAGATACTTCTGGTTGCAGTCAATCAGCCGGCCGGCAGGGGTTGAAATATAAGCGCCAGCAATATTTTCCTCAAAATAGGCCCGGTACCGTTGTTCACTTTTTTCCAGGGCCTGTCTGGCGGCTTTGTGCTGACGGATTTCGTCCTGCAGGTTCACGTTCAGTTCCGATAACGCCCGGGTGCGATCGCCAACCCGGTTTTCCAGCACTTTTTTTTCACCAGCCAGCCGGGTGTACAGCACAAAAATCATGAATATCAGGACCAGCAGCAGCAGCAGCATGGCATCAAAATAAATGGTTTTACAGATACGTTTTGCCTGAAGGGTGCCGATGATCCTGTCATTGTACCGGACCGGTGCCGCAAGGGGATGCAGGTGGTTAATCAGTCCGATGGCCGAGGAAAACCGTTCCATTCCCTGGAAAGGCTCTCCAGACACTTTCTGGAACACATTTCCCCGGGTATCCATCACCATGACAGAGGCATAATTTTCCAGTTCCGCGGCAAGCAAGAGATACTGGAAAGCCCCTTTCTCATTATAGTTCCACAGAAGACTGGACATCATATCTGCATGGACCGCTATTCTGGCATGGGCTTTTTTCCGGACCTGGTATTCATGAATGAACACCAGGGTGGTGTACAAAGCCAGAAACAGCACCGCTGGGGCTGTGATGACGGTGAAATATTTTCGGTTCAAAACTGGCCTCTTCTCATGTCATTCCTCTTTTGTCGAGCCGGCACGCACTTGGATGATGGCGGCATCCACCCTGTCAACAATACGTTTGTCCGTTGATTTGCTGAACAGCAGATACCGTCTGTTTCCCGCAGGGACATCCGTAAACCGGATGAATTGAAATGTGTCTGCCAGCAGACCGGACGTATGGATCAGTTCGGCGGCTTCCTCTTCAGATATGAAAAAATAATCCGCCAGCCCGTCATGAAGAATTTTGAGCATACCGATGTTTTCCGCCATGGTGATCTCCTGACGGGGACCATGTTTCAAAATCATGTCATCGATATATTGGCCATAAGAATATCCATCCTTGCGCAAAAGTGTCACCGCCTCATTTTCAAGCGTCTGAGCCAGAGAGCGCCGGGATATGAACCGGGGGTTATCAGAACGGGCCAAAGCGATCATCGGCTTGTCCTGATATATGGCATGGGAATACACGGCAAATTTTTTCCGTTCAGGATTCTTAAACCAGCCGATGGCACAAATATTTTTGGCATTGGATTTCAACATCTCCAGCTGTCTGGCCGCCGGCATTTTGACCCATTCAACGCTGATATCAGCGGCTGAAAACGCTTTTTTCACCGGATCCACACACAAGCCATAAATCCCAAGGGGGCCGGTGACATAATACGGCGGCCGTTCGTGATACAGAATGGTAATGTCAGAACCGGACCGGCTTTCGGAAAGAACCGGCATCGAAACCGGATAATGGAATATCCGGCCGGCCAGAAATGGTTTGGCATACAGCAGGGCCACTGCCAAGACCAGACACAGGGCCGGGATCATCAAAGGTCTGAATCTTGTTTTTGAATTCAAACATCTCAAGGTCATACATCATCTCCGTCAGAAAGTGGCTGCCCTTTTTTATACGGATTTGAACCGATCCTTGTCAATGCCCAGTTTTTTCATTTTCCCGTACAGGCCCCTGGGATGGATGCCTGCCAATCGGGCGGCTTCCCCCACCCGGCCCCGGGTTTTCTTCAGCAGCATCTCCAGGTATTGTTTCTCCACCCGGGTGACGACCCGGGATTTGACCTGTTCCAGGGTCCGGCCTTCCCAGGCAAGTTCAGGATCGGTTTCCACCGCGCCCATCCAGTTTCCGGGCATTTCCTTTGCCGCATGAAATCCGGATGGAAGGTCTTTAAGTGTAATCCGATTCGACCGACAAAGCAACACCGCCCGCTCAATCACGTTCATCAGTTCCCGGACGTTTCCAGGCCAGGCATACTCGCACAGGGCATGAACCGCATCGTCTGAAAAACCTTCAATATCCCGCCCCATGCGCTGGACCTGCTGAATCAGAAAATGTTCGGCCACGGCCGGAATATCCTCTTTACGCTGCCGCAGCGGGGGCAGGGTCAGGGTGATGACCCCCAGCCGGTAATACAGATCCTGGCGGAATCGTTTGTTTTCCACCTCCCGGGTCAGGTCTTTGTTGGTGGCGGCGATAACCCGGACATCCACCCACACGGGAGATTCCCCGCCCACCGGAGTGAACTCGAAATCCTGAAGCACCCTGAGCAGCTTGGACTGCATTTTCAAAGGCATCTCACCGATCTCATCCAGAAAAAGGGTGCCGCCGTGGGCCAGTTCGAACGCGCCTCTGCGGGAACGGACCGCACCAGTGAACGCGCCCTGTTCATGGCCGAACAATTCACTTTCCATGAGCTGTTCCGGAATGGCCGCCATATTTAAAGCGATAAACGGCCCTTTGGCACGGTGGCTTTCCATGTGAATGGCTTTGGAAAGATGCTCTTTTCCCACCCCGGTCTCTCCCTGGAGCAATAAGGTGACATCCGTGGCCACCACCTGACGGACCTCTTCCAGAAACAGCTGCATGTCCCGGCTGCTGGATGTAAAATCATGCAGCCGGGGCTGGGTCCGGCCCCGGTGGTCGAACCGGTTCAAATCATAGAACTGCTGCCGGGAAGCCAGGGTGGTTTCAATGGCTTCCACCAGCCGGTCCGGGGGCAGGCCGGCGTAAAGCACCATATCCGCCCCCGCGCCCAGAAGATCGGCATGGGCTTTGGAAGACTCCCTGTCATCCAGAACAATGGTGATGGGTTTTTCCGGCAGGTTGTTGAGAATGGCGACACTGGCATCCACGGGCTTTGGGATCAGGGTCCGGCTGATCAAAAACACATCGGCACAGCTTCGCACCAGATCCTGCCAGGTATTGTCCGGGTGATGGAAAATATTGAGCCGGACATCCGCATGGACCAGCCGCTTTTCAATGGCAGCCGCCAGTTTTTTTTCCTTTACAGCACAGACAAGCCGGGTCAGCACAAAAAGGTCCTCCTCAGTTAACCATTTCCGGCAAATAAATACCGAATTTTATCACACCTTCCGGTTCCATACCAGCGGGAGGAAACATACCGCAGTTCTATCAAAAAGTCCAGAAAAAACAGAAATTTATCCCATCGAATACGGTTGCTGAATGGCGTATCCGGAAGCGGGGTTGAAAAATTTTCAGTATTCATCACCCGAAATATTAAATTTTAAGTAAAAAAGTACCGAAAATCTCTTGCCGCCCCCGTTAAAAAATTTTCTACAACCTTCTGATTTTAATACAAATTAATAACAATATAACCCCTGGCACACTTTCTGCTTAATCGGGTTCCGCAAATACAACCGAATCAGACCCGGTCATTCACCGGGCCCAAAAAAAGAAAAAAACCAGGAAGGTAAAAACATGGTCCAGAGAGAGAACAACCGATATTCCAGGCACAAAGCACCGAAATTCAAAGAAACCCAGGAAGAGGACCTGTGCTGGGAAGACCGTCTGGAACAGCTCAGTCAACGAAAACAATCAGACAAAAAACCGTATCAGAAAAACCGAAACAGACAAAAATGGTAGCTGTCAGCTGCCGTTAATAGAAAGGAAGTCTCACATGAATCTATCACCCTGTATCCGTTCAAACGTCACACTGGAAACCATCCCCGAACCCTGGGGCATTGCATCTGCCATCGATATTTATGAGTGCGACCCCGAAAAAATCCGGGATGCGGATTATATCAAATCATTTGTGGTCCGGCTTTGCGATCTCATCGAAATGAAGCGCTTTGGAGAAACCCAGGTGGTACATTTCGGAGAAGATGAGAAAGTGGCAGGGTTTTCCATGGTCCAGCTCATTGAAACATCGCTGATATCCGCCCATTTCGCCAACCTGACCCACACCGTTTATCTGGATGTGTTCAGCTGTAAAACCTATGATCCCGAAGTGGTCCGTCAATTCTCCCAAACCAGTTTCGGCGGGTCTTTTTCAAGGATTTCCGTCACCCATCGCCTCTAAATGGGCGGCATACAACATGTCCTTTATCAGGACCCGGTCCATTGCAGAAAACTGTGGGAAAGCCTGTGGCCCGGCCGTGTGCTGTTTGATCTGTGGCAGGTCCGATGGTGCTTTCACAAAGCATTCAAGCGCCCCCTGGCGTTTCACGTGGCTGAAAAGGCCGGGCGGCCCGTGGGTCTGCTGGCACTGTGCAGAAATGATGACGCCGGAACGTTTGTCCAGTTTCCCGGAGAAACCTGGCAGGGCAAAACCTGGCTCGAACAGAACCGGATCATCGCGCATACCCCTGAAATACTTGAAATGCTTCTGGATGAAGTGCCGGGACCGGTTTATCTGCGGTACATCAAATACCGGACCGTTATTAACCGGACCGGGTTGCTGAATCCGGACGAAACCCGGTACCTTTTCTTTCCCGCATCTTACGGGTTTGATTTCAATACCTACTGGCAGTCCATGCCCGGTAAAACCCGGAAAAAACTGAACGCAGACATCCGAAAACTGGACGCCAGGAATGTCTGCATTTCCCAGGGGACCCTGTCGGACATGGCCCACCTGTTCCGCCTGAATCTTGCCGCTTTCGGTCCGGATGCCTATTTCTACGATCCCAGGTTTCTTCGTTCGTTTGAACTGCTGGCGGAATTTCTCAACAAAATGGGACTGCTTCGCATGACATGCGTGCACATTGGCGGCAAACTGGCTGCAGTGGACATGGGGGCTTTGTGGAAAGGTACGTATACCCTGATGGCCGGTGGCACCAGTCCAGAATTCCCCGGAATCGCCAAGCTCATCAACAGCCACCATCTGGAATGGGCGTGCACCCAGCACCTGAAATACGTGGATTTTCTGTGCGGGGATTTCAACTGGAAACAACGGTTCCGGCTGACACCGGTTCCCCTGTATAAACTGGTTACTCACCCCCTTGCTCAGGAGTCCTGGATTCATGCAGACGACCGACATATCCGCTGCGCCTGAAACACCCAAAGTGCTGGTGGTCGGCACCACTGCCGATTATATTGAGTGGATTCGGACCCGTTGTCCGAATGAAGCACTTTTCATCACCGCGCCCCATGTCCGTCAGACAGCCCGGGAACCGGTGCCGGCGCCATCCGAGGAAGTGGTGTGCGACCTATCGGATCCCGCAGCGCTGATGAACAAGGTCAAAGCCCATATGGAAACCTGGTTCCAGACACCTGCCGGCATTGCTTGTTTTGACTGTGAATCCATGATCCCTGCGGCCCGGCTGGCCCGAATCCTGGGACTGTCATATCCCGGGGAATCCACCATTCGAAACTGCCGGGACAAACTGATTTCCAAGCAGTTGTGGCAGGCACAAGGGGTTCCATGCCCCAGGGTCTGGCCGGTTCACAACATCGAGGATGTGACGCGGATCCTCAAGGAGGTGACCGCCGGCCTGGTGCTGAAACCAGCCTGGGGCAGCGGCAGCGAACTGGTGTTTCAATGCGGAAACATAAAAGAAGCGGAAACCGCATGGCAGACATTGACCTCCGGCCTGCAAAAAAGAAAGGAACATGCGCTGTTCGCACATCCGGATCAACTGATTCTGGCCGAAGAACGAATATCCGGACCGGAATACAGCACTGATTTCATTCTGACGGGCACCGGCCTGACCCTGATCCGGCTGGCCCGGAAAATGATCCCGGCCGGCATGCCCTTCGGCACGGCCGCCGGATATGAAGTGCCCGGGATCCTGCCATTGCAGCTGCCGATCGAGATATTGACCCCTGTTCTGGAAAAGGCGGCCCGGGCACTGGGCCTTGAGACCGGCATCTGCATGGTGGACTTTGTGGTCAGGCACAATCAGCCGTATCTGCTGGAAATCACTCCCCGGCCCGGCGGCGACTGCCTGCCCTGGCTGTTGGATATTTCAGGAAACCTGGATATCCTGAAACTGGCCCTGGACATGGCCCGGAACCGGCCATGTCAACTGAATTCCTTCCGGTTTTCCTCCCACATGGCCCTTCGGATTCATGCCAGAAAGTGCGGCATTCTAAAAAAGATCCACTATCGGGATCTGGCTTCGGAACCCCGGGTCAAACAGATTCATCTCATCCGGAAACCAGGCCACCGGATCGTTCTGCCTCCCGAAGATTATGATTCCTGGCTTCTGGGACATATCATCTTTGATACCTGTGGATGGAATTTTCCTGAAACCCGATGCACGCTGCTGGCCCGGCGCCTCGAGATAGAGATTCAGTCATGACGGTGCTCACCGGTTTCCCCCACCCCGTGATGACGACTGAATTTCTCACAAGCCAGGTTGCGCCGCTGTTTGATCAATCCCAGCACTATCTTGACTGTGTTGCAACTCATGGATCACCGCTGTATCTGGTGGACTCGGCAAAGCTCATCGATCAGGCAGGACGGTTTCGGACAGCCTTTGCATCCCGGTTGCCGGACACCCGGTTTTATTTTGCCATGAAATGCAATGCCATGCCCCAGATATCCCGAATTCTGATTGCCGAAGGGTTCGGACTGGATGTGTCTTCCGGTCAGGAACTGGCAACCGCCCTGGATCTGGGAGCTCCGGACATCATTTTCAGCGGCCCTGGGAAAACAGAACATGAGCTTCTGATGGCTGCAGCCCATCCGGGCCGGGTGACCCTGCTTCTGGACAGTATTGGAGAATGCCGACGGCTGATGGCGCTTCTGGCAGAAAAAAAACAGGCATTGTCTGTGGGCATCCGGCTCAACTGCCAGCCTGAAGGGTTGTGGCGTAAATTCGGTATCATGCCGGACCAGCTGCCTCCCCTGATACAGGAAATAACGGCCCATCCCTTTTTGACATGCACCGGGGTTCAATTTCATTCCTCCTGGAACATGACCCCTGACCGGCAGAAGGAAATCATTTCCAGCTTAGGGTCGCTGCTGGCCGGCATGCCTTATGAATTTCTCGCGGACTGCCGGTTCATCGATATCGGCGGCGGATATTGGCCGGAAACCGGAGAATGGCTGGTATCAGACGATCCCCTGTGTCATCATCATCTGCCGGCCACCCCTCTGGAAACTTTTGCACAAGAACTGTCCGAAGCCTTGATCCACCATGTGCTCCCCCATGGGAATCCCTGCATCTGTTTTGAACCCGGCCGGTGGATCTGCCATGATGCCATGCATATCCTGGTTCAGGTCATCGACAAAAAAACGCCGGACATGGTGATCACGGATGCCGGCACCAATGCCGTGGGCTGGGAGCGGTTTGAAACCGACTATTTTCCGGTACTGAACCTGACACGGCCCGGTCTGATTGAACAGCCCTGCCATATCCTGGGATCGCTGTGCACCCCGCACGATGTCTGGGGATACTCGTTTTTCGGTTCCGGCATTCAGGAAGGGGATATTTTGATGATCCCTTTTCAGGGGGCCTACACTTACAGCCTCAGACAAACTTTCATCAAACCCCTGCCCCGGACGGCTGTGATATAATTTTCCCTGCTCAGACCGGCTTCATGGTTGATTTTGTCCATGAATGCATTATTCTTAGATAATACCGGCGGGCAGAATCGCCCGTCTGAATTGTTATCTTTTTCAGGGAGGAGCCCATGAAAATCGCGTTTCCGGTGACGGAAGACAAAGGACTGGACAGCCGGGTCAATGATCATTTCGGTGTGGCTGAACTGTTTCTGGTGGTGGATCTTGAAACCGGAGAAATCCAGACACGGACAAACCGCAAAATTGACACCCCCAATGCCGGGTGTAAAACCGGAATATTCGACAAAACAGATGCCGTGGATGCCGTGGTCACCCGATGTATCGGGGATGGAGGCCAACGGAACTTGCACAACGTCGACATCCGCGTATATGCCGCCCAGAAAGATACGGTGGGGGAAAACCTGGCCCTTCTGAAATCCGGAGATCTTCAGCTGTATCACATGTTTGACCTGTGCCAGGGAAAGAAAAACAAAAAACAGGGTGGGTGCGGCCACCATCATTGAAAACAGGGACTGATCCCCGCATTCACCCCTTCAAGGAGACTATGGAAAATCCAGAAGAACATGCCTATTTGAACCAATTGTGTACCTTGACCCAGGGAGATCCCGGCACACAGGTATCCATGTATGACATCGGTGCGGCCCTGGGCCTGGATAAATCTGCTGCCGGCACCCTGGCGGAATCATTGTTCATCCAGGATCTGGCAGAACTTAAAACCCTGTCCGGAGGCATCGCCATAACGGTCAATGGCTTGAAAGCCTTGGGCAAATCATCTCCGTCCTCTCCTCTAAACCAGGTACTGTCCCTGGGCCGAAACCCGGTTCTTAACTCTGAAAAAAAAGAACTGGCCACCGGGTTGCTGGCTGAGATCAAAAAAGTACTTGAAAACGAAAACAAATCCTATGAATGGATGGAAGAGGTGGTGATGGATATCAAGTCAATGGAAGTCCAGCTTCTCTCTCCAAAACCTAAAACCGGCATTGTCAGGGAAATTTTTAATTCTCTGCACCAGAATCTGAAACAAAGTAATGCCGATGCAGTGAATCAAAAGCTTTCTGCTGTTCTTTCAGCGTAAAAGGGAACGATCATGACCGGATCATTGACCATCCATCCCATTGTCATGGGAACCAAAGTGTTTGACAAGAGCATGATGACCTTCCAGTACGGCCAGGGCCAGACCTATACCATTCCCATCTTCAGCTGGCTCATCAAGGGCAGTGACCCGATCATTCTGGTGGATACCGGCGAAATGCACCCCATCCAGTCGGAAGACCGGGAAACCGCCATCAACGGAAAAATCTATACCTTTGAACAGGGACTGGCCCGACACGGACTCACACCCAAAGATATCGACATCGTGATCCACACCCATCTGCACACGGATCACTGTGAAAATGATTATAAATGTGAAAACGCCCGGTTCTTTGTCCATGAAAAAGAGCTGCAATCCGTGCACAATCCCCATCCGCTGGATTACCGGTACCTGGAGGACTATATCGAGGATGTCGAAGACAACGGCCAGATCCAGGTGCTGTACACAGACACGGACATCGTCCCCGGTATCCGCATGGTCCACACCCCGGCCCATACCCCGGGCGGCATGACCGTGATGATAGATACGCCCAAAGGCAAAGCCGCTATCACCGGATTCTGCATCATCGATGAAAACCTGGATCCCCCGCCGGAAATCCGGGGCATGGAAATGGCGGTGATTCCGCCCGGCACCCATGTGGATGCCTATGAAGCATACAATATTCTTGAAACCGTGAAAAAACAGGCGGACATTCTCATTCCCCTGCACGAACCACGGTTTGCAGCTATTGACGTGATCGGCGCATAATTTTTCTGATCTTCTTGATATAAATCAAGGAATAAATCTTCCCTCATGTGTATCATAGATATCACAAGGGGGAAGATAACCGGCAATCGGGCGACCGATTGTCTCTTCCACAGATATCGTAAAAAAAATTTGTTCATAAACTGATTTTAAGGAGATGATTATGCCCAAGGATATTCCCGTCACCAAACAGGTGCCGGCATCAGAACGGACCACCTGTGAAGCCACCCGCCAGATGCTGGAGAAAGCCCGTAAAGACGGCGTCATTCTTAACCTGGACCGGGCTGTGGACATGAAAGCCTGCCCCATCGGTGTGGAATCGGCCTGCTGCAAACATTGTTTCATGGGACCCTGCCGTCTCAATCCCCGTGACCCTTATAAAAAGGTCGGTATCTGCGGCGCCACCATCGATACCATCACGGCCCGGAACCTGGCCCGGAATGTGGCCACCGGGTCGGCATCCCACAATGACCACGGCCAGCATATCCTCCACCTGTTTAAAGGCATTATCGAAAATAACGTGACTGACTTTTCCATTGCCAATCCCCTCAAACTGCAGAACCTGGCACAAGAGCTGGGAATCGACACCCAAGACCGCTCTCTGGAAGATGTGGCAAAAGATCTGTGCGACGAGTTGGAAAAGACCTTTTCCAATGTGGACGGTGAAATGCCGTTCATGAAACGGGTACCGCCCGCCACCCTGGAACTGTGGCGCAAGGACGGCATCGTTCCACGGGGAGCAATGAAGGAGGTCATGGAAATGATGAGTCGGACCCATATCGGGTGTGATCAGGATTATACCAACCTGATCAAGCAGATCAGCCGAACGGCTCTGGCTGATGGATGGGGCGGTTCCATGGTGGCCACGGAACTGTCCGACATCATGTTCGGTACGCCCTCTCCCGTTCTGGCGGAAGTGAACATGGGGGTCCTCAAGGAAGACCATGTGAACGTGATTGTCCACGGACACGAACCGGCCATGTTCGAAGGCATGCTTGCGGCAGTGAACGATCCGTTCTTCATCCAGGCCGCCAAAGACAAGGGCGCCGCCGGCATCAACCTGGTGGGCATGTGCTGCTCCGGCGCGGAGATGATGTCCCGCCACGGGATCCCTCATGCCGGCAACTTCTCTTCCACGGAAGCGATTCTGGTCACCGGTGCAGTGGATGCCATGGTGGTGGACATTCAGTGCATCAAACAGGGGCTGGCCCAGGTGGCAAAATGCTATAATACCCATTTGATAACCACCAGCGACCGCGCTCACATCGAAGGCGCCACACACATTGAATTTGACGAAACCGATCCCCGGGCCTGCACCGATGAAGTCCTGATCAAGGCAATTTCCCGGTTCGGATCCAGGAGCCAACCAATCCAGATCCCCAAACAGGTCCAGAAAGGCATTCACGGATTTTCCCATGAATACATCGAATACATGCTGGGCGGCACCTTCAGAGGGTCCTATTCTCCATTGAATGACAACATCATCAACGGCCGGATCCGGGGCGTGGCCGGGGTGGTGGGCTGCACCAACCCCAAGGTCCAGCAGGATTACGTGCACGTGGAACTGGTCAAGGAACTGATCCGAAACGATGTGCTGGTGCTCCAGACCGGCTGTTCCCAGATCGCTCTGGCCAAGGCCGGTTTTCTGACACCTGAAGCCGCGGCCCTGGCCGGGCCGGGACTCTCCGAGGTGTGTGAAACCGTGGGCATGCCCCCGGTGCTGGGCCTGGGATCCTGCGTGGACAATACCCGGATCCTGATTGCCGCATCCGCCATGGTCAAGGCCGGGGGACTGGGCAACAGCATCGCCGATCTGCCTGCGGCAGGGTGCGCGCCGGAATGGATGAGTGAAAAAGCGCTGGCAATCGGTCAATATTTTGTGGCTTCCGGGGTTTACACGGTGTTCGGGGTGGGATTTCCCGCCCTGGCCGGCACGCGGTTCCATGACCTGCTGTTCAACGGACTCGAACAGCAGGGATACGGCAAATGGGGCATGGCCACAGATCCCATCGAAATTGCCAGGCTGATGATCGCACACATTGATAAAAAGCGCCGGCAGCTGGGCATAGACAAGGCCCGGGAACGGGTATTGGTAGACATGAACGACCGTCGGGCCCTGGCCTGATACTCATAACAATAATTGTTCTGAAGACCTAAGACCCGTGCCGTGGGCCCTTGTGGGCTTGACGGCACGGGTTTATGCTGTTGATTTGTTTTTTATCCTGACTTTTATTTTCTGATTATTTTGAACTGGTTGGGTATGTTTCGGTTTATTCT
>JAVVEQ010000060.1:0-17450 GCA_032250905.1 Desulfotignum sp. | reverse complement strand
GTATTAGCACAATATTTCCGTTGTGTCCCGAACTTTTTTCAAATATCGAAAAAAAAATTGCTACCCCGAATATTTACGTCAGGATAAAAAACAAATCAACAGCATTTACAAGAATCACTTCCATAAATCCTTCGAGAACGTTATGAACCGGTCGCCAATATACGCCTGTGCTTTCCATTGCCAATACCGGGCATTCATTGTTCAGCAACCAATTCTTCATCTCGACAAGATCGTCGGTGAACGTACCAAATTCTTTAATCTCATACTGTTCCTTACCGTTATTATCCACAGTGATAAGACAGGCTGAAATTTTTTTCTTATGAACGTCCAAACCGCAACAAACAGGGTGAACAATCTGAATAAATGTGGTATCTAATTTTTTGGTCATAATTATCCTCTTCATTTTTATCGGCTAAATAAAAAAAAATTGATAATTATGACCATTTTTCCAATTTTGCAAGTGTTTCATGTTTTGTTGTGCCCGTCAGGGCATGGATGTTATTGGAAAAGTTGTCTTTCTGATGACCCAGGGTTTCGTAGGAAGTCCCGAACCAGAAAGCGGCTTCTACATCAGTGTTGTTTTTTGATGCAGAGTTAGATTTATGTTCGGGCCACAACAAATCAAAAAGAAATTTCAATCCTAAAATAATGATGAAATCCATATGACGATCATGCTCCTTTTCACAGTGTTGGATTTGATCACCAATACGGCATTGGACATAGAAATTTTAACAACCCTCTCTGATCGAGGCGGTCATTCGGACTCTGGGTATCTGAAACGGTTTATTGGCAATAGTTTAAAGGGCCATTTTTGCGGACCTATGCCGATTTTGGGTAAATTTTTTTCTACCATTTTTCGGGGGTCATTTTTTCATAACTATTTGATGTTTCGACCCATTTTTGCATTTTCAATGGCAGCCCATCAAATCTGCCGGAGGTCTATCATTTTAAACGCTAATTGTCAAAGAACTAAAGTTTCCTTTTTTTAAGAGACTGATTTTTACGGCCACAAGGAGACAGTAAAAATCTTATTTTCTTTCTGCGACGGACTCAAGTACGGAAAACTTATTCTCCCATTTTTTGCTCTGCTTCCGTTCGATCCCCAGATCCGATAGCTTTTGAAGCAATGCATTCGCCCTGGTCGCATCCACTTTTTTCTTTTGTAATTCGTCGGCTATTATTTCGCCGATGTTTTCTTTTGTCAATTCTAATGAATCCGACTCTTTTGGAGATGGGGTTCTCTGGTTCCGGATCTGTTTTCGCGATTCACGGTTCTGACTGATATTTTCCCCGGCTTTTTCAGCAGAAGCTGCGTGGACGGGTTGATCAAACACTTCCAAACGTCCGATTTTTCGCTGGTTCCGTTTGGAAGTGTCGACGTCCTGATCGATCATGTCATATCCGTACAAGAGATCGGCTGATGGATCATCGATGGACAAGCGGGGCAAGGCCTGGGCCTTGATCTGGCTTGATTTAAGTGTGTTTTGCAACTTGTCGCCAGTCCATATGGTTTCCAGCCCCCTCCCATTTTTCCTGGGTGTGGCATGCCGGGCAAACCAGGTCAGGCCAGCTCGAGAGGTTTTTTTATTGTTCCGTGAGACCGCACGAGGGTACCTGAGTCGATCTACCGGCACCTGTGATGCACGGTACAGATCGATCCTTTCCTGAAAAGATTTCACCCATTTCATGTCCGTTTTTGACAGGAGGAGATTGTCCCCAGACACTTTCGGTGATTCCATAGGGTAGCTTTCATTACCTTCTTCATCGATCATCGTCACATTGATGACCCTGCAGTGTCCCAGACCGAGGGGCTTTCCTCCTCCCAGTTTCCAGTCCACGGAGCATGCAGCCAGAAGCAGTGCCATCTCATCCGCACCCAAGGCGCGAAACGCTATCCGCAATTTGCCTGTAACCCCTTCATTCAACAATTCTGCGGTTTTGTTGATTTTTTGTTGGGGATCTTTCAGAATGCCATTTTCTCCATATACGCCCTGAACAAGATATTTCCATGGTGCATTTTCTCCACGTTCCCTGGTGTTTCGGTAAACTTTGTATCCCTTGAGCGGAGAATTTCGCCCGATTTCATCCAGGTCATCCTGATCACGGTAAAACGCGATACATCCCGGATGGGGGGCGGATAAAGGTGCCAGCGTTTCCATACAGGTCTTACCCGCCGCATCCATAAAAATCAGATTGCCAGGCCGGATCCTTGCAGCAAAAGGGCCGGCGGCATCGACCCCTTTGTGGGGGATCTGGCCGAAAAGGTCGGTGACCATGTCCACCCCGCCGTCCGGTCGCATGCTGTCCGGAAGCAGGTGCGCGGGGATCAATCTTTTCAAGGAATCCCCATGTCGGCCCCATCTCGCCCATTGGATGGATTGTATATCGGCTTCACAAGAGATTCGAGCACAATCAGTCCTGACAGGTTCCAGCCAGACCAGGTCCCCGGATTTCAACTCCGGATGGACCGAGTGCCGGTGACGGCCCCTGTAATCTTCCCAAAAGGATTCAGATAATTCAATTGTCTTTCCGCTGCCTTTGAACAATCCTTCTTTTTTACCTCTTTGATTGATCGGTCTGCCGCTCAATTTTACCTGCCATAGTTGATTGCTTCCATCCCGCCAAACCACGGGGCTGTTTCCTGTAGACGGTCTTTTTCTGTCCAGGTCTCTGATCTGTTTTGACAGATCATCCGCCATCATCAATCGGGTTTCTCCCAGCTCGATGAGCCCCGGAGCGTTGCTGGATCCGGGCTGTACTACTTTCCCCAGAAACACGTTGTCCGGCACATCCGGCATATTTGAATTCGGTCCCAATTGGGCATCCCGCCCCTGGGTCAGCCACAGATTTTCATCCATATATCCCAGAGTACCCCCACTGAGGATGGTCATCAATGTTCGCAATGACCCCCGGATACCCGTGGAAGGCAATACAACGTCATTGTCGATGGTAAGGGCTTTGTATGTCTTGTGTTCCGGGTTGTCGGAAAGCGGAACCGGGCTGCACGTGAGCAATGGAGACAGGGTCTTGATTTCCAGATCCAGTACCCCGCTTTTCCGGTGTGTTTCTTCCGGTGATTCATCGGCGGTAAGTGCCGTGGGAGCGAAGCGGTTCACCTGTTTCGGAAATGGTATGAATGTATAGGGATTGTGAAATTCCCCCCCGATATGGTTTGCCGGTGCGGCATTTTTGTTGTTTCCTTTTTCCTGTGAATCGTTTTGATCTGCTGCCATGTTATTCTATCTCCCTGGCAAATGCCGTGATAGTTTGTGATTCGCTGCCTCTTGCAGAAATGGATTTAATCTCCAGTCTTCCCCCGCTTTTACTGGATCCGACACTGAGAATACCCAGATGCAACGCACGCAATGTTTTTACCAGCCATTGGACTTCTTTTTCCCGAGGTGTTGACAGCAGAATGGTGACGGGAAAGATCAGTTGGGTTCCGGCAAGCACTTGGTTGTCAAATAGGGCGCCTTCATTAGCACCGCCGGAAAACCGGTCCACAGCCACATGATATCGATCTTGCACATCCTGCTGTTCCATTGGCCGGGAAAACACATCGCTGATATGGATTCGCCCTTTTTTGTACATGCTGCCGAACAGATCCAGGATCGGATCATCCAGTAGATCCGGATATTCCTGGTAACGCGCCCTGTCTTGTGTGTCCTTGAATCCCCAGCCAATTAGATCCGGTTTATAAGATTTTTTCGGGTCGTCACACCGGTCGTACCAGTTGTTCACCGAGTCAGTGATGGTTTCTCCATCCCGGGCAGCCAGCCGCGTCATCCAGGCCCGGACAACTCCCCTGAGCGACGACCCCGGAATCCGCCAGTGTTCCGATCCGTCATTAAAAATTACGGATTGGGGATTTAGTGCATAATCGGTCTCCTGGCCGTCTCCGATCAGAAGGTCTTCACCCCGGGGGATTCCCAGTTCAAGTTTGATCTCAAGATGATTCTGCTGCGTTTCTGGCCGAAATTTTCTGCCTGACAGCACAACACCTTTATTCATTTCCTCATACTGTGCATCCAGAAAATCCGCGGATCCGTCAACCGTCGCCAGGTCAAAGTCACGCACAGATACATCATCTACCAGCATCATCCGGCCCACTCCCCGGTTGGTATGGCCTCCCACCAGTAGTCCGGTCCCCAGAATGCCCACCAGATGGTCAATAAAGGCATCATATTCTTCGGATTCACCGGCACCGGGTTCAAGTATTATCGAGAGTATGGCCTTACTCATGGGGGGGATGGCTTCAAAGGAAAACAAGCCCCCTTTTGCCGGTGCCCCGGTGTGGCGGTTGATCAGATTGTGGGTCCGTTCATTGACGGTGGCGCAGCGGATCACGGCATCCGCCACCCGGATACAGGAACTGTTGTCCTCATCCGGGTCCGCCCCTTCTCCAAACCAGCGCGAAACCGGATCTTCGAGAGATGACATCCCCAATCTTTCTGCATAGGCATGCCGTAACACACCGGCCAGGACACTGCCGCGCAGAATGGTTTTCTGATTACCGTTCCGGGCAAGGACATGTCTGTTGGAACTGCTGCCGGCACCGGGTGCCGCCCCTTCCGGGAAAATGATGTCCGCCGTGATTTTGTATATTGTAAGCATGATCAACCCTCCCCTTTGTCAGCTACCAGCAGATCCTGGCAGACTTTAAGTACGCGCTGCATATAGACCGCATCATCCCGTATGCCTTTCTGTATCTCTTCTGTAACATCCTTCCACCGCCCCCATATTGTCTCAGGACGGTCGGTCTGCTGACGTTTCAGATAGGCAATGGCTTTTGCCGGATCCAGTCCGGCGAGTTCACGAACTCTTGAAATCTGACTGGTCGACAGGCAGCTGCTTCTGGCTTTTTGCCACAGCCGGTATCCAGCCAGTCCGAAATTTTTGTCTGTTCCCGATACCGTTTTTGGTTTCGGTAATTCAGGATATAACCTTTGTGCCACCCCCGGATGGGGAATGATCGAACCAAAACCCTGTTTGCGGCCTTTTCCCAGACCGGCCAGAAGGCGTTGCTCCAAATTGTCGACATTGGATCTTGTCTTGAAAACAGCCCCTGGAGCGATGACGTTTCTACCCCCCAAAAATCCGTTATGCACGGTCCGGTTCCAACCAAACTGAATGGACAAGGCCCCGCTTGATTTTTCAATTTCTCCAAATCCTGTACTGGCAGCCAGTTCTGCTAAAATGGCCTCCACAGGGAGGTGAACCAGATCTTTGGGAACATCCACCGGAGATTGCAGGATAAATACATTTTTTTCATGTTTCTTCATAATGGGAAGCGCTGAAAAATCAACGATCTGTGCTTCCAGAGTGCCGCCGCCCCTGATAGACCGGGACTTGCCAAGTTGAACGAACGGATCTTTTTCCAGACTTTCCAGCATTAGATGGGCTGCTGTTTGAGGCATGAACACCATCCCGGTAAAAAGCACCGGTGCCATAGACTCCACAGTGAAAAGATTCCGCTTTGGGGAACCTGTTGTCCGATTTCGATCTCCATGGTGCACCCCGTGGGCAGAAATGATTCTTGGCATATCCGAAGATTTCCAAAGCTGCACGTGTGTTCCGTCGGTCAGGAGGACCCCGTCCGTGGATTTCAAAGGAGAGTTGCTGGGCACCTTCTCCCAGTCGTAGGGCTGGATAATTTCATCTTCAAAATGATAGTTCCCGGTTTCCGGGACGATCAATTTGCTGATTTTGTGAGTAAAAGACACCCTGAAAGAAAGCACGTTTGGATCACTGGATGGATTCAAGGGCCAGGCCCGGAAATAAGGGCTTTCAAAACAGGCGGTAGCGGTTTTTTTCGTCTGATCGTTGATCCGGTGAAGAATCAGCCCCTGGACAGCGCTGGAAGGGATGGAAAATCCGGAACTGATCAGGTTGTTTTTCACTACCGGGATGGTTGGCACGCATATGGGATTGGCTGCCTTGAAAATCAGTTTCACCATGACCGGGGTGTCAACGAATGCGATATCAGGCTGCTGAACCGCAAGTGTTGCAGCACCAGGGTCAATGCCGTCCCGGGAGAGTTGTCGCAGGATCGTACCGGGAGACCTTTGTTCACCATCTATAGTGACCCGACAGGCACCGGCACCCCTGTTTCTGCTGCCACCAATGGCAAACAGGGACAACAATCCCAGTTTCAATAGATCCACATAAGGCGGGGACAGATGGGGATGCGCGACAATGGACCCCGCAAAGCGGGTTCCGGTGGCAATCGCTTCGTTGGTTCTGAGAGATCCGTCATCCGCGACCTTGAAATCATTCAACCGGGTCCGGGTGATGTCAAACACCTTTGCATCCGAAGGTGCCACCGCATTGTTGATATGACACAATGACGCGATATGGTCTTCCGTGCCGAACAGTTGTTCAACCGCTGCAGGAGGAATAACTTCATCCGGCAGATTTTCCAGATTTTCACGGATCAATCCTTTGATATGAGATGCTGGAATCATGATCCGGCCGGCCGCATCCCGGGGGAGCAGAGAATCGATCAGATCGGTTCCAAATCCGCTGCCGGGTTCTCCATCCGATGTCAAAATAATGTTGAAATTGAGTGTGCCCATTTATACGGTCTCCTTTTTCATGCGGTTGTCTTCTTCCAGAAGCATCAATGCATCGATGAGCATGGTGGATTGTTCGGTTTTGTCTTTGTCGAGTTCCCAGCAGCTTTGGGAAAAGTCAAATTCATCGATGGCCGAAAAAAGATCAGGATGATTTTTTTTGATTTCCGCAGCAAATGCCAGTCTTTCAGCATGACCCTTGCAAAGGGCAGGAAAAATTTTGTGCCGAGTGGTGCGTGGAATATGGCTATATTGTTCTGCCAGATTTTCGACACGGGTAAACGCCTGGAGAGTATAGGGTCGCCGGGTCAATTTCACCCTTCGCTGAATGGCTTCATCAAAGAAAAGCATGTCTCGTTGCCGCCTGGCCGCTGGTGTGTCCACCACGGTATCCGTGATCTGTTCCCAGTCGACACATGCCGGAGTAGGTTGTCCGGGCTTGCCCTCTTTCCTGCCCCTGCTCTTGGCGCTGGCCAGAAGGGACTCGGAATAAGGTATGGCGGTATGGAGCGGCAGGGAGACCGGAGCAAACAGGATGCCGGCCGTGATGCTCAGTGCCCCCCCCGTTGCAGGCCACAGATCCCCATAATCACGGCTGCGTTCCTCGAAAACACGGATGACCTCTTTGACAAATGCGACCGCATATGTGCCGTGGCAGAGGGCTACGATATCATCCCCGCCTACTAGAAGAGGGCGAATAGGAAGGGTGACGGTGTTCTTGTTGATCACCATTTCCTTTCCCTCATCGGAACCGGCCCAATCGGAAACCACCCGCTGGATACCGGCGGCAGCTGCTGACACAGTAATGGAATCAAGGGCCCTGCTCATGTCTTTAATCCATGTCATCATCTGCTCTGGGGTCAATTTGTTTTTAACCTGCTGGCGAAACTGCATGCCCATGTCGTTTCCGTCCATGCTGATAACCGCACATCGGTTGCGGTTGCCCAAAGCTGCAGCCCCCATTAGGCCATCGGTTTCATCACTATTGACATTATGAAAAAATTCCAGTTCATCGTTGGATCTGCCTGGTATCAATATATCTGTCAGCAGAAGATCTTCGAACCGACGAAACATTTTCTCACCCCGAAAATACTGCCGCTTTCTTACGACCGGATGACATGTCTCTCCGGGTTTTACCGGATACAAGCCGCTTTCCGGACAAGGATAACCCGGGTGCATGGACGGAACAAATGCATACAGTTGGTCTGCATGCTGGGCTGCCTGGCTGAAGTCTTCATTTTCACCGAACCGAATATCGAGGCCGATAGCGTGGGCTTGTTCGATAATCCCTTTTCTCAGTTGTTCAAGCGATGTCTTTGATTCACAGAGAAACGTGCCTTTGCCTCCGCCGGAAAAAATGTGTTTCGTTCCAGGCACACTCATGTTTTTCATGGTTTCTTTATCGAACTGGTCGATCAAGGCACTGCCGCCTACAATGTATTTTAGTTTCGGGATTTTGAAAATGAACGACTGAATTCCTTTAATGTCATAACACAAATAAATACTCATCAGGCCTCCTGTGATATGGATGAAAGTTGTTGGGCCAAACCGATACAAATTTTACATACAAGTCTCTTCATGCCGCCGCAGGGCGTCGGCAAAATGTGAGATTGCTTAGGGAACCAGGGCTGAACTATCAGTCAATCCTTTAATGTTGTCAAAGAACGGCTTTCGTGAAATATCCGCTTCAGGTTTTAAGCAGTTTCTTTATATGTGCATGGCGCTTGAGTTTGTTTTTTTTGGTTTTTTTACTCCATAATTTTTTTAAATACCCATCCAGTTGAATGGCCAGATCTCGTTGTTTTTCATTCAGAGTACTCAAGGAATTGAGGTATGTGTCATAGAGATCAACAGCCATTTGTTCTTGCGGATTTTTCTGAAACAGAAGCAGATCTTTTTCAATCCCTTCCGGCGCATTGTCAATGGCGGATTTCAGTGCTTGTTCTTCTGCCTCTTTCTGCTCAGCGATTTGTTGTTTTCGGGCCTCCTGTTCCGCCTTTTTCTTCTCTTCCAGAGCATCCCGCCGGGCCTGCTCATCCGCTTTTTTCTTTTCTTGCGCAGCCATTATCCGACATTCCTGTTCCAGGCGCTTTTTATCGCGGATGGATTTGATGATCGAGTCTGTGGTGACTTCTATATTGTCAAACCGGCCATACCCCACAGCGGTCTTTGCCCCGATTCCCAGCACTGTCAAAGCGGTTTTGATCGCCTGGATCAAGAGTTCTTCAAATTTCCTGGCCTCTGGATTCAGGAAAAAACCCCGGAACCGGTAGGTCAGTCCTTTTTCCACCACCAGGAACTTGATGGGTACCGGAGATTCGATTTCTTCCGGACCACGTTCGTGGCTGTTTTGATAATATTTGCCGAAATGGGGATTCATGATATCCTTTTTCAGGGTCGGCACCTGGTCGGCACAACAATCCATAAAGGCGAATCCGCCCCGGAATGCTTTTTTTGCATCTGATGATCCGAATAGTTCCCTGAGTCCCGGCACATCGGATTCCTCTATCATCCCTTTAGAAACTTTTTCCGGGTTGGCCTGCGCAAAATTGATACAATAGGCATACCGGATCGCGCCTTTGAGAGATGATGCCGGCATATATGGGATTCCCATATTTCTGTGGAACACCATCCCAACTTCGGTGGGCGTGCTTTCCCCGATACCAGTCAAAAGATGTGTCGCAGATCTGGCAGATATTTCAAGGATACCGGCCTCCAGTTCACTGAATGATTCCAGACACGCGATCTGCTGTTCGTGGAATTTTTCCAGCATGGCGCCGGCATTTTTCATCACGACGGCATGGGCGGTCTGATTTTCCAGAATGGACCATTCATAGTCTGTGCGGTCCCTTCCCCGTTTATTGTTGTTCCAGCTGTGCTGTGCTTTCAGATCAATTCCCTGAGCTTTTTTCAGCCACTGATACCGGTTGAATTTCTGAAAAAACAACCCGAAATTGCTTACTGAACCAAAATAGTTCTGTTGATACGCCGGTACTGGGAACAGAACGTCCGGCGGATCATCGCGTTTTTCAAGTCCCATTATTCCCCCTTTTGAAAAGCTTTTGCATAACGTTTCAACCATTGCAGCATTTTCAATGCCTCATCCTGGAGTTTCAGATAATCCTGCTGATCGAGATTTGAAACTGAGTTGAAGAAATCCATCGGTTCAGTGGAAATTTTTTTATTGATCTGCCGAATCCACTGGGCAATGGCATTGAAGGTGAAATAATGTTTGTTGCCTGAGTGTTGTTCTCCAGGGCATTTTGCCAGCAAAAATGCCATGGTTTGCCCCAGTCCGTTTTGGAGAATCATGGTCGGGGTGCCCACGATGAATGTGGCCAGATCACTGGAGATACTATTTGTGCCGTTCATCCCTGCGTTGATCTGTTGCAGTGCGAAATCGGATCGTTTTTGTTCCATGCTGTTCATACCAGGCCTCCTTTACATCCATTCAATTTGAAAAAGACCATATCCCAGTGTTTCGTCTCCGCCGATCTGGATATGGGATTTGATCACGTCTTCCTTGAGATATTTGACCAGCATATCGGCGGGAATGGTCGTGTCGGCATCCCGGGTCCGGCCGTAGAACAGGACAACATACATCAGGCTGTCAGCGGGAAGCACTTCTTCATACCGCAGTGATCCGTCCACTGTGGTGCCGGTTGTATCATCAATTTTGATCTGGGTACGGATTTCCGTACAATGGGACACCCCGTAGTTGAAAACTTCATCTGAAACCAGCAGCAGCCGGTCCGCCATCTTGAAAAAAGGAACCATGGCATCCGGAAGCACTAAATCCGTCTCTAAAACCACGACCTGATAATCTTCCAGAAGGATTTCATTTCCCGGTTTCATGGCTTTCCCGCCGGCAATGACGATTGCCTCACCTTCTTTGAGCATCGGAAAGGTCATATCCGGATCCAGGTGTCTGCCGGTCAGGGTCAAATCCATCAACATTCGTTTCAACACGGCCGGGCAGGTCATCCAGACAAAAGGGCTTTTAGATGATCGGATGGGGAACGCTACCAGCTTGGCATCTGAAACAGCAATGGCACCGGGCAGGGTGCCGTCGTCTCCATATTGATCAGTGCCGAAGATTTTTTCCGTGATCTGGTCCAGTTGCTTTTGCTGATCAAAATCCGTGATGTTGAATTTGAATTGTTCAAAATGATGGCGCATGGCGCCTTTGACACCAGATGCTTGAATATGGGGCCAGTTGGTGTGGCGTTCCCTTTGAATAGGCAGGTCCACAACTCCCATGGATGATCCGGAACCTGCATGAACCGGCGAAATGGCATACAATGACATGATGGTGGCGTTTTCTTGTCTATACATGTGTTCGATCCTTTTTTTGTTTGATGATTGCTGTTTTTTGTCTGTCAAAAAGCGATGCAGGCATGATCCACCGGCGCTGAAAATACAGAGCCGGCCGGATAATATCCTTTCATTTCCTTATGGAACTGCCGGGCCAGGTTCCAGCCGCCCCGGTAAACAATTTTACCTGATGCGATCAGATCCGCGTGGGTGGATTCATTGACTTCAACCGGAGACAAAGCCAGGTAACGATTCCCTTCAGCCGGGAATTCTAATTCAGGGTCCATCCGGCAGTACCGGCCGAACCGCTGTTCCCCGCCCAGAGAGAGAACCCCTTCCGGGGCTAGTCCGATGTCCCGGTCAATGGCCCAGACAATTGATGCATCTTTGTGCATCCGGATGTGGTGTGCCAGATACAGCTGCCCTTCTTTGACCCGCCGGAAATGATCCATGCCGATTCCCAGGCGCTCTTCTGTTTCAAATAATCGGGTCTCAAAGTTACCGGGACTGAAAATGGTTTCTCCTTCCAAAAAGACCCGATGGCCTTTCAACATCTCCGCCACGCTGACCCAGCTGCCGCCCACCGGCTTGATATCCTGAAAATGTCTGACCCAGCCCGTTAGTCGGGTGGAGGATGTCAACCCCAGCCCAGAAACGGTTTCTTTGTCCAAGGGTTCTGTTTCAAGGACATGAACTTCCTGGTACTGTGCATCATTCCCGGTATCGGGTGCATTTTCCACAAACCAGGTATAAGGGGCCGGCATCAGGAGCCTGGAGTTAAAGCGCATCAAAGGGCCGATTAATTTGAATGGTGCGGGTTCACCATATTTTCCGATCTGGGCATCCACTTCATGACCTTTTCGATATTGATGGATGGATATCTGTTTCTGTGCCAGTACAGCTGTCCGCAGCGCCCCTGTGATGACCGACACCGGTGGTGGAAAAAGCTGTACGGTTTCATAGCTGGTTCCACTGACCATGGGTTCCGATCCCCTTAAAAACAATGTGTCAGAAGGGTAATATTGATACCATTTCATGCGGTTGCACCTCCTCGGCTAAGATACCGTGCAATGACCGGGGTCTGGGCGTTGTATCGCCAGCGGCCCGGAGCACGGTTAGAGCCCTTTTCCCATTGGATCGTAATACCAGCGAGATCGGCGGCAATCCCGGCGGCGATTTCTTTACGCCGCGCGTCATTATCCTTTCCAGGATAACAATTGCCCAGACTGCCGGAATGAAGAATTTCTCTGGCAAAAATGCGCAGGATCTGATCAATTTTTTCAGTACCCAGGGTTTGATCTGCATTGTCCAAAACAGACCTGATCATGACCTCCAGTTCCGGAAGCCGGTAAATCAGGGTTCCACTGAGTTCTTCTCTGGCATAAGCTTCCTGAACACCCATAAAGGATGACACCACACTTTTTCGGGGTTCCGCTCCTTTGCAGAAAATATTTTCAGCATCCCATTTGACCGCGAAATCTCTGGACTGACCGGATCTTTTTTTCAGGCGGATGGCAACGGCATTGCGCCCCTGTTTTTCTTTGGCTACCTGATCCAGCAGGCGATGAGCTTCTTCCAAGGCCCCGCGCAGCGGTTGTTTATGATGACAAATCATAACTGCACCGGAAATGGAGATACCTTTTCCTTTGCCCGGCATGGGGAAAATGGGCTTTTGACCGCTGGTTTCCTTGCCAAGGGCTTGGATGCCGCCGGTTTCATCCAAAGTGATGAACGGCATCCGGTAAGCCTGCCGGATCTGATCGGCTGCTTCGAATGCGAGGGATAACGGCAGAACCGCCGCCACATCATCCCCGCCCGCATAGATCAATCGCCCCCGGCACTGGCTAATGATCCGTGGAACCACATAAAGGGAAAATGCTCCCAGAGATTCCGACAGAGTGGTATGCAGGGCCGGAGAAAGAATCCGTTGTTTGTCAAGAAAGCCTTCATCCATCCACAATTGCCGATTTGTGGTCAACCGGTTTTTGGTATATCGTTCGACCAGTTCAGGGTGAAGCACATCCTTCCATTTGGCTGCAACGGTAGTGCCGTTCACCAGATCCCCCATTTTATCACCATCCATCATCAAGATAGCATAATAGAGATCCGTCTCAGACCTCCCGGTATCCTGCCCGGCGTCATGCCACCCATCGATCAGGTCTTTTTCTATGGGATCCAGTTGACCAGTTTGGCGGCAGGGTGGGAGTTTCCCTTCTTCTCTCAGTGATTCCCGGTATTCGAATGTCGCCATCTCTGTGGTGGATGGAAAGGACTCATCCGTAAATATATCGTTCAGAATGTGCGCTTTGTCATGGGTGGCCAGAGCCAGGGGACCCAGCCGCTTGATGGCGCAGATGCTGCATAACTTTTCCCCTTCCTTGATCAAAGTTCCGCCGGAATGACCGGCAATGTGGTTCCAGAAACGGTCCGCGCCTTTTTTATATTCTCCCGGATCGTCCGTTTTCAACGACATGCCGTGAAGGATTTCAAATTCACCGCAGATCGGACATTTGATCCCCGGCTCAGGGGCACGGTAGGTAAAGGGAACATTTTTCGATGCCGCCATCACGGATTGCACCAGAGAATGGGTCACCGGATATACATAGTCGGCATCAGAATAGGTTCGGGAAAACGCCTGGATGGTCTCAAAGATGTCATTGAATTTCTGCCGGTCAAACAGGGTGTCCACCATATCACGGCCTTTCAGGTCGACCAGATGGGCACCTGCCCAGCTGAACTGCCAGAAATTTAATGTCTGGCGCTGGAATACTTCTTCCAGATCCGGGTTGTCTTTGTCCAGCCATTGCAGGACCGTTCGGGCCAGGGCCTGCCATCTTGATTCAATCCGCTTCTGAATTTCCCGGGCAATGGTTTGTTCCTGACCGGCCGGCGCCAGAAAAACAAATTTGTTAGGGAAAGATGCTATGGTTTTGTCTTTGATAAGCCCGGTTTTTTCCTGACAATTCTGGAGAAGCTGGCTGAAATGTTCCGTCAGTCCAGCCTCCACAAGGGGTTGATCCTGAAGGGACGGATAAAGGATATGATCCGGTCCCAGTCTATTCATGACTAAGCGGATTCCTTCAAAGGAAAGCCAGGAAAGCATCACTGATGCAACCCAGTGATCCCGGAGTTTCCGGGTTTTAGCAATGAACGGCTGCACCGGTGTCAGGGAGAACACCATCATGGATGCCCTATGATGGACACTTTCTTTGACACAGGTATGAATGGCGGACACCATGGCGGCATGGTTCCAGATGGAATGGTCCGGAATCCGGCTGTCAGCCGGAATTCGATCCCACAGAAAACCTAAGTTGCCCGCATTTTCCGCAATCAAACGTTTACGCAGTACAAAAAACAGGTAATTGAAATAGGTCTGCTTGTCCCATCGGATATCTGTGCTGGCGGTATCCTGATGAATGATATCCACTATTTGGCGGTTGGTCTGGTCTGCCGTGGAGAATTTTTCTGAGAATGTCAGCCGACCCGGTGTTATCGGATGGGTGATCTGCGGATTTTCAACAAAATTAACCGCACCGTTTTGCGCATCATTCGTGCTGTATCCGGGAAGATTGGCACGGTCCAGACCCGCAGCGATGATATCGAACAACCCCACATCGGATTTTGACGCTGTTCCGATGCCGAACGAATCGGCAATCCGACCCGCCCGCTCTTCATGGCCTTGAATTCTCAGCGCCTTTTCCATGGGATCATGCAGAAAAACCTGCATTTTTCTCTCCCAGTATTGATCGTCTCTTTTTTGCATAGGGTGTACCCTTATTCAAAAGATTTGAAAATTATCGGACTGCAGTTTTTGTCCAGCTGCTGGTGAATGGTTTGCCATATATCCTTCTCACTTCCCAGATTCATGTCCCACTGCTGGGCTATCCGATGGGGCAGATGGAAAAACCAGGATTGAAACTTCCCCTCGTCATTTTTTTTGATAATAATACGAAGCTGTGACGGCATGCGGCCGTTATTTCTATCCCATTGCGCCACCGGATGACCCGTCACCGGATATCCCAGAATATGCCGTTTTTTGATACCCATTGGTTTTTCTCTGGGGAAAGGCAGCGTCTGGCGGACATCCATGTAATTTTTGGCCGCCTCTTTCATAGCATCCTCCCATCTGTCCGACACTGCTATCTGCCATAGAAGAGGATATTTTTTCCCCTGTTTTTTCCTCCATCCCAGGTAGAAAGGGTATTGTTTTTTCGTGGCAAAGATGGTGTCAATATCTTTGCCGTATTTTTCATACAGATATGGCAAGGAGGTCAATTTGATATTTGTCCCATCCTTGTCAGCCTTTACCAGGCGGGCACTGCCCCAGCCGTTTCTCGATCTCGATCCAAGGCTGCCGAAATGGGCAAAAAAAGATAATGCATCCAGGATTTCTTCCTGATTTTTCCGGGGCCAGGTGACGGACAGTTGAAATGTTTGGCCAGCAGAAATTGGTTGTTTTTCATAATGGCCACTGAAGTGAACCGGACCCATGCCTAAGTATGCGGCCATGCTGACTCTCTTGCCACCTGCCTCCGGGTTGATTTCTTTACCGATGGAAGGGGATGTGTTTTTTGGTTCAGTTTGGACTTCGCCAAAAACTGCAACGTCCACAAGGCTTCGTTCCGCCCTCATTTTTCGATTTTTGTTTTCGTGGACGCCTCCAAAGAGCGCCTGTTCGCTCTCCAGAAGCTGATCCGGAGACAAGTGCCCGCGGGTCATCCGCCACCAGTATCTCAGTGCATTTTTCAGAGGCGGAGACCGCAGCTCCGCATTGCCGTCTGCACCTCCCAGAAACATGGGAGTCAGAACTTCCACATCAAAATGAGCCGTGGTTCTGTCTAAAAAACGGTCGACATGAATTGCCATATGCGCTCCTTTTCTCTAATGGTTTTTTGATTTTGCCTAATTCATTCATGAATACGGCATCGAAAAAGAATGGTTTAAAAAAAACGCTACCCTACTGTAACAATCCTCTCTAATCGAGGCGGTGATTCGGACCGGTTATTCGACACCCGGAATTATCGGGCCGATACAGTCTCAATCCTCTCTAATCGAGGCGGTGATTCGGACTTCCAACATTCAGCTTCACTCCGAGGCTGAACTGAAGTCTCAATCCTCTCTAATCGAGGCGGTGATTCGGACCGTTGTCCTGTGTGTAACAAAAGAAAGGCAATGTATGTCTCAATCCTCTCTAATCGAGGCGGTGATTCGGACAGAAGATTCATAAACATCCATTGTACGGCACTGTGAGTCTCAATCCTCTCTAATCGAGGCGGTGATTCGGACTATCACCCTTGACAGTTACTACGGGCAGGGGATTGAAGTCTCAATCCTCTCTAATCGAGGCGGTGATTCGGACTTGCCCATGCCAAACAGATTGACGATAAACATCCTGATGTCTCAATCCTCTCTAATCGAGGCGGTGATTCGGACTCAGATCATGGGTTGCATCTGACAGGGTTATTGCAGTCTCAATCCTCTCTAATCGAGGCGGTGATTCGGACCAACAGAACCCGGCATGAGTTATGATCACAAGCAAGAGTCTCAATCCTCTCTAATCGAGGCGGTGATTCGGACCCACCATGTTCAACGTATTAGGACAGCTGTTCCGTAGTCTCAATCCTCTCTAATCGAGGCGGTGATTCGGACTAGGAATTATTCTGTTACTTTCTACGATATGGACTAGTCTCAATCCTCTCTAATCGAGGCGGTGATTCGGACATCCTGACTGTGCAGACTGTCAGGCTATTCAGGCAGTCTCAATCCTCTCTAATCGAGGCGGTGATTCGGACCGAATGTTGTGAAGCGTGTCTATTTGAAGTTTCAGAGTCTCAATCCTCTCTAATCGAGGCGGTGATTCGGACGACCCATGGGAGAAGTACCTATACCAACTGACGAAGTCTCAATCCTCTCTAATCGAGGCGGTGATTCGGACTCTGTCATTGATCTCATCGTAAACGTCAAACACATAGTCTCAATCCTCTCTAATCGAGGCGGTGATTCGGACGGCATCGAATTGTCACTCCTGCTGTCGGTTCGACAGGTCTCAATCCTCTCTAATCGAGGCGGTGATTCGGACTACATTCTGGTGCGCAAAATTTATCACGACACATCGGTCTCAATCCTCTCTAATCGAGGCGGTGATTCGGACCAAATCAAAAACGGGAGATAATATTATGACTACTGGTCTCAATCCTCTCTAATCGAGGCGGTGATTCGGACCCGGGTTCTATAGTGCTATCAAATCAAACAGTCTAAGTCTCAATCCTCTCTAATCGAGGCGGTGATTCGGACCCTTAAAAAGCCCGTAGCCACATGGAACGGAATATTGTCTCAATCCTCTCTAATCGAGGCGGTGATTCGGACCCGTGTCCTGACAGCTTCAATGTTGTCAGGACACGGTCTCAATCCTCTCTAATCGAGGCGGTGATTCGGACCATGAAAAGTAATTGTGTGAACTGTGAAACGTCAGTCTCAATCCTCTCTAATCGAGGCGGTGATTCGGACCCCCAACAAACCAAAGGGGCTGGTACGAAACTTAAGTCTCAATCCTCTCTAATCGAG
>JAVVEQ010000005.1:0-129950 GCA_032250905.1 Desulfotignum sp. | reverse complement strand
GTGCTGATCAAACAGGTGCTGGACCTGCTGGATGAATCCCGGCAGGCACTGGAAACAGGCATTCCGGTACCAATGGTCTTCTTTGAAAAAGCCGGGATCTTTTGTTCCGAGTTTGCCGACCGGTTTCATCATTTCAAGGAGGAGTTTTTATTGTTCGGCCTGCTGTCCTACAAAAAACAGGGGGAACTGGACACGGCCATGGGGGTGCTTCGGTATCAGCATGATCGGTGCAAGCAAAGTGTCGTCCGAATCAAAACCGCGTTGCCCCGATATGAAGAAAATGATGAAATGGCCGTGACCCGGATCCTGGAAAACTTAAGCGTATATGTATCCTTGCTGCATCGGCACATCGGCATGGAAGACCGGATCTTCTTTCCCATGGCGGAAAAAGCGCTCTCTTCTGAAGAAGCGGACAGCCTGTCCCATCAATTTGAACACCAGGCACAGCGGTTCGGGCCGCCGGCAGTGTTTCATGACAAACACCAGGCCCTGGCAGCCGAGCTGAAAACCCTGCTGATCAAAAGGGCACCCCGTCCATGACAAAAAAAACCAACTGCTGGGAATACATGCTCTGCGGCCGGGAGCCGGGTGGATATCATGCCACGGACCAGGGGGTGTGTCCGGCAGCCATTGATCGATCCCATGACGGCACCAATGATGGCACCTGCGCAGGACGTTTCTGCTGGGCCGTGGCCGGCACCCTATGTCATAACCGGATTCAGGGCACCTATGCCAGAAAACAGGAGGATTGCCTGGACTGCGAATTTTATCTTCAGGTGCGGGCCGAACAGGGCAGCGCCAATATCCGCACCAAATTTCTGAAATTCATTCATCCCTTTGCCAAATCCCCGATCCTCAACCACCTGGAACCCGTGCAGATTCACAGGGGCACCCGGTTCATCACCCAGGGCAGCCGGACCTCAACCGGCTACATCATTCAGCAGGGGGCCTGCCTTGAACTGGTAGAAAACCAGGACGGGCTGAAACCGGTGGGACACCGCAGCGAAGGGGACATCGTGGGCATGATCTCGCTGTTGACCGGGGAGCCCATGGGATTTCACGTGGAAGCGGAAACCGATCTGGAAGCCTGGGCCGTCCATAAACAGGATTTCGACCGAATCCCGGAACAGGACCCGGATCTGTTCGCTTTTTTAACCGAACTGGTGGCGGACCGGTTCGACCGCAACGGTCCCATTGCCGAACGTCGCATCGGGCCTTATCTGATCACCGAAATCATCGGCAAAGGCGGGTACAGCATCGTTTACAAGGCGATTCACCGGGACCTGGAAACACCGGTGGCCGTCAAAATGCTTCGCCACCATCTGTCCATGAACAAGGAATTCAAAGACAGTTTTAAAAACGAGGCCCGAATCATCGCAGACCTTGATCATCCCCACATCCTGAAAGTGCATGATATCACCTCCCGGTACAAAACCGTGTTCATTGCGTGTGAATACCTCACCGGGCATTCCCTGGAAGAACGGATCGCCCGGCAGCACCGCATCCCATCCAACCTCACCCGGACTTACCTGGAGCAGCTGTTGTCCGCCATGGCCTATGCCGGGAAAAAAGGGCTGGTGCACCGGGACATCAACCCGGCCAATATCATGGTCTCCGAAGATCACCAGATCAAACTCATCGACTTCGGCCTGGCCTGTCCCGTGGGAACCGATGACTTTTTCATGGGCGGAAACCTGCATTACCTGGCCCCGGAAGTGTTTGACGGCGATCCCGCGGATTTCCGCAGCGATCTGTTTTCCTTGGGCATTACCGTCTTTCACATGGTGACCGGCCGGCTGCCCTGGGATGCCGTGGATTCAGCTGAGATCATGAAACAGATCCGTCACCAGTCGCTGCCCGACCCTGAGAAACAGGTGAAAAACCTGCCCGGATCGCTGAGACAGTTTATCCTGAAAGCCTGCGAAAAAGATCCGAACCGCCGGTTTCAGACACCGGAGGAGGCCCGGCAGTGGCTGGCCGATGCCGCGGATTTTAGTCCTGCTCCGGTTCCAAAATCCGGTCTCGTGCTCTTGCCGGGGCGGTACTGCTGCATGAGCACCGGCCAGCATGAAGCCCGGGATGCCCTGCCCGGCCGGCACATGGATATCGCGGCGGCCAGCCATATCGGACACCAGCGCAAAACCAACCAGGACCGCTACCTGGTCTGCCTTGAGAATGAATCCCATCCCCAATGTCTGAATTTCGCGCTGCTGGCCCTGGCCGACGGCCTGGGCGGAGCCATCGGCGGGGAGATCGCTTCAGATCATGTGATCAAACACCTCCAGGGATTGACCCTTCAAAAGGATTTGTCTCCCGTGGAATCCCTGAAGCGGTTTTATAGAAGAATGGACCGGGAGATCTGTAATATGGCGGAAAAAGACCCGTATCTCAACGGCATGGGCACCACCCTGGTCTGTGCCGTGGTGTCGGACAACACCGTATTCTGGGCCCATTCCGGAGACAGCCGGCTGTATCATCTGCATGGGGATCATTTGACTCTGATCACCCAGGACCAGACCCTTGCGGACTTTCTCGCTGCAGAGAAAGAGATCACCCCGGATCAGGCCAGGACCCATTATTCCCGGCAGGTGCTGGAGCAGTATATCGGATGTGGCGAACTGGCAGTACAATCCGGCAGATTTGAACTGGCCGGTGATGACATGATTCTGTTAATGTCGGACGGGTGTTACCGCCACACGGTGCCGGACACCCTTATCAAGACATGCCGCAGGGCTTCCGGTCCGGCCGCTGCCGCTGATGCTCTCATCAAACAGGCCCTGTCCAGAGATGGCGCAGACAATATCACGGTGCTGGCCTTTTGTTTGAAAGCAGACACCTGAATTCAATCCCCCTCCGCTGCGTTGCCATGACCGGTATGGGTTCGATCAACAGCCTTCCGCACCCAGAACACTGAACAAAGGTTTGACCTGAACATGGTTCTTGATTTAAGATATCTGCAAACAATGCCAAAGGGTTTCATGCAGGTTTACCAAACAACTTTTTTCCGGCAATGACAGAACCATGGATGCCTTCTGGACTTATATTTCTGGACCCCAGGTCCATCCGGCAATGGTGGTGCTGCCTTATGCCATTCTGCCGGTAGTAGGATTTCCTGTCGTTCCTTTTCTGGTTCTGCTGGGTCTTAGATTCGGATCTGTGTGGGGCATTGTGACCATGCTGGCGGTAATGCCCTTTCACCTGGCTTTTTCATTCTGGTTTACCCGGGCAATTGCCGGCCGGTGGGTACAGGCCCTTGCACAAAAATTCAACGTCTCCATACCCCAAGTGCCGGAAAACCGGCGCCTGGGATTCGGATTTTTATTCATGGTGATTCCAGGGCTCAGCTATGCTTTGAAAAATTATCTGCTGCCGTTGTCAGGCATCCGGTTTTTTCCTTACATGGTATCTGCATGGCTGATCCAGGGTATCATGGGGATTCCCTTTGTGATCATGGGGAGGGCTGTGGTGCAATGGGACATAAAGCTGCTGGCTGTGGCAGGGAGTATTCTTCTGGCAATTTTCCTGTTCAGGCGAAAAATTTTGAACATATACCGCCATATCATGAAATCGTGACATGGACACAACCGGTGAAAAGGGGCTTTTGGCAGGAACGCTCCCCGCCGGACTGGGGGTACTAAACCGGTTCAAGCAGGCAATAATCGTGTGAGGTATCCAGGTGCTTCGGGCGAAAGCCCGGAACCGCTGCCGTGCAGGCCAGGGGTCTGCCTTTTATTGATGCAGTAAGAAACAGTTCCAGGCCGTTGTGTGACTGGATAAATGTCACGGTGACCAAGCCTCCGGGCACCAGGGTGGGGCCGAAAGACAAAGGGGCATCCTGTTGAAACCATTCCGGAAAAATACCAGACCCCAGGATGAGCCTGTCTCCTTCCTCTCTGATGAACAGGCTGCGCATCATCATGACCCATTCTACGGCAGCCCAGCCATGCTGACCGTCCCCCATGCACCCGCCGCCGGTAAGGGGGTTGATAGCTTCCGGCCACTGGCCTGTGGGGGATGCCAGGTCTGCAACGGTGTGAATCAACGCTTTGTACCGGGTGTCCCGGCTGCGCAAAAAGGTCTGAGCCATGGCCAGGGTCAGGTAAATATTGATGCCTGAATGGATCATGTCCTGGAAAAAGGCATTGCCAAAAGAACAATGGGCCATAAGATAGGACATGGTGTTCATGATTCGGGCATCGTTGGGGGGAGTAATCTGCAACGGATAATCGGCCACCAGGGATCCCACTGCACCGGCATCCATCCGGCGGTAGGGGGAGGCGGGAATGGCCTGGTGTTTTTTATACCCGGGGGCCTGGGACAGGGAGGTAAAAATCCGTTTTTCAAAATCCGTTGCCTGGGCTGCAAACATGTCCTGATCTGCAGTGTTTCCATGTTTTTCCGCCAGTTTTGCAGCCGCCCGAAGTCCGGCAACCCCCCAGAAATCATCCCAGTAATAATAGTCATTGGGCCCTAAATGTTCGGCGCTGAAACCGGCCGGAAGCAGGCCATCATGGGGTTTTCCGTCTTTTCTGTTCCGGCGTTTGTGCACAATCCACCGGGCCCCTTTCATCAGAGACATGTAAACAGAATCTGAAAAAACCCGGTCAGCACATTGGGAAAACCGGTGGGCGATCCACAGCACCTGGCCGTTAGAATCCCATTCCCCTTCCTGGGACTGGAAATATCCACTCAGTTTCTGCCGGCTCGAAAATCCCTGGATCAGGCGTTCACATCTTTGAGAAAGTCCCAGTCCCAGCAGAGCATTCATCATCAGACAGGCATCCCGGAACCAGAAACGACGGTAGGTATAAGGCCCCGGCACCACCTCATCTGCACTCAACAGCAGCAGAGTCCTGACAGCGGCATCATACAGAAATTGAAATCCGGCATCAGGGACAGCCAGGGCGGCAGTTTGTGAAACACTCTGTGATGCCGGTGCGAACGGCCGGACGGTGACGGGAGTTACAAAGGCCGTATCCTGACGCAGGGGCACCTGGATATCAATCCGGGTGGAGGCATTGGCCGCAACCGGGAAAAAAGCGGCAGCCGTTGCCATGCCAATGGGGCATGCTGCATGGTTTTCCGTCTGGGGCCGGTCCAGTTCCAGGGACACATCTCCGTGATCATAGGTGGAAAACAGCACTTTTTCAGGAATGTTGTCAAAGTGCACTTCGTGGGTATGGTTAATGACAAACCGGCGGTCATTAAAACGGATATGGTCGATGAAACAGATCCCTTCCGGATTATAGGGCCGTATGGACGCAATAAGCCACCCGGTGTCGTTTTGCATGCTGCCTTTGGCAGTCATCTGCAGCACAGGGCCTGAAGGGGTGTTCATGGACACGCTGGCGGTGCACACAAGTGACAGGGTGTCTTTGGCTGTGGCAGTGGTGACGGCCAGTTCGTCTGACAGATCGAGCGTCTGCACCGCCCGGGGCTGAAGGGACGGCAGCAGCAATTTTTTGTCTTGTGTCATGAGCCACACGTCAATGGACCATGCATCAAACAAAGGTGTCACAAGCCCCCTGGGATCGATGACTGGGTAGGCGGCAAGGTCTGGATGCCCCACTGCGGTCCAGTTCCTGTGGGTCACGTTGATATGGGAAAAGGTAAATCCTCTGGGGATAAAAGACGCATCTTTCGGGGTAAACTGTTTGACCACCCAGAAGGGCCAGACCCAGTCAAGATTGTACTGGATCGCCCGGGTGTTGACCAGGCCCCGGGCATGGAAGATGAGTCCGGCCCGGAGCAGTTCAATGGGTTCCTGCACTTCAGAGGGTTTGCTGAACTGGCGCAGGCGGGCCATCAGGGTGACAGGATCCAGAAAACCGTGAAACCCGGCAAACCGTCTGATAAGAAACCGCCATGGCAGCCATTTTTTGAATAGTCTATACATCCTCATCCCGGTTCAACAAAGCGATGGATTGGGCTTTTTCAGCGATCAGTTCCCATTCGGTGCGAATGGCCAGCAAAAATGTTTCCCATGGTTCCATTTCCACATCTCCACTTTCACCCCTGGCATCCCCCCGGGAAACGGCATATTCATAGAGGTCCAGAAGTTTTTCAACACAGGCATCTCTGCTGAATTTCAGGGCTGTCTGCTTTGCATACTGCTGCCAGGATCTTAATTTTTCAGGATCAGACACGGCATCGCAGATGGCCCGGGAAAACACTTTTTGTTCGGCATCAGCACGAAGAAGTCTCCCGTTTTTTTTGTTTTCCACCACTTCCCGGACACCCGGGCCATCCAAAGCGATAACCGGTGTTTTTGCGGCCATGGCTTCGGTGAGCACCATGCCCTGGGTTTCAGATTGTGAAGAAAAAACAAAGAGATCCATTGCCCGATAGGCATCAGCCAGGGCGCTGCCGGTAAGGTTTCCGGTAAGAATCAACCGATGGGAAAGGCCGAACTCTGTAAAGATATCATGAATTTTTTGTCTTTCAGGCCCGTCTCCAGCCACACAAAACCAGGTGTCCGGAAGGGTTTCCATAGATTTCGCAACGCTCCCGGCCAGGAAAACAAGATTTTTTTCAGGGGCAAGCCTGCCCACATGCCCCATGATGAAGGCGCTCTCTGGTATATGGCAGGCTTTTTTAAAACGGTGGGCATCACCTGAAGAAAAAAAATGTGTGTCCACGCCCGTGGGAATTTGTGTCACCGGTGAGGTGACCCCGCGCTCTTTGATCAGATCGGCAATGCTTTTGCTGGGTGCCACCACATGGTCACATAAATTGGCATACATGGTGGACAAGTTCCTGGCGAATTGCTTGAAATTGTCACTGTTCCCGGTGACATAATGAGTATATTCCTCATACAGCGTATGGTGGGTAAAAACCAGCGGCAGTCTGCGCCGCCGGGCGGCCCTGAAGGCGGCATCACCGAGCAGATAAGGATGATGGCTGTGAATGATATCAGGCGAGAACACATCCAGTTTTTCGTTAATGTAAAACGGTACCGGGATGCGCATGGAAAAGTCACTGCCATTGAAATTCTGAATGGCTGGGACCCGCAGAACAGTGTCATCGTCACTATTGTCTGCATCGTCTCCGGCAAAGGTCGGTGCAACAATGAGCACCTGGTGCCCTTTTCTTTGCAGGTCCTGGAAAAATGTGTGTACCGACCGGGCCACCCCGCCGACATGGGGCAGGTATGTATTTGTAAACATACAGATATTCATCGTGGTTAAAAAATAACACACCTGTCTGATCAAAACAAGGTCGACCCTTTAGGGAATAATTTCATCGGCAACCGTTCAATCCAGATGAAGCACGACTGAAAAACAGGAGAAAACCGCCCACACAGGATCGTCCTGCCGGATACGGGACAGCCAGGTACCGCTGGATGACATCACTGCGCAGATCTGGGTGGTATCAGAGACCCTGACAATGCATTCCGTGTTGATTTTTCCCCGGGTGATCCGGGTTACGCGCCCCTTGAACCGGTTTTCGGCACTGCCCTTGAAACCGGATGCCCCGTCCTGGAGCATCACCATGGGGGCCTTGACTTCGGCGACGATCCATTTGCCGGGGACCAGCCCCAACCGTTGCACACTGTCATTGGTGATCACCGTTACCACCGGATGGCCTTCCATGGTAACCATCTCCACCCGTGTCTGGATGTCCCCTGTGACGATATCGGTCACCTTGCAGAAAAAAGAGTTCCGGGCACTGGTTCTGCGGCCGGACTCCTTTTCCATAAAGCGCCGGGCAATATCCTGAATTTCGGATTCTGAAAACGCGACATAGGATGATGTCAGGTTGGATGATGTGTGTCCCAGGATTTTCTGCACCGCCGGCAGCGGCAGATTGGCCTGCATCAATTCAACGGCCCTGGCCCTGCGAATGGCTTCCGGACCGCCCAGTTCCTTGGCAAACCCGCAGGCAGCGGCCCGTTCATAGAATTTTCGGCGCACAAACCCGGGGTCCAGACCAGGCATTTGACCCTGTTTTTTCTTGAACAGCGGCGTGTGGATCAGATTCAGGATCTCATGACACAGGCTCTTGGACAGATGGACCATCCTGGGTTTTGAACCGGTTTCAGGTCCGGTGCTGCCATAGGTCACCGCATGACGCTTTATATCGATATCTGTCAACGGGTTAATCCCCAGCACCTCGTTCAGCTTGGCGCCGGTATACCGGATCAACAGAAACGTGATCAGAATCCGGCGGCGGGAAAACCGCACATCGGCCCGGGGTGACTCGGCTGCCCATTTTCGAAAGGCCTGTTCCAGCTGATGGAGCTGAGCCGTATCCAGGCATGGGGCTGTATGATCAACGGAGATGATCCGGCTGTGATCTTTTGTGTCCGACCATAACCATTCCGGGTTATCCCGATTTTTTTTTCGATCCGCCATTTCGGTCTCTCCGGTTTTCAACAGGTTATAATCAATGGATAGATTAATTCAATAAAACACTTGACGGCGCTTGTCAATGATCATACTATCACGAATATAAAATTTTACGTGACTATATGGAGGGGATCATGTCTGACCGTTTCAAATTTGACCGAATGGAACTGGCCGGGTCTCTCGGGGATCTGGGCACACTGCTGCCGATAGCAATCGCCATGGTGCTGTTCAATGGTCTCAGCCCGGTGGGATTATTTTTCAGTATAGGGGTCTTCTACGTATTGTCTGGGGCGTATTTCGGCATCACTGTGCCGGTCCAGCCGATGAAGGTCATCGGTGCCTATGCCATTGCCACGGCCATGAATCCGGAACAGATCCTGGCATCGGCGCTTCTCATGGGACTGTTTCTGTTGATCGTGGGCATGACCGGGGCCATCGACGTGATCCGGAAATTCACCCCCAAATCGGTGGTTCGCGGGGTGCAGCTGTCTACCGGCGCATTGCTGATTTCTGGAGGGGTTAAGTTCATCATGGGAACCTCGAAATACCAGGTCTTACAGGAGGCTGTGGAACCCCATCTCACTGTACAGGCCCTGGCCGGCATTCCAATAAGTGTCCTCATCGGGATCGTCGCTGCCATTGTGACCCTGCTTCTGCTGGACAACCGCAGGTTTCCAGCCGGTTTGATCGTTGTGGCCGGCGGCCTCCTGCTGGGCCTGCTATTCGGGATAAGAAATGACATCAGCAGTATTCATATCGGCTTGAACCTGCCCCAGCTGTTTCCTTTTGACTTTCCTGCCAGAGCGGATTTTACCTTTGCCCTGTTTGCGCTGGTGCTTCCCCAGCTGCCCATGACAATGGGAAATGCGGTCATTGCGTATACAGATCTTTCCTCTGAATATTTCCCTGACAAATCATCCAGCGTAACCAACAGAAAAGCCTGCGTAAGTATGGCCCTGGCCAATTTTTTCAGTTTCAGCCTGGGGGGGATGCCGCTTTGCCATGGCGCCGGCGGACTGGCCGCCCATTACCGCTTCGGCGCAAGGACCGCTGGCTCCAATCTCATGATCGGCGGGCTGTTTGTGGGCCTGGCAATTATTTTCGGCAACAGTATCGTCCAGGTGTTCAATTTAATCCCCATGTCTCTTTTGGGGGTATTGCTCATATTCGCAGGCGCGCAGCTGACCCTTGCCATGATGGATCTGGACCAGCGCAAAGACTTTTTTGTCGCCACACTGATACTGGGTATCACGCTGGCATCGAATCTGGCTGCCGGATTTATTTCAGGCATGGTGGTTGCCAATGTTCTGCGCTGGGAAAAACTGTCTGTATAACAGACAGCCGCTCCAACGCCGCGGGCAGGATCTTCAATGGTCATGAACCAACCATCTTGAATTTTATTGCAGGGAGCCGGTGATATGAAACAACAGGACCCCGTGATCGGACCGGGGGCCGCCAATGGTCATGCTGCGGTTGTTTTTCAGAAGCACCCGGGTTTGAAACACGGCCTCTTTCCGGTTCAGAATCTGAATGTCATACTGGATTCTCTGGCCCTGGCTGCTTGTGGGGGTCAACACCAGGGTCCGGCGGTCCGGCAGAGCGATGCGACCCTGCTGCTGAAAAGCCAGAGACAGGGTTTTGTCCTGGAGCAGGGTGTACCCGGTGTACCGGAACACGGATTCCAGTTCAGGCACGATCCGCCGCAACGCCGGGTCAATGGACCGGGACTGGGTGGAAGCCTGAATCACCTTGACATGGGTGATGACAGGGTTCTGTGCAAAGGCCGTCTGGGCCTGGTAACAGCAGCAGATAACACCGGCGGCAATGGCCGTGAGCCGGGTCAGCCTGATGAAACTGAACATATCCCTCCTTTTCATGGTCAGGTGTCTGAATACCATATAATCGTATGATGGGTGTCAGGCGTTTCAAGAATCATGACCGCAGTATACTCAGTATCGATGGATGTGACAATAGCACTGGGACTGTCCGTTGCAATGCCGTTCGTCATCAGCAAGATCCCGCCGATGATGAGCAGCGCTGCAACCGATGCCGCCGCCAGCAGGGGTCGGAAGCGGCCCCTGAAAAATCTTCCGGCTTCAGGGCCGGCCGGATTTTCTGCCGGCTGCTGAATGCTCCGGTACAGGCGGTCGGGATCGATGGCCATGCCGGGCTGCTCTGCCAGTTCATCAAAGGTTTGGGTCACTTCCCGGAACTGCGCGGCCAGATCCCGGCAGGCGGAACAGGAATCCAGGTGCTGCCGGATCTGCTCAAGCTCCGGCCGGGAAAGCGCGCCGTCAATGTACCGGCTGATCTGTTTTTCCGAATATCTGCCGCATGAGTTTGTCATACCGGTTTCTCCTGGTTTTTTTTCGAATTCAGGACCTGCGCCACCTGTTTCCGGGCGTGATACAGCCTGGAGGCCACCGTGCCTCTCCGGATCTGAAGAAAATCAGCGATCTCTTCATAAGACAGGCCTTCCAGCGCATACAGCACAAAAACGGTCCGGGTTTTCTCGGGCAGCTGTCTGACCGCATCCATGAGCCCGTCCCTGAACTGCTTTTTCTGCATCAGGGTTTCCGGAGTATCCATGGGGGAATCTTCCTGAGATAGGCCCGGATCATTTTCCATGGTGATGGGATCATGGTGCCACCTGAATCGCCGTTTCCATCTGCGTTTCCAGTTGAGGCAATGGTTGACCGTCATTTTTCTCAACCAGGTATGGAGAATGGCTTCCTGCCGGAATGAATGGATCTGCCGGAACACGGCAATGAACACGTCCTGAACAATTTCCCGGCTCTCCTCCGGGTCCAGGGTGATGCCGTACGCAACCTTGAGCAGGCGTTTCTGAAATGTATTGACCAGAACGGTAAAGGCTTTTTTATCCCCCTGCCTGAGCTGTTCCACCAGGTTTTGTTCATCCATAGTCCCATCTTCAGCAGCATCTGTGTTTGCAGCCGTCCTTTAGCTGGCAATTGATTTCCTGTTTTGTCCGGATCAGTAACGGCCCCGCACCCGCCGTTCTTCCCAGTATCCATCCCGCACCTTGAATGTTTCATACCGGCCGCCGACCCAATGTCCTTTCCGGTTGTAATGGCCCGGGTTCCACCGGGTATCATATACCGGCCCCACCCAGATCCTTTCGATTCTCCAGTGCCCGGCAGCCCGCTTGTCATGCCACCGGTCATCCCGGCATTGAGGACCCCGTTCAAAGGCCGGTGACCCATGATACCGCTGGGGTTCCCTGTACCCGGGGGACCGATCCAGGCTCTGATAAATGGCGGTTCCCAGCACTGCAGCCCCGATTCCCAGAAGAAATCCTTCCCTGGTTTTCCGGTCTGCCTGGGCCGGTGCCGTGGTCAGGCAGACGACCATCACCACTGCAGTCGTGATCGAAATCAATGTTTTCATTTTTCATTCTCCTGTTTGCATGTTACGGGTCAATCCTGATTCCTGTAAAGACAAAAATGCTTCGTTCTCTACCAGGACAGACACCGGGAAAAGAAAAATGTTCACAAAATTTTTAGCGGTTCACACCTGCCACCGGGTTTTCAATACCGGGGACGGATCGATCAAATGACGGTTCAGCCATTCTCTGGATGCTTTTCCATCACGGGCCAGAGACAGAATTTCGGAAAAATGAAACACCGGAATCCGGTTTTCAGGAGCGCACCGGATCTCCAGATTCAGATGACACATGGCACACGCCGTGACAATACATTCTGCGCCGGATTGAATGGCACCTTTCATGATACGGTTTACCAGGCCTGATGAAATGGCTGGGCGGCTGACGGACAAAAACGTGCCGCAGCAGGTGTTTGAAAATCCCCATGGAACCGGATCACCGCCCAAAGCGGTCATGGTTTTTTCTATCAACCCGTAATGATTGGGCTGTTTGTTCATCCGGGGAGGTCTTGCCAGCATACATCCGTAGTAAGATGCGATTTTCAGATTTTTCAGCCGGCCGGTCAGGTCTTTGAACAGTCCGGCGCAGCTCATATCCGCCAGCAGTTCAAAAAAATGCAGCAGTTTAAGTTTGGGATGAAACGGTTGTCCAAAATGCTGTTCCACACGGCTTCTTTTTCGGGCATTCGTACTCAGGGTTAATCTGGCTTCACTCAGCCGGAGATGGCATCCCGGGCAGGCGATGAGCAACGGCTTGTCATCCGGGGCCAGAAACAGGTTGCGGGAGGCCAGGGCAAGGGCCAGGCCGCCGTCAATGCTGTGGGTTGACGATGATCCGCAACAGTTCCAGTCCGGAATTTCATTCAATCCAATATCAAACTGTTCAAGAAAATTTTTCAAGGACGCATTGTTTTCTTTGGCGGTGGTGGCCAGGGAACAGCCCGGGAAATAGTTTAATTCCCTGTGAGAAAAGCTCATGACAAATCCTCCGCCAGTTTGAACAGATTCTGAACCTGTTTACTGTCTTTCACTTTTGACGGCATGAGATCCAGTTTCCGTTTGGACAGCATTTTCAGGCCCAGATCCATGTCCGAAAAAAAATCTTTTTCAGACAGCTTATACCGCATCATGATTTCCAGTTTATGGGTCCGGCCATACCGGGAAATGGAATCGACCACTTTTTGATGAAAAGACAGCACAGCGGGTTCCCCAATGGTCACCTTCTCCTGAACAGCCATGCGGCGAAGCGTATCCATCACTGCGGCCATGTCAACGGCATTAGGACATTCCATGGAACAGGTATTGCAGCCCACACACAGCCAGATGGCGGAACTGGTCAATACCTGGTGTTTCAATCCAAGCTGAACCATGCGGATGACTTTGTTGGGGAGGATGTCCATATCCTGTGCAAACGGGCAGCCACCGCTGCAGCAAAGGCAGTGCCAGCAGCGGCTCAGGTTTGACCGGCTCTTTTCCTCAACAATGTCGGCGAAATTGTCATCGGAATCCGGGGTCAGTATTATTGCATCCATCATCATGGCCTTTTGAATTTTCTGATTATCCATCTTTTTTGTCAACTTGCCGGAATTATATGACACTGACCATGACCATTTCCTTGATATATGTCAATCCTGTCAGATAAAATCCTGTGCCCCGATAAGTGCCTGTAAAAGTTGACAGGGAACAGAGAATATCGCATCCTGAAAAGAACGGTAACAACAGAGATGGCAAAAATGAAAACAGAACCTGCATTCTTCAGCGTGATGACCATGAACCTGCGGTTCGGCCTGGCAAAAGATGAAAAGAACCGCTGGGAGAGGCGCAGGGATGTGGTCAAATCATTTCTGAAACAGCTGAAAATCGATTTTATCGGATTTCAGGAGGTCAATCATTTCCAGGCGGATTTTCTGAACAAAACGCTGAAAGAATATAAACACATCGGCTGGTACAACCGGAATCATCCCTGGTGGCAGTCCAATATGATCTATTTTCACAGAGACTGGACCTGCCTGGGCCATCATCACTATTTCATCTCCCGGTTTCCAGATATCCCGTCCAAAATGGCCGGGTCCCGGTGGCCCAGGCAGTGCGTGGTGGGATGGTTTGAAAAACAGGGCCGGCATCTGCTGGCGGCCAATACCCATTTTGATTTCAATCCGGCAATCCAGGCCCGGAGTGCCGGATTAGTGGCCTTTTTTCTGAAACGGTTCCCGCCGGGACTGCCCGTGGTCATCACCGGTGACTTCAACGCCGGTCATGACTCATCCGCTTTCAAAACCTTTCAGGCCCACGGGTTCCAGGAGGTGTTTGAAGCAGATCCCCCCGGCACCTTTCACGGATTCACCGGCAAGACCGACGGCCGGCACATCGACTGGATCCTTTACAGAGGAAATATCCGGCCGCTCACCCCCCGGGTCCTGACCTTTCACAAAGGCGCCCGGTATCCCTCGGACCATTTTCCCGTGGCCGCTGATTTCATTTGAGAGATCCCTTTCAACCTTTAATTTGACCCGGGCACGGATTCAAGGCATACTGTCAAGACCCGCTAACATTTGACAGGAGGAGAATCCCGCCATGTCCTTTGTGATTTCAGACAGCAGACCGTTTGTCACCACCATTGAGGTGGTACCCCCGGCCGGCAATGATCCTGCCGTTCTGCTGGACAAACTGGCCGGTATCGCCCATCTTGATTTTGACGGATTCAGCGTGGCCACCAACCCGGTTGCCAAACCCCGGATGTCCGCCACGGTGTTCTGCCATCTGTTGCGCCTGAAAACCGGCAAGCCGGCTATTCTGCACTTGACGGTCCGGGATCACAATCTTCTGGGACTTCAGGCCGAACTGTGGGGAGCGAAAGCGTTAGGCGTAGACACCCTGATCGCCATTACCGGAGATCCATCCGCCGGTCGTCAAAAAGAAGGCGCCACAGCAGTGAACGATATGAACGTGTATCAGCTGATCACCATGGCCGGGGAATCCGGCCTGACCGCCGGCGCTGTCCTGGATTTCCGGCCGGAACGCAACGGCCTGAAAAATGAGGTCCGGCGGCTGGAAAAAAAGGTGGCTGCCGGATGCCGGTTCATCGTCACCCAGCCTGTTTATGACGAACCCACGGCGCAAACCCTGGCCAATGCCTGCGAACATCTCAAGGTTCCAAAAATCATGGGGATTCTGCCGCTGCTGTCCTTTAAACATGCCTGTTTTCTCCATGACAAGGTGGACGGCATTGCCGTGCCGGACGTCCTTTGCCGGGAGATGGAAACATCGGATAATCCGATCAAAACCGGCACGCTCCAGGCAAAGCACATGCTGGAAATCGCCAGAAAATATTTTTCCGGCGCCTGCGTCATGCCCCCATTTGAGCGGTTCGAGATCCTGAAAGATATCCTGTAATACCGATCAGGCCGGATCGGCGTGTTTTTTTGAGGGCAAAATCTGCTTTATCTCGAAAGGATATTCCTGACCGGGCCTGTCCGAAAAATAGTCAGCCAGGGTCTGGCGGATCGACTCAAACGCGATCTTTTCCCAGGGAATTTCTGATTCGGAAAACAACCTCACCTGGGTACTTTCCTTGGTGGGGCCGAAATGATCGTCCAGCAGGCGGGCCCGGAACATCAGATAAATCTGCTGGACGAACACCAGGTTGAACATGCGGTAAGGGGCAATGATGGCGACACGGGAACGGGTTTCTTCAAGGGTTTCCCGCACCGCCCCTTGCTGGACGGTTTCCCCGTTCTCCAGGTAACCGGCCGGCAGGGTCCACATCCCCTTTTGGGGCTCGATATTTCTTTTGCACAACAGTACCTGATCCCCCTGCACCGGAATGCAGCCCACCACCAGTTTAGGATTTTCATAATGAACATGCCCGCATCTATCGCATACCGGCCGGGCATGGTCGTCATCCTCCGGTATCCGGGTTGTCATTTTCGCCCCGCAGACACTGCAGTATTTCACCCCCATTGGCTGTTCCCTCTCAATCTCCCGGTTCGCTGTCATTGTCTTTATCCGATTTTCCACCCTGATCCGTCATCAGCCTTTTTTACACTTACATGAAAATACCCTTTCATACAACCCTGACCCATACCTGTTATCCGGCAAATTTGACAAGACGGCCCGGATTTTATATATTGTTTGTCATGAAATCACCATCGACATGTGTTTTGTTCCTGTTCAGCCTGCGATTCTGAACTTCCAGGGACTTTTCAGCTCCCTTAAAAAATTTTTTACTTAACCCATTTTACCTTCCAACAGGAGAATTTATGTGTGGCATATGCGGGGAAATATTTTTCAACCGACAACCCATTTACGAAGATTCCGTCATCCGGATGAATCAAGCCATGACCATCCGGGGTCCTGACAATGAAGACATCTATCATGGCATCTGGACCCTGATGGGCCATCGCCGCCTCAAGATCATCGATTTGAGCGATGATTCCAACCAGCCCATGATTGACCCCAAACTCGGACTGATTATCGTCTACAACGGGGCAATATATAACTACAAAACCCTGAGAGATGAACTTGTCGAAAAAGGATACACTTTTCATACCGGCGGGGACACGGAAGTGATCCTCAAAGCCTATGACGCATGGGGTGAAAACTGTGTACAGCATTTCAACGGAATGTTCGCCTTTGCGATCTACAACCAGACTGAAGACAAAGTGTTTCTTGCCAGAGACCGCCTGGGCATCAAGCCTCTCTATTTTCACAAGACCGACAGCAGCCTGTTGTTCGCTTCTTCCCTGCCCGCCCTGATGGCCACCGGAAAAATCAAACCGCACCTCTCTGTGGAAGCCCTGCACTATTATCTGACCTTTCACTCCGTGGTGCCCGCCCCCCACACGTTGATTTCCGGCATTGAAAAACTGCCGTCCGCCACCTGGGCTGTGATTTCACAGGACGGCACCATGACGCGACAAACCTATTGGCAGCCAACCTGCCAGCGGGACAAGGAAGAAGACACGTATGCTTTTGAAGACTGGAAGCTCCAGGTGAGCCAGACGCTGATGGCATCTGTGAAACGCCGTCTGACAGCAGATGTGCCGGTGGGTGTGCTCCTGTCAGGGGGACTGGATTCCAGCCTGGTGGTAGGGCTGCTGGCCGAGGCCGGACAAAAGGATCTGAAAACCTTTTCCATCGGGTTCGACAGCGTGGGCGACGAAAAAGGGGATGAATTTCTGTATTCCGACATCATTGCCCGGCATTTTGCCACCGACCACCACAAGATCCAGGTGGACGGAAACCAGGTGCTGCCGTCCATGCCTGACTGCGTCAAGGCCATGAGTGAGCCCATGGTCTCCCATGACTGCATCGGGTTCTATCTGTTGAGCCGGAAAGTGGCTGAACATGTCAAGGTGGTGCAGAGCGGCCAGGGCGCGGATGAACTCTTTGGCGGCTACCACTGGTATCCGCCCATGATGGAAAGCGCCGACCCGGTGATGGATTACCGGTCAGTGTTCGGGGACCGGTCCCATGAAGAATACCTGGAAATGGTCACCCGCGCGTTTCATGGCCCGGATTACAGCACGCAGTTCATTCAGCAGCATTTTGACATGCCCGGTGCAGACACGCCCATTGATAAGACACTTCGCCTGGACACCCTGGTGATGCTCACCGAAGACCCGGTGAAACGGGTGGACAACATGACCATGGCAGCCAGCCTGGAAGCCCGGGTTCCCTTCCTGGACCATACGCTGGTCGAACTGGTGGCAAAAATCCCGGCGGAACACAAAGTGGGGCACGGCGGCAAACATATTCTCAAGGAAGCCGCCAGGGCAATAATTCCCAACGAGGTCATTGACCGTCCCAAAGGCTATTTTCCGGTGCCGGCTCTCAAATACCTGCAGGGAGAATACCTGGATTTTGTCACCGGCATTCTGAATACCGACGCGGCCAGGGACCGGAACCTGTTCAACCGGGACTATATCGACCGGCTGCTGGCGGACCCGGACTCCCATATCACCCCGCTCAAGGGCTCCAAGCTCTGGCAGGCGGCCCTGCTGGAATACTGGTGCCAGCAGCACGATATCTGAATTTTTGAGGAGCAACACCATGGGTAAATCAAATCACCGACTGGAACGGGGATTCGGCCAGTCTTTGAGAAACTGGGAAAAACTCAAAGGCCCGGCCACACAAGGCATGATTTCCGATGCATATGTGGAAATGGGATGGGGCCGGCTGGTATTCGGCCATACCTTTGAAGACAATGAACGCATTGTGGAAACCATGACCCAGTATGGATATGACCGCCGGGATATTGCCATGTATATTATCGATCCCCATGTGGTGGTGTCTCTGGCGCCGGACAAACTGTTTCTGGATCCCTCCCACACCTTCCGGCTCTGGTCCCATGATTACACCATGGACTCCCGGACACGCAACCCGTTTGTCATCCAGCGGGTTTCCACCCGGAGGGAAGCCCGGGAGATCAACCGGATTTACGGGGTCTGCCACATGAAAGGGGCGGAACCGGACTTTATTCTGGACAAACGGGCCAACAAACTGCGCACCTATATGATCGCCAAAGACCTGACCCATGACCGGGTCCTCGGAACGGTCACGGGTGTGGACCATGTGGCGGCATTCAACGATCCTGAAAAAGGGTCCAGCCTCTGGTCTCTGGCCGTGGACCCCCAGGTGGATTTTCCCGGGGTGGGCAGCAGCCTGGTACGGCACCTGTGTGAACATTATTTCACACGGGGCCGGGCCTTTGTGGACATCAGTGTCATGCACGACAATAAAAAAGCGATCGCCCTGTATGAAAAACTTGGATGTCAACGGATTCCGGTCTTCTGTATCAAACGGAAAAATCCCATTAACCAGGATCTGTACACCGCTTCCCAGAAATATACCGATCTGAACCCTTACGCCCGGCTCATCGTGGATGAGGCCCGTAAACGGGGCATCCGCATCGATATTTTGGACGAGGCGTTTGGTCTGTTCACTTTGACCCTGGGCAGCAAGACCATATCCTGCAGGGAATCGCTGTCAGACCTCACCACGGCCGTTGCCATGACCAAATGTGATGACAAGCGCCTGACCCGGAAACTGCTGGCAAAACACAACATTGAGGTGCCGGAACAGGTCATGTATACGGATCCGGAGGCGGCCGTTCAGTTCATGAAAAAAAACAAAGCCGTGGTAGTAAAACCGGCCCGGGGTGAACAGGGCGAAGGAATCAGTGTGGGGATCACCGACACAAATGATCTGGATACCGCCATACAAAAAGCCCGGAATACCTGCCAGGATGTGATCCTGGAAGAGATGGCCCCGGGTCAGGATCTGCGTATCATCGTCATCAACTATGAAGTGGTGGCGGCCGCGGTCCGAAGGCCCCCTGTGATCCGGGGAACCGGCACCCACACCATCAAAGCGCTTATGGAAAAATACAACCGCCGGCGCATGGCCGCCACCGGCGGGGAAAGCCGGATTCCCGATGATGAAGAAACCCGCCGGTGTCTGGCCGCGCAGGGACTAAATGATGATTCGGTCCTGCCCAAAGACAAAGAGGTGGTGGTGCGTAAAACTGCCAACCTGCATACCGGGGGGACCATTCACGATGTCACAGACCAGCTGCATCCGGATCTGGCGGCAGCGGCCGTTGCCGCGGCCCGATGCCTGGAAATCCCGGTTACGGGCCTGGATTTCATCGTACCGGATGTACAGGGACCGGATTATGTCATCATCGAGGCCAACGAACGTCCCGGCCTGGCCAACCATGAACCCCAACCGACGGCCCAGCGCTTCATCGATCTGCTGTTCCCGGAAACCGCTGTCAAACACAAGGGATAAGCCCATGTCTTCTGTCTGCATTGATGAATCCTATCTGATCCAGCAGCTCAAACAATTACTGAGCATTCCATCGCCTTCCGGATACTCCGACCAGGTGGTCCATTATGTGGGCAGCCAGCTGGAAGCACTCGGCATTGAATTCGAAATCACGCGAAGGGGCTCGATCCGGGCGACCCTGCCCGGCAGACAGAATACTCTGGACCGGGCCGTCACCGTGCACCTGGACACGCTGGGGGCCATGGTCAGCCGACTGAAGGAAAACGGCAAACTGGCCGTCACCCCCATCGGAAGCTGGTCCAGCCGGTTTGCAGAAGGGGGAAGGGTAACTATCTTCACCCGGTCCGGTCCCAGACGGGGTACGGTCCTGCCACTGAAAGCCTCGGGCCATGCCTGGGGCGATGCAGTGGATACGATGCCGGTGAGCTGGGACCATGTGGAACTGCGGGTGGATGAAATCTGCCGCAACCCGCAGGACCTGGCGGCAAACGGATTCGACGTCGGCGATACCATTGCCTTTGATGCGCTGCAGGAAATCACGGAAAACGGCTTCATCAACGCCCGGCACCTGGATGACAAAGCCGGGGCCGCCATTGTGCTCAGTGCGGCCAAAGCCCTGGCCGAATCCGGTGCGGCACTGCCCGTGGACTGCCACCTGATTTTCACCATTTTCGAGGAAATCGGGTTCGGAGCATCCGCCGATGTGTATGCCGATGTCTCCGAGATGGTGGTGGTGGACCTGGCCCCGGTGGCACCGCACCAGAACGCTTCTGAATATGCCGTCACTATTGCCATGAAAGACCAGACCGGCCCGTTTGATTACCATCTGTCACAAAAACTGGTGAAACTGTGCCAATGCTGCAACATTGATTTCCAAAAAGATGTGTTCCGTTACTACCGCAGTGATGCGGCATCCGCCATCGAAGCGGGCCATGATGTCCGGACCGCCCTGGTGGGATTCGGCGTGGACGCGTCCCACGGGTATGAACGGACCCATCTGTCCGCTCTCACTGCCACGGCCCGCCTGATGGTCGAATATATCCAGAGCGACCCCACCTTCAAACAGGACCCGAAACGATGGGCCTCCCTTAAAGAATTTCCCCACCAGCCGGACCGGGAGATCATTAAAATCAAAACCTGAGACATCCGTTGACCTATCAACGGATGTGGTATTTTTTTCAGATCGACCCGGATACCGCTTATGTCAAGACCACCCGACACGTGGGGTTCTGCCGGGATTTCACCGCTTCCACCATGAAATGCAGCCGGTTTCTGACATTGACCTCTGAGGTGCCGGCATCAAAATCCAGGTACAGCAGGTTCATGTCCGAATACAGGGCCTTGATACGCTTTTCCACCCCTTTGGATACGATGTGGTTGGCGATGCAGCCAAAAGGCTGCACACTGACCACATGGGTTACCCCATCTTCGGCCAGACAGGCGATCTCACCGGGAATGAGCCAGCCTTCACCGAACTGATTCACCAGGGACAGGATCCGGCCTGCTTTTTCCGCCACCTTCCGGATATCATGAAACGGGGTGTAAAACCGGAAGCGTTCGAACCGGTGATTGATTTTTTTATGGAATGTATTTAAAAATGTTTCAATGAACTGCCCTAAAATATCCGTGATTTTCCGGTGCCGGATATGGGCCCGGATGTTTTCCCTGTAGTTGACAAAGTCCTGAATAAAATAGTCCAGAATCGGCGGAATGACCGGTTCCACACGGTTTTCCATGAGAAAATCGGCCAGGAATTGATTGCCGAAGGCATTGTATTTTATATAAATTTCTCCAACAATACCGATTTTGCCGACAACCTGATCATCAATATCCACCCGGTTGAAATCGGTCACTGCCGCATCCAGCAATGAAAAGAACTGATCATAGTCTCTGGATAAAATACTGGCCTGGGCCGCCGCAATATATTTTTTCCGCAGATTTTTGCTGGTTCCCGCATGAACTTCCCTGACTGAGGTGGCATAATACATTTTGGCGATGCAATCCGCATACATGGTAGTGACAAAAAGCAGTTTGATCATCTTGAGCCAGTTGATGTCAAACCCGGGCTGATGGGTCAGGCCCTGGGCACTGGTCACTGAAATAACGGGAACCTGATCAAATCCGGCTGCCACCAGGGCTTTGCGGATCAAGGACAGGTAGTTGGATGCCCGGCACTGTCCCCCGGTCTGGGTGATGCCCACCGCAATCTGATCCGGATCATACCGGCCGGATTTCAATGCCTTGATGATATCTCCGGTCACCAGCACCGCTGGATAACAGATGTCATTTCCTGCATACCGCAGCCCGGTTTCTACGGAAAACCGGTCCGGCGGAGGCAGAATCTCTATCCGGTATCCGGCGGTCTCAAACACCGGGGGCAGGTATGCAGAATAATTGTCTGCAAAAAACGGGGCGATGATCTGCCGTTTCCGGTCTTTTTTCTCAAAACAGGGCGTGGTTCTGCGCACCCCCTGCCTGAAACGATGCACGCTGTTCTGCCGCCTCAAGGATTCCACCATGGAACGGATACGCAGCCGCACCGAGCCGGTGCTGGAAATATCGTCCACTTTCACCAGGGTATGATTCTTTCCTCCTGCCTCCAGAATCTGCCGGTTTTCTTCGATAGCCACGGCATCGGGCCCGCATCCGAACGAATTGAGCTGGATTACCTGAATATGATCCGGCTGCCGGGCCACCCAGGATGCCGCATGGTACAACCGGTTGGGATAGGCCCACTGAGTCAGAACCTGCAGGGTATCAAAACCGGTATTCCCCGTGTCCGGCACTGCATCTTCCGTGATGAAATCCACGCCGAAATCGGTCAGAATCTGAGGAATTTTTTGATTAATCAGCGGATCAATATGATAAGGACGGCCGGACAGCACCACCAGAAGCCGCTGGTTTTGTTCTGCCTGACGAACCAGCTGAGCCCCTTTTTCCCGGATCGTTTTTTTATACATCTGATGAGCAGCCAGCCCTTTTTTGACGGCGTCCCGGATGCGGGATCCGGCAATCCCCAGCGGCCGCAGATACGCCACACAGGCTTTGATCAGCAGATTTTTATCCTTGAACGTGATCACCGGCTTGTCCAGGGGAATCCCTCTTCTGGAACTCAGATCCAGGCTGCTGTCAATCACATCGGTATAACTGCTGACAATGGGGCAGTTATACGTGTTGACCACCTGCTGAAACTCATCATATTCATACATGACCAGCGGATAGAAAATACGGTCCACCCCTTTTTGGACCAGGTCCAGGACATGTGCGTTGGCCAGTTTGGCGGGAAAACAGATATTGTCGGACATGATGCTGCCTTTGGCTGTGTCACTCATGGCCATCGTGGAAGAGCCCGACACCACGACATTGATGCCGCAATGCACAAAGAATGCATGCCAGAAGGCAAAGTTTTCATAAAAATTCAAGCACCTGGGAACCCCGACGGTCCATTCCGGTTGGGTATGGGGAGACAGGTTCCGGTCAAACAGGAGCCGGTATTTGAAATCAGCAAAATCAAACCCTTTTTCAGCCCGATCCTGCCCTTTGGCCCCGAAAATTTTTTCGCACCGGTTGCCGGAATAAAAGGATCGACCGTTGGAAAAGACAAATCGTGTCACTGAACAGGCATTTTCACACCCGCTGCATACAATCTGACGGGTTTTGAAATCAGCAATGCTGTCCAGATGATGGATGGCCAAAAACGGATTCAGGACCCGGTCCTGTTGGTTGTCAGCGGATTGCCGGGCAGCCAGGGCCGCACCAAAGGCTCCCATCATTTCCGGCATGTCGGAATGGGTGACACAAACGTCAGCCAGAATTTCCAGGGCACGGACAATGGATGGATTTCCGCACGCCCCGCCCTGGAGAACGATACGGTTTCCCATCTCTTTCATGCCAGTGAGCTTGAGCACCTTGAACAGGCAATTTTTCACCACGGCATAGGAAAGTCCGGCGCTGATGTCCGCAACCATTGCATTTTCCCGCAGGGCCTGTTTGACCCGGGAATTCATGAACACTGTACACCGGGTACCCAGATCACAGGGAAATTCCGCTTCCATGGCCAGATCAGCGAACGTGTTCACCCGATACCCCAGAGAACCGGCAAACGTTTCGATGAATGATCCGCACCCGGACGAACAGGCTTCATTGAGCTCGATGCGGCTGATGGCATCGTGATGGATGAAAATGGCTTTCATGTCCTGCCCCCCGATGTCCAGAATGAATGACACATCCGGGTCCATATGCCGGGCAGCCTCAAAATGGGCTATGGTTTCCACCAGTCCGATGTCCATGCCGAATGCCGTGCGGATCAGATCCTCCCCATACCCGGTCACGGCTGTTTTGGCTATGACAAGGCCGGGGCGGTGTGCCTGAATTTCTCTGCGCAGGGCTGTCAACCCCTGAACCACGGCCTGGATAGGATTGCCGTCATTGTTGCGGTACCAGGAAAACAGCACCTGGTTTTCTGTGCCCAGAACAAGAATTTTTGTGGTGGTGGATCCGGAATCCACGCCCAGAAAACAATGTGAGGAGGAATAATCGGACAAAGCTGCCCGGGGAACCTTTATCTGACACCGGTTCTTTTCCCAGTTTTTCCGGTCTTTTTTCGTGGTAAACAAGGGCGGCAGTCGATTGTCCCGGACCTGGGGCCGGGCCTGTTTCCGGGCCATATCTTTGAGCAGGTGCGACACGGAACCGGAGGTTTCATGATGCCTGCTGAACATGGCCGCACCGATGGCCGGCAGCAGCGCCGGTTCTTCAGACGTTACCAGATCGTCGGCAGACAGGTCCAGTGTCCTCAGAAATGCATTGACCAGTTCCGGCAGAAACGCGAACACCCCGCCACACAGCAGCAGTTTCGGTCGGATGTCACATCCCCTGGACAGGGTGTTCAGGCACTGGATGGCCACGGCATGAAAAACGGATGCCGCGATATCCGTCACCGGCACATTGCGGCTTAACAGGTTCTGCACATCGGTTTTGGCAAACACCCCGCATCGGGATGCAATGGGATACACCCCGGTATGTTGTTGTGCCAGTTGGTTGAGATCCCCGGGGGTGCAGTTCAGCAATGCTGCCAGCTGATCAATGAATGCGCCGGTGCCGCCGGCACAGTTGCCGTTCATGCGGATATCCGGGGGCCGGTCAGAAGACAGAAAAATCATTTTGGAGTCTTCCCCGCCCATGTCCACGACGGTCCGCACTTCCGGATACCGATGACAGACCACTTCATGGGTGGCGATCACCTCCTGGACAAAAGGCAGGTCCATCTCCTGTGACATCCCCATGGCGGCGGACCCGGTCAAAGACAGGCGCATACTACAATCGCCCATACCCGTCAGCACGTCTGAAAAAAAACGGGATACCGTATCCATGATCCGTGCATAATGCCGCTGATACCGTGAAAAAATCAATTGGCCGGCGGCATCCACCAGCACCAGCTTTGCCGTCGTGGAACCGATATCCAGACCGGCATTATAAATTCTGTCCTGTTCCATGTGATCATCTCTCGGCGCTTATTTCACTATGCTGTTTTTAGTCCTAATTCCCCGCAGACGCAAGGGGGAGGATGTTTTTCTTTCTGCACTGAAGGCCAAGAGCGGTCATCAGCAGAACGAATCCCACCGGTACCGCCGGTTTGCCTGATTCAAAAAATCTTTTGCAATTTTGACGCTTTTTACATAAATTGACAATAAAAAAAGAGAGCCTCTTATGCATGAAAACAGACATAAACCTGTCCTGGTGACCGGTGCCACCGGATATGTGGCCGGCCGGCTGATCCCCTTGCTGCTGTCCGCCGGTTACCCGGTCCGGGCCATGGGACGGTCCATCGAAAAAATGGCTGCCCGGCCCTGGGGCAGAGATCCCGGCATCGAGCTGGTATCCGGCGACATCATGGACATCGCTTCTCTGAACAACGCCGCGGCCGGGTGCGGCACCATCTATTATCTGGTGCATTCCATGATCTCCAGAAAAGGTAGCTACCGGGATGCGGACAAAACCGGCGCCGCCAACATGGTGAAAGCGGCGGCGAACCAGGCGGTGGAGCACATCATCTATCTGGGAGGGCTGGGGGACATCCATCACAAACAGATCAGCCGGCACCTGATATCCAGAAACGAAGTGGGACGGATCCTGCAAAGCGGCGCTGTACCGACCACGGTGCTGAGGGCCGCCATGATCCTGGGATCCGGCAGCGCCAGCTTCGAGATCCTGCGGTACCTGGCTGAAAGGCTGCCGGTGATGATCACGCCGAAATGGGTGAGCATGCCCACCCAGCCCATTGCTATCTCCAATGTGCTCGAATATCTGAAAGGCTGCCTGGAACACCCGGAAACACGGGGCCAGACCTTTGACATCGGTGGTCCAGACATCGTTTCCTACCGGGATCTGTTCGCCATTTTCGCCCGTCAGGCCGGCCTGCCCGTTCCGGTGATGATCCCGGTGCCGATACTGACCCCCCGGCTGTCTTCGTTGTGGATCCACCTGGTAACCCCGGTGCCGGCCGCCATTGCCAGGCCACTGGCCGAAGGATTGAGCCTGCCCACGGTATGCACCGAACACCGCATCAGAGATATCATTCCCCAGAACCTTCTCTCCTGCGGCCAGGCCATTGAAAGGGCTCTGGATCGAATACGGCAGGAACAGGTAGACACCTGCTGGGCCGATGCCGGTGACCTGATATATCCGGAATGGACCCATTGCGGGGACTCCGACTATTCCGGCGGCACCATCCTGAAATGCGGTTACCGCGCCACAGTTCAGGGGAATGCAAAGGAACTGTGGCCGGCTGTGGAGCAGGTAGGCGGAGAGACCGGATATTACGCTGCGGATCTGTTGTGGAAACTCAGGGGTGTGATGGACACATTTTCCGGTGGTGTGGGGCTCCAGCGGGGAAGGCGTTCCAGGCACACGCTGCGGGTGGGAGACGCCCTGGATTTCTGGCGGGTTCTGGAAATTGAAAAACCCTGCAGGCTGCTGCTGGTGGCGGAGATGAAACTGCCGGGCCAGGCACTTCTGGAAATCCGTGTTGCCCCGGCGGAGCAAAACCGATGTGACCTTATACTGCTGTCCCGGTTTCTGCCGGCAGGGATATTAGGCATGGCTTACTGGTATGCCCTGTACCCGTTTCATCAGTATGTGTTTTCCCGGATGCTGGCCGGCCTGGCTGCGGCGGCCGGAAAATCCCTTGTAGCACCGCCCCGGCGGTTCACTCCGAAAATCACCCGGGCCTGTGCCCTGCCTCCGGATATGCCCAACCAATCAAGACACCATTGAACAACCCGACATTTGACATGCCCGTTTTCAATACCAATTACAGGGAGCTGTGATGACCAACACCGAACAATCCGACCACAAACTGACGTTGAGAAGCCTGAAAAAAACAGATTACCCAGATATCAAACGCATCATGAACCTGGTCTACGCCGGCATGGGCGGGGCCTGGAAGCCCGAGGAGTTTGACGTGCTCATCGATCAGTTTCCCGAAGGTCAGATCTGCATCGAGGACAAAGGCCGGGTAATTGCCGCAGCCCTCACCATCATGGTCAACTCACAGGATTTTGAAAAAAGACGGCACACGTATGAAGATGTCGTGACCGGCGGTGAGATGACCAGCCATGATCTGGAAGGAGATGCCCTTTACGGGGTGGATATTTTTGTGGACCCGGACTACCGGGGCCTTCGCCTGGGCCGGCGGCTGTACGATGCCAGAAAGGAGTTGTGCGAAACCCTGAACCTGAAAAGCATCATTTTCGGGGGCCGGATTCCCGGATACGGCAAATACGCCCACGAGTTGACCCCGGCCCAGTATATCCAGAAGGTCAAGGCCACTGAAATCTATGATCCGGTGCTCACTTTTCAGCTGTCCAATGATTTTCACATCAAAAAGATTCTGAAAAACTACATTCCCGAAGACACCCAGTCCGACTCCTACGGCGTGCTCATGGAATGGAACAACATCTATTATGAAAAAAAACAGGTGCTGTTCGGTGGGCGCAAAGCCTATCCGCGTATCGGCATTGTCCAGTGGCAGATGCGGCCCTTCAACACCCTGGAGGAATTTCTGCACCAGGTGGATTTTTTCGTGGATGCCATGGCCGGATACAATTCGGATCTCATTGTGTTTCCGGAACTGCTTAACGCGCCCCTGCTCAAAAATTTCAACCAGGAAAATCCGGCCGAAGCCATGCGGTCCCTGTCCGAATACACCGAAGATATCCGGGCCGCCTTTGTTAACCTGGCCATCTCCTACAACATAAATATCGTGGCAGGCAGCCTGCCTCAGCTCAGGGATGGGGATCTGTACAATGTGTCGTTTCTGTGCCGAAGGGACGGCACCTGGGATTCCCAGGACAAGCTGCACATCACCCCGGATGAGGCCCAGTACTGGGGATTCAAGGGGGGGAATTCCCTGAAGGTATTTCAGACGGATATCGGCAAGATCGGGATGCTGGTATGCTATGATGTGGAATTTCCAGAACTTTCCAGGTATCTGGCAGAAAAGGGCATGACCCTGCTGTGCGTGCCCTACTGGACCGACACCAAAAACGCCTATCTGCGGGTGCGCCGATGCGCCCAGGCCCGGGCCATCGAAAATGAATGCTATGTGGCCATCTCAGGCAGCGTGGGCAACCTGCCTAAAGTGGAAAACATGGACATCCAGTATGCCCAGTCCGCAGTGTTCACCCCGTCTGATTTCGCCTTTCCCCATGATGCCATCGCCGCCGAGGCCACCCCCAACACGGAAATGACCCTGATGGTGGACCTGGACCGGGATCTGCTCAAGGAGCTGCGTCAGATCGGCAGCGTCAGAAATCTGAAAAGCCGGCGCAGCGAATTGTATGAGGTGCTGTGGAAGCCGGATATGGATCCGGATACCGGTAACCGCTAACGGATATTCAGGGTCAGGCCTGCCTTATACGCAAAGCCTGACCCCGCTTTTTATCAGCCGATCACTGAAAAACTGGAATCGGGATTGATTTTGCGCAACCGGGAGTAGAACCCGATGTTGCAGGGCCGTTTGGTGTATTTCATGGTGAAATGTACCGGGTCCCTGTCATGGTCATGGCCCTTTTCAACGGCCTGAACCAGTTCCGCCATAAGGGCACCTGCCACGGGCGCATTTTTGAACTGATTGCCGCTGGTGCCCACCGCCATGTAGAATCCATTGAGGCTGGATTTGTCATAGATGGGGATCCAGTCATCGGTACAATCATACAGGTCCACAATGCCGCTGGGCTTGTTGGGAATACGCATGTCCGGTATTCGCTGGGCCTCCCGCAACACCTGGGTGGTCCACTGCTCGGTGAAGTCGGTGTTGTAGTCGTCCGGATCTTCAATGTATTCCAGAGGATCGCATTCCGGATCTTCAGACCCGATTAAGATATTGTTGCCCACTTCCGGCCGGGAATAACATCCCACATCCCCGTCCGAAATGATGGTACCCAGGTTATTGTAGTCGAACCCTTCCGGGGCCGGTACATGGCAGACCTCCTGGCGCAGGGCACGGGTCTTGATGTTCATCTCCTCTTCCACCCCGGCCATGCGGTTAATCTGGAAGGAATGGGGGCCGGCCACATTGATGACCACCGGGGCATCAATCTGTGTGCCGTCCGCCAGGGTGATGCCCTGCACATGGTTGTCTTTTTTCCGGATCTCCGCCACCCGCGCATTGAATAAAAATTTGCCGCCCCTGGCTTCGGCGGCCCGCTGCACGTTATGGGTGGACTGTTTGGGATCGGAAATCAGTCCGGATTCCGGAATATACAGGGCTCCGGCAATGGCATCCCGGGTGGGGGTACCGAAACGCGAATCACTGGGCAGTGTCGGAGGACCGAATCCCCGGGTATCCAGGATAGGAAGCAGTTCGGTAATCTCTCGGGGACCGAAATCCCAGTACGGCACGCTCAACTCGTCCAGGGCGGCCTTGACTTTTTCCAGGTTGTGATTTTTTTCGGTTTTCATGACCAGGCAGCCGGTGTTGATGTATTTCACCAGCCCGGTTTCATCCACCGTGCCCAGGTATTTGGGCCAGTCCACCCAGTAAAAATAACCCTCCCGGGCCATGGCCACCCCGTCCGGGGTGGAGTAATGCAGCCGGATAATGGCGCAGGATCCTGAGGTGGAGCCATGACCGGCTTCCGGCAGTTTGTCCACATTAAGCACCTTGAGGCCTTTTTTGGCCAGCTCGAATCCGGTGCAGGCGCCGATGATGCCGGCACCGATGACAATGGCATCATATTTGTTTTCCATTGATAATCATCCTTACTGTTACTTGAGTTACATTAATATAAACCGGGCCGTCATCCGGCCCGGTTTTGTTTGAATTATCCGTTCCATTGAAAAGGTTTTATTTAATAAATCCCAACGCTTTAGGAATGAACAGACAAAGGTCCGGCCAGTAGGTGGTAATCAGCAGCACCGGCACCATGCCGACCACCATCAGCACCAGGGCCGGCTTGATATATTCTTCTGCGGAGCTGTTGCCGATACGGCCCGCCAGAAACAGCATGGGCGCCGTGGGCGGTGTGACCGTCCCCAGTCCCAGGTTTACCCCGGTGATGGCGGCAAAATGATAGGGGTCCACTCCGGCGGCCGATGCAATGGGCCACAGCAGTCCGGCAGACAGCACCGTGCCGGACAGGTCATTCATCATCATGCCCATGAGCAGCAAAATCACATTGAGCATGAGCAGCGTCACCCCTTGGTTGGGCGAATTTTCCACCACCCAGGCCCCCAGCTCATCAGTGATCCCTTCCAGGATAAGAATCTTGCTGGTGGTTTCTGTAAAATAGAACATCAGGGTCACAGCCCCGCTGATCACGGCTGTGCTGATGGCCGCAATTTTGATCTCACGCCAGGTCAAGGCCCGATAGTAGAACCCCAGGGCCAGGACATAAAACACCCCGATCAGGGCCACTTCCGTAGGCGTGATCAACCCTGAGTACAAAGAACCGAATATAAAGAACGGCAGCAACAGCACCGGAGTGCAGTGAATACCGGCTCTGGTGATATGCGCCATCTGTTCCTTGAATGAATCAAATTTTTCTTCGGGCACAATGGGCATTTTCCGCACCGCCCAGGCATTGAGAAAGCAGTACATGATCACGATGAGAATGGCCGGTCCCAGGGTGGCGAACCATACGCCTAAAATGGAAGACCCGGTAATGATGGCGTAAAAAATCATGGGTACGCTGGGGGGCACCAGCTGTCCCAGAATGCCGGAACAGGCCACCAGAGCTGTGGCATGGCCCCGATCGTACCCCTTGGCCACCAGGCGTGGAATCATGACCGTTCCGATGCAGGCGATGGCGGCCGAATCCGTGCCTGAAATGGAACTGAACAATGCCGTGGTGACTACGGTGACTGCACCCAGGGCGCTGCGAAACCGGGTCATCAACAGATTAACAAAATCGATGAGCCGTTTGGCCAGCCCGGTGGCATCCAGCAGTGTGCCGAACAGAATGAACAGGGGCACGGCAAACAAAATGACTGAATCCACCTTTTTGTAGGTCACCTCGATGAGATACCCGGCATCCTGCCCGAAAAAATACAGCAGCATGACCGTGAGCACCCCGAAAGCCATGGCCACAGGCACACCGATAACGATGAGCACCAGGCAGACGACAAAACCGATCAGAGCAAATTCCATGGGATTCCTCTATATTCTGAAGCAGAACGGCCCGTTTTTTCGGACCGGCTATGCATTTTTTCTGAAATCATTCAAACAGTCCACTGCTTCCCACAGAAAATAGATCACCATGAGAATGCCGCCCACAAAAAAGGAGGACTGAAAAATCACTTTGGGCACCGGATAGGCCTGAGTGACCTCCCCCACGGACACGCTGTAGACGCAAAGGTCCCAGCTCCATTTGGTGAAAATGACCGACATGCCTGCGGAAATCAGTGCACTGATCAGCCGGCACAGGTTCCTGACCCGGGGTGATCTGGCGAACACGTTCACGAATTCCGCCTTGATATGGGTGCGGTCATACGAGGCCAGGGCCGCGCCAATGGCATACAGCCACACCGATGCAAACCCGATGAAATCCGACAGCCCGAAAATGGACTGTTTCAGAAAAAACCGGACCATCAGTTCCAGCAGCATGGCCACCACCAGAATTAAAAACAGATAAAACAGAAAAAATCGTTGAACCCGGACCAGGATCAGCCCGGCCCGGTGAAAGGGGTGGGAGGTATCATGTGTCATTTTTTGATCTCATACAGGTGCCGTTAAATAACGCTGCCGCCCGAAATCAGTTGCGGGCGGCAGCACAAAACATATCATGTCCAGACTACTGGTTGACTTCTTCCAGCAGCTTTTCAATATTTTCCTTGCCTACGATCTCTTCATAGGTGTCCCAGCATTCCAGGCAGTTTTTCTTCCAGGCAGCCATTTCCTCGTCCGTGGGAACGACAATCTGCCAACCGGCTTCGATCAGTTTGGCCTGGTTGTCCAGTTCTTCCTTTTCCACCAGATCAAGGTGTTTGTCGATGACTTTTTCCACTTCCTCGGTAATAATGGTCTGATACGCTTCCGGCAGATTCTGCCATTTTTTCAGGTTGAAGGTGACATGCCAGGTTTCCGGGCTGTCATAGGTCACGATCATGACTTTGGCCACATCCCGGAACAGGTCATACATATAGACCGCACCGGATCCCACCCAGCCGTCCACGAGACCCGTGGCCACTGCGGTCGGGGCTTCGGCCCAGGGAATGGTCACCGGAGAGAATCCCATTTTATCCACAAAGCAGCGGTAGGTATCAATGGGCGGCACCCGAATCTTGAGCCCTTTGGCTCCGGCTTCACTGGTGACCACTTTTTCCTTCATGCCCAGGCTGGCCAGGTTGTTCAGCCAGGGACCCAGGTAATACAGGCCCTTTTCCTCGGCCCATTTCTCACCCAGTTCCGTAATAATTCCACCCTTGCTGAAAACCCGTCTCACCTGGTCCCAGTTGGACACCATGAACGGCAGAGTGAAAAAATTCCACCGGGCATCCAGGCCGGTGTCAAATGCGTTAAACTGCATGTCCACGGCCCCGCGCTTGGTCATGCGCTCCAGCTCGGTCCAGTCCCCGATCTCGGGTCCGAAAATCTTGAAGGTGACTTTGCCGTCGGTCCGTTCGGTCACATTGGCGGCAAATTCTTCAATCAGCTGATGGGTCAGGCTGGTTTTGGGCATCATGGCCTGGGACACCTTCAGGTTCAATTCAGGCAGGTCTGCGGCAACAACGGTCTGTGTCAGCAGGACAGCTCCTGCCAGCGTCAGCATGCACAACACGGCAACACTTCGGCAAAACAGCTTTTTCATGGCATGGTTCTCCTTTACAAATTTTTAAATGTATTCAGCAGGCGATTGCGCCTGCCTGTCAACCCCAATTTCGTTTATACTAGGACAGAAGAACCGGATCTGTCAAGGGAAAACTGGTCGGTCGCAGGTATTGCTGAAATGGATGTGGATCAAAAATTATAACCGGACAACCATTTCAGGCATAATTTGATATTTTTTCATCCGATACTGAAGCGTGGATCGGGGAACATCCAGGAGCCGGGCCGCTCCATTTTTACCGCCGATGACCCCGTTGCACTGGATCAGGGCCTGCATGATGGCCTGCCTTTCGGAATCTGCAAGGGTCTGGACCGTTTTTTTGTCTTCCATGCCTGGCTGCGGTATCTGGAGCATGCTTTCAATATCCGCCGGACGCACTTCTTCACCCGGCTTGAGAATGATCATCCGCTTGACAAAATTCTTCAGCTCCCGGACATTTCCGGGCCAGTGATAGGCGTTCAGCAGATCGAGAGAGGCACGGGTGTAAACCGGCTGTGGCTGGTGAAACTGACTGGAAACTTTTTCAGTGATCTTTTCGATGAGCAGAGGGATCTCTTCTGCCCGGTCCCGTAAGGGGGGCACATGAATCTGTATGATATTGAGCCGATAGTACAGATCGTTTCGCAATCTTCCCTGCTGAATGCTTTCCAGCGGATCCCTGTTTGTCGCTGAAATCAGGCGGAAGTTGGCATCGATAGACCGGCTGTCCCCCACCCGCTCAAACCGGTTTTCCTGAAGCACCTGCAGCAGTTTCACCTGCTGGCTCTGGGGAAGTTCCCCCACTTCATCGAGAAAAATGGTCCCCCGGTCCGCCATCTCGAACCGCCCGATCCGGGATGTGTCTGCCCCGGTAAACGCCCCCTTGGCATGCCCGAACAGTTCACTTTCAAACAGCGTTGGAGTCATTGCCGGGCAGTTGACCTTGACAAACATATGGTCTTTCCGGGGACTGGCATGATGGATAAACCGGGCCAGAAAATCCTTTCCGGTCCCGGTTTCGCCGGTAATGAACACCGGGGCATCCACCTCGGCCACCCGTTTGACCACCCCCATGATCTCGATCATCTGCGGGGAGGCATAGCAGAAATCTTCCAATCTGTACGTTTCGACACTGCCCATCAGATAGCGTTTTTCCCGCTCCAGACTCTGGTTCTCATCCAGCAGCCGGTTGTAGGCCACCAGGTTGTCCACTGCGATGGACACCTGCCTGGAAACTTCCGTGAGCAGATCGGACAGTTCCGACAGATTTTCCGGGGTCTTCCTGAACGAAAAATGAAGGGTGCCAAAGACCTGATCCCTCATGATCAAAGGAAATGCCATTGTGGACCTCAAGCCTGCTGCTACCATCTGTCCGATGGAAAATTGATCCTTGTAACCGGTCAGGTCATCGATGATTACCGGCTTTCTGGATTCAATGGCCATACGCGCGATGGTTCCTTTCATCAACGGCCGTTTTTTCAGGCCCGAGATCCCGGCCGGATCGATACCGCTGGCTTCGGTAAAATACTGAAGCGATTGTTTTTTCCGGTCATAGAGGTTGATGCTGAACCGGTCACAGGGAAAATGATTTTTCAAAGCCCTTGTCAATGCAGAAAAAAAATCCTGGTTGGATGTTTTGGAAATCAGGGCGTTGGTGATTTCCAGAAGAATCTGGTGCCGGGTTTCTAAATTCCACTTCATGTTACCCCCGAATCGGTATATTGACCATGCATATCTTTTTAGAGAAATATCAATCAGTAAATCCGATTCCGGAACAAAGGTCAAGCCCAATATTGGGCGCCACGGTGAATATTGGGCACCAAAACAATTGCCGGTTCACGTCTGAAAAATGGAAATATCTGAAAAACCGGGGTGTTATAAAATAATTTTTGAATGGCACCTTCTTTGCAGACTGTTCTTTCAGTCAAATGGAAGACTGAATAAAACCAAGGGAACACCCTTTAACAGACACTATGAGGAGAAAATGAGATGATTCAATTTTTGATCCATGAAGCTGCCGACAGCGTCGGCGTTGCCACCGTCGATATCAAGGCGGGTGAGGCCGCAAAGGGTCTTTACATGGACTCACAAACCCCGGTGGAAGTGGTCATCCTCGATGACATCCCATTAGGACACAAACTGGCCATGAAAGACCACCAGATTCACGATTCCGTCATCAAATACGGGGCTGACATCGGAAAAGTAGTAGCCGATATCAAAAAAGGCGGTCATGTACATATCCAAAATCTGAAAACAAGGAGGTGGTAATCATGGGGAATCCAACAGTTATGGCATACCGGCGGGAAAACGGTCGGGTCGGCATCCGGAATCACGTCATCATCCTTCCCTTAGATGATCTGAGCAATGCCGCCTGTGAAAAAGTGGCCCACAATATCAAGGGCTGCAAAGCCATACCCCATGCATATGGCCGGCTTCAGTTCGGCGAAGACCTGGAACTGTTTTTCCGGACCCTGATCGGGACCGGCGCCAACCCCAATGTGGCGGCTGTTGTGGTGATCGGAATCGAAACGGAATGGACCGATCTCATTGTCCAGGGAATCGCCAAGACCGGCAAACCTGTGACCGGTTTCGGCATCGAGCGGCACGGCGAAATCAAAACCGTGGAAATGGCTTCATGGAAAGCCAAGGAATATGTGCACTGGGCCAGTGAACTCAAAAGAGAAGCATGCGATTTGAGCGAGCTCTGGGTCAGTGTCAAATGCGGCGAATCAGATACCACCAGTGGCCTGGCCTCTAATCCCACCGTGGGCAACGTCCTCGAAAAACTGGTGAGGATGGGTGGTACGTGCTGCTTTGGTGAGACCAGCGAGATTACCGGCGCCGAGATGGTCTGCAAAGAGCGGGCGGCAACGCCCGAGATTGGCGAGCAGTTCATGGCAATCTTCAACAAATACCAGGATATGATCGATCGCAACAAAACCGATGACCTGTCCGGCTCCCAGCCGACCAAAGGCAATATTGCCGGCGGCCTGACCACCATTGAAGAAAAGGCGTTCGGCAACCTCCAGAAAATCGGTAAGACGATCAACTATGTGGGCGTTCTGGACAAAGCCGAAGCCCCAACCGGCAAAGGGCTGTGGTACATGGATACTTCGAGCGCGGCCGCTGAAGCGGTAACGCTGTGGGCTGCCGCCGGATTTGTGGCCCACCTCTTCCCCACCGGCCAGGGCAACATTATCGGCAATCCCATCGAACCGGTGATAAAATTGACGGCCAATCCGCGGACAGCCAGTGACATGTCCGAACATATAGACTATGATTGTTCCGCCATCCTGCGGGGAGAAATGACCCTGGATGAATCCGGAGATAATCTGATCGCCCTGCTGATCCGGACCTGCAACGGCCGGCTGACCGCCCAGGAGGTGCTGGGCCATGAAGAATATGTATTGACCAAACTTTACGAAAGCGCATGATCAAGACAATGACATAAAACCATCAACCATACGAGGGGGGTCAAATTATGAGCGAACAGTCCAATGGCAGGTATTCAACCAGTGAACGTATCACATTACTCGTGTTTGCCATTTCCCTGGCCCTCTATCTTTTGAATATCTTCCTGGGGAAAGCCTCTGTGCACTGGGGCTGGACTATATTCCACCTGGGAAACATCGGCGAATTTCTACTGCTGCTGATTGCCTCGATATCGTTTATCATCGCCGCGCTTCACCGCGAGGCCGACATGAATAAAAACAAAGAATAACCAACCTTATTTTTACCAGGGAGGACAGCCATGTCTGAAAAAAATCACCAAGAGAACATCGAACAGCATCTTGACAGTATGGACCGCAGACGCTTCATGGAATTGACTGCCAAATTCGGATTCACCGCCGCCGCCATCGCCATGACCACGGGAATTGTCGGTTCCCGTGAAGCCCATGCCGAAAAGGTCAGCAATGAAGAAAAAGAGCGCAGAGATGCGGCCAAATACACAATGAATCTGGCTACAGGATATATTCTTGGGGCATCCAGAACCTATCCCATCATGCAGCTGGACATGAAGGAAAACGTCCAGAATTTCACCAATGGCCAGGTGTATGTGAAACTCGCCCCGGCCGGCCAGCTGGGTGCAGGCAGTGCCCTGGTCCAGAAGGTCCAGGCCGGCACTATCCAGGCGGCCCAGCACTCCATTTCCAACTTCGCCCCGTTTGCACCGGCGGCAGACCTGATCAACATTCCTTACTGGTGTGGTGAAAACCAGAAATTTGTCAACCTGGTGACATCCGATGCCTGGAAAAATGAAATCAACCCGAAAATAGAGGAAAAGGGATTCAAAGCCCTCTTTTATGTGGTTATCGATCCACGGGTGGTGGCCCTGAGGAAAGGGGTCAAAGGACCGGTGAAAACGCCTGATCAGATGGCGGGATTGAAATTCCGTGTACCGGGATCCAAAATCCTCCAGCAGTTTTACCAGTTGCTGGGAGCCAATCCGACCCCCATCGCCTGGGGAGAGACCTCTTCCGCCATCAAGCAGGGTGTGGCAGATGCTTTGGATCCGTCCGTGGAGGCATTGCTGATTTTTGGATTCAAGGAAGTCCTTTCCAGCATCACTTTTAACGGGGCTGTACCGGATTCCCAGATCTATTCCTGCAACCTGAAATGGTTCAACAGCCTGCCCCTGGACGTCCGGGATGGTATCGAATATGCCAGCGCGGTCACCATGCGTCAGAACCTGGCCAAGGTCCCGGCAGCCAGGGCTTATGCCATGGCGGAACTGGCCAAGGTCGGGGTTGAATTCTATGTCCCCACTGCAGCAGAAAAACAGCAATGGATCGATGCAGCCGGTGCCCAGCTTCCGGCCTGGGACGACATTAAAAAGGAGCTGATCGGATCCTTGTCCAAATTCGATAAGCTTGCCGAAGCCGCCAACACTTACAGCGGTTATTATGTGGACGACGTCAAAGCCTGATTTTTTTGAAACACCGGTGTCTCATCCATGCCCGGTCAAGGTTCATTTCCTTGTGGCCGGGCATGGATCACCTCCCTGATGCATAAAACCGGAAAGTCCGGATAAATGCCAGGGGATTTCAAACAGCAACCACGTTGTTCAGGAGTGATGTATGAATGTCAAATCCATTTTATCCAACCTTGATCAAAACGGGGAGCGTTATCTGACGCTGCCGTTGTATACGCTGGTGGTGATCGCCATATTCATGGAGGTGTTCCGCCGGTTTTTTCTTTCCTATTCATCCATCTGGTCTGAAGAGATCGCCCGGTATGCCTTTATCTATATCACCTGGATCGGGGCTGCGGCCGCCATCCGGGAACGTGCCCACATCCGTATCGATGTGTTTCTGCCGCTGCTGCCCGATAAAGGGAAAGCGGTTGTATTTATTTTCGGAGATATCATCACCCTCATACTTTCCTGCATTGCATTGTACTGGTCCATTGAACCGGTCCTGACATCCATACATTTCGGATCAGTGACCCATGGCCTCAGAATCAGCCAGGCCTGGTTCTTGATGGCTGTTCCTCTGGGATTCACCATGATCATTTTTCGACTGATTCAGTCCATGAAACGGGATATCAGCGATCTGAAAGCAGCACGACCCATTTTCGTAGGCAAAAAACTGTTTGATTAATGACCTTCATAAAAAAATCAGGACATAGTCATGTATCAACATTTAATGAGTACCACTGAACTGACCCTTGGCTGGGGTTTTTACGGCCCGCTCATAGGAATGATCATACTGATCCTTCTGGGGGTCAGAATCTGGGCTGTGATCGGACTCGGATCCGTGATCATGCTGATGACCACGGAAGTTTTGCCACCGGCTTTGCTGGGTGAGGCCCTGTTTGACGGCGTTGACTCCTTTGCATTGATTGCCGTTCCTTTGTTCATTTTAACCGGTGATGTCCTGGTCAGGACCGGATTGTCAAACAAACTGCTGGATGTGGCCGTTGCCACCATGGGCTGGCAGAGGGCCGGACTGGGAACCTCCGCGGTGTTAGGGTGTGGGTTTTTTGCCTGTATTTCCGGATCGGATGCAGCCGATGCCGCCGCCATCGGCCGCATTACCATCGACCGCCTTGAAAAACAGGGATATCCCAGGGCTTATGCCGCCGCACTGATTGCGGCCGGAGCCTGTACCGGAATCCTGATTCCGCCGTCCATATCGTATATCATCATCGGGATGATTCTGGGCATTTCTGCGTCCACCCTGTTTTTGGCTGCAGCGGTTCCGGGTGTACTGATTCTTCTGTCGGTCATGGCCACCAACTTTATCATCAACCGGGTCAAGGGATACGAAGATTCCAGAAGCAAATTCAATGTACATTCCTGGCTGAGAACAGTTTATGACGCCCGGTTTGCGCTGGCAATCCCCTTCGTTATCCTGGGCGGGATCTATTCAGGCCTTTTCACCCCCACGGAATCCGCATCCGTGGCAGTGATGATCACGCTGATCGTGGGATTTGCCCAGAAAACCATCCGGCTGTCAGATGTTCCCAATATGCTGGAAACATCGGCCAAGGTCAGCGGTGTGATCGTCCCCATCATTGCCATGTCCCTGCCCTTTGCCCAGACACTGGCATCCCTGGATGTCCCCCAGTTCTTTGTTCATTCCATGACATCCTTGACCGACAACAGATACCTGATCATGCTCAGCATGGTGGTCATTTTGATGGTCGCAGGCTGCGTCATGGAAACCACCCCAAATATCGTCATCCTGGCACCGATTCTGCTGCCTTTGGCCCAGGAAATCGGCATGAACGACATCCATTTCTGTATCTTCATGATTACTTGCCTTGGGATCGGCTTTATCACTCCACCCCTGGGGTTAAACCTGTTTGTGGTATCCGGTGTTTCCGGTGCACCGGTATTGTCCATTTCACGGCATGCCATTTTCTTTGTCTTGAGCATGCTGGCTGTTGTAATGGTGATCATGCTGATACCGGCCATCACGCTGTGGCTATTGTAGCGGGATTGAATTTAAGGGAAACACACGTTAATCAACCAAAAAATCCAAATTGAGGAGAACAAAATGTCTGTGACATACTTAAAAAAAGCCAGTAAAACGGCTGAAACCGATGAAGGAAAAACCCAGGAAATCGTTTTGAACATGCTCAACGATATCCGGGCCAACGGAGAAGAAGCGGTCAAGAAATACGCGGAAAAACTGGATAAATGGACCGGGGAATTCATTGTTACGCAGAATGAGATAGACAGGGCTGCCGATATGCTCAATGAACAGACCAAAAAGGACATTCAGTTTGCCTATGAGCAGATCCATGAATTTGCCGTTCAACAGCGCAACAGCATGCTGGAGTTTGAAACCGAACTGTATCCGGGAGTCATTGCAGGCCAGCGTCTGATACCGGTGAATGCGGCAGGATGTTATGTCCCCGGGGGACGGTTCGCCCATGCCGCCTCCGCCCTCATGAGCATTGCCACAGCCAGAGCTGCCGGTGTTCCCTTTGTCGTTGCCTGCTCCCCGTCACACCACGGTGGTGGTATCCACCCTTCCATCCTCTATGCCATGGCCGTGGCCAAACCGGACGTGATCATGACACTGGGCGGGGTCCAGGCGATCGCTGCCATGACATTCGGTATTTTCACCGGCAAGCCTGCAGATATCATCGTGGGACCGGGTAACAAATTTGTGGCGGAAGCCAAACGGATCCTGTTCGGCGAGGTAGGCATCGATGTGTTTGCCGGCCCTTCCGAAGTGCTGATCATTGCCGATGAGACCGCGGACCCTGAAATCGTGGCCTTTGATCTGGTGGGACAGGCTGAGCATGGATATGACTCCCCTGCCATTCTGATCACCACATCGGAATCTCTGGCAAAAAAAGTGATGGAACTGATGCCCAAAGTCATCGAAGATCTTCCTGAACCCGAAGTCACCCGGGCATCCTGGGGGGATTATGGGGAAGTGATCCTGGTATCGGACAGGGAAGAAGCGGTCCGGGTCAATGATGAATACGCCCCTGAGCACCTGGAGGTCCATGCGGCAGATCTGGACTGGTGGCTGAAAACGTTGACCAATTACGGGTCATTGTTTCTGGGTGAAGAAACCACAGTGGCCTATGGCGACAAGACGTCCGGCCCCAACCATATTCTACCCACCAAAAAGGCGGCCCGGTATTCCGGGGGCCTGAATGCCGGCAAGTTTATCAAGACATTGACCTACCAGCGACTGACCCGGGAAGCCAACCGGCAGATCGGACCGGTATCGGCCCGGATATCCCGGCTTGAGGGCATGGAAGGACATGCCCGGACTTCTGACATCCGGATGAAGAAATTTTTTCCGGGAGAAACTTTTGACCTGACCGGAGCCTGAAACCCATGAAACATATTGATCAGTTATTTGACATCAGCGGCCATGTGGCACTGGTAACCGGGGGCAGCTCCGGTATCGGCAGAACCATTGCATACTGCCTGGCTGAGGCGGGTGCATCCGTGATTCACGTGGCCCTGCCCAGTGAAGAAACAGCGTTGAAATCGGCGGTGGAGGATGTTGAGCGTCTCAAACAGAAATCCGCGTATTTGACCTGCGATGTATCTGACATGGAGTCGCTGGCAAAAATGGCCGAAAAAGCACCATCCTTTTTCGGCCCCCCGGACATTCTTGTCAATGCCGCCGGTATCAACCTGCGCCAGTCCTGGGATGAGGTCAGTTCCGACTCCTGGGACCGGCAGCTGGATATCAATCTGAAAGCCCCTTTTTTCCTGGCCCGGCACCTGGTTCCCGCCATGCAGAAAAACGGGTGGGGCAAAATCATCAATATCGCCTCGCTCCAGTCGGAACGGGCATTTCCCAACAGTGTCCCTTATGGCGCGTCCAAAGGCGGTGTGATGCAGCTGACCCGGGCCATGGCCGAAGCCTGGTCAAAGAACCAGAGCGGCATCACCTGCAATGCCATCGGTCCCGGCTTTTTCAGAACCGGGTTGACTTCTGTTCTTTACGATCAGAAAGAGGTGATTGATGCGTTGGCCCGGCAGACCATCATCGGACGAAATGGAGAACTGGATGATTTGAAAGGTATATCTATCTTTCTGGCATCCCCGGCATCTGATTATATTACCGGGCAGACCATCTATCTGGACGGAGGCTGGACTGCCAAATAAAAGGGAATAAACAGATCATGAAAGCACTCGTCTACACGGATACCAATGAAATTGTCTACCGTGATGAACCGGCGCCCATACTTGAACCGGGAGATGTTCTATTAAAGATTGAAGCCACCGGTATCTGTGGATCGGACATGCATGCCTACCACGGAAAAGACTCCCGGCGGGTTCCGCCTTTGATCCTGGGCCATGAAGTGGCCGGCACCATTGCCTCGGGTCCCCGGGAAGGGATCCGTGCCGTGATCAACCCGTTGATCACCTGCGGTACCTGTGAATATTGTGATACCGGGTTATCCAACCTCTGTGCCCGGCGGGAACTGATTGGAATGCGGATTCCGGGTGCATATGCCGAATATACAAAAGTCCCGGACAGAAACCTCATCCCGATTCCCCACCAGCTGGGTTTTACCAAGGCCAGCCTGGCCGAGCCCACTGCCACGGCCCTTCATGCATTGAACCTGGCAAGGATCAAATCCTCCCGTCCGCTGGCCGAACTCATGGTGCTGGTAATCGGCGGGGGGGCTATCGGCATGCTCACGGCCCTGTTGCTCAAAGGATATGGGTGTACGAATATTCTGGTGGCTGAAACGAATGACCTGCGGGCGAAATCAGCTGCCGACCACACCGGGTGCCGGGTTTTCAATCCGGTCAGAGATTCACTGAATAAACCTGACAGTTATGACCTGGTGCTGGACTGTGTGGGGGGTGAAAAAACACGGAACCTGGCGGTAACCGCTGTCAGGCCCGGCGGCATATTTGTCCATATCGGTCTGATGGATGCCCTGGGGGGCTTGGATATCCGAAAAATAACCCTGTCTGAAATCACACTGATCGGCGTATACTGCTATACTGCCGCAGACGTGAGGGCCGCGGTGAAAGCCATTGACACCGGGCTGGTGGGCGACCTCTCCTGGGTGGAGACCCGGCCTCTGTCGAGGGGTGCTGAAGCGTTTTCAGATCTGGATAACGGGTTGACTGCCGCAGCAAAAATTGTGTTGCTGCCTGACAACTGACAAAGAATCATAGCCATGAAGTCTGCCCCTATCCTGATTCAAGATACTCACCGGTGCAAGGAATCCGGCAATTGGGTGCCGTCTTCGGATACCGACTGCCAGTCCGGGTCCGATATCAGCTGATCTTTAACCGATGAAAAAATACCATACCATGGAAGTCAATTTTTTTTAAACAGTTATTTTCGAGGTTTGACCCGGCGGGTCGGCCCGGCCGTCAGCGGATTTTCCGGCCAGAAATGCTTCGGGTATCGTCCCATCAGATCTTTTTTCACTGACTGATAGGTATTTTTCCAGAAACTTTCAAGATCCTTCGTCATCTGGACAGGCCGACCGGCAGGGGACAGCAGGTGCAGGGTCACGGCAATCCGGCCGCCGGCCACCGTGGGCGTGCGGGTTTCACCCAGCATCTCCTGGAGCCGAACCGCCAGAATCGGAGAAGCCAACACCTGAGTGCCGTCTGTATAAGTCAATGGGATGCGGGAACCCGAAGGCACTGTGATATGGGAGGGAGCCAGGGTATCCACCTGCTGCCGGTCGTCCCAGGACAGCATTTCTGTAAGTGCCCCGGCCAGGTCCACCTGCTTCAGATCCCGGGCGGACCGGGATCCGGCCATAAAAGGTCCCAGCCACGACGGAAGCGTTTCAATCAATCCGGCATCGGACAGGTCTGGCAGGTGAACGAGTCCGGCCTGTTCCCGCAAAAAACAGACCCGGTGACGGAACTGCATCCATTTTCGGGTCCAGGGCAGCGCTTCCAGACCCATCTGCCGGATTCCCTGGATCATGGCCCTTTGCACCGCTTCCGGATCCGGATCCGGCAAGGAGGCCTGCCGGATTAAGATCTTCCCATACCAGGTTTGCCTGACGGCCTGAACCATCAGCCTGCCCATGTCCCACACCACCGATTCCCGGATTTTTATGTCATGGGCCCACACCTTTTCCAGATCCTGCAACTCAACCGGTGCGGCCAGAAAAATCATGGCGTTTCCGGGATGTCCTTCCACATGGGCCGCAAGGATATACTCATGCATGGACACGGTGTTGGGCTCTCTGAAACGCCCGCCACTCCCCGATGCCATGACATAGGACAACGGCCCCCGACGGCGGGCCACCCGTTCAGGGAATCCCAGAGAAAGTATGATGCCGGCTTTTTCCGGATCAATGGAATTCTCACGGATGTTCAGTTTCCGGGCAAGACGCCGGGATGCGGCCAGCAGGATGTTTGCCGGCACGTCATCGTCGCGCGGTATTTTTTTATCCGGTATGTTCCGGTTCTGCTGAAATGAAGCCAGTATTTCCAACCGGCTGCGAAGATCCGGGTCATGGGAGAATCCGGGCAGACCCGGATTCTCTTCCAGCAGCAAAGAAAGACAGCAGGCGAGAAACCCGCTGCCGGAACGATCCGCTGTCAGAATCATATGCCCCAGCCGCGGGTGGATTCCGGATCCTGCAACCGCTTTGCCGTGGGCCGTGATTCTTCCCTGATCATCCAGGCATTCCAGACGGTGCAGCAGGTCCCTGGCCTGTGCAAACGCCGGGGCCGGGGGTGGGTCCAGCCATTTCAAACCATCGGGGTCACGGACACCCCACAGGGCCAGTTCCAGGGCCACGCCAGCCAGGTCCTGTTCAAGGATCTCCGGCCGGGAAAACGGCACCAGCCCTTTGTGCACATGCTCGGACCAGATGCGGTAACAGATGCCGGGTCCTGTGCGCCCGGCCCGGCCCCGGCGCTGGTCCGCCGATGCCCGGGACACCGGCAGGGTCTGAAGCCGGGTCAGTCCGGTACCCGGGAAAAACCTGGGCTTGCGCATCAGGCCGGAATCCACCACAACGCTCACCCCTTCAATGGTCAGGGATGTTTCCGCGATGGCCGTTGCCAGGACCACTTTGCGGCGTTCCGGCGGGGAAGGTGCCAGAGCGCTCCGCTGTCTGTCAAAGGGCAGGCGGCCGGACAAGGCAAATACCTGGACACCCGGGCCGATTTTTTCCATCAGCATCCGTTCCGTCTGCCGGATTTCAGCGGCCCCGGGCAGAAACACCAGAATATCGCCGGCCTGATCCTTCAATGCTGAAAGAACCGCTGTCACACACCCGGTCAGCACCGGACCAAAAGGTCCGGGACCTGCCCGGCCGGCAGGTGGAGGCAGGTAGAATGTATCCACCGGCCACTGCCGTCCTTCAGATGTAATAATCTTCACCGGGTCCAGAAGAACGCCCAGAGCGGCGGTATCCATGGTGGCGGACATGACCAGTATCCGCAGGTCCGGCCGCAGCACCTCAACTGATTCCAGGCACAGGGCCAACCCCAGATCGCTGTGGATGTGACGCTCGTGAAACTCATCAAAAATCACCAGGCCCACCCCTTCCAGGGCCGGATCATTCTGGATCATCCGGGTCAGGATCGCCTCGGTGACCACCTCAAGACGGGTTTGAGGCCCTGCCCGGGTCTCCATGCGGATCCGATATCCCACAGTCTGCCCCACTTTTTCCCGGCACAATGCCGCCATGAACCGGGCGCAGGTCCGGGCCGCCAGGCGGCGGGGTTCCAGCATGAGGATTTTTTTGCCGGCCAGCCATGGTGCATCCACCAGGGAGAGGGGGACCCGGGTGGTTTTCCCGGAACCTGGCGGGGCCTGAAGCACCGCCCGTCCAGGATCACCCAAAGCCGCCCTCACCTGAGGCAACACCTGATTCACCGGCAGGTCCGGATGAGAAAAAAAAGCGGATTCTCTATTGTTCTTCAAGGTTTTTTTGGGTAAGACCATTAACAGAGATTAATTGTGATGACAACAGGAGTCGCTGAAATGGCATCTGAAAAGAAACAGATTATCGTTCCAAAGGAAAACGCGGTTTTCTGGATGGATAAAAACGGTATCTGGCATAATGAACACGGAAAATTCGAACACCCTAAAATTATAGCTTATTTTCATAAATCCATCCGCAAGGACGACCAGGGGTATCATGTCTATCAGATCCGGGACGGCTGCGAGGAAAAAGTCTATTTTCCTTATGAAGACACGGCCCTGTTCGTTGTGGACATCAAAGATGCCCACACCCTGGTATTGAACACCACCGACACCATTGCCCTGGACCCGAAACAATTGTTCATCCGGGACGACAACCTGTATGTTCAGACCCCGGAGCATTGCATCAAATTCGGCCAGGGGTCATTGATCAAACTGGCCCGTCATATCGAAGAAAAAGAGGACCGTCTGTTTCTGATGCTGGACGGCACAGCCCATGAAATAAGGCAGGCGCCGCCGTCATCCTGATCCGCTTGTCCCGCCGGCAGTCATTGCTTCCGGAAGACGATCTGTCACAATAAGATCCCGCCCGGGCCGGGCCGGTTATCTATGACATTCAATACAGGCCACCGGTCCGGCTGCGGGCAGTTCTTCCTCATCGGTGATACCGGCTTTCATAAAGGCGTTGCGTTCCTGCTGCAATTCCCTGTGACACGGCAGGCAGGTATTGTGATAGGCGGCCAGATAATAGTACACATTGGCCGGATCCTTGATGTTCCGGGTGGAAGGATCCGGTTCGAGCTGATCATGACATCCTTCGGTCATACAGCCTTCCACTTCGCTTTCTCCATCCCAGTCATGGTGGCACAACTGGCAGGAATAGTCGAAATGAGCGCCGTGCGGAAATTCAACGGCAGGACGTTTGGCATCCACTCCCTCCGGCGGGGCGATGGTCAGGGTGCCCAAGGGAACCGGCAACATTTCAATGTCATGCACCGGTTCGGCATGGGGTTCCGGATGACACCCTTCACAATCGATGGGACCGGTGTAAAAGCGCTTCATGCCGGCGGCCTTCTGCGCCTTGAGTTCATTGCGATGGCAGTCCCGGCAGGTCTGGTGATACGCCCCGGCCAGGGACTTGATCCGTTTTTCTCCCAAAGGGGTGGCGCCGGGAGGGGCGGCCCACAGGTTTTCATGGCATCCGGCTGCAGCACAGCTCTGGATCTCACTTTGACCATCCCATTCATGATGGCAGTCCTTGCATGAATAGGCAAAATGCAGGGAATGGGGGAATACCACCGGAGACAATGCAGGTTCACGTTCAGCATCGGGTGGTGCAGAAAGCGTCATGGTGCCGGTGGGCAGCATGAGCTGTTCCGGGTCTTTATCCGCTTGTACCAGGTACTGTCCCGGTATGATTATCAGTGCGACCACCCAGCAGACCAAACGTGCATATGATTTCATCATGTCCCTCCAGTATGTATTATTCCTCAGGTATGGTGTTCTTTTTATTTGTCACCTGATCTATATAAATTGTTGGCAACAAAATCAATATGTAATCGCGGGTTTTTTGTGATTCATTGGAAAAACCGCCGGTTTTTTCACATGTCCCGATGAAGGATGCCGGTCATGCATCCCACCGCGCCATTGGCTTTCTGCAGCTCATCCACCGGCACAGGAATGCAGTGAATGCCCAAATCTTCGTACGCGGCAATGGTTTCTGAATTTCCGGCCGGCAGCATGATCTTTCCGGGTCCCAGCACCACAAAATTGAATGCCATGCCGGACAAGGCCTCGGCTTCACTGGGCAGGGACTTCACTTGAAAGCCCCGGTCTTTCAGGGCGGTGACCAGAGCATAGGGTGTTCGGCGGGGCCAGACAAAGGCAAGATCTTTGTCCACAATCCGAAGCATGCCCATGAAATGCATGGTGCCAAAGGGCAGATCAAAGGCCAGGGTGGTGATGCCTATTTCCGACAGCAGGGATGAGATCTGATCGATGGCGGCCGGGTTGGTGCGCAGGCCCCGCCCGATAACAGCCGTGCCGGCATCCAGCCACATCAGGTCCGCCCCTTCAAATGTGGCTGTACCTGTCAAGGTTTTCAGAACAGGGATTCCCAGCATTCCCAGCGTCTGGGCCACCCACCGCTCCTCTCCGGCCCGGACCGTGGAAGCCGGTCGTGCCAGAATCGCCCCCTGGGGGGTCATGGCCACCAGATCCGCGCAGTAAAGCTGATTGGGAAGAACCGGTGGTCCTGGAGTCAGCACCTGAACCTGCACATGGTTTTCCCGATATATTTCGACCATGTGATCGTGCTCCTCCCGGGCTTTTGACACATCGACTGCTTCGGCCAGCTGAAATGCGTTCACCTGATCCCGGGATACGGACAACTCCGGCCCCGGCGGGTGAACCAGCACGGTTTTCAATGGTTTCCATTCACTGTCCAGGCCGCAACCGGTCCAGATATCCCCGATTTCAGACGCATGGCTTTTAATTCTGGGAGACCAGCCGTTTCCGCCAAACGCGGCGGTATCCAAAAAGGTATTCATTGTCTGCATTTCCCCTTTTTTAAAAATTCAATACATCTCCTGTTTCAACAACCATTCAAGGCAATGGCAAGCATTTACATGAAAGAGCCGGTCACCCGTGTTTACCCATCCCGCCCGGATATTGCAACCACAAAAATGAGGACCGGCCGAATATCATGGCCGGTCTATTGACAAATTAAAGATTTAGAATCACTTTGACAGATATACCTGATTCAGGCAGATGCGAGAATACAAAAGAAAAAGGCCATGAAATTGATCTTCATTCTGATGCGAACGATATTATACTTCCGGTATTTTTTCCATAAGCTTACCGGCACCGGTTCATTTGGCAGGGATCCGGCCCGATATGAAACCACCCTGCCAAAGATCGAGGGCAATCCAGTCAAGGAAGCCCTCTTTCGCCACCATGTCCGGCAGTTCCATGAATCCTCCTGTTCTGTGGCGTCCGTAGCCTGTGTGGTGAATGCACTGCTGGAGCATCAGGGCCGGATGACGGAAACGCCGGTGACCCAGCAGGACCTGCTGGACCGGGTCACTGCGGCTAACTGGAAGGAAAGAATGGGGCCGAACGGATACCGGGGACGGCGGGGTCTTCCTTTGCCGGTGCTGGGGAATGTGGTGGCAGCCAGCCTTGAGGTCTTCAATATATCCCATCACGGAATCGAAGTGGTGCCGGCCACCCGGAATCCGGTCGACGCCGCTGCATTCTGCCGCACACTCAAGTCTCGTCTGAACCGGTTTGAACGCACAGGCGACAGCATCATCATCGCCCATTTTGATCAGGGCAGCCTGGTCCGGGACCTGAACATTCCCCATATTTCGCCGGTGGGAGGATTTGATCCGGATACCGGTGATGTCACGATCCTGGATGTGGATTCTTTCCAGCCGTATCCTTACACGGTATCCTTCAACCGTTTCTATCAGGCCATCTCGACAAACTACCTGCATCTTTTTCGTATGTTCGGTTACGGTCGGGGCGGCTATGTTTATATCCGCAATGTATGAAAAAAAAGGGACACCCCCATGACATCATTTTTTCAAATCAGCACGGATAAAAAAAGGTGGTCCGGAACCCCGTACCGTTCCGAACCACCTGGCAGGTTGCATAGCAACCTTATTCCTGAAACAAGCGGCTATTCTTTGGGTTTGCCCATGACTTCGGCAAACATCTCCATATCCCAGTCACGGGCCGCAGCCACATTCTGACGGAACTTGAGGAAATCGATGGTGTCCTGACCGGTGATCTTCTTGGTATTGAAGGCACCGAATCCCAGGAACGCTTCACCGCTCATGTTGGCGGCCAGCCAGTGACGGTGATCGTTTTTCATGGTATCCCAGAAGAATTTCTTTTTCTGGCGGACATCTTCGATGGATTTCACCAGACAGGCCGGGAACAGGTTGGCGAACTTCCAGATCACCTTGTCCACTTCCTTGTCCAGCAGTTCGAAATCCGCATTGGCCTGATGCTGTTTCACCAGGGCTTTGCCTTCGGCCAGGGCATCTCCGGTTTTGTACTCACCGTAAACGATCTCACCGTCCTTGATAAAATTATCGGTTTCGATCATGGGATTTCTGACCCATTTGCCGTCTATTTTCAATACCGGCACCACCTTGGAAATCATGCCTTTCATCTTCATCTTGTAGGCGGACCACATTTCACAGGACACACAGTTCCACATGGCGTCTTCCATGGTCAGAAACCAGGGGAGGAAGTCGGAAGACCCGCCGGCCGGGGAAGAACCATGTTTGGGACCGGCCTGGCCAAAAATGGCCAGGTCAGATGAAATGGCCAGGTCACAGGCCAGTCCGATCTCCTGACCTCCGGCCACCCGCATACCGTTGACCCGGCAAATCACGGGCTTGTGGCAGGTGAGGATAGAATCCACCATGTGATTGAACAGTTCCATATACTGGCCGTATTCATCACAGCGTCTGGAATAGTATTCCGAATATTCCTTGGTGTTCCCGCCGGTACAGAAAGCATAGGGGCCGGCCGCGGTGAACACCACGGCAATGACGCTTCTGTCCAGGGAGGCATTTTCAAACCCCGCGATCACGCCTTTGACCATATCAGTGGTATAGGAGTTGAACTGTTTGGGGTTGTTCAAGGTGATCCAGGCCGTATACAGACCTTCCACCACTTTACCATCCGGATCGGTCAAAGGTTTTTTCTCAAAAATAACTCCCGGGGCCTCGTTGCTCCAAAAGGGATTTCTGTGCAATGAATGATCCTTGGGCTCATTGTCTCTGGGCATCCACTCTAATGCCATGGTTCCTCCTTATTCTTTAAGATTGAATCTTTGTCATTAAATGTAAGTTTGTTTCTTATCTGAAACCTGTCTTTCACCTAACCGATATATCCGCCATCCACACCCAGAACCTGTCCGGTGATATAGGAAGCGTCATCCGAGGCCAGGAACACAAAGGCCGGGGCGATCTCTTCCGGGTCGGCGAACCGGCCCAGCTGGATCCGTCCTTCATAAATCTTGCGCAGTTTTTCATCGGACTGAAGCTTACCGGTCATTTCGGTTTTGGTGATCCCCGGGCAGATGACATTTACCGTGATGTTGTATCGTCCCAGCTCCCGGGAAGCGGATTTGGAAAACCCGATGATCCCGGCCTTGGCGGACGCATAATTGATCTGGCCGATGGTGCCGAAGATACCGGCCGTGGAAATCACGTTGATGATCCGTCCGGAATTCTGTTCTTTCATATGGCGGCCTGCCGCCTGGGTGGTGTTGAACGCGGCCTTGAGATGGATGTCAATAATGGCATCCCAGTCTTCTTCCTTCATTTTCAAGAGCATGGACGGTTTGGATACCCCGGCGTTGTTCACCACGATATCCACGCCTCCCAGCTGCTTGACGCATTCTTCCACCATGTTCTGGGCACTGGTGTAAGAGGCCACATCTGCGGCCACAGCCACCCCTTTTCTGCCCAGTTTTTCAATTTCCGCCACAGTTTCTCTGGCTGCCGTGTCATTGGAATGGTAGTTGACCAGAACATCGGCACCTTCCTTTGCGTAAAGCAAGGCAATGGCTCGTCCAATTCCCCGGCTGCCGCCAGTGACAATGGCTTTTTTTCCTTCCAGTTTCATACATTCATCCTTGTGTTATTAATCTTTCCGTTAAACTATTAAAAATCAGGTACCAGAACGATACGCTGATCAGGCGACTTTTTGTGGGCTTCTTCAAAACTTTCGGCAATGGTGCTCATGGGACGGGTCTGAACAAATGGTTCAAAATTGATTTTTCCGCTGGTGATCATGCTCAGAACGGAAGGATAATATTCCGGCAGACATCCCCAGGTACCAATCAGTTCCGCATCAAATGCCATCAGACGGGAAATGGAATATTCCACCTTGTGGGGACCGAATCCCACCACCATCATCTTGCCGGTGAAACTCAACAGGGCCAGCCCGAGTTCCTGACCTGGTTTGGTACCGGAGACTTCAAAAATTTTCCAGCCATACCCGGGCAGGCCTTTTTCCTTGCGATACCCCTTGATTTCGGCAGACACTTCCTTTGGGGATTTGCCCATGGAATTCACTGCGAAATCCGCACCGTTCTGAAGCATGGTGTCCAGTCTTTCCTGGTTGATATCCACGGCGATAACTGTGTCACACCCCAGGGCCTTCAGGATCTGGACCATGTACTGACCCACACCGCCCACACCGATGACGATGGCATGATCGCCCACGCCCACATCGGCCCTTTTAGCGGCCTGGAAAGGAGTGGTGGCGGCATCCGCGACCACGGCCAGTTTTTCCAGCGGAATATCCCCACGGTTGGTGACCGGACACAGATCAATAGCCGGTACCGGAATATGGGATGAGAATCCGCCGTAAATCCCCATGGAGTTGCCCGGCATTTTCTGGTCCAGACACCGGTTGCCCCGGCCGGTCTTGCACAGATAACATTTGCGGCAGGGCATGACCGCCGGAATGATGACTTCCCTGCCGATCCACGCCTTGACATCGTCTGCAGCATCCACGACGGTTCCGGAGATTTCATGACCCAGGGTCAACGGCGGTTTGTTCACCGTGGGTACGCCCTGGTAGAAATAGCCCAGATCGGTATGGCAGATGCCGCACCCGGCCACTTCCACCAAAACATCCCCCTGGGCCAGTTCCGGCACCGGGATCTGATTTTTTTCCAGTTTACCCGGAGTCACTTCCCCGGTTTCCCGATCTTTTTTAAACGGCTGAATCATTTGCCATGTCTGAATGGTTTCAGGAACATTTCCCATTGTTTTCTCCTTTCTATGTGTTGAATTCTCCTTCAGAATGAAACCCGGAAACAGTTCAGAAACCTTTTCGGTTGAACGGGTGGATCACTGCTAGCATTTAATCACTTTGACTTTTGTGCCGATCCAGTCAGGGGGCAGGTAGACCCGCCCGCTGTTGCCGCTTGAGTTCACTATTTTCTCAATCATCTCCCGGCCGTAGATCTCGAATTTCACCTTTCGTTCTTTGTATTCAGTTTCCGTCTCTTCCTGATTTTCATCTTCGTTTGCCATAATGCCACCGACTCCTGTTTGCAATCCCGGTAACAGCTGACGAATTCAGCTGTTACATAGATACTATTTAGATACATTACAGCTACATGTCAAGAATTTATTTGCAATTTACAATTTTCCATTCCACTGTCGGGCTCAACGGCTTTTTCACTGCACCATGAAACGGCCTGAGGTTCTGGTCCCGACTTGTTTTCTCTTTGTGCATGATTATAATAGGTATTAATACTAATTAGAATCCTGTGTCTATTTTGAAAGGAAACGGTCATGAAACCAGATATTTTTATTTTAATGATGCTTATCACCATGGTCCTGCTTGTGGGTGTTTTTACTTTTGCAGCCACCGCCGGATCTTCAAACGACACCAAAAACAGACTGGAAATCGCCACTTTTGCAGGCGGCTGCTTCTGGTGCATTGAAGCGGATTTTGAATCCGTCAAAGGGGTGAAAAAAGTGATCTCCGGATATACCGGCGGGCATGACACGAACCCGGACTATGGATCGGTTTCTTCCGGCGCCACCGGCCATGCCGAAGCGGTCCAGGTTTATTTTGATCCAAACGAGGTCTCCTACGACACCCTGTTGACCATTTTCTGGCGCCACATCGATCCCACGGATGCCAACGGACAGTTTGTGGACCGGGGATCTCAGTACCGCCCGGAAGTTTTTTATCACAGTGAAAATCAGAAAAAGCAGGCACTGGCATCCAGAAACGCATTGAATGATGCCAGAATTTTTGACAAACCCGTTGTCACGCCGGTCACCCGCTTCGAAAATTTTTTTCCGGCAGAAGACTACCACCAGGATTATTTCAAGAAGAATAAAATTCAGTACAAGTATTACCGGCTGGGATCAGGTCGGGATCAGTTTCTGGATCGGACATGGAAAAACCGGCCCATTGAGAAACATCCTGTATCTGCGCATGCCCAGGAAAACCCCGCCCATCCTCCTGAAGCAGCAAGCTGGTCAAAACCCGATGACACCACCATCAGACAGATGCTCAGCCCGATCCAGTACAAGGTGACACAGGAAGACGGCACCGAACCCCCGTTTAACAACGAATACTGGGACAACAAGGCTCCGGGCATTTACGTAGACATTGTGTCCGGAGAACCCTTGTTCTCCTCAACGGACAAATTTGAGTCCGGCACGGGCTGGCCCAGTTTTACCCGGCCCCTTGAACCGGATCATGTCATAGAAAAAACAGACCGGTCCCTGTTCATGACCCGTACCGAGGTCAGAAGCCGGTATGGAAATTCGCATCTGGGTCACGTGTTTGATGATGGGCCCGCCCCCACGGGCCGAAGGTACTGCATCAACTCCGCAGCGCTCCGTTTCATCCCCGAAGACCGTCTTCAGGCAGAAGGATATGGCCGGTACCGTTCACTGTTTTAGCGTGTCACTGTCTCCGGACTGAGATATTGTGGGGATAAGTGTTGACTTAAAGGGGTTGCCCGACTACATTGAAAGCAGGTGTATGTCATACAATCCTTTTCCAGGGAGGTCAGCCATGACACGGCCGGAATATGCATCCCCCTGCGGGCTTTACTGCGGCGTATGTGCCATTCTCATCGCCCACAGAGACAACAACGAAAAGTTCAAAAAACGACTGGTGGCCCTCTACAAGGGAGATGTGCCCGGTAAAGGTATTCTGCCCAACTGTGACACCCTCACCACGCAGGACATCCATTGCGAGGGCTGCCTGTCCGACAACCGGTTCATGCACTGTCAGCAGTGTGATATCCGGGAGTGCACCATGGCAAAGGGCATTGCCGGATGTCATGAATGCGATGAGTTTCCCTGCCGTTTCATCGATGAATTTCCCATGATCGTAGGGAAAAAGGTCATCCTTCGCTGTACGCCGCTGAGACGGGAAATCGGTACACAGCAGTGGATGCAGGATGAAGAGGACCGGTATTTCTGCCCGGAATGCGGCCACAAGGTCTTCAGGGGGGTGGTGCGGTGCAACCGGTGCAAGGCGGGCCTGAGTCTGGATTGAGATGAAAATCCTTCACGTCATCAGCCAGGCCCCGGATTTTACCGGCAGCGGCAAATTTATCCAGCAAATCATCGCCCACAGCCGCAACAAAGGGTATGACAATTTCCTGGTGGCCGGGGTCCAGGGGGACTTTACACTGCCCCCGGGGCTCATGGCAGCTGATCATTGCGCATTTGTCCGTTTTGACGGCAAAGACCTGGATTTCCCCATTCCCGGCATGAGCGATGTCATGCCTTATGAAAGCCGGGTGTTTGCCACCTTGCGCCGGCATGAACTGACCGCCTATCACCAGGCGTTTGAAACAAAGATCCGGCAGGCCATCAACCGGTTTAAGCCCGATATCATTCATACCCATCATCTCTGGATCGTGTCCGCCATTGCCCGGCGCCTCAGCACCGGCATTCCCATGGTCACCTCCTGTCACGGCACCTGCCTGCGCCAGCATGTGCTGTGTCCGGAAATCAGCGGCCGGATCACGACAGACCTGAGTCAACTCGACCATGTCATCGCCTTGAGTCAGAGCCAGAAACAGGAGATTGTCCGCGCCATCGGCACGGATCCCCAATCCATTCATGTGGTGAGCGGCGGATATAATGATGCCTGTTTCTTTCATGCCCCCAAAGCCTTCGACGGGGTGGTGGATCTGGTCTATGCAGGCAAACTCAGTGCGGCCAAGGGCGTTCCCTGGCTGCTCAACAGTCTCGCGAAAATCCGGCATCTGCCCTTCCGGTTGCACCTGGCGGGTAACAGCAGTGACCGGGAAAAGGCCCGGTGCCTGTCACTGGCCGGCATGTTAAAAGAAAAAGTGATCTATCACGGGCCGTTGAGCCATGAGGATCTGGGCAGACTTTTGCGAAACGCCCATGTGTTTGTGCTGCCCTCGTTTTATGAAGGGCTGCCCCTGGTACTGATGGAGGCACTGGCCTGCGGATGCCGGCTGGTCACCACGGCCCTGCCCGGGGTAATGGAGCTGCTGGCAGGCGATGACAACCCCATGGTCCGGTTGCTGGAACTGCCTCCCCTTGAAACCATCGACACCCCGTTCAAAGCGGACATGCCGGAGCTGGAAGACCGCCTGGCGGCAGTTCTGGAACAAACCATCCATGATGTCCAGACCCTTGCCGAGCCGGACTGGGACTATGCCTGCACCAAAAGCTTTCCCTATACCTGGGAAAAAATTTTTTCAAAAATTGATCAGGTGTATAAAAAAGCCAGTATTTTTTCATGAGCTTTCAACTGAATTTTTTATAAAAAAGATACCAATAACGAATGAATATGAAACAACCTGCAGATACCATCATTCGGAGCACATGCGGCATGTGTTTTTCATGCTGCGGCATCCTGGTCCATGTTAAAAACAACCGGATTACCACCATTACGGGAGATCCCCAAAGTCCTGTGAACAAGGGAAGTCTTTGCCCCAAAGCAAAAACTGCCGTAGACCTGGTCTATCATCCCCAGCGGCTGATATATCCCTTAAAAAGGGCTGGGGCCAGAGGCCAGGGCAAATGGCACCGGATTTCCTGGGACGAGGCCATTGAATACACGGCCTTTCATCTGAACCGATGCAGGAAAAAACAGGGATCCCAGGCCGTGGCTGTCATTCTGGGAACTGCCAAGGGACTTATCGATGTCTATACCGAGCGGCTGGCCAATGCACTTCAGACACCCAACCTGGCCACCTCCGGGTATGTATGTTTTTTGCCACGAATGTTCGCCGGACAGCTCACCCATGGTTTTTTCCCTGTGCCGGATTATGAAGGGCAGCCTGACTGTATACTGGTATGGGGAGCAAACCTGTCCAAAACCCGTCACACGGAACATAAATGGCTGCTAAATGCCATCAAAAACGGCAGCCGGTGTATCGTAATCGATCCTTTCAAAACCCTTGCAGCCAAAAAAGGATGGCTTCACCTGCCCATACGGCCCGGTACAGACCTGATGCTGGCCATGGGACTCATCCATATCATCATCTCAGATACTTTATATGATAAGGCCTTTGTAGACCAGTGGTGCATTGGATTTGACAAGCTGAAGTACCACGCTGCCAACTATCCCATTACCACCGTAGCAGCAGAGACTGGCCTTTCTGAAACAGCCATACTCACCACAGCAAGGACATACGCAACCGCGCCCAAAGCTGTCATACAATGGGGCAATGCCATAGAACACGGTCCCAACAGCGTTGCCACTGCCAGGGCCATATCCATTTTACGGGCACTGACCGGCAACCTGGATAAACCAGGATCTGATCTTGCCCCTTTGTATCCAATACCCCACAGCAGCAGTTCCCGGCTGACCTTGTCAGACATGGTCCCTCCGGAAATAAAAAACCGCAGTGTCAGTGCATTCCGAAACCATCTGCCTGCATTCAACCGGGTGCTCCCGGCGGATATTGTTACTGCCATCAATACCGGAAGGCCATATCCCATTGACACGCTCTATATCTGTGGATCCAATCCTGTTTTGACCTTCAGCAATTCAAAAAATACGGCCCATGCACTGGAAAAAGTAAATTTTCTGGCCGTATCTGACCGGTTCATGACACCAACAGCATCCTTTGCCGATATCATCCTTCCCCCTGCCACTTTTCTGGAATATGATAGCATCATTGTACCGCCCTACTATTCATATGCCGGGCTTCAACAAAAAACGATTCATATGGACGGTGCCTTATCTGACTTTGAGATCACCACCCGCCTGGCAATCCAGATGGGGCTGGGGCACCTGTTTTATAAAAACATCCATGATTTTCTAAATATAGTTCTGGAACCGGCCGGTCTGACATTTGAGGCACTCAAAAAGGTTCAGACACTTAAAGGCCGCAAAGAGTTCCTGAAATACCGTGCTCATGGATTTTCAACACCATCCGGAAAAGTGGAATTGTATTCACAGCAGTTGCTGAATGCCGGCCTGCCGCCTCTGCCGGAATACATTCCCCCCTTCAGGCGCTCCAGCCGATTCCCCCTGTTGTTAACCTGCAGTAAATCCATGTTTTTCAGGCATTCAGACTACCGCCAGCTCAAAAGACTGCGGTCCGGTCACCCTGTACCCGGCGCCCGGCTGCATCCGCACACCGCACGTCAGTTCAATATCAGCGATGGCGATCTTATGGACATCAGTACCGCCCAGGGGAAAATAACCCAGACGGCAATTCTGACAACAGATATCAGGCCGGATGTCCTGCTGGCCGATTTTGGCTGGTGGTTTCCTGAAGCAGACATGTGTCCTCAGAACTGGCAGAAAGCCAATATCAACATGCTGACTTCTGATGACGGACCGTTCAGCCCGGAAATCGGGTCTGCCTGTTTCAGGGGCATCCCCTGCAACATATCAGAAGCCCGGCAGGACCTGTGAATGTTTGACCGGCTTTACTGTTTTGCGGCAGGCAGCATACAAGCTGAAAAAAGAAAATATCACTGACCTCTTTTTTTCCTAATCGGCCGAATCCCGAACCAGTAGGCCGTCACAATGGCCATTACAAACAGGATCACCGCAACTGGCCGGGTCAGCAATATCCAGAAATTACCATCAATCAGGTTCAATGTTTGCGATAAGGACAGTTCAAATCTTTCTCCGAGAAAAAATGCGATAATAAATACAATAACAGAATACCCGAACGCCTGCATAAAATATCCAAGTGCGGCAAAAAAGAACATGACCCACACCCCGAACAGCCCGCCGGTAGAGATATAAACACCAACAATACACAAAAGCAGGGCTGTTGAAAAAACAAACGATTCCGGTGCGGCAATCAATTTTGCCCACAGGCGCAGTCCCAGGAGTCCGGTAAAAAGATTCACCACGTTGGCCATTAAAAACGCACCGAAAAGACTGTAAATCAGTTGTCCCTGTTCCTGGAAAAGCAGTGGTCCCGGTTGAATGCCGTGGATCATCAGGGCGGTAATAATCAGTGCGGCTGCAATATTTCCCGGTATCCCCAGTGTAAGCATCGGGATATAGTTGGCTCCGGAGACACTGCTGTTGGCTGATTCGGTGGCAGCAACGCCATGAATATTTCCTTTGCCAAAGCTATCCGGGTCTTTGGATGTCTGCTTGACTGTGGCATAATTCATAAAAGCGGCAGCAGAGGAGTCAAGTCCGGGAATCGCGCCGAACACCGTGCCCATCAACGCCCCCCGAAGCATGGTATACCGACAGGCCCAGTATTCGACCCAGCTGATCCGGCGGTCTGCTTTTTTCTGATTTTTGGATATTTTTACGGCAGCACCGCTGTTGCCGTGTATCATTGACAGCCGGCGTAAGATTTCGGCCATGGCCAGCATCCCCAGTGCTACCGACACAAGGGGCAGCCCTTCGTAAAGCTCAAAGTGACCGAAAATGAACCTGGGGGTGCTTTTTTCCGGGTCCAGACCCACAGTGGCAAAAAACAATCCCAGGGCAGCAGCGGCAATACCTTTTGGCAGAGAATCACCCACAAGCGCTGCAATAATGGAAAACGCAAAAATCATCAAAGCCAGAATTTCAATAGGCCCCATTTTCAGTGCAAAGACGGCGATTATAGGGGCCACGGTAATCAACACCACATCACTGAACGCGTCTCCGGTGATTGATGAATACAGTGCCATTTTCAAGGCTTTTTCGGGTTTTCCCTTCAGGGTCATGGGATAGCCGTCCAGGGTTGTGGCTGCCGCATCAGGTGTCCCGGGTGTATTGATCAATATGGCAGGCACTGCACCACCGATAAGGCCACCTTTATTGATCCCGACCAGAAAAGCAATGGCTGGTAGGGTGTCCAGTGTAAAGGTGAACGGAATCGCTATGGCCATGGCGGTTACCGGCCCGATCCCGGGTATCGCCCCCACCAGCTGGCCGAGAACAACCCCGAAAAACACAAAACCCAGATTGTACAGAGTTAATGCATCCGCAAACCCGGAAAGTATTATCCCCACATCAATCATAATTATATGCCTCTTTTAGGGAAGGGGTTTGTCGAGCAGAAAATCGACACAGAACCATATGGCGGCCGGTAGTAGAAAAATACCTGAAACAAGCCAGAGCAATCTGCGTTCTTTGATCAATATCATGATGACCAGAATCAAGACCGGGGCGACAAAAACAAAGCCCACAATTTCCATGAGATAAATTCCGGCAAGCGCAATCAAAAAAAACAAACCAATGCGCAAAGACGATGCCAAATCAAACGCTGCACTCCCGGTGGGAAACACAAACTGAATAGCACCTGTCAAAAAAATGATGATAGCGATAATCCTTGGCAGGGTGGCTGGTTTCAGCCAGCCGGCATTTACCGATTCTGTCTGCCAGGGAATGATCCAGAAAACCAGAACCGCCCCCATAACAGCGACAACAAGTCCTGAAAAGCGGTTGAGCATCATTTGGGCATCCATAAGGGTGTGGATCCCGCGATGTCCATTGCGGGATCACACTGGTTTAGGCTACTTGGCGGCTTCTATGAGAAACTTGATATCATTTTCCCCGTCAGTCAACATTTTTCTTGTTTCCTCCGGGCCCAGATTATGGGGCTTGGCCTTTAATGTATCAGACAGAGATTCGGCAACTTTTTCAGAGTTAATGGCATTGTCAAATACCTGTGCCAAAGTGGTCTTCACATTGTCTGGCAGCCCCTTGGGTGCGGCAATATAATAATAGGGATCAATATAATAATCATAGCCATCCTCAAGCAGCGTTTTCACCTCAGGCGCATGGGCGTGGCGTTCCTTATTATAAACCCCTATCATTTTCAAATCACCGCTTTCAAGATACTTGATGTGCTCACCGGAAAGGCAGGCCAGGACAATATGGCCCCCCAGAAGATTCTGTATCTGTTCCGCACCGCTTTTGTGCCCGATCTGTTTGAATTTCACCCCGGCCTGGTTGCTCACGGCATTGAGTACCATCTGCTGGGGGTTGGCATCATATCCCACGGCAACACTGCCTTGTTTTTTCACATAATCCAGAAATTCCACAAAATTGTCAAACGGTGCATCTACCCTGGCCACCAAGGCATTTTCCGCTTTTGTAATGGTACCGATATAATCGAAACTGTTAATTTTAAAAGGCAAGGTTTCTCCCCGCAGAGCCAGGCTGATGAGAATAGGAACATTGACACACAATCCAAGTGTCAGTCCATCCGGTTTTTGCCCTATAAGGGTGGAAAGCATGGCAACACCCCCGCCCCCGGGTTTATTTTCAACAATAATATTCCACCCGGTATCTTCCTCCACACGGGCCGCAATCAAGCGACCCAGAATGTCTGTTGACCCCCCGGCAGCAAAACCAACCTGCAACTTGATCGTCCCGGACGGACTCCAGTTTTCCGCAAAGCCCGAAACAGGCATCAGCATCATACATGCAGTAATTAATACAATCAGAGCCTTTTTCATTTTCTGTCTCCTTTAAAAAGCGTAAATAACCAAAACCTACCAACTGTATGTCAGGACGTCGGTTCCGCTTCCCTGTAAACCAGTTGCATGGGGAGGGGAATGCGAAGCCGTATTGCGCCGGGAACCGGGCATACAGACACGCAGCCATTAAAATGAACACACTCTCTGGGATAGGTCACTGTGGGCACCTCTCCTTTTTTTGATCCGTAAAACACATCTTCAGAGCATATTTCTACACATTTACTGCATTTTATACAGGTTTCTGAATCAATTACAGGTGGCATACTGTTCCTCTTTTAATATGGTTTCCAATCTAAAATGGCTTTGTCTTCAATTTTCCGGATGACCTGTGCCTGATTAAGTGTCGGATCTGTAAACGGATAATCCGGCCGGTTGTGAAGGCCGCGGGTCTCTTTCCTGTTGAGGGCCATCAGAAAAGTCAGCTCCCCAAGTTCCAAAAGATTGAGCACTTCCAGGCATCGCGCAGTTTCATGGGGATTTTTGGCCATCAGGGTGTTACGGGCTTTGCTGCGGATACGTCTCAGATGTTGGAGCCCCTGTTTGAGGAGTGCAGCGTTCCGGACTTTGCCGCCATAATCGGACATGGTCTGCTGGAGCGCAACGCTTGTCTCTTCCCAGTCCGGCCCGTTTTCATGCCCTCTGATATCATCTATTATGCGCCGGGTTTCAGTGATGACCGGATTGTCTTTTTCAATATTTTTCTTTCCTATAACCCGGGCATAGGCAGCAGCGTTTTCTCCGCTGATATACCCGAAGGTGGCAGCTGCGGATATGTCGCCAAAAGCCTCATCACCTGCTGCATACAATCCATCCAGAGAGGTCTTTGCATTCCCGTCGGCCACGATCAGTCCGCCGCCCCGCAAGGGATAGGTGGCAAACTCAATAGGATGTTTCTTAAAATCAATTCCCTCTGCCGCCATATATTCGGTCATGGCAGTATATCCTTCATTTTCCATCCAGTGCATCATATAGGCATGGTCTTCTTCCGTGATATCAGTGCAGTCCATGTAAAGCGGGCCTTTCCCGGTATTGGTATATTGTTCGGGAGCCAGTTTGTTCACCTCACATATCATGTCGCCATACCGGCGATCCGGTTTGCTCACAAAGGTGCCGGCCGGTCTGCCGTCCCAGTCTTTTACAACCCCTACCCAGGTAGCTTGGCCAAAGCGCGTAAAATATTTGGGCCCGATATGGCGTTGGGCCATTTCCAGATTCTGCAGCATGGCCCCGGCCCGATAGGCCATTGCCCTGCCATCCCCGGACTGAGAACCGCCATGGGGATCATTGGACAGCCAGCCAGGGGTCAGTGGTGGATAAAGGCGGGAGCATTTTCCCGTACCCAGGACCACTGCCTTTGCCTCAAACACAAAAAGCTTGTCCTCCCGGGTATGCGTACCTACAGCGCCAATAACCCGGCCGCAATTACAGACAAGGTCTCGCATCATCACCCGGTTGACAATGGTCACACCGCGTTTTCGGGCTTCTTTTGCCAGAATTTTTTTCTGGAACCGTCCTTCATATTTTACATGGGTCATGGGCCTGCCTGGAAACGAATGCCCGGAAAATTCCCATCTGCCTTTGTATTTCATGGGAATCCCCCAGTCATCCCACAGTTTTACAATATCATATGCCCGCAGAAACTGTGCTCTGAGCAGATCTTTGCCGATAAGGATCTCTCCTTTGGCCGTTCGCAGCAGTTCTTCTATCCATGCCTCACGGTCAGGACCATGAACTTCAGGTATATGGGTTTCAAAATGGTCATTTCCCATGCGGCCGCACCCGCTGTATTCCACATTTCCCTTTTCAGCGACCACTACACTGGCGCCTGCTTCTGCAGCGCGGATAGCTGCCATAAGACCGGCTATGCCCCCACCGATGCACAAGACATCTGTTTCAATCCGTTCTTCTAACATTAATTTTCCCCCAACCGAATAAAATGCTATAAAAATAACTAACAAAAATTATTGATAATAATGAATTTATGTCGTCAAATTATTAATAATATCATTAATAATATTTTTAACCATATGCCGACCCTCATGCATTGTCAACAAAAAAAATCGCCCTTATTCCATCAATGGCAAATGGACTGTATAGCTTTTATAGCCTGATTTCAGGTGGGTTTTATTGACCGTTTTGAGTTTATCCGCATTTCCGGCTCGAAGACAATCAATCATATCCCGGTGCTCCTGGATACTTTTTTCCCGATGCCGGGCATCGCCGCGAATATAGTGATACCAGATCCTGGAACGGTTTCGCAGTTGGTCAATCATCTCTGAAACAATCACATTCCCGCAGGTTTCAAATATGGACTGATGGAACAACCGGTTATATTTAAGAATTCCTCTCAGGTTCTGGGATTGTAATTTTTTTTCAAATGCGGTTTCATAGGTTTCAATCTTCTTGAGCCTGGTTTTTGTCATATTGCGCGCCACAAATTCCAGGGCATGGCTTTCCAGAAGTATCCGTGTATGAAAAATATCTTCCGCTTCCTTGCGTGTTGGCTCAGCCACAACAGCACCCCGGTGGGGCATGTGGATGATAAGATTTTTTACGGTAAGTTCCTTAAGAACTTTTCTCACTGTTCCGGTGCTGATTTTATATTCTTCTGCAAGTTCTCTTTCAATGAGTCTTTCCCGCGGGTTCAAGAGACCTGACAATATTTTATATTCTAAAATATCAAGTACTTTTTCGAAATCGTCTTTTTGAGATCTTGGCATTTTCATAATTTTACTGCTCAATACCGGTTATTTTTTTTAAAAGATAAACATAATCCGGAAAACAGTAAACCATAAAAAAATTAATAAACACAATGCCCCTTTTTCTCTATTTCATGGTAAAGTTTTTGGATGTGTTCCCCATCTTGAAACTATTGCCATCCCGACTGAAGTCGACATCCCTTATCTGAAGATGTAACTGGCAGTTTTTATCGATCAAACCGTCCATGAAGTTCTAACCATCTTCACCACCAAAGAGGTGGGAAAAGATATGCGCGGCCGTCAGTCCCTGATCCGCTCTTTGACGGCCCGGATGATGCCGGTACAGACCTGGTTGGCATCCGCCACCAGGGCCACGTCCGCCAATTTCATCATGGTGGCGTTGGGGTTTTTGTTCACCGCCACGATGAACCGGGCATCGGCCAGGGCGGCCGTATGCTGAATGGCACCGCTGATGCCGAAGGAAAACAGCACCTTGGGACGGATATGTTTGCCCGCCTGCCCCACCAGGGAGTCATGGGACACCCAGTTGGCATAGACCACCGGGCGGGTGGCGCCGACTTCCGCGTTGAGAAGTTCCGCCAGATCAAACAGCTTTTTGAACTTGCCCTTGGATCCCATACCCCGACCGCCGGTGATCACAATATCCGCGGTTTCGATTTTCCGGGCATGGACCGGCTGAAGCTCTGATTTCAGACACCGGACCCGGGGCGCCGGCATATTGTCCGGCAAAGCAACAGAAATCACCTCGCCTGTTGCATCATCGTCATGGGGCAGCTCCTGAAACGTACCGGGCCGGATGGTGGCCATCTGAGGCCGTGCCTTCGGCGTGATGATTTTTGCAACAAGGTTGCCGCCAAAGGAAGGGGCGATCTGCACCAGGCGATCTTTGTCATCCATATCCAAGTCAATGCAATCCGCAGTCAAACCGGTGTTCAGCTGTCTGGCCACACGGGGGGCGATCTCCTGTCCAAAGCGGGTGGCACCGACAAGCAGGGTTTCCGGCTGGAACCGCCGGACCAGCGCGGACAGTAAAAACGCATAGGATTCCACGTTATAGGTTTTCAGGAACGGATCATCCGTGACATAGACTTTTTGTGCGCCATGGGCGATATATTCGGTCACATACTCATCCACACGGTCTCCGAACACCACGGCACACACCACGGCATCATTTTTTCTGGCCAGTTCAGTGGCCCGGGCCAGGATCTGGAGAGTGACGCGGCTCTGGAAATAATTTCTGTAATCCGCCCATACCCAGATCTGTTTTTCCGCGCTCATAAGTCCTCTTCATGATCATGGGTTTTCAGGTCTTTTCCCATGGCACTGGAAATAATTTTGCCGTAATCATCAAACAGGGTATCCACCATTTTTTTCACGGCACCGGTCAACACCCGGCCCTCCTTTTGAGTCAACGGAGAATACACTTCCATGATTTTTGTGGGTGACGCTTTCAGGGCGTTGAACTCTTTTTCGAGTCCCAGGGCGCGCCCGTCCATCACCTGAATGCCGCCGGTGTTGAATGCCGCTTCCACGCCGCCCAGCGTCACATACCGGGGGGCATATCGATCCGATTCAGCAGCATGGTCAATGGTGACCAGACCCGGCAGGTCCATCTCCATCAATTCCATGAAATCATCCACATGCCGTGCCACCCGGATGCAGCGGCAACCCAGCTCCAGACGTCTTGCATATCCGATGGCCGGGATGTCCAGCTCCTCCGCCAGCTGAGGTCCCACCTGGGCGGTCTCACTGTCGCTGGACATGGACCCGCACAGGATCAGACCGGCATCCGGACAATGGTTTCTGATGAATGCCCCCAGGATCATGGCGGTCATGCAGGTGTCCGCCCCTGCCATGCAGGAATCCGTCAGCAGCACACCCTGGTCCGCGCCCAGGGCCCGGGCCTCATACAGCACCTCTTTGGCCATGGGAGGCCCCATGGACACGACCGTGATCCGGACCGGCCCGGATGCCGGGTCCGCCTTTATCTGCAATGCGGCTTCCAGGGCCCGCCGGGATGACGGATCCATCATGCCCTGTGCGGTTTCCCGTTTCAGGGTGCCGGTTTTGGCATCCCAGGGCAGTTCCGATACCATAGGAACCTGTTTGATGCACACAATGATATGTAACATGACACTCCCTTCAGGTGTTGTTCCAAAGAATCAGGTAGGACGGGTCAGGATATCCCTGGCAATGACCATCCGCTGGATTTCACTGGTGCCTTCATAAATTTCAGTGACCTTGGCATCCCTGAAATACCGCTCCACGTCATACTCTTTGCTGTAGCCGTATCCGCCGTGGATCTGTACCGCCAGATCGGTCACCGTCCTTGCGGTGGTGCTGCAGTGCAGTTTGGCCATGGCGGCCTGGGCGGAAAACGGCCGGCCTTTGTCCTTGAGGGAGGCGGCCCGATGAAGCAGCAGCCGGGAGGCATCGATTTGAACTGCCATGTCCGCCAGATAGTTCTGGATAGTCTGAAACCGGGAAATGGGCTGTTTGAACTGCTGCCGGGCTTTGGCATAGGACACTGATTCTTCGAATGCGGCCTGGGCAATGCCCAAAGCCTGGGCAGCAATGCCGATGCGGCCGGTATCCAGCGCCGTAAGCCCGATTTTCAACCCCTGGCCCACAGTTCCAAGGCAATGGTCCGCCGGAATTGCACAGTCCTCGAAAAACAGGGACGCTACCGGGTTGGCCCGCATACCGCACAGATCTTCGATCTCGCCCACGCTGAACCCGGGTGTGTGCTTTTCCACGATAAACACACTGGACTGACCCGGATCGGTGTCTGAGACGGCAAAAACCAGGATAGTCCCGCAGATACCTCCATTGGTCACAAAAATCTTGGTGCCGTTGATAACAAAGCCGTGGTCGGTTTTTCGGGCCACGGTTTCCACGCCGCCGGCATCGGAACCCGCATTGGCTTCGGTGAGACAGAAAGCGCCGATCCGCTCCCCGGCGGCCATGGGCGGCACAAACTGCTGCTGCTGTTCTCTGGTGCCGAACCGGAGGATCGGATAGATGCCCACGCTGTTGTGGACTGTAATGCACAATCCCAGAGCGGCGGAGACCCGGGAGATTTCCTCGATCACGATGGCATAGCTGATACTGTCCAGGCCGGCCCCGCCCAGATGCACCGGCACCTGCAGCCCGAAATAATGCAGCGGTTTCATCTTTTCCATGAGATCATCCGGGAATCCCGGTGCCTTGTCCATTTCCGCAGCCAGAGGCCGGATTTCGCTTTCAGCAAATTCCTGCACAGTCTTGCGTATGAGTTGATGTTTCATGCAGGGATTAAAATCCATACCTTTTCCTTTGCTGTGTGCTCCCGAAAGAGTCAGGCCCCAAGGGCGGCTTCCAAGATGTTCCAGTAGTCGGCAGAATCCAGGTCCCTGGGATTGGATGCATTGGAATTGTTCTTAAAGGACATGTCGGCAATCAGGGAGAACTGGTCAGATCCGATATTCAGATCAGAAAACGATGGAATCTCCAGGGCCTTGGACAGGTCTTTTATTCTCTGGATGAAGATTTTTGCTGCCTGGTCATCGGATGCGGCACCAATGCCAGTGGTCCGGGCCAGAGCTGCCATTTTCCGGGTGCAGGCCGGCAGATTGTACTCCAGAACGTGAGGCAAAAACATGGCATTGGCCACCCCATGGGGGATATCATACAGGGCACCGATGGACTCGGAAATACAGTGCACCGACGTGACATCGGCATTTCCGAATGCCAGACCGGCCACCATGGAACCGTACATGAGATCTTCTCTTTGCCTGGCATTGTTCTGGATGTCGGCAAAGGCCTTTTCAATGGATCCCAGGATCAGCTTCACCGCCTTTACTGCATGGGTATCGGTGATCAGGGTGGCAGGCTTTGCCAGATAAGCTTCCACAGCATGGGTCAACGCATCCAGGCCGGTGGCTGCAATCATGGGTGCAGGCAGAGTTGCGATAAGATCCGGATCAACAATGGATACAGCCGGATACAGCTTCGGCCCCTTGATGCTCATCTTGAATCTGCGGTCCACATCGGTTATCACCGCTACCCATGTGACCTCTGATCCGGTACCGCAGGTGGTGGGAATGGCCACAAACGGCAGGGGATCAACTGCATATTTTTCTCTGCCTTCATAATCCTGAATATTTCCCGGATTGGTGGCCAGCAGGGACAGGGCTTTTCCCGCATCCAGAGGGCTGCCGCCCCCCAGGCCGATCACCAGATCCGGTGCAAGCTGCCGCAGTTCTGCGGCGATTTTGTTGATGGTATCGGATTTGGGGTTTGCTTCGATGCTGTCAAATACCGCCATTTTTCCCAGCTGATCCAGTACCTGCGCAGCAAGTCCGGCCCGTACCACGCCCTTGTCCGTCACCAGGACCGGATTTTTCGCCGTAACAACCGTTGCAAGATTCTGGATCTGTCCTGGTCCAAAATACAGTTTTGATGGCATATGATACTGCATGGATACCTCCCTGGATACAAATACAGGCAAAACAAAGACGGGTTTTCCATCTTTGTTTTGCCTGTGCTTTCCATGAATTATCTTTTATATTGTTTATTTTTTATCTGTCAGTCTGACTGTCCCGGCTTCCTAAGCGAGATGCTCCGCCACCAGTTCAGCAATATCCCGGGTCTTGATTTCCTCGTCCTTGTTGAGTTCCTTCATGCCGTCCTCGATCATGGTCAGACAGAAGGGGCAGCCCACCGCCACAGTTTCTGCCTTTTCAGCCACGATCTCTCTGGACCGTTCCACATTGATGCGGGTACCGATGGTTTCTTCCATCCACATGCGGCCGCCACCGGCGCCGCAGCAGAAACTTTCCGTGCCATGGCGCGGCAGTTCGTTCAGGCCCTGGCTGGCCAGGGTATTCAATACAGATCGAGGTGCATCGTAGATCTCGTTGTACCGGCCCAGATAGCAGGGGTCATGATAGGTAAGTGTGCCGGCCAATGATTTTTTCACCCGAATTTTTCCGCCGGCGATGAGCTGGTTGATGAAATCACTGTGATGAAACACTTCATAATGCCCGCCCAGCTGGGGATAATCATGCCTGAGGGTGTTCAGGCAGTGGGGGCAGGCCGCAATGATCTTTTTCACGTTGTATCCGTTGAGCACCTCGATGTTTTCAGTGGCCATCATCTGATACATCATCTCGTTACCGGCCCGGCGGGCAAAGTCACCGGTACATTTTTCCTCGGTTCCCAGAATGGCGAAATCCACATCGGCCGCTTTCAGTATCTTCACGAGGGCCTTGGAAACCTTCTGGGTCCGATCATCAAAGGATCCGGCACATCCCACCCACAGCAGGTATTCCGCCTCCGGATGATCGGCCATTAGCTTGACATCCAGACCCTCGGCCCAGTCGGCCCGCTTGTCATAGCCGATGCCCCAGGGGTTGCCGTTGCGCTCCAGGCCCTTGAACGCGGTATTGAGTTCCTGGGGATATTCTCCCTGCATCAGGGTCTGGCCCTGGCGCATGGCAATGATCCGGGGCACCTGCTCGATGGTCACCGGGCACACCTGTTCACATGCCCGGCAGGTGGTGCAGGCCCACAACGTATCCAGAGCGATCACTTCTCCGACCAGGGCTTTTTCCGGCTTGAACACCGCCATCTTTTCCTTGGTCTTGGCATCGGCCTCGGCATCCCCGGTCAGGGTTTTCGCCAGTTTTGCCCGCTGGATCAGATTATCGGCATTGGCATACAGTTCGGCCTTGAGGGTGTCGTTGAAATCATGCAGGTTCAGCGGCTTGTCCGTGACATAGGTGGGACACACCTCTTTACACCGGCCGCACTCGGTACAGGTGTAAAGGTCAAGCCCCTGTTTCCAGTTGAGCTGGTACAGGTGATTGACGCCCAGGGTTTCTTCTTCCCACACAGATTCATCCTCGAGATCCAGCAGTTTGATCTTGTCATGGGGATAGTCCAGGCTTTTGAGGAACACGTTGGGCAAAGAGGTAATGACATGAAAGTGCTTGCCCAGGGGCAGAATGTTTAAAAATGTCAGCTGGGTGATGATATGGATCCAGAACATCAGGCCCATGACCCTTTCCATGCCCACGGTGGAAAATCCGGAGATCACGTTGCCCGCCAGAATGGTCACCGGGGTCCAGATAAACTCGTGCCCGAAGGTCGGGTTGTTGAAATAGTGAAGGTTCCCCGGATTTCCATGGAAGGCGATCAGGTTGAACCGGGCCCCGTCATACAGCAGGTCCGATATCATCAGCACCCCGATCATGCCCAGAACCAGATAGGCTTCCCAGGTGTTGTGGAGCCGGGGCGGCTTGACCACCAGGCGCCGGTAAAACGCCCAGATCACCATGATCAGAACCACCCCTTCCATGATATCTTTCAAAGCGATGTACAGATATCCCAGAATAGAGGATTCTCCCAGCAGCGGAAGCTGAAATCCATGGACATACCCCTCGCCGTAAAGGGTGATGGACCGGATAAGCAGGATACAGAACCCCCAGAAAATCAGGGCATGCATAATACCGGATGCCCGTTCCTTTTTCCGTCCCACCAGGCGTTTCTGCCCGATAGCGATGACCACCAGGTTCTTGAGCCGGTCCTTGATCCGGTTGAACCGGTCGGCCGGCTCCAGGGCCGTCAGCAAAAGGATTCTCTGATACATGGTCCTGGCGAAAATACCCAGGCCCACCACAAGCAAAAGGGTCATGAACAGGGGACTCATATCTACCTCAAATACAAATTTTCAGGGTTGCAGGCGGCTATGCCCGTATCTTTTTAATTTCTTCCTTCAGTAAAGGTACCACATCAAAGAGGTCCCCGACAATCCCAAAATCGGCCACATTGAAAATCGGTGCTTCCGGATCCTTGTTCACCGCCAGGATCACCTTGGAGCCGTTCATGCCCGCCAGGTGCTGGATCGCTCCGGAAATTCCCACCGCAATATACAGGGAAGGGGCCACGATTTTCCCGGTCTGTCCCACCTGCTTGTTGTGCGCCATCAACCCGGCATCCACCATGGCCCGGGACGAGCCGAATCCGGCAGCCAGATCATCCGCCAGTGCCTTGACCATATCGACACCGGTCTGATCTTTTGCCCCCCGGCCCACAGACACGACAATATCCGCATCGGTCAGATCGATTTCACCGGATGCATCTGAAATCAACTCCTTGACCCTGGCAGCCGTGTCTTTTTCAGGTGGATCCAGTGTGATTACATTTTCCTTACCCGTGACTTCCGGGTCTGCCTCGAACGCACCAGCGCGCACCACTGCCACCAGTTTGGAGGCGTTGACCTTCACTTTTTGCTGGACCTTGTTGGCAATGGCGGGACGGATAATCTGAACGGTATCCCCGTCAATGGTCACATCGATGATTTCAGTGGCACAGGCGGCTTCCAGCTGCACCGCCACCCGGGGTGCGGCCGCTTTGCCGGTTTCTGAAAACCCGAACCACACCATGTCTGCATTGAATTCACCGGCCGCCTTGACAACGGCTTCGGAAAACGGTTTGGCCGAAAAAATTTCCAGCGCCGGATCATCCACGATATACTGGGTATCTGATCCGGCTGCCGCCAGCTGGGGTGCCAGATCTTTCACCTGGCTGCCCACCGCCACGACAGCGGTATCCGCGCCCAGTGCCCGGGCCTTGGACAACAGTTCGGCAGTGCTCCCCTTGAGCTCTCCCTGTTTAATATCTGCAACTACGAGTATATTTGTCATCGTCACTATCCTTCACGGTTGATATGGGGTTATAACACCTTGGCTTCATTCACCAGCAAATCGACCACTTTGGCAGTGATTTCTGCCGGATCACCTTCGAATTTCTGTCCGCCTTTTCGTTTTTCCGTGGGCAGGAATTCCACGATTTCTGATTTCGGGGCGGTTCCCCCCACTTCTGCAAACGAAGTCCCCAGTCCGGCCAGGTCCATGACGTTGATCTTTTTCTTCTTGGCCATCATGATGCCCCGCATGGCCGGCAGCCGGGGTTCGTTGATGCTGTCGCTCACCGTGATCACTGCAGGCAGGGTCACGTCCACCACTTCCGTACCGGCGTCCCCGAGCCGGGACACCTGGATATTGGCGTCATCGGTAACCTGGATCTTGATCACATTGCTTACACAGGGAATGTTCAGGAATTCGGCCAGCATGATACCGGCCTGGCCGGCGTCCGTGTCCTGGGCCTGCTTGCCGGTAATCACCAGATCATATTCCCCTGCCTCATAGACTTTCTGGAGTACTCTGGCAAAGGTGGGAGAATCGGCTTTTTCCAGGGCCGGATCATCGATGTGGATGGCATTGTCAATCCCCATGGCATAGCATTTCCGGATGATATCGGTATTGTCCCCACTTCCCAGGGATACCAGGGTGGTTTCCGCCTTGTGGGATTCTTTGAGCTGAACCGCGGCCTCCACGCCATTTTCATCCCAGGCATTGATCACGTACTGCAAGCCTTTTTCCAGAATGGCGCCGTTTTCCACATGGATGTTCAACTCCACATCAACGACTTTCTTTACAGTTGTCAAGATTTTCAATGGTTCCTCCTCACTATTTAAATCATATTCGGGGGTAACCTCTCCATATTTTCAGGAGATTCCCCGCATGTAATTACTGCTTTGGATAAAACGGTGTTCACCGCACACCACCATGATCTGGTCTTCCCCGGCAGGAAACGCCAGGGTCATGTTCAATGATTTTCCCATTGACGCCGCCAGGGCCGTAGGCCGGGAATTGGAAATGATCACCGGAATCTGCGCACGGGCCGCCTTTTGGACCAGTTCATAACTGATCCGGGATGACAGCACCAGAATACGGGCCCGGTTCAGGGCATGATCCAGAAAGGCCTTGCCTACGGCCTTGTCCAGGCCGTTGTGGCGGCCGACATCTTCGGCAAACGCCAGAGTCTCCCCGTCAGCGCCGAACAGCAGGGCTGCGTGCGACCCCCGGGTCCGCTGGTAGAATCTCTGATTTTTGGACAGGGCTTGGATACAGGCCATGGCCCGGTCCAGGGACAGCTTGAATCCGTCCGGGGCAGGCTGCACCGAAGACTGGATGTCTTTGAGCATCTCCTTGCCGCAGATACCGCAGCTGGTCTGGCTCACAAACCCCTTTCGCTTGAGCAGATGACCCACCTTTTTCCGCCGTTCCGGAGTCAGCCAGATATCGATGACATTGGGATCCAGGTTGACATCATACCCGATGGTTCGAATATCCTCGGGCCGGTTCACCAGACCTTCCCCCAGACAGAACCCGGCCCCATGCCAGATCTCATTTCCCGGGGTCCGCATCACCACTGAATAGGGGTGGTCCTCGATGCGGATCAAAAAGGGCTCTTCCCCGATCAGTTCCATGGGGATGGGATCACAGGTGTCGGTACTGCATTCAAACACCGTAAACTGCTGGGTATGTCTTTTTTTGATATCCACCCTTTTTCCTGATCCTTTAGCCCTGTTTTATTATAAATAACTGCTGCCATGACCGCTTTAAAGCAACTGTTAATTTTACCTGCTTTTCAGCGAAAAGTCCATGGCTTATGCTCCAGGGAATGCCAATGCCTGGGCATAGACAAACGCGGCCTGGAGATAGGAGGTGGGGCACAAGGGAAAGCATTCCTTGCAGTCATTGCAGTATTGTGCTGCAATTTCCGGCACAAAGCTGATCTCCTTGTTGATCCCCCTGTCCACGAACCCCAGGGCGTGTTTGCCTGCGACTTCCGCACAGTATCTCACGCACAGGCCGCAGTGGATGCAGAAAGAGGGGTCTCTTTCATACCGGTTGGGGTCTGCCCCGTAGACTTTTGCCAGCGCAACCAGTTGCGGCGCATCCGGTGCATGGGCCATGAGCAGTTCAAGAATGGTTTTGCGCAGCCGGTCCACTTTTTCGGACCGGGTTCTGACGATAATGCCGCTGGCCGCCGGGAACACACAGGATACCACATACTTGGTCCAGCCCCGGTCTTCCACCTCCACGATACACAACCGGCAGCCCCCGAACGGCTCCAGTTTCTCATGATGGCACAGGGTGGGAATAAAAATGCCATGTTTCTGCGCCACTTCCAGAACGGTCATGCCCGGATCCGCGGTCACGGTCTGCCCATCGATCTCAAATTGAATATCTCCCATGATGACCTAGCCTTTCTCTTTTGTCTTTTTTCGGATGGTTCGTTCTTCTTCAGGCACGGGGTCCGGCACCGGTTCACCCGACAGTTTGACCACGGAAAAAAATTTGGGCGGACACACCTCAAAGCAGGTGCCGCACCGGGTACATTTATCCTGATCAATGATATGGATCAGTTTCTTGTCGCCGTCAATGGCATCCGCCGGGCACTGCTTGCGGCAGGTACCGCAGCCCGTGCACCTGTCCGGATCGATGTAAAAACTGATCAGTTCCTTGCAGGACAGTGCCGGACATCTCTTGTCATGAATATGGGTCTCATACTCGTCACGGAAATATTTCAGGGTGCTTAAAAACGGGTTGGGCGCACTTTTACCCAGGGCGCACAAGGATGCTTCCACCGCGGTTTCCGCCAGTTCTTCCAGCAGTTCGATGTCCCCTTCTTTGCCTTTACCCCTGGTGATGTTGGTCAATATCCGGTGCATCTGGCGAAGCCCTTCCCGGCAGGGCACGCACTTGCCGCAGGACTCATCGGTCAGAAACTCGATGAAATACCGGGCCACATCCACCATGCAGGTATCCTCGTCCATGACGATCATGCCCCCGGACCCCATCATGGACCCGGCCTTGGTGAGTTCGTCAAACCCCACCTGCAGGTCCAGCAGGTGTTCGGGAATACACCCTCCGGACGGCCCGCCGGTCTGGACCGCCTTGAATTTTTTGTTGTTGGGGATTCCGCCGCCGATATCATAGATAATCTCTTTCAAGGTCATGCCCATGGGCACTTCCACCAGGCCGGTGTTGGTAATTTTCCCCACCAGGGAAAAAATCTTGGTACCTTTGGAACTGTCCGTGCCCACCGAGGTGAACCAGTCCGCCCCCTTGTCGATGATCAGCGGGATGTTGGCCCAGGTTTCCACGTTGTTGAGCACCGACGGCCGTTCCCACAAGCCTTTGACATTGGACCGCACATATTTGGGACGGGGTTCGCCGGCCTTGCCTTCCAGAGAGGTCATCAGGGCCGTGGACTCCCCGCACACGAACGCCCCGGCCCCCTGGTGCACGATCACCTTGAAATCAAAACCGGAGCCCAGGATGTTTTCTCCCAGAAGGCCGTAATGTTCCGCCTGTTTGATGGCCAGATGGATATTTTCCACAGCCAGGGGATATTCCTGGCGCACATAAAAATACCCTTCATGGGCCTTGACCGCATATCCTCCCAGGATCAAACCCTCCAGGATGGAATGGGGATTGCCTTCCAGCAGTGCCCGATCCATGAACGCACCCGGGTCACCTTCGTCGGCATTGACAATCACGTATTTAATAGGTTCTTCCGCATTTCTGGAGCCTTCCCATTTTCTGCCGGCAGGAAATCCAGCCCCGCCCCGGCCCCGGATGTTGGATTTTTTGACCTCTTCCAGCACTTCGAGATCGGTCATCTGTCCCAACGCCTTGGCCAGTGCGGCATATCCCCCTAAAGCCAGGTAGTCTTCGATGCTTTTTGAGTCGATTTTGATGTTGTTGCACAAGACCGTGCGTTGCTGAGACCGGTAAAACGGAATATCCGATTCCTTAACGGCCCGGTCCCCGGTGGCAGGATCCTGGTAGCACAACCGTTCCACCACCTGTTTATTTTTAATGGTCTGTTCCACAATCTCAGGCACATCTTTTGCCTGAACCTGGAGATAACAGATCTCTTCCGGGTAGATCACCACTACCGGACCCCGTTCACAGAATCCCGGGCAGCCCGTCCCTTTGGTGGACACTGTGGCAGAGAGTCCCTGGGCTTCGATCTCCTTTTCAAATGCGGCAATGACTTCATCCGCACCGGAAGCCACACATCCGGCACCCGCGCAAATGGACACACAAGGGCTGTCAGGATCTCTTCGGGTCAATATCTCCTGCCGGAAATCTTCCAGTGCTTCCGGCGTTTCTAACCGTGCCATAATTTTCCCCTATTCATATGTTTTCAAGGCTTTGGAGGCCTTGACCGGTGACATTTTTCCATGAACTTTGCCGTCCACTTCCATCACAGGCCCCAGGGCGCAACAACCCAGACAGTTCACGGTTTCCAGACTGAATTTCAGATCCAGATCGGTTTCCCCGGGCTTGATGCCGGTGGCGCCTTCTACCGTGTCCAGGATCCTGGTAGCCCCCCGGACATGACAGGCGGTGCCCATGCAGATATGCACCTTGTGCCGTCCTTTGGGAACCAGGCTGAACGCCTTGTAGAACGTGGCAATATGCTGGATCCGGGTCATGGGGACGGACAGTTTTTCACTGACCCGTTTCAGGGCCTGTTTGGAAAGCCAGTTGTTCTCACTCTGAATATCCAGCATGATCTGGAGCAGATTGCTGGCCTCTCCATGGTGTTTTTCGATTATCTGATCTATTTTTTCAATTTCCATCGGATGCTTCCCATATATTTAGTTTGTTATGCCCCGGCCAGTTCATAACAGTTGCTGGCTGTATCATATTTGACCATGCCGTGACGGGAAGAGGTGATCATATGACGGGACACCTCGGACGGGTTCAGGCCCAGCTGCCCGGAAATATCCGTGGTGGACAGCGGCTTTTCCTTGAGCAGCAGCAGAATCTGGCTCACCGCCAGTTTGTCTGTCAGCATCCGGTCAAACAGATCATCTGTGTCCGGGCTGCTGAAAAACTGCTGATAGGCTTTTTTCGACTTTTCCGGGACCCGCAGTTTCTCTCTTTCCGCCAGGCGGATGAACGGCACCAGGTTTCTGGCGGCCGCCAGCTTGAACTTCACCGTATCCAGGTTCAGCCCTTCACTGGACCCCAGGGGTCCGATTTTTGAGATCTGCCGGCTGAAATCATCGGTATACTGTGCCAGCAGATGGCCGTCGGCCCCGGACATGAACTCTGTTCTCAGCCGGTCCGGATTCAGACCGATATGGGTCAATATTTTTTTGGCGATATAGGTATTGGCAAATGCATCATAATTGCCGTGGGTGACATAGTTGCATTCATCAAGCTTGCATCCGCCGATGAACACCCCGTCGTGACCGTTGGAAAACGCCCTGAAGATAAACTCCAGGTCCACCCGGCCCGAACACATCACACGGATCAGCCGCATCTCGTTTGCATATTGTAGTCTGGAAACTCCAGCCAGGTCCGCTGCCCCGTATGCTCACCAGTGACAGACAAATCCCAGCAGTTTCGGCTTAAATTCTTGACCTGCACTCATTCGTAAGGATCTCCTTTTTTACAAGGCGTTTTGGTATTTATGCCTCTTCCATTAGCGCATCCATCTGTGCAGCAATCTGTTCGGGTGTGACCGCCGCATCAATCTGTCCGAACAAGGCCTCATTGGTAAAATGCTTGAGAACGATGGCATTGGTGGGACATTTGGCATTGCACAGCCCGTCGCCCTTGCACAGGACCGGATTGACAATGGCTTTCTTGCCTTTCGGGGTATCGAGGAACTGGATGGCCCCGTAGGTGCACGCCGTGATACAGGCCCCGCAGGACACGCATTCGTCTTCATTCACCCTGGCTACGGACCCGGACGCCACCACCGTGTCTTTGGACAGCAGGGTGATCACCCTTCCGGCGGCCCCATACGCCTGATTGATGGATTCCGGGATATGCTTGGGATAATGGGCGGTTCCGCACAGGAACACCCCGTCCGCGGCAAATTCCACGGGTTTGAGTTTCACATGGGCTTCCTTGAAAAAATCATCCGGACTCAATGTCACCTTGAACTTGGCGGCAATCTCATGGATGGATTGAGGCGGTCTGACCGCGGCGGCCAGAGACAACATATCCGCATCCAGCTCCAGGCGGTTCCCTAAAATGGGATCGGTCACAGTCACCCGGATCAGGTCTTTGCCGCCTTCAGAGACGGCCTCCACCTCCGGCGGATCTTCCGGGGTATACCGGATAAACTGAACGCCCAGTTCCGAGGCCCTGCGGTAGGCATCTTCCTTGAAACCATACGTTCGCATATCACGAAACAGGATATAGATGCGCATGTCCGGATTTTTCTCCTTGAGTTTCAAGGCGTTTTTCACGGCATGCCCGCAGCACACCCTGGAGCAGTAATTGTGGGTCTCGTTTCTGGATCCCACACACTGGATCATTACCAGGCTTTCGGCCCCCGTGACCGCCTCGTTGCCTTTGGCGATCTCCTCCCCGATCTCAAGGTGGGTGAACACGGCATCGTTTTCGCCGTACAGGTATTCGGTGGGGGTATAAACATCCGCACCGATGGCCAGCACCGATGCACCGTGTTTGATGATCTTGGTTCGGCCTTCGGTTTTCACCGTGGTGGTGAAATTACCCAGATATCCGGCCACTTCCGTGATGGTCGCATCATGGGAGACGTGGATATAGGGGTTCTTATAGACTTTGGCAATCAGGTCATCCAGATAAGCCTGAACATCAAGGCCCTCCAGGGTCCCATGGATCCGCCGTCCCATGCCGCCCAGTTCACTGCTTTTCTCCACCAGTTCCACGGTATGTCCCTGGGCGGCGATGGACAGCGCGCAGGTCATGCCCGCAATGCCGCCGCCCACCACCAGGGCGGTTTTGTTCACCGGCAGATCAAATTCCTTGAGCGGCTCCAGACAGGCGGCCCGGGCCACGGACATGCGCATGATGTCTTTGGCTTTCCGGGTGGCATCCTCCTTCTGTTTGGAGTGCACCCAGGAACAATGCTCCCGGATATTGGCCATATCCAGGTAATACTGGTTGAGGCCGGCTTCCCTGAGTGTGTCTCTGAACAGCGGCTCCAGGGTTCTGGGAGAACAGGCTGCGATTACCACGCGGTTCAGGCCTTTTTCAACCGCCAGATCCGTGATCTCCCGGGCCGAGTTGGTGGCGCAGGAAAAAATCTGTTCCTGGGCATACACCACGTGGGGCAGGGTTTTGGCGTATTCCACGGTAGAAGGCACATTGACCACGCTGGAAATATTGGCCCCGCAATGGCACACAAACACTCCGATCCGGGGTTCTTCTATGGACACATCCCGCTCTTCCGGATAAATTCTTTCCCTGGCCAGCTTTCCACGGCGGAAATTGAGCATCTCGCCCACCCGGGATCCGGCTCCGCTGGCGGAAAACACCGATTCCGGAATATCCGTGGGTCCCTGGAACGCACCGGAAACAAAAATGCCGGGCCGGCTGGTCTGGACCGGGTTGGCGGAATCGATGTCACAGAACCCGTGTGTATTGATGTCGATCTTGAATTTTTCTGCAATCTCTTTATAGGCTTTGGGCGGATTCAATCCAACGGAAAGTACCACCATGTCGAATTCTTCTTCCTTGACCCCTTCATCGGCCGTGGCATACCGGATCCGTATGTCCTTGGTTTCGGGATTTTCTCCGGCCACCGATGCATAGCTCCGGATGAACCGGGTATCGGGCAGGTCGTCGGCCCGCTGGAAATACCGCTCAAAATCCTTGCCGAATGACCGGATATCGTTATGAAACACCGTGCATCTGGCATCCGGATCATGGTCCTTGGTCAGGATCATCTGCTTCTGAGTATAGGTGCAGCACACCCCGGAACAATAGGAGTTGTCCCCGGGGGTCACTCTCCTGGATCCCACACACTGGATCCATGCAATGTTTCTGGGATGTTTCCTGTCACTGCCCCGCCGCACCTCACCGCCATAGGGACCCGTGGAGGACAGCAGCCGCTCGTAATCCATGCTGGTGACCACGTTGGTATACTGGGAATACCCGTATTCTTCCCTGGCGGACGGATCAAACGGGGTGATGCCCGACGACAGAATGACCGCCCCCACATTGATCCTCTTCCGGGTGGGTTTCTGGCGGAAATCAATGGCCCCGGTCTGGCAGACCCCCCGGCAGATATCGCATTTTTTTTCCGAAAGATACAGGCAGGAATCGTCTATATAGGCCACCAGAGGGATGGCCTGGGAAAAATAGACATGCACTGCCTTGTTGTTGGAAATCCCCTGGTTGAATGCGTCCGGATATTCCACCGGGCAGTATTCCATGCAGGTGGTGCACCCGGTGCATTTTTCTTCGATAATATATCTGGGACGCGTTTTAAGGGTGACCTGAAAGTCCCCTTTCTCGCCCTCGATGGATTCCACTTCTGTAAATGTGAGTACTTCGATGTTGGGATGCCGGCCGACCTCGACCAGTTTGGGTGAAAGTATTCACATCGAACAGTCGTTGGTGGGAAAGGTCTTGTCCAGCTGGGACATGTGTCCGCCGATACTGGGATTTTTTTCCACCAGATAGACCCGGAATCCGGCAGTGGCCAGGTCCAGAGAGGCCTGAATGCCGCTGACGCCTCCGCCCACCACCATCACATCTCCGAAATCCCTGCCGGCAACGCTGTCGGAAAACAGCTGCATCTGTTCTATTGGGAGTATGTCATTTACCACGTTTTATCTCCTCATCATATCGTTATCACATGTCTGTGAAAACAGCCTGTTTCACCCCGGTCATCTTACAGCATGTCATTGATGATTTCCGTAATATCCTTGATGTCCAGGACATCTTCATATTCCAAATTCAGTCGGCTTTCTTCAAAGTTGGTGATACAGTAGGGGCACGATGTCACCAGAATTTTTGCGCCCACATCCGTGGCCTGTTTAAGCCGGATGTCTGAAAACCGCTCCGACTGGGGCGTATCCATCCAGATCCGGCCGCCGCCGCCGCCGCAGCACAGACTGTTTTTCCCATGGTCCGCCATCTCCAGCAACGTGAGCCCGTTCACTTTTTCCAGCAGCAGCCGGGGGGCGTCGTAAATATTGTTGTGCCGTCCCAGGTAACAGGGATCGTGGTATGTCACGATCTCATCCATCTCCCCTGTCAGGGTGAGCCGCCCGGCATTGATCAGTTCCAGAAGATACTCGGACATGTGGATCACCTCGAAATTCACCATGAATTCCGGGTACTCGTTTTTAAACGTATGGTAGCAATGGGGGGAAGACACCAGGATTTTTTTGACGCCGGCATCAATAAAGGTCTTGATGTTGGTTTTGGCCAGATCAACAAACACCTTTTCACTGCCGATCTTGCGGATACTCTCTCCGCAGCAGTTTTCTTTGTCCGCCAGAATACCAAAATCAACGCCGGCCTTATTCAAAATAGTGGCTGTGGCCTGTGCCACTTTTTTCATCCTCGGGTCATAGGAAAAATAACAGCCCACAAAATACAGAATCTCCATGTCCGGTTCAAAGGGCTTGACATCCATATCTTTAGCCCAGTCTCTCCGGGACGCCCGCTCCCCCTGGAGCGGATTGCCCTCGGAAATCACGCTGGCCCGGGCACTTCTGGCGGATTTGACCGATGCAGGAAACACCTCGTATTCCGTGGCCACCCGCCGCAGGGCCTGGCTCACCTCGATCTGCCCCAGCCCCCGGGGGCACTGGGACGGACACCGGCCGCAGGTGGTGCACCGCCAGATATCCTCGCCCTCGATTTCCGTCAACCCAAAGGCGGCTTCTCTCACCAGCCGGCGCATGCTGAAACCCCGGACCCGGTTCCAGGGGCATACCGTGTCGCACAACCCGCACTGGAAGCACAGCTGGAACGGATCCCCCCCGGCTTCCTTTATCTCATCTATTACTTCTAAAAAAGGCGCTAATGTCTCCATGGTGTGTCCTTTTTATTTGCTTTTGTCATCTTTGGACATGCGGGAAAGAGTATCCATGATGGTCTGCATGCCGAACTTGTCTGCCAGAGATTCCAGACCGATTTCCAGGTCTTCCATCTCTTCCTGTTCTTCGACCTCCTCTTCCCGTTCCTCCAGGGTCAGAGCATCCACCAGACACCACTTGACACACAATGGCTCATCTTCGCCTTCACACATATCACATTTCAGAGGCAGGCCTGAATCAGGTTCCTTGAACTCTTCCCTCGACGGGCAGGATGCCCGGCAGAAGGAGCATTCGTCATATTCCTTGCCGTCAATGGTGTATTTGTCCCGGCCCGCGCATTCCGCCATGGTGTATTCCCCGGCATACACCGGAACATAGATATCCCGCAGCGGTTCTCTGATGATCCGGATCCGGGATCTGGCCGGATTATTCGAACTGTACTTAGGGGATGCGTGAAACGCGGAACAGATCACCTCACAGGCCCGGCAACCGTTGCACTTGTCCACGTCGATCTTTATGGTTTTTACAATTTTCTTTTCTTTTGTTTTACTTGCCACGGTCTCTGCCCTCCACACTATTGGGTCTGTGTTTCTGTTTGTGCCTCTGCTGTGTCTTCTTCCTTGAGGATTCCCCGCTGGATAAACTCTTGTGCCACATAGCCCAGACCCATGTTTTCCAGGGCCTCTTTGGTCGGAATACCCTCCTTGTTCCAGCCTTTCAACTGGTAATAGCCATCCAGCAGTTTTTCTTCCAGTTCAGGAAACCGTTTTTTCCAGTGGTTCTCGGGCGGTCTGTCATCTTTTCTTCTCATGCCCCGCCGGATGTTCACAGCCCGCACCAGGGTCCGGTACCGCTTGGCGGCATCAGAGAGCTTTTCTTCGTCCATATCGATACCGGCCCCGGCAGAGATGAATTTGGGATAGTTGTGAATATGGTACGGGGGTTTAAGCGGAAAAGACGACAGCCCGGCACACTGGCCCAGGGCGTCATCGATATAATGCATCATCTCCTGCCATTCCACAATGTCACAGGTCATCTCCACGGTGGGATAATAGGGGATGGAGTTTTCCCCCCGAAGCTCCCAGTCAATGAAATACTGTTTAAATTTTTCATGAGGAACCTGAATCCAGTCTTCACAGAATTTTTCCCTGTGTTCACGCTTTGGAAAGGGGGCCTGGGGGAACTGACCCTCGATCTGGGTGATGTTGATTTTTTCTCCGACGGAATACATCAGAAAATAGATGGGATTGAGCATGGAGAGTTTCAACGGCAGCTGTTCGTGCTTCTTGATGGTGTTGTGGGCATATTCTTCGGCACCGTTGCCGATCTCTTTGGCAGCCCAGTAGGTCCCCTTGGCCAGGACGTCCCCGATGCCCTCCCTGTTCACGATCATGTCCAGCAGATAGAAAAACCGGTCTTCGTTTGTTTCCGGCAGGCCCGGAAAATCATCCGGTTTTAAAATACCGGCCTCCAGCAGTTCCAGGGCGAAGGCCATGACCTGGGGGGTGGAGAATCCGTCCAGCCCGTATTCCGTAGCTCTCTGGGCGATCCGCAGCCCGAAATCCAGATCGGAATAGGCGGCCATGGTATAGGTCAGCTTGGTGAAGCATTTCATCATATAGGTAGGCAGCCCCGGCATGGAAACAGTGGCGCCGCATTTCATGGGACAGTTGAAGCAGGAGATGAGACGGGTCCGGGCACCTTCCAGGGTGTCGGTCCACGCTTTTTCGATCTCTTCGTTCCAGAACTCTTTTCGCCTTGTCCGGGAGTTACCCCACATGAAGTTCTCCGTGTGCCATTTCTCGTCATGCACTTTCATCTCCTGGGGAGATCCCAGGCCCTGCAGGATCGTCATCACCCCTTTGATGGGATTGTCTTCCCGCCATTTGATGTAGTCAAGCACCTCATTGCACAGGGTGATAAACTTCTCTGAATCTGCCAGGTTGATGTCTTTGGTTCCTCTGACGGCGATGGCCTTGACCCGCTTGTCCCCCATTACCGCCCCGATGCCGCCGCGGCTGGCCGAAGAGCGGCCCTGTTCCACGGACGCGTAATACACCCGGTTTTCACCGGCCAGACCGATCGCAGCCACCTGGGCCTTGGGCTGTTTGAGTTCCTTACGGATGATCTCAGCAGTCTCAACGGCCCCTTTTCCGGACAGATGGGAGGCATCCCGGATTTCCACGGTATCATTATGAATCCACAGATATACCAGCTTTTCAGACTTGCCCCGAAGGATCACCTTGTCATATCCGGCATATTTGAGTTCCGGGGCCCAGAATCCACCCATCATGGAAAACGCCATCAGTTCGGTCTGGGGGGAAATGGTGGACAGAATCGTGCGGTTGCACCCGGTGGCAGGCGTACCGCAGAGCAGACCAGCACTGAAAATCAAAAGGTTTTCCGGGGAAAAGGGCGTCACTTCCGGCCCCACCCGGTCCCACAAGATTTTGGCATTTGTTCCCAGCCCTCCCAGATAGAGCGCTGTATCCCTGGGGTCGGTTGCCACCTTCTCAATGTTCCCCCGGGTAAGATCAACCTCTAAATTAAACCCTGTTTCTGCGTACCTCATGTTAATCCCCTTGTTATCTTTTCCTGAAATACCTTGTCACCTTAAATCCGTGACATACATTTCAATCCGAATTCAACTCTTGATGCCTGCATTTTATAGCTTTTTTTCATTTCAAATCGCACAACGTAACCATGATTACGCTACATTGTAACTACCTGTCAAGAAAAAATCCGGCCGTTATGTAACAGGCGGTCATAACCGGTTTGTCCCGAATATCCTGATTTTCCAGACAAACCACACCGTTAGCTATTTATTGGATACTTTATAGATACAATACAGCTATGTCAAGTATTTTTATCCTTCCCGGACATGTTTCATAAACGCCGATGATCGGTCCCATTGCACAGAACGGTATGAGTTGCAAATTATTAATAGTTGATATGTCAATTTATTATTCGGCGTTTTTCTATTTTAAACTGTATTTTTCTCTTGACAGCGTTTCTCATCTTTAAATATAGTGGGTACAAACCGCTTAATTATAGTTACATTGTAACACTAAATCTCCAAAACGAAAGGAGGTGGGTGCTTCCCGTATATCGTTTACTATTTTTCCCTTTTTCAGAACCCATTTTTCAGGAGGTCCACAAGATGAAAAGGTTTACAATCCCGGCGTTACTTGTTTTTTGTTTTTGCACTTTCTTTACCCTGAATGCTACGGCCAAAACACAGCTCACCTATTCCAATTTTTTCCCCCCCACCCATATCCAGAGCCAGCTGGCTGAAGCATGGATCAAAGAAGTGGAATCCCGTACCAACGGTGAGATCACCATCAATTATTTCCCTGCCGGTACCCTGACCAAGGCGCCCCAGACATATGACGGCGTGGTCCAGGGAATTGCCGATATCGGTATGACGGTCCTGGCCTATTCCAGAGGACGTTTTCCTGTTGCCGCAGCCATTGACCTGCCCATGGGATATACATCCGGTGTCCAGGCCACCAATGTTGCCAATGGTGTATTGGAAAAATTTGACCCCGAAGAATTCAAGGACTCGGAATTGATGTTTCTCCACGCCCACGGCCCCGGACTGCTCCATACCCGGGACAAGGAAGTGAGAACCCTGGATGATTTCAAGGGAATGAAAATCAGGGGTACCGGCACCAGCGGTAAGGTAGTGGCGGCTCTGGGCGGATCACCTGTGGGAAAATCCATGGGTGAAACCTATCAGATGCTGCAAAAGGGCGTGGTGGATGGATCCATGCACCCGGTGGAAACCAATAAGGGCTGGAAAGTAGGGGAAGTGGTCTCCTTCATGACACAGAACTTTTCCACCGCCTATACCACCACCTTTGCTGTATTCATGAACAAGGACAAATGGAACAGTCTGACCTCCGAACAGCAGAAAACCATTCGGGAAATCAACGCGGAATTCGCTCTGAAACACGGACAGGCATGGGATGAATCTGACGAAGAGGGCATGGCCTTCTTTCTGGAAAAAGGGGGGAAAGTCATTCCCCAGTCGGATGAACAGTCTAAAATCTGGGCAGAAAAGGCAGCCAGCGTGATTGATGACTACATCAAAAGCGCCTCTGAAAAAAATATCGACGGACAGGCCATTGTAGACTATATCAAAGCCAATCTATAACAAGCATGCCGGTTTCGATAATCCGGCACCCTGACTGACAGCCCGGCCGGATGTTTTCCGCCGGGCTGCCTGATGCCTGACAACCCTGGCATTAAAACCGATTAACCCAAAAACAGGATGAATTATGCGTGTTATTTCCCAGGCGTTGAACAAATTTTCCGATTTGCTGAAACTGATCGGCGCCATCGCCCTAACCGTCATGATGATGCTGACGGTGGTGGATGTCATCGGCCGGTTTTTCAAATCTCCGATTTTCGGTTCCGTGGAACTGGTGGGATTTCTGGCAACCATTGTCGTGGCTGCCGCCCTGCCCTATACCTACAGAATGGATGGCCACGTGGGGGTGGAAATTCTGGTCCGGCTGCTGTCTGAAAAAACCCAGATCGGGATCGATATTTTCACCAGGACCCTGACACTGATCCTGTTTATTCTGATCACCTGGCAGATGTTTCTGTATGCGGAAGACATTTATCATACCGGTGAAGTATCCATGAATCTGGAATTTCCCATCTACTATATTGTATATCTGCTGTTTTTCGGGCTGCTGGTTTTCACCGTGACCATTTTGGAAGCCATTGTTCAAGACATAACGAAAATAAGAAAGATGAGTAAAAAATGAACCCGACACTTATTGGCATCATCGGTATCCTTTTCATGATTCTCATGTTTCTGACACGGATGCCTGTTGCGTTTGTCATGGCCACCGTGGGGTTTGTGGGATTTTCCATCGTGATCAGCACGGATGCCGGCCTGGTCCTTTTGTCCAGGAACATCTATGAAACCTTTGATTCCTATGATCTGACAACCATTCCGCTGTTCATTCTCATGGGACAGCTGGGATTTAACTCCGGGATCAGCAAACGATTGTATGACGCGGGATACAAATTTCTGGGCAGTATCCGGGGCGGACTGGCCATGGCAACGGTTACCGCCTGTACCGCATTCGGCGCCGTGTGCGGGTCCAGCCCGGCCACCGCCGCCACCATGGCCACTGTAGGTCTGCCGGAAATGAGACGGTACAATTATGACGATGAGCTGGCCACCGGATCCGTCGCATCCGGCGGTGGGATCGGCATGATCATGCCTCCGTCCGTGGTACTCATTATTTATGGTATTCTGACGGAACAATCCATCGGAGCCCTTTTTGTGGCCGGTATATTTCCGGCACTGCTGGTTACCCTGTTGTTCATTATCTGCATCTACATCCGCTGCCGTATCTCACCGGACCAGGGCCCCAGAGGAGAACATTTTTCCTGGCCTCAAAAACTGAGATCCCTGCTGGGATTGACAGAAACCCTGATCGTTTTTGTCCTGGTCATCGGCGGTATTTTCATCGGGTTGTTCACACCTACAGAAGCGGCTGCCATTGGGGCATTTGGTGTGCTGCTCATCGGGGTGATCCGGCGGCAGATCACCTGGAAAGGATTCGTCAAATCCTTGATGGAGACGCTGCGGACCTCCTGCATGGTGCTCATGCTCATTGCCGGTGCCGTGATTTTCGGCAAATTTCTGGCAGTGACCCGGATTCCTTTTGAAATCGCCGGTTGGGTGTCCGGTCTGGAAATAGCGCCGGTACTGGTTCTGGGCGTGATCCTTCTCATCTATTTTTTCGGCGGATGTTTCATGGATGCCCTGGCTTTTGTCACCCTCACCGTACCCATCTTCTTTCCGGTAGTTATGGAACTGGGATATGATCCGATCTGGTTCGGCATCATCATCGTCATGGTTACAGAAATGGGAGTGATCACTCCGCCGGTGGGCATTAATGTATATGTGGTCTACGGGGTGGCAAAAAATGTCCTGGATGAAGGGGTTCCCCTGGAAAAAATCTTCAAAGGGATTTTTCCGTTTCTCATCGCCGTGATCATTGGTGTATTCATTTTGATTCTTTTCCCACAGATCATCATGTATCTGCCCAACCTCATGTACTGACCCCTGATGCTCCCGGTTCGTGAAAGAAGGCCGGCATTCCGTTACCGGATATGCCGGCCTTCTTCTCTTTAGAACGTGTATCCAATCGAAAAATGAACACGGCCCGAATCCTCGCCGGTTTCAGGATTCAGCCTGTATCCGTAAACCAACCCGACCGGCCCGACCGGCGTCATATACCGAAGGCCGGATCCAACCGTATACTTGATCCTTTCATCACCACCGTCTCTTGTGGTATCCCGCAGGGTTCCGGCATCCACAAAAACCGGGAGCTCCAGGTTACCGCCTAAATCAATCCGGGCCTCGATGGAACCGGCCATCTGTGTTTTCCCCCCCACAGGATCCCCGAAAGCATCCACCATCAACTCATTTTCATCAAACCCGCGCACATCTGAAAGCCCCCCCAGATAAAACAATTGATCATCCGGCAGAAGCGCATCCGAAGAAAAATTCTGCAGCATACCGTATATGGCCTGAAAGGCCAGGACCACCCTGGAAAAAGGCTGTGTATAATATTTGGCCGTGACCTGGTATTTCATGAAATTGTCCAGATCCTCGAAGATATCCCGGGTGTATCCGGCAGAAGCGTTTAGATAAAACCCCCGGGTCGGCCGGGCATAAGAGTCCACCGACGACCAGGTCACAAAAGGGGTGGCTGCCAGAATGCCGCGGGCTGCATAGACATCGGGGTTGACATCGCTTTTTTTTCCAGTGGCATACTGCTCCCGGGATTCCAGACCGAAATTGGTTCCCAAGGTCAGCTTTTGGGTCAGCTGCTTTTCAAACATCAGGGACGACCCATATTTACGGGTCCCAAAAGTCTGATTTTTGAGTTCCTCTTCAGATATATAGACATTTATATCCGAGTAGATCCGGCTGGATAAAAAATCATAATCCGTGACCCCCAGAATGGCTTCATGCCCCACACCGGATACTTCGGCATCCAGATACAGTCTCCGATTGGTTCCCAGCCAATTACGGTTGCCGGCGGACACCCCAAGATAGGTGTCTTTGGACGTGTCATAACCGATGCTGATTTCCAGAAACCAGGGTTTTTTCTCTTCCACTTGCGCGGTAAAAAAAACAGAGTCCATTTTTTCCTGAATGCCGACGGTTTTAAAATTTGCCCGTTTCAGGCACTGGAGATCGCGGATATCGTTTTGAAGGGTCAAAAACCCGTTTAAAGAAACCGGGTCACCCTGTTCCAGGGTATTGTGCCGAAGGATGACATCCTCTCTGGTATCGAAATTACCAAACACCCAGACCCCTTCCACCTCAGCCAACCGGCCGGGCGACACATGGAAGATGACCCTGCAGTCTCTGCCATCCGGTTCGGTCCGGGGTGTGACTTCTGCGTAAATATACCCTTTTTCACCCAATAAGGACAGAATCGCGATCCGGTCGTCATTCAGCTGAGACGGCTGATAAAACGCATTTTTCCGGGTGTCAATCGCCTGATAAAACGCCTCCGGCTCAACGCCTTCCGGAATTCCTTCAAACACAACCGCTGTGACCTGTTTGCGATACCCTTCTGTCACATCAAACACCACATCCGCTACCTGCCGATTTTTTTCATCCGGCGTATTCCATGTAACATCTTCAGATACCTGCACGTTTGCAAACCCCTGGCTCCTGTATATATTTTCCAGAGTCTGACGGTCCGATTCCGGCATGTTTTCGACAAAGGGCCCGTCATAAAACATGCCTTTTTCCCGGGTATTGAGATGAGATGACAGGACTTTTTCATCCAGGGCGGCCGCACCTTTGATCGTTGTGGTACCCACCAGATACCGCGTGTTTTCCTGAATTCGGATCAGAACGTTCTTCACCGGTGTTTGATCGTCAGATCCGGTTTCCACGGTGAAATCCACCTCACAGTCCCTGTAACCCGCTTTCTGATATCTGTCCCTGATTTTTTTGACGCTGCGCTTGAGCCCGAAATCATTTCGGTTTCCCTTTGACCAGATAGTCAAATCTTTTTTCAGTATCCGGTCGCTGAATTCCCGGTTCCCGGAAAAAGACACCCGGTATTTCGGTCCTTCATCAATATGGATCGAAAGCCGGCTGATCTTCTGTGCCTCATCCGTCTGCAGGTCGAAATCGACTTTGGCTTCAACAAATCCTTTTTTCCGGTAAAAAGACAGCAGATCCTTGACATCTTTTTCCACTTCATCTTTAACGGTTCTTTCCCCCCGACTCCAGAAAAACAGCGGCAGCTGATAGGAGTCCATGCGCATTTTCAGCCGGGTATCGGAAAACGCATGGTTGCCCTTGATTCCAATGTCAACAATCCGAAGCGGATCATTTTTTTCCACCTCGATAAACACATTCATCTCCAGGCTGTCCGCGGTTTCCGTGCGGATATGAACCTGGGCATCCACAAACCCTTTTTCCTTCATCACGGATTTCACCGCCTGGGTGTTTTTTTCCACCTGATCCGGATAAAACGGACCGCCTACCCGGTAATCCGTGGTCCTGACAATAGCCTGGCTAAACACGGGAAATGCACCGTCCACCTCGATGCTCCTGACCAGCATCACCGGGGTCAACCGGATGACCAGTGAAGTGGATGCTGCATCCAGCTCCGGGTCAGGTATATCAATGGCACTGAACTGCCCGGACTGTTTCAACAGTGAGAGTGTCGTATCCAGAGCCGTGGCATCGAACCGGTCACCCGGTTGCAACTGAACCATCCGGGTGGCCATTGAGAGCAGTTTTGCCTGCCGCTCGGGTGTGCCGCCCAAAATGTCCACATCGATATTTTCAATCATCGGCTGATTCATCTGCGCATGGGCCAAGGTGGCCAGCATGAACATCCCTGCCATCACCGGGATCACCAATGAGAACACCATCATCCGGCACCGGGTTATCAGCCGCTTTCCTGATCTGTCCATCATATTTTCTGTTTTCATCACATCTATCTGAACTCCAGTTTCAGGGTGACTTCGGTTCCAAAATCCCCTTGTGAATCGTTAAATGCTCTGAGGATGACATTTTCCAGCATTTTATATTCCGCGGCATTGGTATGGACGGTTTCCTGGTCTTCCGTGTCCATGGAATAGATCACCTCCAGCCGGTCCGACAATTTCTTTCCCATGGTGACACTGACACTGCCCCCCTGTCCTCCGGATTCGTCATATCCGAGTTTGAACGTATCCAGCGGCGTGGATGCGGCCACTTCCCTGCCGACCATTTCCGATGCCCGGTCCGCCAGAATTCCCGTAAAAGTCCCGCCCCCTTTGCCCAGTTCCTTTGTGGTCTTGCCCATGACCAGCAAAGACAGGATATCTTCATGGGTTTCCGCGGGATCGGAATACAACCTGAACCTGAGGTTGTCTGTTTTGCCGCTGACATCCATATAAATGACCCAGTCCCGAATCACGGTGCTGGCCTTGAGGGTGATTTTCGGATCAATTTTAAATGGATCCACAAAATCGATGATCCCTGTTTCAATGTCAAACTGACGCTTCTGGTAAACCACGGTTCCTTCAGGGATATCGGCCCTTCCGGTGATAACCGGTTGACGGGCCGTGCCGGTAATTTTCAGATCCGGCTCCACCATGATAAAGGCCAGGTTGTTATCCAGTATGAAAGGGTCTCTGTAATTCAGGTCAATATTCAGGCCCATATTTTCAATAAACGAAGGGGCTCCCGGATCCGAAGGCGTATCAACCGGGTTGACAGACCCCATTTTCCGGCTCTCCAGAGCCTCGGCCAGATCAAACGCAAAGTCCCGGTAATATTCCCCGTGAATCATTTCCACCGTGCCGGTCAGCCTGGCTTTCTCCCGGGATCCGGAAAAAGTCAGATCCGTATTGAATGCCGTCTCCAGGGTATCTTCCACCGATATTCTGACATTTTGGGTCACCACCCTGGCCTGTCCGGTCACCGGCATGAAATTTTCCAGTCCCAGGTCACCGGATATCTCCAAAGTCCCCTGATTCAGATTCGCTGCCAGAGAGGTTATTTCCAGCCGGTCATTGGAAAGGGTTGCCGTTCCGTTGAAATCCGACACCACCAGCCCGGCTTCCGGAACTGGATACCGCAGCCCGTCCAGCGTTATCCGGGCATTCACCTCCGGCGCTGAAAACGATCCGGCCACATCGGCTTCAACCTTCAGGGTACCGGCCGCAGGCTTCAGGTGTTCGCCAAGTTGCGGCGGCAGGTTCATATCCAGCCGCCCCCGGGTCTGCAACTGCCCGTCAATCTGTCCCAGAATACCAAAAATTCCGGCGGTTTCAAGAAACGGCCCGAGCGGCGTGGCAGAAAAGGTACCCTTGACATCAAATTGCGAGGTTTCCGGAGTGAATGCTGCCTTCAGACCGATGCTCTGATCTAAAGTCACAGACAGATCCAGTCCCTTTTGATCCGGCCGGTTCAATCCCAGCACCGCCAGAATCGATCGGGCCGGAATCCTGCGGCCCGAACCGGAATCACTCCTGCCGGCCGCATCTGTTGTCTGGTTCTGTGAAAAATCCAGCCGCAGGTTCAGCGATGAGTCCAGAGACTCCACCCACACGGTTTCAGTACCACTGTCAGCCACCGGCAGGGTGATATCGCTGCCTTCAACTGACAAAGTCGCGGTGACCGCTTTCATTTTTTTTTCAAAGACAGGGATGTTTGCATCCCCAAAATTTACCACTGCCTCTCCATTCAGTGTCATGCGGCCCTGATTGACCCGGGTGGTCATCTCCTGAATCGTCAGCCGGTAGGGAGACAGAATCATGCGACCGTTTAAATCGGCAATCGCCAGCTGAAGCCCTGCCGGCTGCCAGGCCAGGTCCTTAAGGTCCACGACGGCATTGAAATCCGGCTGGTTGACCGTACCGGAGACATCCGCCTCAATGGTCACACTCCCTTTGACAGCGGCCAGGTGCTTTTCAAGGGGTGCGGTCAGATCTTCCGGCAGAGTGCCGGTGGACCGGAACCAGCCCTCTACCCCCCCGCTGATACCGGTGATTCCTGCGGCTGACAGCAGTGCACTGAATTCTCCGGCCTTGAAATTCGCATCAACAGCATATTCGGATGTTTTCATATCCAGATCACCGGTGATGTCTACCAGGTCTTCCAGGTACAGGGAAACCCGGGTATCGTTCAGATCGATCCTGGCCGCCATTTTCTGTTGCGGGATGGTGATATCCGCGACATCTGAGATGGCCACTGTCGTGCCCATGTCATACGCTATCCGGGCTTTGAGGTCAAACGCGGCATCGGTGTCCGGAAAACGGGAATTCACTCCCGTTTCTGTCTCTGCCAGCACGGTTTCCGGCCGGACCTTTCCCTTCGCTTTTAAGGTCGCCTGGATCTGTTTTTTCAGCGCAAACCCCGTATCAAACAGATCGGCCGCCCCCGAGGCCGCCAGGTCCAGCCCCGGGCCCTGAACCGTGAGATCCTCCAGCGTGGCTTTCCCCTGGCGGTCCAGAGTTGCCTTGAGATCCAGCCGGTCCACACTCATTCCGGCAGCCCCGAGGTCACGTCCTTCCAGGACAGCGACAATCTCCGGGCCGCTCACCGGTCCCCGGGCCTGAATCACGGCACTCACCCGCCCCCGGGCCGGAAACAGCCCGAACGCCTGGGTGGCGGTATTCAGATCATTGGACGACACAGTGACATCCATGTCCAGCACCTGATCGGTGAGATGATATGTTCCTGACCCTTTCACCTGTGCCGGAAGGGTCCCCACCGTCAGTTGATCCAGGGTCAGCAGCCGGTTGTCGATATCTCCTGACACCTGAATATCAAGGTCCAGGGGATCGATGTCTGCCTGATCCTGTTTAAATCCTTTGAAAATCGAGGTCAGTTCGTAGCCGGCGGTCAGGGTGTCCACAGACACACCCCGCCCCTGAACCCGGCCCCGGGAAGAAAATTGACCTGAAAATCCCGGAATCCATGGGGTCAGCTGTTTGAAATCACCGCCTGTCTGGTTGAAAGACAGGGAATAAGACAACTTGTCCATATCCTGAGCCGGATGCATAAATCCATCCGGAAACACCTGTGACAGATCGGTTGATCCTGAAACGGTCGTGGTGATTCCCAGCAGGCTTACCTGCGCCGGATCAAGGGTTAACACCCGCTGTGCCAGATCCACGGCAATGTCCAGGCGGCCATCCTGAATATCCGGTCCCATGGCGAGCTGCTGTCCTGTAGCCCGAAGCTTTGCCACCGGATCGTTGACAGGGCCGTGACTGGAAAGGGTCACATGGATAGTACCGCCCAGATCAGAACTGTCAGAGAACAGTTGAGAAACTGCCGTCAGATCCGTTGTCAGATCAGCTGTCAGATCCACCTGCGGATCATCAAACAGATCGTTGACAGAACCGGATGCCGTCAGCACACCCACCGAAGAATTCAGATCCATCTGAAAACTGCCGGATGTTTTTTCCTTCACTGAAGCGAAAAGGCTCAAGGATTCGGCGTCCAGGGTTTCCCGGGCACTGGAAAACACCATATCCCCCAACTCAACGGCCACAGCCCCGGACATCTGCTGCAGATCCACACCCGTCAGCGTCATTTCCAGAGATCCGACCAGAACCGTGCTTTCAGGATCTGAAAATGACACTGTACTGCGGGTGATCTGTGCTGTTTTAATTTCCACATTCAATGGCAGGCCCGCCCGGGACACATCCTTTTCCTGACGCTCATCCGGTATGCCATCACCGGCCACCAGCGCATCCAGAAGGTTAATTTTACCGTTTGCATCCGCTGTCAGATCCAGGTTCAGTCCATCGATCTGAAAATGGCTGACCTCCAGAACCTTGTCAAGCAACGCGCCCCACCGTATCTGCACAACCAGTGAATCAAATGCCAGGCAGGGGGTTTCTTCAGGATCCAACAGCTGAATATTTTTCAGCCGGATCAATGCGCCCCCGGACAACAGCTGGATCTGTCCGGCGGAAAGTGTGCCGGGAATAGTGGCGTTGATCTGATCCACCACCAGGTTTCTTGCATGTGGCGTCCGGCTGTAGCCGCAAATACCTGCAATCAGGGCCGCAACAAAGAGCAGCAGCCCGGCGCCGGCAAATAAAAGTATCTTTTTAATAGTCAAGTTGCTCACCGTTTCTGTCTATCAATTTCTGGCAGTCTGTTCATACATAACCAGAGAAACATATCATATTCTTTACAAATATCCCACCGATAAATCAGTGCCCCGGACTTGACTTTGAGTGACAATTCGCATAGTACGGTCACAGATATGCGCCCGAAAACCTGAAAAACGGAACCTTCCATAAAATGAAAGCAAATCATTTGATTTTTGGGTTTCAGAATGTAATTATGTCATACTGTTTGCCTTTTAATACAGGACACAAAACAAAAAAACCATAGCACAGTCCTTTGCCATTGCCCGGAGCCATTGTACCAGAACCGGTCCGTTACCTGACGCTCCTTTTCCCACCGGCCCCTGATGAAGCCATGATACGGGGGATTTTACCCCCACCCCGAAAATATATGCCATAAAAAACAGTACCAATGATGGTGCTGATTTCATGCATAAGGAGAAAAGGTTATGAAGCGTATCAGGTCAGGTATGTGGTTTGCCCTGCTCGCACTGGCGGGCATGGTTCTGTGGTGCGGGCCGGCAGCGGCTCAAAAGCCCATTGTGCTGGGGGCTCCTCTTTCTTCGGCATATTTGTACGGCTGGGATGCGGAACGGGGCATCCGGCTGGCCGTGGATGAGATCAATGCCCAGGGGGGTGTGGCTGTGGGCGATAAAAAAAGACCCTTTGCCGTGGAGGTAATCGATACCCGGGACCTGGAACCCGGCGTCCCGGTGAGCGAAGCCCTCATGGCGGTGGAGCGGCTGATTCTCAGCAAGGGGGCGGATTTTATCGTGGGCGGCCCCAACCGTTCCGAGGCAGCACTGGCTGCCATGTCGCTTTTGTCCAAACACAAAAAAGTCTCCATCGTCACCTCGGGGGTGCTCACCCCCAAATATCACAAAACCGTGGAGGCCAATTACGACAAGTTCAAATACTGTTTCCGGATCCACGGGGAAGCCGTGAATCTCATCGGCGAAATCATCGCCAATTTTGCGGATCTCAAGGAAAAATACGGCCTGACCAAGGTGTTCATCATGGCCCAGGATGTTTCCCATGCCAGGGGCGCGGCCGAAGTCATGGGCAAGGTGGCCGGTTCCAAGGGGTTTGAGGTCACCGGCACGGAAATCTATCCCACCGGGGCCACCGATTTTTCCATGGGGCTGCTCAAAGCCAAATCCACCGGGGCTCAGATCATCAACATATGGATGGACATGCCGGAAAGCGCGATTCTGCTCAAACAGTGGTATGATTTGAAAATCCCGGCCCTGCCTTTCGGCTCCACCCTGGCGGCGGCGGAACAGCCCGGATTCTGGGATGCCACAGAAGGCAAAGGGGAATACACCCTTTGCAACGTGGTCAACGCGGGCAACGCACCGTCCGAGGCCACCCCCTGGACCATGAAATTCTACAATGCCTATGCGGAGAAATGGGGAGTCGAACCGGAAGGCCTGGGGGCATCTTCCTCCTACATGGCAGTATATGCCCTCAAGGACGCCATCGAGCGGGCCGGCACCATTGACTCGGACAAGGTGGTCACGGCCCTGGAAAATATAGATATGATGGGCGTATACGGCCGGCTCCGGTTTGATCCCAAAACCCACCAGGTGATTCCCGCCACCGACCCGAAGGAAGGGGCAGTGGGATCCATCCTGCAATGGCAGGACGGCAAACGGGTGGTGGTGTATCCCAAAAGCATCGCAAAAGGAGAAATACTGCTGCCGCCATGGATGAATCAATAGACGGCGGCTTACGGCAACACTGTTCTTTTGACCCTTGAACCTGGGAAAATCGTGTTATGGAAATTCTTGTCTACGGGACCATCAACTCCGTGTCCCTGGCCTTGATGGGCCTGGGGTTCGCCATGGTGTACGGGATCAGCCGGGTGCCTAATTTCGCCCATGGGGCATTGTACATCATCTGCGGGTTCGTCACCTGGACCCTGCTCCAGAAACTGGGGCTGCCTTATGGCCTGGCCATTGTGCTCTCCCTGGCGGCCAACGGGATTCTGGGTATTCTCATGTACCGCCTGGTGCTGATCCGGGTACGGGGCATGAGCATCTCGGAAATCATCAGCTCCTATGCCATTGGCCTGGCCATTCTGGAGGGCCTTCGGTACGGGGGATTCCGGGGCATGACCTATACCTTGCCCGTATTTATGGACGGCATGGTGGTCATCGGCGGGGTGCCGGTGGATTATCACCGAATTGTCATGGTGATCATCGGCATTCTGCTGGTGGCAGGGCTGTGGCTGTTCACCCATTTCACCAAACTGGGCCTGGCCCTCCAGGGCATGGCCCAGGATGAGCGGGCCGCCCTCATGCTGGGTATTGATTCCGATTTCATGGCCATGCTGGCCATGGGGTTCGGCGCAATCCTGGCCGGGGTGGCGGCCATCACCATCCTGCCTTTGGGCAACATTGTGGTGGAATCCGGTTACCATGTGCTGATCATGTCCATTGCCGTGTGCATTGTAGGGGGCCTGGGCTCCTGGATGGGGGCATTTTTTGCCGCCTTCATCATCGGGTACGCCCAGATCCTGAGCGTGGTCTTCCTGGGATCTCATTTCCAGATGGTTGTCGCCCTTCTGGCCATTATACTGACCCTGATTTTAAAACCATCCGGCCTGTTCGGCCAGCAAAAGGAACTGGAGGACAGGGTATGAGCAAAGAAAACAGAAGAAAAGAACGCATCGACCGGGGGATCAAGGTCCGGTCCGACGGCCTCTATGCACTGCTGTCCTGGCGGGAGATGGCTTACCTGATTGCCCCCCGGTTTATTTTGATTGCCGGGCTGCTGGCGTTGCCCCTTCTCATGCCGGGCCTCTACTGGCAGCGGGTCATCTCTATTGTCTGCATCTATGCCATGGTGGCCATCAGCTTTGACTTTCTTGCCCATTACGTGGGGCTGGTCTGTCTGGGCGGGGCGTTTTTCATCGGTGTGGGCGGATATATCGCCGGCATCTTCAATGCGTATTTCGGGATGCCGCCGCTGGTAACCATTCCTCTGGCAGCCATTGCCGGCGGCGGGTTCTGCACCCTTCTCCTGCTGCCCTGCCTGCCGTTGAGAGGGGTTTATTTCGCCATTGTCACGCTGATGTATCCCCTGTTCATGGCACGGATCATCGAGGCGTTTGACCTGTTCGGCGGCACCGACGGGATCCTGGGCATCGACAGTTTTTCTTCCGCATTCGTGGAGCAGTATTTTGTGGTGGGAATCCTGCTGGTGTTCCTGTTCGGACTGCGTCGCCTGGTGAACACGGACATGGGCCTGATCTTCACTGCGATCATGGACAATGACCAGGCGGTGCGGGCCTCGGGCATCAACATCACCCATTACAAGGCGCTGGCCGTGTTCATTGCCTCGGCCATGGGGTGCCTGGCAGGCGCCTGCCTGACCCATATCTACATGTGGTCGGGCATCTCCCAGTTTGCCCTGGATTTTTCCATCCTGCCCATTGCCGCCACCGTAATCGGTGGGGCCGGGACCCTTGCGGGACCGGTGATCGGATGCTTGATCCTGGTGCCGATATCCGAACTCCTGCGGGATTTCGGCACCCTGCGCATCGTTTTCTACGCATCCATCCTGGTGGCGTTCATCCTGTTCCGCAGTGACGGGATCATGGCTTTTGCCAAACGGAAATATGAACAGATTGAAAGGTGGACCCAGGTATGAAACTCAACTCGAATCAGACACCGCCCATGCTGCGCATGGAAAATGTATCCAAGACATTCGGGGGGGTGGCGGCACTCTCCCATGTGGACCTGGACGTACATGAAGGGGAGGTCCTGGGCATCATCGGTCCCAACGGCTCGGGCAAAACCACTACTGTCAATGCCATCACCGGGTTTATCCGCCCGTCCGGGGGGCACATTTATTTCAAGGGCAAGGACATCACCGGGAAAAAACCCCACAAGATTGCGGACATGGGGATTACCCGGACTTTCCAGATCATGCGGCCTTACTACAGCCTGCCGGCCTTTAAAAACCTGGTGATCCCCCTTTTTTCCCCAAGGGCCCGCCGTACCGGGGGATGGCGGGGTGGAGGAAATCTGGGGGACCGCAAGACCATCGCCATCGATATCCTGGAGGAAATCGGGTTTGAGCGCGATTCCTATATCCCGTTCAAAACCACTTCCACACTGCCTACCGGGTACCTTAAGCGCCTGGAGCTGGCCCGGTGCCTGGCCCTGAAACCGGAAATCCTGATCTGCGACGAGATTTTTTCAGGTCTTTCCATGAGTGAAATCGCATCCATGGTCCCATTGATCGAACGGCTCCAGGATGACGGCATCACCATCGTGATGATCGAACACCGCCTTCGGGAGCTGTTCCAGGTGGCCAACCGGGTCATGGTGCTCAATTTCGGGGAAAAACTGGTGGAGGGCACCCCGGAAGAAGTCATGGCGGACGACCGGGTCAAAGAAGCCTATTTCGGATCGGAAAAAATCGAGGAGGTCATGACCTATGCTTGAAGCCACGGACCTGATGGTGTTTTATGAAAACATGCTGGCCTTGAACAACATCAGCATCACCTGCCGGAAAAACAGGATCACCGGAGTGTTCGGGGCCAATTCCGCCGGCAAGTCCACGTTGATGTATTCGCTGTCCGGCATCATGCTGGATATCCAGAAAAAAGAAAAAATGGCCGGGGGCGAGCGGATTACCCTTTACGGACAGCTGGATTTCGAAGGCCGTGATATCATGAACATGAAGCCCAGTGACCGGGCCCGGGCAGGGATCGTGCTCTGCCCGGAACGGCGGAGGTTGTTCAGCGAAAGCTCGGTCATGGAAAACCTTCGCATCGGCGGATATCTGGCCACAAAGGAACAGGCAAAGGTCAGCCTGGAGTTTGTCATGGCCCTGTTCCCGGCCCTGACACGTCTCCAGAAACGCCTGGCCGGATTCTTAAGCGGCGGGGAACAGCAGATGGTGGCCATCGGCCGGGCCCTGATGGCACAACCCAAAATCCTGCTCCTGGATGAACCCCTCATGGGATTGAGCCCGCTGATGCAGGCCACATTGATCCGGGCCGTCAAAAAAATCCAGGAGGAAAGCGATATCTCCATCATCGTGGCCGAACAGTACGCCCGGCCGGTGTTCCCCATTGTGGATTATGCCTATATCCTGGAAAACGGGGCCGCAGTCATGGAAGGCACCCGAGACGAACTCATGGACAACCCGGATGTGAAATCCGCCTATTTCGGCATGTCATAATAAGGAGCACCCATGGTCGACACAATACCCCTTGAAAAAGAACTGTCCTATTCGCGTTTTGATCTGATGAGCGATACCTATCCGGACAATACCGCCGTGGTATATCTGGGAGAAAATTTCTCCTACCGGCGGCTGCATGATCTCACCGAACGGTTTGCCGGCGGACTCCAGACGCTGGGCATTGATAAGGGGGACAAGGTGCTGCTGTATATTCCCAACTGCATCCAGTGGCTTATCGCGTTTCTGGGTATCCAGAAAGCCGGTGCCGTGATGGTGCCGGTATCCCCCATCTACACCTCCCATGAGATCGCTTACATGATCAATGATTCCGGGGCCGACACCATTATCTGCATGGACACCAATTTCGGGTATGTCCAGGAAGCCTTCGGCAAAACCGAACTTAAACGGGCCATTGTCACCCACCTGACTGAATTGCTGCCGGTTTGGAAACGGGCCATGGGCGTGGTTCTGGACAGGGTACCCTCGGGCCGGGTCACCTATGATCACCGGATCCTGTCCTTCAAATCCCTGTTAAAAGGACCGCCAATAGCAGACAAGCCGGCCCTGGATCCATTGACCGACCTGTCCTATATCCTCTACACAGGCGGCACCACCGGGTTTCCCAAGGGTGTGCCGGGCAACCATACCGGTGCCACATCATACATCAACGACGTGACCTTTGATGTGGCCGGAGACCACCTCAAAGAAGGCAAAGATGTCTATATCGCCATCAATCCGCTGTTCCACATCATGGCCCTGGGTTTTTTCATGGCCATCGGACTGAACCGGGGCAACATGGTGGTGCTCATGCCCCAGCCACAGGTGGATGCCATCCTGGAATCGATTCAGAGATACCGGGCCCGGTGGTTTCTGGGGGTGCCGGCATTGTACCGGATGATACTGGAAAACGACCGCCTGGACCAGTATGACCTGTCCTCTCTCACATACTGCTTCTGCGGCGGGGATGTGCTGCCCGGCAAGGTGATGAACCGGTTCAAGGAATTGTATGACCTGCCCATCTACCAGGTCTACGGCTCCACCGAGGCCGGGCATGTAACCTACAGCAAAATCGGTACCGAACCTTCCTCCGGTTCCATCGGGTATCCGTTGAAAAGCCGGGAATGCATCGTGGTGGACCCGGTGACCCTGGAATGTGTGGAGGACGGCGAAAGCGGCGAGCTGCTTGTTTCCTCTCCCCATGCCCTCAAGGAATACTACGGCAAGCCCGAGGAGACCCGGCGCACCTATGTGAAAGTCAACGATAAGCTTTACTGCCGCATGGGAGATTTTGTGTCCTGCAAACCGGACGGCGAACTGGTGTACATGGAGCGGTCCGCAGACATCATCAAGCACAAGGGGTACCGGGTGTCCGCCTCGGAGATCGAGGCGGTGCTCCAGGACCATCCCACGGTCATCAACGCCTGCGTCATCGGCGTGCCGGATGAAAAAACCGGTGAACGCATCAAGGCCATCGTTGTGCTCAAGGAGGATGCCCGGGGTGTGGGCGGGGTGGAGTTGATCAAGTGGTGCGCCGACCGCCTGGCATCCTACAAAGTACCCGGTTATGTGGAGTTCCGGGACATGCTGCCCAAATCCAAGGTGGGCAAACTTCTGCGGCGGGAGGTCAGAGACAGTGAGCTGCGAAAGATCACGGAAAAGAAACAGGCCTGATGCCGGGTTTCCCCTGGCAGACGTGCAAAAGGCGTTTGAGCTGTTCCGGGAAATCGTGACCCCCATCCTGATATCGGAATCCCCGGGGCACCGCCTTTGGGGTGCTGTTGCCGGTGAAACGACCCATACTTCAGGATTGACAGGCCATCCCGCGATCTGGTAGAGTATGCGGTATCATTTAACCTGACGAGGCGTACCCCGATATTCCAATGAAACAGATCGTTGTAATTTTGATGATGCTGTCCCTGACCGGCATTCTGGAGGGGAGCGAAACAGCCCATCCGTTCCTGCCGCTGCCGCTGAACTTTAGTCCTGAATTGGTCAGACCGCTGTGTGAGCTCGCGGACAGACAACTGCAGGACCAGCTTGAACAGCGGCTGAACCAGACACCGCTTTGGCGCAAGCTGATCCGCGAAAAAAAAATGACCGTGGGACTGGTCGATCTGGCAGATCCGTCGGAAATACGCTTTGCCGGGGTGAACGGCAATGAGATGATCTATGCGGCCAGCCTTCCCAAGATCGCGATTCTTCTGGCTGCGTTTTACTGTTTTGAAAACCGGATGCTCGAACAGACACCCGAAATAACCAGGGACCTGCATCTCATGATCCGGAGATCAGACAACCATGCCGCCACCCGCATGATCGAAAGAGTGGGCATGGAACGGATTCAACAGGTTCTGACCCTGAACGGGTATGAATTTTATGATGCGGCCCAGGGCGGGGGGCTCTGGGTCGGTAAGGAATATGCCAGAACCGGCCGACGCCTGCCTGAACCGATTAAGGGATTGAGCCATGCGGCCACCGCGAGTCAGGTCTGCCGGTTTTATTACCAGCTGGCCATGGGAAAACTGATCAGCCGGGAAAGAAGCCGGGAGATGCTTGAAATCCTGGTGAACCCCGGGATTGAACACAAATTTGTCAGCACCCTTAAAAAAACCGTGCCCCAGGCCTTTGTTTTCCGGAAATCCGGCACCTGGAAAACATGGCATTCCGACTCGGTCCTGGTCTGGGGGCCTGAATGGCGACGTTACATCGCCGTGGCCCTGATTGACAACCCGAACGGGGAAACCATTCTTCGAAAACTGATTCCCGCACTTGAAGCGGTTCTCACCGAGAGCCCCGCACACCGGCATGCGGCCCGCTCCTTATGATACGGCCCCATTCATCTAAGGGACAGCCGTCTCTGCTATTGAACCTGTTTCTAAAGCTGTTTGATATCCGGGAAGGCGAGGGTCACCGGACGGTGGGAATGTTTTTTTACCTGCTGCTGCTTATCGCCGCCCTGATGATGATCAAACCCGTGAGCACGGCCCTGTTTCTAACCCAGTTCGGCGCCCGGCAGCTGCCGTTTGCCTATATTCTGACCGCCTTTTTTGCCGCCACCCTGTCATACGGGTATTCGGTCATGCTCAAGAAAACCGCTCTGGAAACCTTGATGAAATCAACGTTGAACGGCGCGATTCTCCTGTTGCTGGTGTTCTGGGTCTTTATTCACTACCAGTGGGTTCAGGGCGTTTTTCTATATCTGTTTTTTGTCTGGACCGGTTTGACGGCCCTGATCTGTGTTTCCCAGTTCTGGCTGGCCGCCGGACACTTCTTCAACCTTAGGGAAGCCAAGCGCCTGTTTGGCCCCATCGGATCCGGGGCGATCATCGGCGGCATTGCCGGCGGATATGTGACCCGGCTTCTGGCGCCCGCCCTGGGCGGCGACAATCTGATCGTGATCGGGGCGGTCTGCCTGTTCCTGTGTGTCAGAATCATGAATGCCCTGTGGAAAACCTGCGGCCGTCCGGACCAGGACGTCCGGCCCGATTTGCGGTCTCTGCCGCCGGAGGCCGAACATTCCACCCTCATGCAGATCCTCAAATCAAGGCACCTGAGATACCTGTCCGTGATCCTGGCCCTCAGCGTCATAGTGGCACGGCTGGTGGACTACCAGTTCAATGCCATTGTGTCATCCGTTATCACCGACCCGGATCACCTGGCCGCTTTTCTGGGATTCTGGATGTCCAATCTGAATTTCATCGCTCTTATGGTGCAGCTGTTTTTGACCCGCCGGATCATAGAAATGGCCGGTGTCGGATCCTCCCTGTTCTTTCTTCCGGCCGCCGTGTGTCTCGGGGGAATTGTCACCTTGATTCACCCGGCGCTGTGGTCCGTGGTGTTGATCAAGCTGAGTGAGGGCGGATTCAAGAATTCTTTGAACAAGTCCTGCATGGAGCTGTTGTTTCTGCCGGTTCCTCTGAAGATAAAAAACCAGACCAAGGCGTTCATCGATGTGTTTGTGGACAGCACTGCCGGGGCCATCGGTGGTGTGATACTTATCTTTCTGGTGTTTGCCGCAAATATCACCCCCGCCCAGATCAGCTGGATCCTGTTCCTCCTGGTCGCGGCCTGGCTGGTGCTGATCCACCACGTCAAAACCGCGTATATTCAATCCTTCAAAGACAAGTTCGACCAGCTGGACGATACCGGGACCCGTCTGGCCGGACCGATTCCGGACAATGCACAGGTCATTGAAAAGATTGTCCAGGTACTCAACGGACCGGATGAAAAAGAGATAGGCAGAATGCTTCAGATGATATCCGAATTTCACAGTGACAGGCTGGCAGACAGTTTTGTGCAGCTTTTGGATCACGGCAATCCTGATATCGCCGCCGAAGCCCTGAGACAGCTGTATTTTTCAAAACAGATCGATGTGTCCCCCAAAGCCCGTGAACTGCTGAAATCATTTCATCTGACCCTGCAGACCGAGGCGGTTCGATATCTGTTCCACCATGCTGAGGATCAGACCCGCTGCATGACATCGTTTCTGGAAAACCAGGATCACCGGATCCGGGATGCGGCCCTGCTGTGCCTGGTCAGGGAAGCCCGGAGGAACCGGACACTGAAGGCCCGGTTCGCACCGGACAGGCTGATCCAGGAACGGCTGGAGACGATTCCGGGCATCACAGACGCTGACCGGGCACGGTCCGCCAAAAAAATCTGCATACAAGCCATCAGCCTGTCCGATATATATCCTCTGTATCCCTATCTGTATCTGTTCATGGAAGATCCGGACACCGTGGTGGTGACCGCGGCCATTCAAGGGGCGGGTCAGACCCGACATCCCCGGTTCATACGGGTTCTTCTCTCGTTTCTGGAAAGAAAACCCGTGCTGAAAAATACCGCCATGACTGCATTGACCCACTATGGTACACCGCTGCTGGATCAGCTGGGCGACCATCTGTCCAACCCCTATCTTCCCTATAATATCCGGAAACGCCTGCCGGAAGTGATTGCATCGTCGGGCAGCCAGAAAGCGGTGGATCTGCTGTCCCGTCATCTGACCCAGACGGATCTGGGGCTCAGATACGAGGTGATTCGCGCGTTGAACAAGCTGCGGATCCGGTCCGGCACCCTGCTTTTCGATCACATCCGGGTGGTGCCCGGAATCAGAAACGAAGCCAAAGATTACATGGACATGCTCCTGATCCTGTATGCCCAGAAGCGGATTGAATCTGATCCGGGAAGCACAAAAAACGGGACCGACATCTCCCGGGCCAGGGAACAGCTGATCCAGGGGCTTGAGGTCCGTCTGGATGCCAGCCTGGAAAGGGTGTTCCGGCTGCTGGGTCTCAAATATCCCCCCGTGGAAATGTACAGCGCCTACAAGGGCATCTGCAGCACGGACCGGGAAATCCGCATGAGCGCCATGGAATTTCTGGACAACATCCTGGACGGCCGTCTCAAGCATGTGGTCCTGCCGGTCATTGAAACCGCCAGGATGGCATCTGGCAGCGCCCGTCATTCCCTGGAAGAAGAGATACCCGGAGAATATGAATCCTGCGTGGCCCTGCTCAACAGCCAGGATGACTTTTTAAAGGCCAAAACCCTTTATATGCTGGCGTTTATGGACGACGACCGGTATATCCCCCATATGGCGGCACTGCTGGACAGCCCGGCCCGGAACGTCAGGGACATGGCCCGGTTCGCCCTCAGAAAATCGGGCCGGTTTTCACTCGGCCCGAAAAAAGCGGCCCAGACATATCCGATGCCTTTGGTCTAAGGCAGATTTCCGAGTATCATATCGATCTGGGTGGCCAGAGTCTGGTGGTCCACGGCTGAATTTTTTTTCAGGACGTCGGTCATCAGCGCGACCAGGTAGATCCGTGACCCCGGGTGTTCGACGATGGCCACCGAATTCATCACATTTTCCTGGTTGCCCATGTATTTTCTGCAGGTAAACCCCGGTTCCGGTACACACCGGTACAGGCTGCCGGATTTGAAATATACGGCAGCACCCCCTAAGGCCGGGGAGGAGGCATACCGGATCCGCCGGGCCGTGGTGTACATCAGCCGCTTGATTTCCAGACTGGACCATGGATCCACCAGCCGGCCCTGTTCCAGGGCCACCAGATATTTGAGCAGTCCGGCGGGCGTGGCCCGGCTGTCCCCTGTGCCGGGAATCCGTTTTTTCCCCTCACTGGTGAACAGGCTGCCCAGATGAAAGTCCTGCCGGGACAGGCCGGCCCGGGTCAAGGGTTCGTTCACCACCTCTTCGGCCAGATCGGACAGGGCTGTTTTTGACATTGCGGCAAAAAAACCGTGTTCGGTTTCCCGGTCGGGCGGATAGTCTGACCCGAAATGGCGCATCAGAATGAGTTCCTTCCACAGCACGCTGGCCGCGGCATTGGCACTGGCGGAAATCATGTGGTCCGCCCATTCGTACAGGGAGAACCGGTCCTCAGTCCGGGCGGGCCGGCTGCTGTATTCACCGGTTTCCGGCACAAACACGGGGATGTTGTGATGATCGGAGATGATCCAGGGCCCGGCAGTGACCATCCGGGTTTTCAGCAGGTGCCGGCGTTTTTCCACATCCTCGGGAAACAGGCGCTGCACCTGGGCAAAAAGCCCGGCAGCCACGGCCAGCTTGCCTACACTGCCCACTGGAAATCTGCGGTCGGCCTGCTGCCATGCCATCCTGACCGGCCGGCCCGGTGAGATATCCAGCACCACCAGGGAATAGCTCTCATCCCGGTTGGGAAACAAAGCCTGGATCTGCCGCTGCAAACCGGGATCGATCAGCGCACCGGTGTCTGACAGATCCAGGGGGATCGATGTCAGGTGAAGTGTAATCTGTTCCGTGGCAAGCCGGGCACCCGGCGGCAGCTCCGAAGATTTTCCGGCCTGGCCGGACAGGACCGGCGCCAGTCGTTTGAGCCGGCGGATCCCGGTGGTGTCGTACCCGTCCACCGGGTAGGCCCCGGCAGAGGCCAGAAACAGGAACAGGCTGATGCACAGGAAGGCGGGTCCGGTCATTGAAACAGGGAATGGATGGATATGGCGGTCTGTCACGGGGTCACCTCCTGATTCAGCAAAACGGTTTCCGGAGCCTGATTCGTCCGGTCCAGCGACTGCAGGTAAGTCAGGATTCCGGCTTTCTTGTTTTCGACAAACGGGCGGATCTGAAACAGGCGCAGGGATCCGTTGATAAATCCCAGCTCGATGTCATACGGACCCTCTCCTTCGATCCCGGGCGTGCCCGGGATCATCTGCCGGACCCGGCGGACAAGATCCCCGATGGTCTGCCGGTCATCGGGTGTCAGCACCGGCTGATCAAAATGAACCGCTGCCCTTTCCACCCCGCCGGACGCCGGCAGCCGGGTGGCCCGGGGTTCCCTGGATGCGGAAAAAAGAATGTCCTGTCCCGTGCCGCTCATCAGATAGGTCTCAGCGGCCTGCCCTTCCACAGCACCTCCGGCGCCCCGGCTGAAGGCGGCCGTGATATCTTCCCCGAAACCGGACACAATGCCGTGGGTGATGACCACCCCGGACCGGTCCACATTCACCGTGGGAAGCAGCAGAATGGAGGGAAACACATTTTCCGGATTTTCAAGGTATTTCTGGCGCCACAGATAGCTTCTTTCACTGTAGGGAGAGGCCCATACATCCCGGATACCCTGGAAAATCGCTGCCCGGTCCCTGACATTGAAAACGGTGAGGTTCAGCCCGGCGCCGGTAAAATCGCTGATGTCTTCCATATTGGTATCACTGCGGATAAACACCGGCACCTCCCCCAAAGGGGCATTGAAGAGTGTCTGGAACTTTTCTGCCAGGCCGGTTTCCAGTCCGGGCAGCAGCGGCATGGTGCGGATAGCGGACTGAAGCTCTGCCAGATCTGCCATCTGCGCTGCCTCCCCATTGGCACGGCGGTCCAGTGCCCGGGTCAGAAACTGCCAAAAAGTGCCGCCGGTGCCGGGCATGGGCTGGTCCATGTGCTGCCGGAATATGCCAAAGGGGATCACGATACCCTCTCCCACAACATCAGGAAAAAGGTGTTTCAACTCCCCCAGGTTCGCGGCCTTGGGACCGCAGATTCGGCCGGAATCAAGCGCCCGGAGGTCACTCAGGCGGATCAGAGAGGTTTGTTCAAGTACGATCTTTTCAGTAGGCACCCGGAACCGCTCCTGTTTTCTCTCTTCCTTTCGGACCAGCCGGCGCTCTTCCTCTGTCAGCCGGTGATCCAGCTTGAGCACAACCACCCCGCCCGGGGAAACGGCATAGAACAGGGTCTGCCCGGCCCAGGGCACCAGGTTGTCCAGGCCCTGCCGGGAGACCACGGTATTGGGAATGCCCAGATTCCTGGCCAACAGCTGGACATGGGAGACCAGGTTGCCTTCGGAAACCGTGAACATCCCGGCCACCGGCTTGAGTTCCGCCGGAATGGTGCCAAATGCGTAAATCTTTTCCGGATCGGTCTCCTCCATGGCGTTATCCGTGCCGGGGATTTCCAGAACCCCGTAAGCCAGTCCCGCATTCATACCCCGAAAGTGACGGGATGGAACCCCGTCGGGCAGTTGATGGGTAATGCCGGAAAGATGCTGAGCCATCCCGGCCAGTGCGCCCAGGGTGTCCCCCAGTGGCAGCAGGATCGAGGACCGGATCCGGTCATCCATGAATCCGGCTGTTTGGGGTTCGAACCGGGAGAACCGCTGAATTTCCGGCAGATAAACGGATTGAATCATGGCGGTTCCCCAGTCGAGGGTCCGTGTCAGCTGTTCGGCCTTCAGGCGGAACAGCTCAAACGGCAGGGCGTTCTCCTGCGGTGACGGCTGAAAGCGTTCCACCGCCTCCCATTCCCAGATTTCCAGGTATCCGCACCCGGCAGCGGCCTTGATCAGGACCCGACATTTGTCCATCAGCTCTTCCAGGGTCCGGGGCTCCCAGGTACGGATGGTTGAAAACAGGATATGCTCCATGTCAATGGAAAGGTCCATCAGGGGCAGCCTGAGTTGGGGGGGGGCCTTTGTCACTGTCGAACGGATCTTGAAAACCAGGTCGGCCATGTCCTGGAACGGGTTGACGCTTCCCGCCGGGTATGCGGTGCCGGCCCGGGCCAGGTGTTCCTTTGACCGGGCCAGGGCGGACCGGGTTTCAGACAGTGTGGGCAGGCTCAGGGGTTTTGCCGTCAGCAGACGGTCGAGGCGCTGACCCTGTTCGACCGCATACTCGGCCGCAAGGTGCTGGATCAATTCGTTGAACAGGGCAATCTGCCGGCTGTCCAGTCCATGTTCCCGCGATTTCACGAAATCTTTGACCCGGTCGAGGTCCCCGGCATCAGGCTGCCCGTGAATCTTGACCCGCAGGTCCATGAAATCGGGGATCTGCTCGGACAGGGTTTTGGACACCGCCCGGATGGTGTGCAGCCGGTCCCGGTTCTGAATGAAGTGGGGGATGGTCCGGCAGGCTTCCCGGATCACAAAGAACCGGTCCTGGATATGGTTCGGCCTGTCCAGCACCTGGGTCAGGAACCGCCCGCCCCAGGCCGCCTCATCCTCTGCCTGGATGGCCCCCCGGTAGTATCGGGCCCGGCGGTAGATCCATCCGTCATCAACCTGGAACAGATACCGGATCAGGGCATGCTGTTTGACACGGGAATGATCCCCGGCCGCATCCCATATGTCATCATGTGAAGATCCTGAAAGCACCAGGTCCAGATAGATCTTCCGGGTATCGGCCAGGTCGGACACCCACTGCTTGGGCAGGCCGTGCTGAACGCCACCAGGTTCCTGACACCGTTGTGCGGCGGGCAGCACCCGCCCGTCAGGGCAGAACCATTTGATGGCCTGGTATGGGCCTCTGGGATCTTGTTTCAACGCCTGAACCATGGAAGCGATCTCCGGATCGGTCCGGGCCAGGGCCGCGTGCTGCCAGGAGATCACCAGGCAGAGCAGGGCCTGGCAGACACATATCAACCCTGTTTTTTTCCACCGCTTATTCATTGGCCGCCTCATGATTGGCTGGTTTGTCATTTTGCCCCCAGGGATTCGGCAAGCAGGTAGGCACCACCTGAAACCAATGCCGCACCAGGGATGGTCAATATCCACGCCAGTACGATATTGCCGGCATTTTGGGAGAAGGTGGTGCATCACCGGCCGGCGGTGACAGAAAAAATACCCGCCACTGGTTGATTTCGGCTGCCGCTGCCACCGGTACCGGTTCGGATCTGAGAGACACCGGCTTCAGGCACCGCTGGACAAACCCTGCCAGCCCGTCGGTCAATATGTAGACATTCCGGTACCCCATGCGGTACAGCGCATCCCTTGCCTGGACCGGATGGGTCATGCCGTTGGAGTACAGGATGATCAGGCCTTTGTTTTTATGGGGTAAAAGCACTGTGGTCAGGTCTGTCAGCGGAACATGGCGGGCGGTGCGGATATGAAAGGTGTGAAATTCTTTTTTAGACCGTATGTCAACCAGCAGGATCCCCGTCTGACCGGCTGTCAGCCGTCTTGCCAGCTCCTCGGGTTCCATGTGGTCCAGAGCCTCTTCAATATCTGCCAGCAGGGCCTTTTCGCCACCGTTTACCACAGCAGGGGCAACCGGTAATTCCGGCTCGGGAGTGACGGCCTTTTCAGGGATCAGAAACACACCGCATCCCACCACCAGCAGAATGAATGAAAACTGTTTCAGAAAACGTAACCCGGAAAAACGGTCTGCCTGGACAGTCTGTTTTTCGATCCATTCCACCAGCCAGAATACCAGGATCCCGCAGATCGTCAAAGCCAGCACAAACCAGTTTCTGGGAACGCGCAGGATATCATGGACAAATGAAATCGTCGGGGGTTCCGAAGAATACAGTCCTGCCACCAGGCCGAAGGTCTCGTTGAACAGAATACTGCCGCAAACAGTACCAGCCAGAAACACACCTGCATCCCATTTGCCGGATGCCGCCCCCACCGAGGCGGTACCCGGACACCATCCCCCCATGACGAACCCGACACCAAAAATGAGCCCGCCGATGATCTGTGCCCGATACAGGGTCGGGTTCAAAAACACCGCATCCAGGGAGATAATACCTGAGGCCACAAGCGCCGTCATGCCCAGTGCGGCCGTGACCATGGCCGTGGCCATGACCTTGATGACCGCCATGTCCCTGAAATAAAACACGCCGGACAACCGCCGGGAACTGCCGAAACCGGCCTGCTCCAGCACCCATCCGAACAGGATGCCGATGACGGCGGCCATGAAAAGAGCCCTGGTTCCCCCCAGCTGGCCGGTACTGAAAAATGTGTCAATCATACCACTGGCTCCTCACCAGAAAAGCGGCTGCATATCCGCTGGCAAACAGGCAGATCAGGAACACGAAACTGCCTGTCAGCAGGAGTGCGCCACCGGTCAGGGCCTGTCCGGACGTGCATCCCTGGGCCATCCGGCTGGCATATCCCACCAGAAGCCCTCCTGAAAAGGCCAACACAATTCTTTTCCAGGAAGGACACTGGCGGCCTTTTTCCAGTTGAAAGGTGAATCGGCCGGACAAGACCGATGATGCCAGCCCCCCGATGACGGTACCGGCAAGCATATAGACCAGGTAGTAATTCAGAGGCTGTTTCCCCCAGGCCCCGAAATACGGGGAGTTCCAGGTATGCTGGGGAAGGAAAAAAGATTCAATTGCCGCACTGATTCTGGCAATGCCGCCTGAGGCCCCCAGGCCGGCACCCAGCACCATAAAGGATACCAGCAGAACCAGCCCCAGACAGACGCCGGCTGCATAGGGATTCATATACGGTTTGGCCGAAGGTTTCATGATCAGCACCCCGCACTTTTCTTTGCGGGTTTTTCTGGTTTCGGTTGAACAGGCGGGACAGTCACCGGGGCCGGTTCAGGGGACGGCGATGTCACCGGACTGGTCGGGGAATCAGGCATGGCCGGAGAGTTGTCCTGCACCCTGGTAAAATCAGAGGTCTGCCAGTAGGCTTCCAGGCCGCCCTTCAACGCCTTGATTTCCCGCGTTGTCTTTTGAAACAGCATGCCGGCGGCCATCATGGAAAGGGTCCCGTCTCTGTCAACGATAATCAAAGGACCGGTTCCAACCAGAAAAGCGGGATTGCTCAACAGGTCTGCCAGGTCGACATTGACCGATTGCGGCAGATGAAAATCCGTGAAAAAATCAATGGGACGGATGTCCACCAGATCAAAGGTCCCGGGCAGATCCAGGATCAGGTCTTTGAGCGCTTGCGGTGAGATCCGTTCCGGCAGTCTGATCTCTTTTTTGGGGACAAGACTGCCGGTTGCGGTGCTTTTTTGGGTATCAGCCCCAAAGACCGGATAGCCGCTGTCAATCCATGCCTGGCTTCCACCCTTGAGGCTGGTGGCTTTGGTAAACCCTTTTTGTTCAAGGATTCCCAGTGCCAGGCTGGACCGGTAGGCGGAATTGCACACCGCCACCACCGGTTCAGACGGATCCAGCTTGGATGACAGCTGCTCCAGCTGATTCAGCGGCATGTTGATTACCTGCCCGATTCTCAGCCCCATCCACTCACCGGGCAGCCGGACATCTACGATCACCGGCGCATTGCCTGCTTTCATGGCCGCATACAGGGCCGCCGGCTCCATCAGATCGATTTTTTTGAGAGGCAGCCCGGAGGCCACCCAGTCATCAAACAGCAGGGCCCCGGCCGTATACCCGACCCGGTGCAGCCGGAAGACCGCCTCGCTTATTTCTTCCCGGGACCCGGTTACCACCAGGCGGCTGTCCCAGGGCACCATGATGCCCACCCAGGTTTCCAGCCGCCCCTTGAGTGCGATATTCACGGAGTTGGGGATGTGTCCCCGGGCATACAGGGCGGCATCTCTGAGATCCACTACAAATGCGGTACCATGGTCGGTCCGTGTCTGATCGGGGGACACCGTTTCCGCCGGTGTGTCCCAGTCAACCCGGCCGGGTCCTTTTTTGTTCAGGGCGGCATTGTGTTTGAAATACGGGGGCGCGTCAGGCAGGCCCTCGAGGATGGCGGCGATAAAGGCGCTGCGTGAGGAAAACTGGAGATAATGGTTGGTCTGTCTTTCCCTGCCGATGGTCGAGAACGGGTCGTCGCTCAGATGGGCTCCGCACAGGGAGCCTGCGCCATGGGCCGGATAGACAACCACCGGGTCCGGCAGTTTTGACAGCTTGTTCTGCCAGGTATCGAACGCCATGGAAGCCAGGGCCGCGGCGGACACGGTCCCGCCCATCAGATCCGGCCGCCCGATACTGCCGACAAAAAGCGTGTCACCTGTAAACAGCGCTTCTGCGTTTTTTTCTCCCCGGGTACTGTAGATAATGGCGGTGGTGGAATCCAGGGTGTGCCCCGGGGTTTCCAGGATCTCCAGTTCTGTTGAACCGACCGTAATGATTGACCCCTCCTTCAGGACCACATGCGCGTATCCGGCCTCCGCCCGGTGGCTGATGTATACCGGGCACCCGATCCTCTCCGCCAGTTCAATATGGCCCGCCACAAAGTCGGCATGGCTGTGGGTCAGCAGGATGCCTGTTATCCCGGCCTGCTGGTCCCGAGCGACATCGATATACGTGAAAACATCTCTGCCCGGATCCACGACCAGGGCCTGTCCGTCACTGATCAGCATGTATGAGTAGTGGGACAGGACAGCCAGTTTGAACTGGATGACTGTAAAGCCCTGATATGTGTAGGTGTCCACGATGTCATAGGTGGAAGCGGTGTCTGAGTGGGAACTGGATTCGGTGTCTTTGATGGTTCCAGCAAACCCGGTGGCAGGCCCATTGACCAGACAGAGTGCGGAAATGACGAAAACCAGCAGGCATTTGACAGATGTTTTCATTGTTTTTCTCCTGAGTTGTTCTGTCTGAATCAGCGTTTCCTCCACAAATGGTCCTGAGGTGGTAAGCAGCCATTGAAAAAGGATAGTTACATGCGCAGGGAAAGAGTTTTTTGACAGTCTTATCTAATTCCTATTCTTTTTGACGGCCGTTGTCAATTCATAACTCATTTTCCGGTTTTCAACGATGATGAACTGGGTCAGCCAGCTCCCTGCCTCTGGGATAATAATCGAGCAGAATATTTCCTGCAGGATCACGAATCGGTGGTCAAATGAAAATTATTGTATTATACCTGTCAGAAACCGCAGGTGAAATGGATGAAACCGGATACCCGGCATTTTCGAATCCCGGCAGGGAGCCCCTGGTGAAACCATTGAAAAAAGACCGGCCCGACGTCTCTTTTTCCAGACATTCTCTGTTCCATGTCCTGCTCCCGGCAGGGGGGGTGAGACGGATTTTGCAGGTGCATCCCGGCGAAGGACGTCTGTTGATCTGGGTCACCGTCATTCAGGTGGTGATGAGCGCCTCGAGCATTCTGGTCAACAACGTGGCCCAGACCACTTTTTTGAAACGGTTCGGGGCCGAGGCGCTGCCCATGGTGTTCATGGGTGAGGCACTGATCACCTTTTTCTTTGCCGGCGGGGTCGTTATGCTGATGGAGCGGTTCCGTAACATACGGGTGTTTACCGGGCTGCTGCTGTTTTACGGCCTGGCCATGGGTGTGATCCGGATTCTGATTTCTTCCGGAATGTCAGGGGTCTATCCCGCACTGTATATCCTCAAGAGTCAGGCGGTGGGCATTCTGCCGATTCTCTACTGGGACATTCTCAATGACATGTTCACCACCCAGCAGTCCAAACGGCTTTATACCCTGATCAGTGCCGGCGGGATCCTGGGCAGCACCCTGGGCAGCCTGATGACCCGGAATCTGTCGCTGTGGATCGGCACCGACAACATCCTGCTGATTTTTATCGGCGGCATGATCCTGGCGGCGGTATTGAACGAGCTGACCGAAACGATCACCCGGATCCCGTCACAGCTGCGGGTAAGGCATCCCCGCCCGGCAGCCGGCAAAGACCGCAGGGAAAGAATCAAAACGTTCGCTGCCTATCTGAAGCAGTCAGACCTGCTCAAGTACCTGGTTCTTCTGCTGGCTATTCCCAACGTGCTGTTGCCTATCCTGGATTTTCAGTTCAATATCCTGGTGGACCGCCATTTTGCCTCCGAAGGCGCCACCCTCCATTTTTTCGGTATTTTCAGAGGAGTGTCCAATGCGGTCATGTTCATTCTTCTCATGGTGTCCAGCCGCCTGATTACCCGCCTGGGGATTCCCGCCAGCCTGTTGTTCCACCCGGCCAATTACTGCCTGGCGTTTGGTGCCATGCTGGTACAGTTCAATATTTTTGCCGGTGTGTATGCCAGATTTTCCACGGAAATGCTCAAAACCGTTCTTAACAATCCGGCCCGGGCCGTTCTGTACAATTTTTTTCCTGAAAAACACCGGAGCATGATCCGGCTGATGCTCCGGGGCGGGGTGGTCCGGGCGGCGGATTTTGCGGGATCCGGCCTTTTGGTCGTGGTGGGCGGCATCATCGATCCCCGGCTGCTTTCCCTGGTGGCCCTGCCGTTTGCCCTGGTCTGGATGGTGACCGCATTCCGGCTCAAAAACGCCTATCCCGATATCCTGATCCGGTTTCTCCGGCAGGACCGGACTGATTTCAAACAGATGGCGGACGAACAGCTGCAGATCCTGTCCCGGGATGCCGGTGCCCGGCAGTTCTTCGAAAACGGCCTTGCCTCCGGGGATGAACGGACCGTCCGGCTGTGTCTGGCTGTGCTTTCCAGAACAACGCCTGCGGCACTGCCCCAACTGCTGCTGAAAATCATTTCAGATCAGGTGCTGGCCATCCAGGAAATCCTGCTGGGGTCCCTGAATCATGACAACGCCTATATTCACCGCGACACGCTTTATGCCCTTGCCCGAACAGCCCCGCCATTGATCCGGCCTGCCTGGCTTGAAACACTGGTCCGTATCGACCCCGAGGGATGCGGCACCTTTATGGCCGGCTACTTGGATCACCCGGACGACCGAGTCAGGGCCGAGGCCTATACAGGCGTCTGTCTGAACTGCACCCTGGATCATCTTGACACATATCGCAGAAAGATCGATGAATGGCTGTCAGGGGACCGCTTCCACCAGAGGCTGGCGCTCAAGATTCTGGCAGGGACCGGAGACCGCCTGTTTGCAGAAAAAATGGAAGCCGCGTTTCTGACATCACCGGATACGGCATCCCGGGCGTATGCCCTGACCGGCCTGGCAGAAATACGTCATGACCGGGCCCGGTATTTTATCCGCCAGGCCCGAAGAGATGCCTCTTTCGAAGTCAGGACAGCGGCTCTATCCGCCTATCGGACCGGCCGGCTTGACCTGCCGGCGGCGGATGTGGCGGCATTCCTGGCAGATCCTGATTCAGAAATCCGTATCCAGGCAGCGGCATTTCTCGGCAGTCAGGGCAGCGGGATCGCGCCCGTGCTTCTCAGATCCATGGTCGGGCCGTCAACCCTTCTCAGGGAAGAAGCCGCCCTCCTGCTCAAACGCATCGGGATTCCTGAAAGCCTCCTTTCCCGGACTATCCTGGATCTGCTCACCGAATCCTGCCGATATCTCTCTTGTGCGGACGCGCTTGCTGACGCCACGCCGGATTCCGCCACCGGCCTGCTCAGAGACTGCCTGCGGGAAAAACACATGGAAATGATCGAGATCAGTCTCAGAATCATGGGCATCACGGCATTTGATGACCGCATGCGGGTGATTCTCAGCGCGGTGCAATCCGGAAAACGGCGAGATATTGACAACGTAATCGAAGCCCTGGAAGGAGAGCTTCATTACAGCCTGCGAAACGCCCTGATCCCGCTTCTCCAGGAGGGGCCCGCCCGCCAAAGGCTGTCCCGGGCATACCGGGCGCTCAACAGGGATCCTTTGTTCCCGGATTCTTTTGAAACGGTTTACCAGGCCCTGGCAGGAGGTCATGAAGACCCGGCCGTCGTCCTGTTGTGTGTTTTCGCAACGGTTGAGCATCCGGCATCGTTTACGAATCAAGCGATCATGCGCCTTCCGGGGATGAATCCGGCCAACCTGGCCGCAGATGACCATACCCGTCCATTCTGTCTTTTCGGCCGGGCCGCCGGCACCCTGCCGGATGCCTCCCAGATACCGGCGATCGTCCGGGATATTTTTTGTCTCAAAGGGCATCTGCTGTTTTCCGGCCTCAGCACCAGGGATCTGCTGGCAGCGGCCCGGCTGTGCAGAATCAGGGAACTGCACCCGGGGCAGGCCCTGGCGCATCCAGGCAAAGACAGCCAAGGGGTTGCCCTGTTCTGTCAAGATGGATTCATCCCTGCCGGGCCGTGCGTTCCCGGTGCGACAGCGCAAAGACTTCTGAGAGATACCTGCGGATTTTGCGGAGAGATGCCGTGGATCGACGGGCAGCCGGAGATTTACACCATCACTGCAGGAACCCGGTCCCGGGTTTTTGACATCCCGGGAAAAGATTTTGTGCAATTTCTGAAAGACTGTCCTTTGGCTGCCGTCAACCTGTGCCGGTTCTACTGCCGGGAGATCCGGACCTACCAGGAAGCCTTGGCTCACCGGCATGAAAATCCAAAAGAACCTGAATGATCATGCACTTCGGGAATTGCCCAGGTCCATCAAGGATTGGATCTCATTACGGGTCTCCCGGTTTCCGATATCAACCCTCCGGGGTCTGTTTTTTAAGGTCCGACCCTTTGTCATCAATGAGTTCGAGCAGAACCCCATTCATTTTCTTTGGATGTATAAAGGCAAACTCGCAGTCACGAAACGGCCTGGCTCCGCCGATGAAGGGATACCCTTTTTCATCAAGTGCTGCCATGGCATCCCGGGTGTTGTCCACATTCAAACTGACGACCATCACCCCTTCACCTTTTTTTTCGATGAATTTTGCCACCTCCCCGTCCGGGGTCAACGATTCCATGAGTTCAAACCCCACCTCCCCGATCCAGTACCGGGCCACTTTGATCTTTTCCGATTCATCGATGTAGGTATCATCCGGTCCGGTTTTTCCCAGGACCGGCCCCCAGACCCTGCGGGCCTGATCCAGATTTTTAACCGCAATGCAGATGTGATCGACCTTGTTGATTTTCAATTCATCCCTCCCGGCAAAAGATATTATCCGATGTGCGGATTCAATGTCCACTTGATGAACCAGCCGTTCTCATCCCGGTCCAGGCACACAATGCCGGAATTCTGAAACCGGATCACGTGCAGGTCCGGGTTTCCGGCCGTCAGAAAGGAGACCAGCCGCTCCATATACGGCAGATGTCCCACGATCATCCTGTTGGATTCCGGATCGATCCGGTTCCCCAGATCCGCGACATCGTCTATCGGACCGATGCCATCCAGTTTCTCCAGGGGCGCATCCTTGTTTAAAATATCCCTGAAGATCCGTGCCGTCTCTTCAGCCCGGGTCTTGCCGCTGTGCCCGATGGTGGATACCGGCACCTGATACATCTTTGCCACATCGGCAATTTTCAGGGTTTCCTGCCGGCCGGCCTCAGACAACCCTTTGGCCGGGTCCTTTTCCTTTGGCAGACTTTTTCCGTGCTGCACCAGATATACCGCCATGCAAACCTCCTTTGCCCGATTATTGTTCGCACAAAGATCTTAGCGGGTTCTCGCCTGTTTGGCAAGGATTGCCCCTGTCAAGAAAACTTCGGGATTCTTTCGACTCAAACCGGCTGATTCTCCCAGGCTGTCTTCGACTTGCAACACACATAAATCGTGTTACAATATGTATTTAATATGATCAAAGGAGAAGCTTTGATGAATCGCACCAATGACATAATGGATGAAAATGAAACAGATCATTGAACATATCTGGCATGTGGGTGACAGCGGCTGTTCGGTCTATGCGGTGGACACCGTCAGTGAAGACGGGCTGGTGCTGATCGATGCCGGCATGGATCTGGACATGATCAAAGGCATCGAGGTCAACGGCCGGGGATTTGAAGATATCCGGCACTGCATCCTGACCCACTGCCACATCGATCATACGGCCGTCTGTGCCCGGTTGTCACGTGAACTGCCTGAAATCCGGTTCTATGCCCATGTTCTGGATGCAGCCCCCGTTGAAGAACCCGGCCATGACGGGCGCACTGCCGCGGGCTGGTATGGCATTTCCTATGAACCGGTGACACTGTACGAGCGATTGGACGGCGACACGAAACTTACCTTTGGCGGTATGGCATTTCACTGCCTGCACATCCCCGGGCATACACCGGGATCCATTGCCGTGATGGTGGAAACAGCCGGCAAAAAGGTGCTTTTCGGCCAGGATCTTCACGGGCCTTTCAGTGACGATTTTCTGTCGGACCTGCCCGATTACCGCAGATCCATGGAAAGGCTTCTGAAACTGGAGGCGGATATTCTGTGTGAAGGGCATTACGGTATTTTTCAACCCAAAGAGCAGGTCAGACGATTCATTGAAGAACAACTGGCGAAGAACCTGCCTGGCGGAGGCGAGTGTTTCTGACTGGCCTTTTCAAGCACTTTGGGATTGACCTCTCCCTGGCAGGAATAAGTGCCGATGAAATTGGCGCCGTTCAAAAGACTGACGGTGTATTCCATGGCCCTCCTGGCATGATCGGAGCCCTTGGCAGCCCTGTCGCATTGCCGTTCATGGAGACCGGATTCCTTCAGCCCGATGGGCATGTCGATCAGCACCAGGACATCTGCACTGTCCGGCAGCGCTGTCAATTCATCAATGGTCTTCAGTATACCGGATCCATGGGACCCATTCGAATCCAGCCACACATGGCACCACCCACCCCTGCACCCGTCGATGCCGATCCATTTCATGACCGGTCAGGATTCCCGCCGGTACAGGATGCTGTATAGGGCGGGTATGAAAAGCAGGGTGATGGTGGTGCCGAACAGCAGTCCCACCATGATGGCGACCGCCATGGGCTGCCACATGTTGCCGCCGCCCAGGTACAGAGGAATCAGGCCCAGGGTCGTGGTCAGCGTGGTCAGCAGGATGGGCCTGAACCGCTGCCGGCAGGCTTCCACCACGGCCACGGCCATGGGCCGGTTCGATTCATTGCGTTCGATCTCAATCCGGTCGATGAGTACAATAACATTGTTGATGACAATGCCGGCCAGGGAGATCACGCCCAGAAACGCCATGAATCCGAAATAGGACCTGAACACCATCAGGCCGATCACCACGCCGGTGATGCCCAGCGGGACGGTGGCCAGCACCATGAGGGTCTTGCGAATGGAATTGAACTGGACAATCAGCAGTAAAAGGATAATGCACCCGGACAGGGGCAGGTACCGGATCACCGCAGCCATGTTCTCCCGGGTATTTTCCGCATCCCCGCCCAGTTCATAGCGATAGCCCGGGGGCCAGTCTCCGGCGTGAGCGTCCAGCCATGACCGGATTTCCGAAGTGACTTCACTGGCGGTGGTCCCCGGTTTCAATTCGCTGGTGACGGTGATACTCCGGGAAAGGTCATAATGCATGACCCTTGCGTAATCCCACTGGGGAACAATCCGGGCCACCTGGCTCAAGGGGACGGCCTTGCCCGTGGACTGGACAAACACATTGGTGTTTTCCAGGTCCTGGAGGGTACGGGTGCTGAACTGTCGACTTCTCATCACAATGGACAGGCTGTCCTGGCCTTCCCGGAAGGTACCGGCCGACACACCTGACAATCCGGTCTGGAGACTCACGGCGATATCCTCATGGGTCATCCCGGCCTTTCTGGCATTGCCTGGATCGATGTTGATGACGAACTTGAGCAGCCGGGGACCCCAGTCATCCATGATGTTCTTGGTACCGGCGATATTTCCCAGCGCATTCCGTGTCTCATTGGCAAGCGCGTAGAGCTCATCCTGGTCGGGTCCCAGAATCCGGATTTCCACCGGCGTGCCCCCGCCGCCCTGGCCCAGGAGGGAGACTTTGATATCGGCATCGGCAAACGTGTTGAAACAGAAATCATCCAGCTCCCTTATAATCCAGGCATTGTCCTGTCCGCTGCTGGTATTGATCAGCAGGTGGGCATAGCCGGCATTGGGCTCATCCGGAGAATACCCCAGGTCATAGGACTGGGGTCCTTCTCCGATGAAGGAGGACCAGTCCGTGATGCCGGCCGGTCTTTCCTGGCCGGTTTTGAGATCCGACGTGATATGTTCCTCGATGGCCCGGACCACTTCCACCGTTTTTTCAATCCGGGTGCCCAGAGGCAGATTGATATCCATGGTAATCAGGTTCCGGTCGCTGTCCGGCACAAAAATAAACGGCACCAGCATGAACCCTGCCAGGGAGATCAAAAACAGGGCCAGCATGACCCCGACAAACAGAATCTTTCGTTTGAGGACCCGTTCCAGGATAAAAATGTACCATTTGTTGAGTTTGTCGAAAACTGAAGCCCTGGCCGCTTTCTGTTTCTTCGGTTTGACCACATGGAAGGCCAGCAGCGGGATGATGGTCAAGCTCATGAGCCACGAGGATATCAGTGCAAAGGAGATGACCACGAACAGCGGTCCCATGATATCTCCCATGGCGGATTCCGCCAGGTAAAAGGCCAGAAAGGCCGCCGAGGTCGTCAGGGTGGAAATCAGCAACGGGACCATCAGTTCCCGGCAGGTTTCCATTGCCGCCGCCATCCGGTCTTTCCCGGCTGTCAGCTTCACGATAAAGGATTCCGATACGACAATTCCATTGTCCACCATCATGCCCAAAGCCATGATCAGGGCGGCCAGGGTCACCTGGTTGAGCCCCATCTGGATGCCCCCCATGAGCAGCAGGGTCATCACCGTGACCAGGGGAATCAGGCCGGCCACCACCAGCCCGGTCCGCAGGCCGAGGAACACCAGCATCACAGCCATGACAATCACAATACTCTGGATCAGGTTGCCGATGAAATCGTCAATGGATTTCTGGACATAGGTGTCCAGGGATGCCAGGCGGATCACTTCCAGCCCCCAGGGCAGGCGGCGGTTGTAATCAGAAATTTTTTCATCCACCATCTGACCCAGGGAGATGATATTGGCAGCTTCCTTCAGGGAAATGGCCAGTGAGATCGCCGGCCGTCCATTGACCCGGACCAGATCGGCTGGCGGGGTTTTGTAGGTTTTCCGGATCTGGGTGATGGCATCCAGATACATCACCCCGCCGCCGTCTCCCACCGGGATGATCGTCTTTTTCAACGCCTCGATACTGTCATAGTTGCCGGAGGGTTCAAGAATGAGGCGCTTGTCCCCCACATTGATCTCCCCGCCTGGATTGAGGATATTGGTTTCCTTGATGATCTGTTTGAGCTTGCCCACGGTCAGGCCGTATTCACTGAGCCTGGCCGGGTCGAATTCCACCACCACCTGCTGTTCCTGGACCCCGCCCAGAACCACTTTGGCTGAATCCGGCAGCGCGATGAGATCATCTCTGATCCGCCGGGCCACATCCTCCATCTGGTCATAGTCGAAGCCATCCGATACCAGCCCCAGGATAATCCCGTAAACCACGCCCACATCATCATCCTTCAGCACAGGTGCAATTCCTTCAGGCAGAGTGGTCATGCCCTGAAGATTCCGCCGCAGCTCATCCCAGATATCCTGAAGCGACTGTTTTTCCACCTCATCCTTCAAGATGACCGTGACCACGGAAAGCCCGGTCCTGGACTGGGAGGTGACGGTTTTGACCTCCGGGATTTCCTGGACCACCTCTTCGATGTTCTTGCTCACCAGCAACTCCACCCGCTGGGGGTTGGCCCCGGGAAAACTGGTGACGATGGTGGCCACCCGCACTACATAGGGGGGCATGCTGTCCCTGGGCAGATCCCGGTACATTGAGATGCCCAGCAGCACCACAATCACCAGAAGGCTCAGAGAAATCCGGTTTTTGTTGATGGCAAATGCGGTCAGATTCATGGGATGCGTCACCATTGATTGACCGGGTCATCCGGGAGTCTGACCGTCATGCCGTCCATGAGCAGTTGAAGCCCGGCAGTGACCACCAGCTCTCCGGGGGACAGTCCGCCGGTCACCAGAAAGCCCTTTTCTGTCAGGGGACCGATATCGACCCCCCGCTTCCGGATGATCCCGCGATCCCCGGTTGTTTTCTCGATCACAAACACAAACGGCCCGCCCGGATCTTCACCCACCCCGTCAGGCGGGACATAAAGACCGGTCTGCTCGAGATTTTCGCCGAAATCAAACCGGACTTCGGCGGCCATGCCCGGACGCAGCCGCTCATCGTCGGACAGGACACTGACCGTGACCGGATAGGTGGGAGTATCCGATGTGCCGTAGGACACCTCGGTAACCCGGCCTGGAAAACTTTCATGATCCAGGGCCGGAAAGGTTATCCGGCAAGGCATTTCCGCTTTGATACCCGCGATGTAAAGATCTGAGACATCCACCTGCACCTCCAGTTTTCCCAGGCTGTTGAGCGTGAGAATCGGCGTACCCGGTGTCACCTCCTCATTTTCCTGTACCACGATGCTGTTGATGATACCGTCAAATGGGGCTGACAGACGGGTGTACCGGAGCTGATTGCCGGCGGCGGCCAGTTTGCTTTTCTGGGTGGCTATCTTGGATTCTGCCGCCTGGAGCTGGGCTCTGGCCGTATCATAATTGCCCCGTGCCTGCTCAAATTCGCTCAGGGAAACACTGTCATTTTCATACAGCTTCTGGATCCGGTCATAATTCGACCGGGTGGTGTAGACACTGGCCTGGGCGGATTTTGCATCCGCCTCAGCACTTTTGAGGCCGGACCGGGCCGATTCCAGGTCGATCTGCAGGTCCGTCTCATCCAGGTGGGCCAGCAGGGTACCGGCGGTGACGCGTTCCCCCACTTTCACGGGAATAGTGTTGACGGTACCGGCCACTTTGAAGCTGAGCACTGCCTGGCGGTCTGCAACGGCAGTCCCGCTGAAGGTTGGGTTCAGGACCTGGGTCACAGGTGTCATCTGGGTATAGCGGACCGGTCGGACAGGCGCTTGTCCGTCGGAATCTGCCGTATCATCCCGGCCGCATCCGGAAAATATCAGGCTTATGCAGGTCAGAAAAATCAAAAATATCGGTTTCATGAATTCATCCTGTGTCAGTGGTACGGGGTTGTTTCCAGATGGGCTTTCAGGCGGTGAAGAAAGGCCTGTTTTTCCTGGGGGGATTCCAGAAAATAAAACCGGCCGGTGGCCCGCTCCATTTCCAGGAAGTCAATGACAAACTGGTATTTTGCCGATGCCGCGTCCCGTTCACTGCTGACCCTGGCATTCTGGGCATCGATGAGATCTGTCACCGAGTTTCTGCCTTGCGCATATCCGGCCTGCACGATGTCATAACTTTTCCGGGCAGCCGCCAGCCGTTTGTCTGCCAGAGATATCCCCCGGGCCGATACCGCCGCGGTTTCCAGGCTGGACCGCACATTGAGGTGGATCTGATTTTTCAGGTTTCTTTCCTCCAGAAGCAGGCGCTGGAGCTGGTAACGGCTCTGGGCCAGGTCTTTTTTAAGCGCCCCGCCGGTGAAAACAGGCCAGGAGGCCATCAAAGAGACCGACCAGGGGTGGTCGAGATCGGACGGGGTCGTCTGCCGGGCATCATGCTCATCCAGGATCTTGTCCAGCGATCCCTGCAGAACGATATCCGGCAGAATCAGGGCCCGTTTCCGATTCAACACCTGACGGTTTTGGGAACGGATATGTTCCCGTATCTGCTTGAGTTCCGGCATGTTCCGGTCCGCCTCGTCAATCAGAAAATCGCTGAACCGCCGGGCCTGTTTGATATTTTCCAGCAGCCGGTACACATCCGGGTCGGTGATCATCAATTCAATGCCTTTGACCGGCCCGATATCCGACAGGGAGAACCGTCGGGTAATGGGGCGGTCCAGCACCTGGTTAAGACGCATCCTGGCCAGCTGAAGATCCCGGTATGCATCGTTCAGACGGATCTGGTTGGCCGCTTTTTCACTTTCCCACCGGCTGACCTCTGAAGCGTCCACCGCACCCAGGGCAGACTTGTTCCGGGCAATTTCAAGGTTCTTGCGGGTCGATTCCAGGTTGCTGTTCTGGATAGCCTGATTGCTCATGGCAAAGAGCAGGTCAATATACGCATAGGCCGCTGTCACGACCGTGTCCAGCAGCACCGCCTTTTCCTGGAACTGCACTGATTCTGTCAGAATCGTCTGGATCGCATGGTTGGCCAGCAGATCATCGGAAAAAACGGCCTGGCTCAGACCTGCGGACCCGGTCAGGGTGGTCCGGGCCGGATAGTTCAATGTGTTGTTCACCCGGTTTTCATCGATGTGCGTCATCCCTGCCGAAAGGGTGACCTGGGGAAGCAACGCTCCCTTTGCCTTGCCTGCTTCCGCCTCCTGGATGCGGACATCGGTCCGGGCCGTCAGCAGATCCAGGTTCCGTTCCAGGGCCTCCAGGATCACCTCCTTGAGTTGCAGGGACATGCCCTGGTGAAGCTTGTCAAGGTTCAGCAGCCGGGCATCCGTCATGGCGTTCCAGCCCGGATAATAATCGATGGCCTGAAGGGTCTCTATATTGATCACGAAATTATCCGTATATGCTGCTGCCGATACCGGCAGCGTGCCGGCATCCCGGCCTTCCAGAATATCCAGCACGTTGATGGCCACCCGCCGGGCCATGATGTCCAGATTGCGTCCCGGTGCTATCGAGGCCATGGCCCCCATGCGGACGTGTGTTTCTCCCATCATGGCGAACGACGGCAGTTTTCTCTGATTGACCGCCTGTATGACCGGTATTATCTGGAGAGGCTCTTTTCCGGAAAACAGGGGAAGCAGGTACACGGCATCCACATCCTCCGGGATTTCCGGAATTCCGCCGGTGACCGATTCCAAATCGATTTCAACCAGGGAAAAGGCCGCATTTGGTGACACCTGCTGCACGACCCTGCCGAAATAGCTGTACAAGGTGTGAAACATGGCGGGTTTGATGACAGGAAGCACTACTGCCAGATGGCGGAAAGCATACAGTGTTTGAAAGGTCTCAAGGTCCTTTTTCACATCAAAGCCGGACTGGATGTAATTGAAATTTATGATGCCGCTGGTGCCTTCGAAAGTCATGGGAAGCCCCTGTAGCTTCCGGTCCACCACCACGGCGGCGACCGCAGGCCCGGGATACTGTCTCATCCGGATGAGCATATCCGATACCAGGACCCCCATGCCGATGACACAGTCAATGGATTTGTCTGCCATCAGCATGGAAAGAAGCGCTACCCCCTTGTCTGGGTCATTGGGGTCCACCGCTTTTTCAACAAACGCCACACCACCACGGCCCGCCATCAGGGTGATGATTTCGTCCATCACCATCTTCTGATAAACGGTGGTTTCAGTGGATTCTGCGACGATCGCAACTTTAGGCATGGCCGGCACCGCTGCCGGCAGAAAAAAAAGCAGCCCGGCCATCACCACGAACAAGTTAACAATGAATTTCATACCGTAGACATCCTGTTTGGATTTTATGCCTTTTCATAGGTATTCACCACCTTTCCTGACATCTGTCAACCTGTTTCTTCAGGATCATGAAACCTTCTTTCCGGTGTTTACCGGTGCGATTCCGGAGCGATATTCAAATCCACACACCCCAATTTCCATGGAAACCCCATGTGCCATTGTATGGAAAAGCCGGAAAATCAAGCATTGGTCGGAGTTTCCGGACCTCATTTTTCTCTTGACTAAAATTGCCGCTCATTGATACAAGCACAACATGTTGCGCTTGTATCAATCAAGGAATCATATTAAGGGCTTTAGAAATTTGTGATGCTTTGTTTACCAAAAATCAATTTTCTATCGCGCAGTGCCCAAAAAAATGTCTTGCCTTTCATTCTTTTTATTATCACAATTGCGATAGCGGGCTGCAGTGTAGCACCTTACAGGGTGAATCCAATTACCCGGGACTGTCAGGAAAATGCGTTTATTCCAGGGATACCCGGTGCCAGGTATTGGGGAGACCAGCCACCACAAGGGGTCGAGCGATGGTTTGAGAGTTCTGTCGCTGAAATCAAGCGTGACTATCCTGCCATTTTCGGAACACCGCACAACTATCTGGCATTATCCGGGGGAGGAGCAAACGGTGCCTATGGTGCGGGATTGCTGGTGGGATGGTCCAAACGTGGCGACCGACCCGAATTTACAATGGTTACCGGTATCAGCACCGGTGCACTGATTGCCCCTTTTGTATTCCTCGGCCCTAAATACGACCCGGTGCTGGAACATGTCTATACCGGGCTCTCAACGGATGACCTGATTGAACGGCGGGGACTGTTCGAAATTATCCGCAATGATTCATTGATGAGTACACGTCCTCTTCGCCAGCTGATCGCCCATTATATCAATGATCATTTGATTGAAGAACTGTCAAATGAACAACGGCGTGGGCGCTCGCTGTTAATCAGCACCACCAATATTGATGCGGCCCGACCCGTGACCTGGGATATCACCCGGATAGCTGCAAGCGGTGCTCCCCAGGCGCTTGATCTTATACGCGATATAATCCTTGCATCTGCATCGATTCCGGGACTGTTTCCACCGGTCAGCATTAATGTCGAATCATGCAACCGCAAATTCCAGGAGATCCATGTCGATGGCGGTGTCACTTCCCAGGTATTCCTTTATCCGGCCGGGTTGAACTGGAAACGGGTGACAGACAAACTGAAAGTGCCTGGAAAAGCCCGGTTATATCTCATTCGCAATTCTCATACCGCTCCGGGCTTCAAATCCATTGACCGCCGTATTATTCCGATAATGGCTCGTTCTCTGTCATCTCTTATTCGTACACAAGGGATCGGAGATATTGCTAGGATTTATTTTCTTACCCAGCGAGACGGGGTAGAATTTAATCTTGCGTTTATTCCGGAAACTTTCACTGCACAACCAAAAGAGAGCTTTGATAAAGATTACATGAAACAATTGTTCAAGCTCGGCTATAACGAATCCATCAGCGGTTACCAATGGATAACCCGATCGCAACCCGTTGATTGAGCCCTGTCGCGTATTACCTGTCATGTTTCAACCAGTTTCTTCTGCTGCCGGATGTATCAAGTGAATATCCCGCTGCGGGAAAGGTATCACGACATCGTGTTCCCTGAACAGCCGGTCGATCTCAAACCGCAACCGGGTTTCCGCCGTGAGAAAATCATTGATGGTGGACCAGAAACGAAGCCTGAAATCCAGTGAACTTTGACCGAAATCGATGAACTGGACCACCGGCTTTTTGGGATATTGCACCACTTCTTTCACGTGGTCCGCCGCCTTCATTAGAAGGCGTTCCACCAGAGCGGTGTCCGAACCATAGGCCACCCCCACCATCAAATCCCGCCGGATATAAGGATCCTTATGACTCCAGTTGGTGACCCGGGAACTGATGAACTCGGAATTGGGAATGATCAAAGTGGAGTTGTCGTAGGTCTGGACCAGGGTGGACCGGACATTGATCTTCAATACCTCCCCCCAGGTCCCACCGACTTCCACCACATCCCCCACCTGGATGGGCCGTTCAAACAACAGGATCAACCCGCTGATGAAATTGTTGAAAATATTCTGGAGCCCGAACCCGAGCCCGATACTCAGGGCACCGAACACCACGGCCAGAGAGGTAGTATTCAACCCGAAGGCCGTGAGACTGAGCAGAATGCCCAAAGCCCAGACAACATACCCGCTCAAGGTGAGGATCGATTCTCTGGCCCCGGTGGAAAGCCCGCTTCTCTTCAGAATCTTTTCCGCCATCACCTGCTTCCATATCCGGACAACGGCATAGGTCATCAAAATGACCACAAACGCAAACATCAGGCTGGAAAGACTTAACTGTAATTTCCCCAGGGTATAATCACGGGTGAATATCTTTGCCAGAAAAGGAAAAATACTATCTCCGACCCCCCAGGAAAAAACCAGGGCCACAAAGACCAGCACCCCGATGATCAGATAGATCCCGTTGGACAGAATCCAGTAAAATGGATAGGATACGCCATGGGTATTGCCGGTTTCCGGTTCCACCGCCTGTTTGAATTTCTGATCCACATCCTGGATGGAATAAATCAGCAACAGGGTGATGCAGGCCACGACAATGGTAACCCCCCAGGAAATGTACCAGTGAGCAGCCAGATAGGTATATCCGGCTGCATCGGCAATCAACCCGACCACAGCGGCCGCCTTTACAAACGGTCCGATCATACGAACAGAACGGGGAGGATTTGTCATCCCGTTGATATCCCTGAAAAAGCAAAATATCCCCAGAATCAGCAGCAGTTCAAATATCAGAAACAGTGGATACAAAAATGCGCTTTGAAATGATATGAACCGATATATGAAAAGGGCAACCAAAGCAAAAATCCGGATACCCCAGACAAAAATGGGCAGCCATTTGATTACAATGGACATTACATCCGGTGAATCTTCCTTGATCGCCAGGCGGATTGCAACTAAGGCTATCCGGGTCAGCAGCACCACAAGAAGAAAAGACAGAAAATACTGAATCAAGTCAGGTATAAAATGGTAGATGCGGATTTTTGACAATATATAAATGATTCCCAGCCATATCAACAGCGGCATACAGGACTCGATCAGCAGCAATGGATATCCGATCCGCTGACGGGCCAGTGTTGTAAACAAAGGCCGACGGGTGATCACCGCCATCCCCCTGAAAACAGCCAGGGCGGCCAGGATCAGTCCCATCAAAACAATCACATCAGATACCGCTGCCTGACTTTTTATCAGGGACCATTTCTCCTTGAGCAGCGATCCGTTCAGCCAACTGGAAACCACGTTCAAGGTATGGGTCAACTCCTGTTTCAAAACCTCTGCTCGCCAGATACTGTGCTGATTGTCATTCCGCTGGAGCAAACGGCTCCCACTGCTTTCCGCAATCAGATATTCCAATCGGTCACGAATATTGACGAACGCATCAAACACTTCTTTATTGATCTTCTCCTGTTTTGACAAAACCCCGAGTATGGCCTGGATCAATTCATGTTTTTTTGCCAGTAACGCTTGATATCCCATGTATTCCTTCAGGATCGATTGTTCCTGATCAGGCCGGTTCTTTGCTTCCCTAAGCAACTGAATCAGCATGGACTGCTTTTCCGATGTGGAAACCAGATCCTGCCGGTATTTTTCAATCTGCTGGCTGATGGTTTTAAGACGGGTTTGAATGACAGACATTGATAATTCTGTCTCTTCAATACCTTTTTTCAGAGCGGACACACCCCGTCTGGTCATGATGACCAGGTTTTTCAA
>JAVVEQ010000059.1:0-19168 GCA_032250905.1 Desulfotignum sp. | reverse complement strand
CCTTTGACCACTCGGGAACCCCACCTTTTTTCTTGGAGCCGATACCCCGAATCGAACGGAGGACATTCTCATTACAAGTGAGATGCTCTACCAACTGAGCTATATCGGCCTTTATTTTCTGAAGTGACGTTTGTCACAACAAAAAGACCGAGGAATAATAGCAGAGTGTTCCGGGTTTATCAAGTATTAATTTCAATTAATCAAAATTTTCTGGAATGGGTGATTTGATCCTTGTCGTCCCATGCCAATCAATCGGATGTATATAATTTAAAAACATTCTTTTTACAAGCTTTATTGAAAAGAAAAATGGAGATTTTATGACAATTCCCTTTAAATATAGCTTTGGCTATTGACATGATATTCATAATTTACTAATTATTCTGCAAATTCAACTCTTTTTGAATTTCAAGGGGGACCCAATGCATCACTTGAAACCAGTGGCAGCCATTTTCATTCTGTTGATTATCACCGGATGCCAGCACACATACCAGCAGAATGCCAAAACCCCGGTCCAGGGAGATACCAGCCATCAAAATTCCCGTTTAGCTGTCGCTGAATCCCAGTTGACGGCATCTCCAGACAGTTCCATTCCGTCTCGAAAAAACGCAGTGAATGGGTTGTCTCAGAGCCAGCCCTCCGCTTCTGACGTTACTGTGAAAACCGATACCTCCGGTTCATGTGATTTGCCAGACCGTGCAGAACTTTCCGAAGATGAGTATCGGGAACAGATCAAAATTGATCAGACCCTCGAATTGTGCAATCTTGCCCAGGATATGTGGGAAGAAGGCCGACTGGAAGAGGCGCTGTCTTATCTCGACAGCGCCTATGCCGTCATCCTTGAAATCAATAGCGAAGCCTCTTTGGACATCAGTCAGCAGAAAGAAGATATCCGGTTTCTCATATCCAAACGAATTCTTGAAATCTATGCGTCCCGGCAGATTGTCGTGGCCGGTTCCCATGATGAAATACCCATTACCCTGAATGAACATGTCAAAAATGAAATCAACCGATTGACGGGTCCGGAAAAGCGATTTTTTGTCAACTCTCTGGAACGGTCCAGCCGTTTCAGACCTTACATATTATCCCAGTTGAAGGAAGCCGGCCTTCCTGAAGAGCTGTCCTGGCTGCCGCTGATCGAAAGCGGCTTTCAACTCAGGGCGTTATCCTCTGCCAGGGCATTGGGATTATGGCAGTTTATTCCCTCGACCGGGTATAAATTCGGCCTGACCCGGAATCAATACATCGATGAGCGGATGGACCCGGAAAAAAGCACTCAGGCCGCCATCGCGTATCTCAAGGAACTTCATAACCTTTTTGGTGACTGGACTACTGTGCTCGCTGCATACAATTGCGGTGAAGGCCGTGTTTTAAGAACCATCAGAAATCAGCGGTTGAACTACCTGGATAATTTCTGGGACCTATATCAAAATCTGCCCAGAGAAACCGCCCGATATGTTCCCCGTTTTCTGGCCACCCTCCATATCATACAACATTTAGATACTTATGGGATAAGCATTGAAAACCCGTTACTACCTATTCCCTATAAAACCTTTGAAGTCAAAAAGCAGATCCGCCTGACAGACATCGCCAAAGAAATTTCAGTCCATGCCGATGAACTCAGGGCATTAAATCCGGAACTGCGCCTCGATATCCTCCCGCCTGAAACATACCGGCTGAAAATACCTGAGCAGAAATCAGACCTGTTTCTGGCAAGACTGGAGAAAATCAAGACCGCATATTCAGCACCTCAACTGCTCGGATACCATAAAATCCGACGAGGGGAAACGTTGTCCAGTATTGCCGAACGTTACGGCACCACTGTGAATACCATTGCCCTTGCCAACAATATTCATCGAACCCACCGGATCATTGCCGGCAATGTGCTCAAAGTCCCTAACTCCGGGGCCGTCTCCCAGAAAAGCCAAAGCAGCTCTAAATCATCCGACACAAAGACCCCGGTCCGATACAAAGTCCAGAAAGGGGACAGCCTCTGGGTGCTCGCCAGAAAATTTTCCACCACCACCAAAGAAATCATGGCTGCAAACAATCTATCCAGCGCGACACTCCATATCGGCCAGGTGCTGACCATAACGCCGTCCAAAAAATCTTCGACTGAACAGGACTATTACTATGTAAAATCAGGGGACAGCCCTTTTTTGATTGCAAAAAAACACCATATGAGTTTAAATCGGCTGCTGGCGTTGAACCGGCTGAGTAAAACCTGTAAAATTTTCCCCGGCCAGAAACTTATTGTTGAATAATTCAACCCGCCCCCGTAGCTCAGTGGATAGAGCATTGGATTCCTAATCCATGTGCGCAAGTTCGATTCTTGCCGGGGGCACCACTACGGACAGCCACATTTCTCATGCCAGAAATCCTGACAACGCCTGACAAACCAGTTTTCGTTCCCGCAAAACCGGAACTGCTCGCACCGGCTGGAAACTTTGAAAAGCTTGAAATTGCTATCCATTACGGTGCGGATGCGGTTTACCTGGCAGGCAAGGATTTCAGCCTTAGAAACTATTCAGGAAATTTCACAGACGAACAGCTGAGCCGGGCTGTTTCTCTGGCCCATGCCAACAATGTCAGGGTGTATGTGGCATGCAATATCTATCCGCGCAATCATGAACATGAACAGATCCGACATTTTCTTGAACGCGCCGGCCACGTGGGCGCGGATGCAATTATTGTGTCAGACCCGGGAATTATCCGGCTGGCGCAGCAGACCATTCCCCATGTTGCAATTCACCTCAGCACCCAGGCCAACACCACCAATTGCAGCAGCGCACTTTTCTGGCGTTCCGTGGGGGTCAAACGGGTCAACCTTGCCAGGGAATTGTCTTTATCAGAAGTGACACACATCTGCCGGCATGCGAATATGGAGACTGAAATATTTGTACACGGGGCCATGTGCATCTCCTATTCAGGCCGATGTCTATTGAGCACATTTCTAACCAACCGGGACAGCAACCGGGGATTATGCAGCCATCCGTGCCGGTGGCGGTATTCACTGGTGGAGGAATTACGGCCGAATGACTTTTATCCGGTTGCTGAAGATTCCCGGGGGACATATGTGTTCAACGCAAAAGACCTCTGCATGATCCGGCATCTGCCGGAACTCATTCAAACCGGAGTGACATCCTTTAAAATCGAAGGCCGAATGAAAGGCATCCACTATCTGGCAACAGTGGTCAAAACCTATCGGGATGCCATCGATACATATGCTGCCGATCCTGAAAACTATATCTTGAATCCCCAGTGGGAACAGGAACTATTACAAGTGTATCACCGGGAGTACTGCACTGGGTTCTTTTTTGAAAAACCCACAGCGATCGCACCCAATTACAAGGATGTCCACCATGGCCAGATTCACCGTTTCATTGGAAAAATTCTGGCGTGCCAGAATCACACGCACCACCTGGTCGAAATCCGGAACAAACTTTGCCGTAACGATTCAGTGGCAGTGCTGTCCCCAGGCGTTCCGGTCAGAAACACCGATATACTTGGATTATACGATGAAAACGGCATGTCCATCGATCAGGCGCAACCCAATACCCGGGCCATTCTGAAACTGGCACATTGTTTTTCAATGCATGATATCATCTGCAAAATCTGATGAACACCCACTTACAAGGGCAAAAAAATGATTCGAAAAGCCGTACTGGATGATGTAAACACCATCCACGCATTACTCCAGCTCTATAATAAGCGGGGAGAACTCCTGGCCCGGCCGTTGAGCAAACTTTACGATCACCTGCGTGATTTCTGGGTGTATGAAGATGCGTCATCCCATCAGGTGACAGGCTGCTGTGCCCTTCAGTTTTGCTGGGAAAACCTGGCGGAAATACGGTCCCTGGCGGTAGCCCCCGAGCACACAGGTCACGGCATCGGAACCATGCTCACGGAAAGAGCCATTCAGGAAGCGTTTTATTTCAAAATCAAAGACCTGTTCACCCTGACCTATCGGCCCAGCTTTTTCCAACGGTTCGGATTCACGGTAATCGATAAAAATGAACTGCCCATCAAGGTCTGGTCCGACTGCATCGGATGCGTCAATTTTCCCAATTGTGATGAAACCGCCATGCTGAAAAAGCTCGATTCTCAGCGATCCTGATTGTTCAAATCAATCCGAGGCATAGATCATCTTGTATGGGATCGGGGCTCGATGCGACACGGTGGGTTTGGGCCAGATATGTTCTTCAGCCACGGTGAGCCAGTTGGCATCCGGTTTGACTTCCCGCAACCGCCCCCCCTCTGAGGGCAGGGCATGGGGTGTGAAGTCGTAACGGACATTCAGGATGCACACCACACTTTTGCGCTGGCGGGCCACCACATAATTTTTGGTAAAGCTGTTCCGGGATATTCCCCCCAATTCCGCCAGAGATTTGACGCGTTCATCGGGTATCTCTACCAGCACTGCTTTGGAAACACCTTTTTCATCAATACGCAACAGGCCTCTGGATTCACTGGATGCCACATACACGGTGGTGATGCCCTCCAGTTGCCTGAAATACTGGGCCGCCACGGCAGCGGCCGTCCTTCTCCCGCCGGCCATCACCGGAACCCCGTAATATTCAAACAGTTTTTTCTGAAGATCTTCGGCATATTTGTCGCCTTTTTCATACAGATCCTTGGAGATATACCGCAGGGATTTGGCCAGATCTTCGGCTGCATCGGCAATGGGCCAGTCCACCCGGACATGAAAATGGGTCAGTGCATACTGGACCCGGGTCTGCCGGGAACGCTGGATGAGCAGGGCATAATCCACGGGCAGCAAAGACCGGAGAAGGGCGAAGAACTGATCGGTTTCAAAGTACTTGATGTTACGGTTAAAATTCTCCACATTGGGAAAATATTTGTGGCGCAGCAGATTGGTTTTGGTTGTCTTGTTGGCATCAAAATACCTTATGTATTTTTTATGCTTATCTTCAATGGCATCTTCACAGAAAATGATCAGAAAAGAGTTCTGGGCGTCGAATTCAATGGACGGTATTCTGGCCCGGGGCTTGAGTTCCCGAAGCTCGACAAACGGATACGGTGTTTTCATCCGTAAAAAATTATTGTAAGACCCCACCAGGGAATATCCAATAACAAACTGGTCCAGTTCATCTCTGAGGACTTCATAATAAGATCTTCTCAGCCGGTCTTCCCTGCTCAGGCACTCCCTTTTTTTACAGAATTCGATCATCCATCTCTCACCTTTTCTGAATATTTACCCCAACGCGACAACACCCGGCAACGGCTTGCCCTCCATTAATTGCAGGAATGCGCCTCCCCCGGTCGATACATAAGACATCTGATCCTTCACCCCGCATTCTCTGGCGGCCAGCCCGGTATCCCCGCCGCCAACGATACTGAAGGCATCGGCATCGGCAATGCCCCGGGCCACGGCACAGGTACCGGCCATGAATGCAGACATCTCAAACACTCCCATGGGTCCGTTCCATACAATGGTTTTTGCTTTGGCGATGATCCGGTTGAAGGTTTCAGTGGTCCGGGGTCCAATATCCATCACCATCCATCCATCCGGAACGGCATCCAGGTCCACGGTTTTTGTACGGGCAGTCTCAGCAAAGGAATCCGCCACCACCAGGTCTTCAGGCAGGTATACAGCAATTTCCTTTTCCCGGGCTTTCTGAAGAATTCTGGCCGCAGTGTCTTTGAGATCATTTTCTATCAGGGAGGCCTGGGTGTCTATCCCCTGACTGAGCAGAAAGGTGTTGGCCATAGCACCCCCAATGATCATCTGATCCACTGTATTGAGCAGGTTTTCCAAAGCCTCTAGCTTGCTGGACACCTTGGCGCCTCCGATCACCCCCACCAGGGGTCTTTCGGGACTTTCAAATGCATCGGCGTAGGCCTTCATTTCTCTTTCCAGCAGAAATCCGGCCGACGCCACCGGCACATGGGCCACCATGCCGGTGACCGATGCCTGATCCCGATGGGATACGGCAAAGGCATTGTTCACATACACATCGCACAATTTGGCCAGTTGACGGGAAAACCCGGCATCATTGGCTTTTTCCTCTTTGTGGAATCTCAAATTTTCCAGCATCAGAATATCCCCGTTTTGCAGCGCCGATACCTGATCCATCACGTCCGGTCCAATACAATCGGAAGCAAATCCCACCTTTTGTCCTAAAAGCCCGGACAGATGGTCCGCCACCGGCGCCAGACTGAACCGTTTTTCATATCCCCCTTTGGGGCGGCCCAGATGGGATGCCAGAATAATTTTTGCCTGCCGGTCCTGCAGGTACCGGATCAGATCCAGTGTCTGACAAATCCTGTTGTCATCGGTGATCTGGCCCTGATCATCCATGGGCAGATTATAATCCACCCGGACAAATACCCGTTTGCCTTCAACAGAAATATCTCGAACTGATCTCATTCAATCCTCCTTTTTTGACCTGACATGAATGTGCCGCGATACCTGTTTTTTCCTGGACCACCGCTCAAAAAAATTCATGATACCGGCCCGCTCGCTGCGTTCAATCACTTCTTCTTCCACTTTGGCCCCGTCTTTGGAAGCCATGGCCTGCTTCAAACACCGGGTTTTGACCGGACAATGAAAAAAGCATGACTCCGGCGTCTGTCTCAACCCGTTTTCCTGCATGGGAAAGACTTTGTCAAGTTCACCGAAACACGGTGGCAGTTTATCCTCTTCCGTCTTCATTTGTTGCATTGAATTCCTTTTGAAACCGAGCCATCAACCCCTGGGCTGCAAAACTGTAAACACCCTGACTGCCCACAATTAAATGTTCATGTACCGTAATCCCGACAACACCCAGTGCAAACAGCAGTTTTCGAGTAATATCCTTGTCACTGGCCGACGGGGTCACATCTCCGGAAGGATGGTTGTGTGCAAAGATAACTGCGGATGCCTGATGCCTAAGCGCTTTGATCACCACTTCCCGGGGATAGACCGCACTGGCACTCAACGTGCCGGAAAACAGAATTTCCGATGACAGAACCCGGTTTTTGGCATCCAGAAAAATCCCGACAAAATATTCCCGGCCTTTGAACCCGATGGTATGGTTCAAATAGTCCAGCAGATCATCCGGATTATTCACCACATCCCGTTCAATGACCCGTGTCTCCAGATACCGGTCCGCCACTGCTTTGATCAGGCGGATTCCCATACTGTTGACCGGTCCAACGCCCGGTACCCGGCAAAGATCCGCCATATCCGCTTCAAGCACTGCCTGAAAATTTTTGAATTCCTTCAACAGTGCTTTGGCCGCTTCTTTACAATCCTTCATGGGCGTGTTCAAAGTCAAGAGCAGCTCGATCACTTCATAATCGTGGAACCCTGAAAGTCCGCCGGCCAGAAACCGTTCTCGCAACCGTTTCCGATGTCCCGCGCCTTTATGGATGTCTTTATTCCGGGCTGTCTCCGCTTTCCGGCTGGATTTCTGAATCAAGGTCGTCTGTGTCTCCATTCTCATCAAAAAGCCGGGCGATGCCAATGAGTTTCTCGCCGGCCCCCAGATTGATCAGCTTCACCCCCTGGGTGTTGCGGGAAATGATATTGATACTGCCGATATCGGTTCGGATCAATTTCCCCTTGTCCGTCACCATCATGAGTTCATCCGTGTCATCCACCAGGGACAATGACACCATTTTGCCGTTCCGCTTAGAGGTCTTGATGGAAAAGACGCCCATGCCGCCACGGTTCTGGGTCTTGTACTCCTCTACCGCCGTGCGCTTGCCATATCCGTTTTCCGTGACCGTCAACAGCGTCTGCTGCTCTGCCAGCACTTCCATTCCCACCACCTGAGAGTCCTGTGGAATGCGCATGCCCCGGACCCCCATGGATCCCCTGGCCGTAGCCCTGATATCAGATTCATGGAACCGGATCACTTTGCCGCCCTCAGACCCCAGAAAGACATCCATGTCTCCATCCGTGATCCTGGCTGCGATCAGCTCGTCATCCTGAGCCAGCTTCACCCCGATCAGTCCGCCGGTTCTTGGCCGGGAGTAGGCCATGAGATCGGTTTTCTTGACCCGTCCTTTTCGGGTGGCCATGATCACATACCAGTCCTCCACAAATTCGTTCACCGTCAGCAGCGTGGCCAGTGTTTCCCCTTCATCAAACTGAAGCAGATTGACAATGGCCTTGCCCAGGCTGGACCGGCTTGCCATGGGCAGCTCATACACCTTGGCCTGGTACACCTTGCCGAAATTGGTGATGAACAGGACCGTTGCATGGGTAGATGCCACAAACAGATGTTCAACAAAATCATCGGTTTTGGTACCCATGGCGGTCTTGCCCTTGCCGCCCCGGTGCTGGCTGGCATACAGGGTGACCGGGTTACGCTTGATATACCCGGACCGGGTCACGGTGACCACCATGTCCTCTTCAGCGATCAGGTCTTCGATGCTGATATCGGCCGTGCTCTCCACAATCTGGGTCCGGCGGTCATCCCCGAATTCGATGACCAGTTCCGAAAGCTCATCCTTGATCAACCCCTTGACCACCTGATCACTGCCAAGAATTTCCCTGTACCAGGCGATGTCTTTGAGCAGTGCATCATATTCTGTGATTATTTTTTCCTGTTCAAGTCCCGTCAGCCTCTGGAGACGCATATCCAAAATGGCCTGGGCCTGGACCGGTGTCAGGTCAAAATTGCTGATCAATCCGGTTTTGGCTTCCTCAGGGGACCGGGATGCCCGGATCAAGGCCACCACCTCGTCCAGGTGATCCAGGGCAATTTTTAACCCTTCCAGAATATGGGCCCTTTCCTCCGCCTTTCTCAGGTCAAAACGGGTCCGCCGGATAATGACATCCTTACGGTGCTCAATGAAATGCACCAGGATGTCTTTGAGTGTCAGCAGTTCCGGTCGGTTGTTCACCACAGCCAGAAAAATGATGCCGAAGGAGGTCTGAAGATTGGTGTGTTTGTACAACTGGTTGATCACCACTTCAGCGATCTGGTCCCGCTTGAGTCCTATGGCAACGCGCATGCCCTGACGGTCAGATTCATCCCGCACAAACGACGCTCCGGTGATGACTTTGTCCCGCATGAGTTCGGCAATTTTTTCCACCAGTTTGGCCTTGTTCACCTGGTAGGGCAGTTCGGTGATCACAATGGTTTCCTGGCCGGTTTTCTTGTTCTCCTCCACCTCCACTTTGGCCCGCAGCGTGATGATCCCGCGTCCGCTGCTGTATGCCTCATAAATCCCCTGGGTCCCGTAGATGTGCCCCCAGGTAGGGAAATCCGGCCCTGGAATGTATTGCATCAAATCCTGAATACCCAGGTTGGGATCATCGATCAGGGCTTTGATACCATCCACCACTTCCCGGATATTGTGAGGAGGGATGTTGGTGGTCATGCCCACGGCGATTCCGGAAGACCCATTCACCAGCAGGGCGGGAAACCGGGTGGGCAGCACAGCCGGCTCATCCAGGGTTTCGTCGTAGTTGGGGATAAAATCCACGGTTTCTTTTTCCAGGTCTGCCAGCATCTGGTGGGACAGTTTGCGCATGCGGATTTCCGTGTAACGCATGGCTGCCGGAGAATCACCGTCCACAGACCCGAAGTTGCCCTGCCCATCCACCAGCGTGTACCGCAGTGAAAAATCCTGTGCCATGCGCACAATGGTGTCATACACGGCAGAATCTCCGTGGGGATGGTACTTACCAATGACATCCCCCACAATACGGGCGGATTTCTTGTACGGTTTGTTCCAGTCGTTGCGCAGTTGCTGCATGGCATACAGCACCCGCCGGTGAACAGGCTTGAGTCCGTCACGCACATCCGGGAGTGCCCGGCCGATGATAACGCTCATTGCGTACTCGAGATAGGACTGTTTCATCTCCTTCTCGATGCTGGTCTGATTGGTCTCTTTCTGGATCATCTGCTTTTTAACTCCGAAAATAGATTGTTTTTCTGTTTTGGCGGTTCAACCATGGATTGAAAACTGGAAAAATAAATATCCGACAGGGTGAGGAAAAGGGTCGCTATCAGCGGCCCGTAAATAATGCCCATCAGGCCATACACATTCAGACCGCCGATAATGGCGAAAAAAACAAGGAGCGGATGCATGGCCACCCGGTCTCCCACCAGTTTGGGCTTGTAAACATATTCAACTCCCCAGGAGAGTATACCATAAAACACCAGTATCCCGATCCCGGTCATCACTGAGCTTTTAAGCAAATAGAACACAGCCACAGGCACCAGGACAATGCCGATACCAACAATGGGCAGAAACGCCATGAACCCCATGATCAGGCCCCACAGGACTGGAGAATTCAACCCCAGAAACCAGAACAGCACCCCGCCGGCAATCCCTTGAATCAAACCGCCCAATCCATTGACGATCAGCACTGCCCCGGCCATTTCATGAAATTGTATAAACAGTTTTCTGTCATGTTCATCCTGGAGTGGAGAAAGATCATACAGATATTGAATCAACCGCTTTCCATCCACAAACATGTAAAAAATGACGATCAGCATCAGGCAGAAATAAAATATCAGATTCAGCAGATTGGACGTGATGAACCGGGCCTGCTGAAAAAGGGACAGGCCCAGCATTTTTCCCAGCTCGGATACCGGGGCGAACAGTTCCTGCCAGGAAATGGTTTTCTGAATCCCGGCCCGGGCCAGCAGATCATTGACCCGTTCCAGGACGCGGGTGTTCTCCAGCGCCTGGATCATCTGGTTGGAAAAGACAGCATCTCTGGCCATATCATACAGGCCCAATGCTTCCCGGGACAGCACCCCCACGAAAAAAACCACCGGAATGAACACCACAAAAAAGATGATGATACAGGTGAATACCGATGCCGCTCGCCGTGACATTTTTCTGGCAAACATATTGAACACCGGTTGAAATACACCGGTGATCACGCCTCCGAGAACAATGGCGGCTATGAACGGGGCGACCAGTTTTCCCAGCAGCAGAATGGAGATACAGAACAGAGCCAGAAAAAAGAAAAACACGGCTCTTTGAATAATGGTCTGTTCCAAAACACCACCTGTCTGCTGCCGAAAAAATTGCAGTGATACGGATTTATGATGCAGCCGGGCTGTCCGCAACCCCCCCTGAAATGCGTTACTGTCTCATGAAACAGCACAATCTGCAGAAATATCAGCTGCTGAAAACACCTAAAACCGCTGCCAACAGGAGTATTTCAAAAATGACCACCTGAACAAAACTGTCAAAAAAATGGTAAACGATCCCCCCGCCGACGATCGCAGGAACGGCACTGTAGATGAGTATGCCCAGTTTTCTTGGAATATCCATTTGTGTAAACATCCTTTCAGGTCATGATGGGGTTAAAACCGGAATAAACCCCGGTCATAACCCCATGTGATTCAACTGCAGAAGTTATCCTGAATTAGTATCATTTTTGCCAATTCAAGTAAAGGAAAACTTACTTTTCAATGATCATGGCCATGCCCATTCCGCCCCCGATACACATGGATATCAGGCCGGTCCCGTACCCTTTGCGTTTCATCTGGTGGATGGCGGTGACCATCTGTCTGGCACCGGTGCATCCAATGGGATGGCCGATGGATATACCGGACCCCAATTCATTGGGTTTTTCCACATCAATGTTCAATTCACGCATACAGCCGATGGCCTGGGCCGCAAATGCCTCGTTCAGTTCGATCAGATCGATGTCCTTGACAGTCATACCGGTCTGTTTCAGCACTTTTTTCACTGCCGGCACCGGGCCCAATCCCATATAGGCCGGATCCAGACCACCCGAGGCAAAAGCCTTGATCCGGGCCAGTTTTTCAAGCCCCAGTTCGTCGGCTTTTTCCTCGGTCATGAGCAGCACGGCTGCAGCCGCATCATTGATACCGGATGCATTGCCTGCTGTGACGCTTCCGCCTTTTTTAAAGGCCGGCCGCAGTCTGGCCAGTTTTTCCATGCTGGTTTCCATGGGCCTTTCATCCTTGTCCACAACGATCTCTCCTTTGCGGGTGGCAATGGTCACCGGCACGATCTCTTCAGCAAAGGTCCCGTCGTGAACCGCGGCCAGTGCCCGGTTGTGGCTCAGCAGGGCCAGCTGGTCCTGTTCCTCTCTGGAAATGCCGTATTTTGCCACAATGTTCTCCGCAGTCAGTCCCATGTGGTAACCGTAAAAAATCTCGTACAGTCCGTCAAACACCATGAGATCATGCACCGGTCCCTGGCCGGTCAGTTCCATTCGATGTCCCCACCTTGCCTTGAGCAATGCCATAGGGGCGTTGCTCATGCTTTCCTGCCCGCCGGCCAGCACCACATCGGCACTCCCGGCCATGATGGCCTGGGCCCCTAAAGCAATGGCCTTCAAACCGGAGCCGCAGATTTTATTGATGGTCATGGCCGGTGTGAACCGGGGAAGACCGGCTCCGATCATGGCCTGACGGGCGGTGTTCTGCCCCTGGCCGGCCTGGAGTACATTGCCCATGATCACTTCATCCACAAACAGTTCTTTCAGGCCTTCGTCATAGTCATACCCTTTTTTTTCGATATCGATCATTCCCTGATCTTTCAGGGATTCCGGACCGTATGCCTTCTGTTCATCCGTGACCCCCGGACGCAGTCCGGCACGCTTGAGAACCTCTTTCATGACACAGATACCCAGCTCCTTTACAGACACATCTTTCAAGGAGCCGCCAAACGATCCCACTGGCGTTCTGACGCCACTGACAATTACCACATTTTTCATTGTATACCTCCACGTTTGTCCGTTGTTTTCGTAACCTGCCGTTTGCATCGCACCACACCGTGTTCGCCAAACAATAGTTACATTTTAACTACACATATTCATCCCAAGGTCCATAGCAGACAGCCGCACAAAAAACAAGAGATTATGACGGACCCGGACAATTGACAAATACCTTTTTTTACGCAAGACTGGTGTGGCTGTAATAAATTGAAACCGCATCAAGGATCTCATGCCGATGGATACACATGTGGTGGTGGCCGGGTGGGGCCAGGTCACCCAGCCCAAAGAGACGGACAATCCCCAGGATGTGCCGGGGCTCATGATTCAGGCGGCCCGGCGGGCCGGCCGGACACTGGCAGACCCATCCATACTTTCAAAGCTGGATGGAATCATGGTGGTCCGGCCGCTCAGCGCTTACTGCCCGGATGCGCCGGCCACACTGGCCCGGGCTCTGGGAACAGATCCCGGGTTCACCCATGTTTCGGACATCGGCGGCAATTCCCCCCAGACCCTGATCAATATGGCTGGATCCCTGATCGCGGAAAACCGGCTGGAACGGATCCTGGTGGTGGGGGCTGAGGCCTATGTGAGACGGAACCCTGATGTTTCCCGAACGGACAGCGCCCTGCTCCAGGGTGTTCCGCAAGACTATGCCGGAGACGATGCCAGGGGGACCCTGCCCCTGGAAGTCCTGCATGGCATCCAGCATCCCATGCAGGGGTTTCCCTTGTTCGAAACCGCACTGTGGCATGCCTCGGGCCTGGATCTTTCCACCTGGTTGAACCGGATCGGTACCCTGTGGTCACAATTCAGCCAGGTAGCGGCCGGCCATCCTTTTTCGTGGAGCAGGACACCCAGAACCGCTGAAGAGATCATCACCCCGACCCAGGACAACCGCCCCATTGCCTTCCCGTATACCAAATTCATGAATGCGTTCATCACCGTGGACCAGGCTGCGGCCGTGATTCTCATGTCAGAGAAAGCGGCCCGGTCCTGCCGAAAAAAGGATCAGCCGCCGGTATATTTTCTGGGCGGTGGCTTGGCCATAGACAGGCAGCGTTTCATGGCGCAAAAAAGCGATTTTACCGTGAGTGTACCCATGAAAACCGCCGTGGACAAAGCCCTGGACCGGGCCGGACTGACCCTGGAACAGATGGACTGCTTTGATTTTTATTCCTGTTTTCCCTGTGCCGTTTCCATTGCCAGAAAAATGGCCGGCCTGACCGACACCGACCCACGTCCCCTGACACTGACCGGCGGACTGGGCTTTTTCGGCGGGCCCGGCAACAATTACAACCTGCATGCCGTGGCCACTCTGATGGAACAGATCGCTGACGGCAGATACCGCACCGGTCTGGTCACGGCCCTGGGATGGTTCATGCACAAGCATGCCGCCGGTATTTACAGCAGCCGGCGGCCTGAAAAAAGCCTGGCGGGCGCAGCAGTTGCAGACCTTGAAAATCCCATGGCCGGCCCTGATCCGGTACCCATCGATGAGACACCCGCAGGCAAAGGAACGATCGAAACCTATACCATCGTGTATCACCCGGACCACACCCCGGCCTATGGCGTCATCTACGGCCGAACCCGCCGGGGGCATCGGTTCGTAGCCAGAACAGCGAAGGATCCGGATATATTTGCAACCCTGTCCGGGCAAGACATGGTGGGCTGCCCCGTCCGCCTCGTGCACGACACCATGACAAAGATCACCCGCGCTGATTTCTGATCCGGGGGACGGATCACTCTGCGGCAGGTTTTTTCTGGCTGCCCCGCATTGCAATCCAGGCCTCCAGCCGCTGTCTGACAATTTTTTCATACCCCCGGTCTGTTGGGAAATACAGGCGCTGTCCGTCTAGAGAATCCGGCAGATAGGACTGGGGCGCATATCCGCCCTCATGGTCGTGCGCATATTGGTATCCCCTGCCGTATCCCATCTCTTTCATCAATTTTGTGACCGGATTGCGGATATGCAGGGGCACTGGCTGATATCCGGTTTTTTCCACCAGATCCGTCACCTGTTTCTGGGCTGCATACACGGCATTGCTTTTGGGGGCTGTGGCCAGATACACCGCCGCCTGGAAAAGAGATCCGTCTCCTTCGGGCCGGCCCAGCAGCCGGAAGGATTCCCCGGCATTCAAGGCCATGGTCAATGCCCCGGGATCGGCCATGCCCACGTCTTCGGTGGCAAACCGGACCATTCGCCGGATCAGGTAATATGGGTCATCTCCGGCGGCCAGCATGCGCTGAAGCCAGTAGATGGCCGCATCCGGGTCGCTGCCCCGCATACTTTTAATGAACGCGGAAATCAGGTTGAAATGTTCTTCCCCGCCCTTGTCGTACAACAGCGCCTTTTTGCCCACCACCGCTTCCAGATCCCTGAGGGAAACGACAGGTTTGTCACTGAAATGAAACGCCGCCGCTTCCAGCGCGGTCAACGCCATACGGGCATCACCGTCTGCGCTTTGGGCCAGATAGGTCAGTGCCTCTTTGTCAAACCGCTTTGCATCGCACCCCAGGCCCTGAACCGGATCGGTGAGAGCCCGCATGAGTATGGCGTGGATATGATGGGGTTCCAGGCTTTTGAGAGCAAACACCCGGCACCGGGACACCAGGGCCGGAATCACCTCAAAAGACGGATTTTCCGTGGTGGCCCCCACCAGGGTGATCAGCCCGGTCTCAACATGGTGTAAAAACGCATCCTGCTGAGCCTTGTTGAACCGGTGGATCTCATCCACGAACAGCAGGGTCCGTTTTTTAAACAGCGCCCGTTTCTCACGGGCGGTGTCAATGATCTGGCGGACCTCCTTCACCCCGGACAGCACCGCTGAGATACGGATAAACTCACATTGGGTTTCATTGGCGATGATGTTGGCCAGGGTGGTTTTTCCACATCCGGGAGGGCCCCACAGGATCATGGAAAACACCCGGTCATCCTGGATGGCCCGGGCCAGGAGGCTGCCCGGGGCGATGAGGTGATCCTGGCCCTGGAGTTCGGATAACCGCCGGGGCCGCATCCGATCGGCCAGAGGCGCTGTCCCGTCCAAATGCGGGTCTGAATGGGCGTCAAACAGGTTCATCAAACCCCCGGTTTCCCATCCCGCTGCCGTTTTCTTTGGCTCTGTTCTTTTCGCTGTTTTTTACGCTTCAGGGAGATCCGTTCCTTTTTTTCAGCGATCCGCACCTTTTCCCGGGTTTTGTCCGAAAAATCAATGCGGCCGGTCTTTTCCCGAAAATAGAGCCGGACAGGGGTCAGGTGCAGCGGGATCATCTGGCGCAGCTGGTTGACCAGATACCGCTGATAGGAAAAATGGACGGCTTTGGGATAATTGACAAAACAGACAAAACCCGGCGGCCGGGTGGCCACCTGGGTGGCATAGAAAAACTTGAGCCGCCGACCCTTGTGCAGGGATGGCTCCTCCCGCTGAACCGCATCAGCAATGATCCGGTTCAGGGTCCCGGTATTGATACGGAACCTGTATTCTTCATACACGTTGGCCACCAGATCCAGAATCCGGTGACACCGCTGGCCGGTCAACGCGGAGATGGTCATGGCCGGGGCAAAGGACAGAAATTTGGCCATTTGCCGCAGTTCTGTGATATAGGCTTTTTCCCCTTTTTCCTTCTTGTCCACCAGATCCCATTTGTTGAGCAAAAAAATTGCACCGCATCCTTTTTTTTCAGCATACCCGGCAATGGTGATGTCCTGGTCTGTAATACCTTCGGCCGCATCGATAAGAATCAATGCCACATGACACTCTTCCAGGCTTTTAAGGGATTTGAGAATGGAGAACTTTTCCAGCTTCCGGGTGACCCTGCCCTTGCGCCGGATACCGGCCGTATCCACCAGCACAAACTTTCGTCCCTTGCGGGTGACCGCCAGTTCAATAGCATCCCGGGTGGTGCCGGCCTGATCGTTCACCACCACCCGTGGCGCTCCGAACATCTGGTTGGCCAGACTGGATTTTCCCACATTGGGCCGGCCCACGATGGCGATGCGGATCGGTTCATCTGCCGGCGGTTCCTCATCTGTTCCGGCATCTGGAAACCCGGCTGTCAGGTCATCCAGAAAATCTTCCATCCCGATGCCGTGTTCAGCGGAAACTGAGTAAATCATCTCAATCCCCAGGGAATAAAACTCCCCGGCATGTGCCTGCTGACGGGAATGTTCAATTTTGTTTACCAGGTAAAACACCGGTTTCCCGGATCTCCGGAGCATGGCTGCCAGATCCCGGTCATACGGTGACAATCCAGTCCGGCCGTCCAGAATGAACACCAGCACATCCGCCTGTTCCACGGCAGTGTTCAGCTGTTCCCTGATCTGGGGGGCAAACGGATCGTCATCACCGGTCAAAAATCCACCCGTATCGATGACAGTAAACGGTTTGTCGTTATAACGGGCTTCCCCGTAATGACGATCCCGGGTCACCCCGGGCAGGTCATCCACCAGGGCCTGACGCCCCCGGACCAACCGGTTGAACAGTGTCGATTTGCCCACATTGGGCCGGCCCACCAGGGCCACCACCGGTTTCATATCCATCTCCTGCAATTTAAGTATGAAAAAATCATCTGTCAGCGGGTCCAGGAAAACAGCCTGGAACCGATGGCCAGAAACACCAGGCTCATTATTATCAAAATCATCACCTCCTGGGAAACCTGGCCCAGTGTGGCACCGTCATTGATCACTTTCCTTGCAGCGGACAGAAAATGGGTCAAGGGCAGGAATCCGGCCACCTGGCGGATCCACCCGGCCGCCCCTTCAATGGAAAACCAAACCTCCGACAGAAACATCATGGGCCAGCAGATGAAGTTGATAATTCCATTGGTCAGCTCTTCATTGGTCCCCCGGCAGGCCAGAATCAGGCCAAAGGACACCAGGCACACCGTACCGGCTAAAAAAACCACCGCCGCATCCAGATACGAGCCCTGCATCTGGAATGAAAACATCACATGGCATCCGGCCCATACCACCAGGGACGCGGTCATGGACACAACCACCCGGGAAATCAGCTGGGCGCTGAGGTATTCCAGGGCGGTAACCGGCGTGGCTTTCAACCGCTTGAGCACGCCGTTCCGGCGGTACCGGACAATCACGTATCCCACCCCGAAAAAAGCGGAAAACATGATGTTCATGCCCAGGATTCCCGGAAACAGCCAGTCGATATACCGGACAGGGGTACCTGGAACCGCCTGCTTATGAAGCCGGCCCTCAAAAAAGCGTTCCGGCACCATGGCCACTTTCACCAACTTTTCCATCATTGCGCCGTTAGGGGAGGCATCCGACACCCAGTATCGTAACGCCCCATCATCTTTGACATCACCGGACTGAATCAGAATATCGATCTTGTGGTGCCGCAGTTTTTCCAGCGCCGGATCACGGTTCTCGAAAAACACCAGCTGAACAGCCGGGTCGGTTTTCAGGGCTTCGGGGATCCAAAGGGATTCAAAGGCCGGGACCGGATCGGCCACTGGAAACACCCCCACCTTGAACTGTTTTCTGGCATCCGGCCCGAAAGCGATGCCGAATGCCGCCACCAGCAGAAACGGGAACAGAATGTTCCACCCGAACCCGGCCCGGTCCCGTATGAATTCCAGACTGCGGGCCATAAACAATGCCCACATGCGTTTCAAGCTCACGATCTCACTCCCTCAGATGCTTGCCGGTGAGGGCGATAAACACCGATTCCAGGTTCCGTGATTCCGGCGGCATGGATGCGCAATGGGTCTTTACCAACTGCCCGGGGGACCCCTGGGCAATGATCTTGCCTTCATCCATGATGGCAACGGTATCACACAGCACCCAGGCCTCTTCCATATAATGGGTGGTCAAAATGGTGGTTTTCCCCCGGGACCGGGCCCCCCTGATGATATCCCACACATGCTGCCGGGCCTGGGGATCCAGACCGGTGGTGGGTTCATCAAGAAACAGCAGATCCGGATCATTGATCAGTGCGAGGCCCAGCAGAAGCCGCTGGCGTTGCCCCCCGGATATCCGGTTGTTTCGCTGTTTTCTAATCTCCTTGAGCATGCACATTTCCATCACATCCGCCGTCGGCATGGGATCGGCATAAAATGCCGCAAAGGTCTTGAGGGTTTCCTCCACGGTCAGGAATGCCATCAATTCGGTCTGCTGAAACTGCATGCCCACCTGCTGATTAAAGGACCGGTCCCGCTCTTTTCCTTTGAAAAGAATCCGGCCTTCATCCGGCACCTGGATATTTTCCATCATTTCAACGGCTGTGGTTTTACCGGCCCCGTTGGGCCCCAGCAGGCCGAAACAGGTTCCGGCTGCAATGGCCAGGCTGATACCGGCCACCGCCGGCCGGCCGTTGTAGAATTTTTTAAGTGCATCCACCTGCAGTATGATTTGTTCTGAAGCCATGGCAAGTATCCTTAAGATAGGTATCTATAAGGACGTGCACCCCCTGCTAACAAAAAAAGGCCTCCAGCAAACGCTGAAAGCCTTGATTATCCAAGTGGCGTCCCCAAGGGGATTCGAACCCCTGT
>JAVVEQ010000058.1:0-19229 GCA_032250905.1 Desulfotignum sp. | reverse complement strand
CGGATCTCATGATCATGGATATCCGCCTGCCGGGCATAAACGGGCTGGAAGCATTTGCCCAGATCCGAAGCATTGATTCCACTTTGCCGGTCATCATCATGACCGCTTTCGGCAGCGTTGAAAAAGCAGTGGAAGCCATGCAGAAAGGCGCGTATACGTTTATTCTCAAACCGTTTGAAAACGAAGCTTTGATCGCTCACATCGCCAAGTCCATTTCCATGTACCGCATTGTCCAGGAAAACGCCCGTCTCAGAGATGCGGTCCAGACCCGGTATCAGTTCGACAATATCATCGGCAAAAGCAAACCCATGCAGAAGCTGTATGAAATCATCCGGAAAGTGGCTCCCACCAATGCTGCTGTTCTGATTGAAGGGGAAAGCGGCACCGGCAAGGAACTGGTGGCCCAATCCATCCATTACAACAGCCGGCGCAAGGATTCTCCGCTGGTGGCGGTCAATTGTGCCGCCTTTGCGGAATCTCTGCTGGAAAGCGAGCTGTTCGGTCATGAAAAAGGGGCATTCACCGGGGCGACCGCACTGAAAAAAGGACGGTTTGAAATAGCAGACAAAGGGACCCTGTTTCTGGATGAAATCGGGGAACTGTCCATGCCCCTCCAGGTGAAACTGTTGCGTGTTCTTCAGGAAAAATCCATTGAACGGGTGGGCGGTACGACCCCGATTCCAGTGGATTTTCGCCTCATTGCCGCCACCAACAAAACCCTTGAAGACGAAGTGAAAAAAAACGCTTTCCGGGAAGATCTCTATTATCGACTGAATGTGGTGAAAGCCGTCATTCCGCCATTACGTGAACGACAGGAAGACATTCCATTGCTCATCAACCATTTTATTGAAAAATTCTCCCGGGAATCCGGCGCAGCCAGCCAGGTGAAAGGCATCAGCAAAGAGGCGGCCCGGATCCTTTATGATCACTCATGGAACGGCAACGTCCGGGAGCTGGAAAATGTGATCGAGCGGGCAGTGATCCTTGCATACGGGGAAATTCTCACCCCGGCGGATCTGCCGCCCCGAGTACGTCAGACACCGGGAAACACCCTGGATCTGGACGGTATTCCCGAAGGGGTAGGTCTGGTGGAAACCCTTGCGGCCGTTGAAAAACGGATGATTATACGGGCCATGACCCTGTCAGAAAATGTGCAGACCAAAGCGGCCCAGATCCTGGGCATTGGAAAAAGCGGGCTGAATCAGAAATTGAAAAAATACAATCTGGACAAGGAACTGCATATCGACTGAAACCGGCAACGATATTTCCAGTGCCGGTTTCAGTTGCAAGGTGTTTCATCCTTCTATTGAACCGCAGCCGTTTCAACCATGTTCTGGGCCAAATCCGCATAAATGGAATCTCCATGTTCCCGGGCAATCAAATCATACATTTTCCGACTTTTTGACCCTTCCTGGCGGGCTTCATAAATTTTTGCCAGTATAAACCGGGCTTCGTCTTTAAGTAGATCCGACGGACCGGTTTCAATTTGCAGGAAATAAGATTCCGCCTGATCCAGATTGTTTTTCGCCAGGTGAACATGGCCCAGAGATGACAGCAGAAAATTACGCAGACCGGCCTGATCGCCTAATACTTCATATGCCTTTTTAAACCATTTTTCCGCTTCATCATATTTTCCGGCTTCCATGCAGATGCCGGCAAAACGGACAAGCGCCATCCGCCCGGCATCCGTGTTGCCGTAATCGGTGAGCACAGTATGAAAATCATCTTTTACTTCCTGATAAGCGGCTTCCGGATTATCTGCCATGGCCTGGTAGTGTGCCATTGCTGTGGCAACCAGATCGGATGCCCTGTTTTCAGACCATTTGAAGCTGGTGAGGATACCGCCAAAAACGATTGCCACAATCACGACAGCTCCTGAAACATACACCAATTGTTTTTTGTATGTTCGGGCATAATCCATTGCTTTCAATATATTTCTCTGCAAAGGATCCAGCTGTCTCAATTCTTTTTTCCGCTCATTGGATACGTACTGTGTTGCCATAAATTTTCACCTGTAATTAAAAAAAATAAGTATTTCCATTACCAGACAAGGGTATGGTAAATCCATCCTTTTTCTCCATCTGCATGCTCAATGTGTATCCAGTCTCCCTGGCGTTTGATCACCTTGAACGGCACGCCCCTTTCAACCGTAAAAACAATGCGGCTGTCTGCCGAGGGTTCCGAACGGACATTGCAGTTGGTTTTGCTGGTGATCACCCCTTCCACGGTTGTCAGAAGTGACGAATGAATCCAGGCCATGTCTCCTTCAAAGTCCTTTATCTTGAACCAGCTGTCTTTTTTTTCCACCACAATGAACGGGTGATATTTTTCCACCTGCCAGAGAACATCATGGCTGGTTCCCGGACCGGAACGCATATTGGCAATGCTGGCTTTGACCGTCAGTCTCTCGGCAGCTGCCGCATTTCCCGGTCCCGGGCAAATCCATGCCATGACCACAATCATCCATATGCCCACCCATGGTAAGATGAATTGTTTTTTTCTCATAGATTTCCTCCGTTTTATATCATCCACGCAGCAACATGCCCGTCTGATATACCAGAAAAGACAGGGTCCATGCAACCAGTGTTGTATAAATTACATTAAAGCAGGCCCATTTCAAAGAGGTTTCCCTGTAAATTGTAACCACCGTTGCAAAACAGGGCACATACAAGAGAACAAATACCATCATGGACAATGCGGACAGCGCGGTCATGCCCGATTGCTTCAACGCAGTGGTCAAGGCCTGTCCTTCGGTTTCTCCTACACCATAAAGAACCCCCATGGTACTCACCACCACTTCTTTGGCCACAAATCCGGTCACCAGTGCGACACCGCCCTGCCATCCGATACCAACAGGAGCGAAAATTGGTTCCAGGAAATGACCCAGCTGTCCGATATAGGATTTGGATACCCGTTCCTGTTCTTTTTTTGTATGAACCTTTTTTAGTTCCGCAGCCTGTTTTTGATGCAGCATTGCCTGCTGATCCGAATCCGCTTTCATTAGTTCCTGAGTGAACCGGGACTGCACCTGGGCCTGAAGGGCTTCATAATCCTGCGAATAGGTAATATTTCTGGGAAAACTGGACAAGACCCAGATGATAATGGATCCCACCAGAATCACCCCCCCCATTTTACGCAGAAACATTTTGCTTCTGTCCCACATATGGATTAACAGACTCTTGAGCATGGGCATCCGGTAAGGAGGCAGTTCCATGACAAACGGTGCATCCTCTCCCTTGAAAAACAGGGTCCGCAAAATTCTTCCGGACAAAATAGCCATGATAATTCCCGCCGCATAAAGCGCAAAAATCACGGTACCGGCCCGGTGAGCGAAAAAACTGCCGGCCAGCACGATATACACCGGCAGGCGGGCGGAACAGGACATGAATGGGGTCATCAGGATGGTAAGAATCCGGTCCTTCTGCTGTTCCAGGGTCCGGGCCGCCATAATTGCCGGCACATTGCATCCGAAGCCCATGAGCATGGGAATGAAGGATTTTCCATGAAGTCCGGCGGTATGCATGACCCGGTCCATGAGAAACGCAGCCCGGGCCATATACCCTGTATCCTCGAAAAGGGCGATAAAAAAAAACAAAATCAGAATGTTTGGAAGAAAAACAATGACCGACCCGATACCGGCCACCACACCATCCAGCAGCATGGATTTGAACAGAGATGCCGGCAAAAGATGATCCAGCCAGATCGTCAAACCCGTGACCCCTGATTCGATCCAGGCCATGGGATAGGCCCCCAGGGAAAACGTGGTCTGAAACATGACCCAGATAAAAAAAATAAACACCGGAATCCCTAAAAATCGGTCCGTCAAGACCAGATCGATGTTCCTGGACATGTCAATCCGTTTTTTCGCGGTATTGGTCACCGTCTCCCTGAGGATGCCGGCAATGACCCCATAGCGGTCTTCGGTAAGAACAATTTCAAAATCATCCTGAAAAAGGTCAAAAATCCGCTTGCGGCAATCCTCCGCCACCTCGACCAGGTGCGGGCCTTTTTTGGGAAACCGCTCCAGAACCTGCTGCTTTTCAACGACATCGCCTTCCAGCAGTTTGATGGCATGCCAGCGAACCAGCGAATTCTTTGTCAACGCATTTGTTTCAAGAATCAAATTTTCCAGCTGGTTGATACAGGCTTCGGTTTCATTGCCATACCGGATCACCCGGGGTTCCTTGCCATTTTCAAACGCCTGACATTCCTGAATGGCTGCGTCGATCAGACGATCCATGCCCTTGTTTTTGTTTCCCACCGTAAACACCACCGGTACATCCAGCAGGGCTGCCAGTTTTTTCTCGTTGATGCGTATCCCCCGGGACTCGGCCATATCCGCCATATTCAGGACAAACAAAACCGGCCTTCCCAACTCCATGACCTGAAGGGCCAGAAACAGACTGCGCTCCAGGTTGGACGCATCAATGATGTTGATCACGATATCCGGATCTTCCCTGATGATAAAATCCCGGGTCGTGATCTCTTCCATGGAAAACGGGGTCAGGCTGTAGGTCCCCGGCAGATCCACTACCCGCAGTGTAACCTGCCCGTACTTGAGCAGGCCTTCTTTTTTTTCAATGGTGACCCCGGGCCAGTTGCCCACTTTCTGTCTGGCCCCGGTCAGATTGTTAAAGATGGTGGTTTTGCCGCAATTGGGGTTGCCTGCCAGGGCAATGGTCAGTTCTTTTTTCATTGGTCGTCTTTTTGGGTTGTCACGTTTTCAACCAGAATATGGGCGGCTTCCTCCACCCGCAATGAGATATGATACCCCTTGACCACCAGTTCGATGGGATCTTTCAACGGGGCATATTTCTCCACATACACCCGGGTTCCCCGGTTGATGCCCATTTCAAGCAGACGTCTTCGCAGTGTGCTCTCTCCGGATACCCGGACAATCGTTCCTGCCTGCCCCGCTTTCATGTCACACAACAACACCCGGATGGATTCCGAATCCAACCGGTTCTCTGTCAGGCCGTCTTTTGAGGAATCATGGGGGGTATCTACCGGTTCGACCCAGATTTTCTGGGCCATGCCGCTGCCAATGACCAGACGGGTATCTCCAGATGCAATCACCACCTGGCCGCCAAACCCATTGGACATGACTTCAATCTCATCGCCGATTTTCAATCCCATGGAAGAGATCCGAAGCTGCATCTGACGACCGGCTTCCAGCTGCTTCACCTTCAACCGTTCACCCGGTTTTGCCTTGTGCAGCAGGACCATTTTCTGTCGACTGGCCATACAGGCACTGCAAAGACCATAAATTTCCATCCGGTGCTGGAGCATATGGAATCCATACTCTCTGGTCACTTTCTGCTGCTGTTTTTCCAGGGCTTCATCTTTGAATTCCAGAATGGTACCGCATTTGGTACAGATCATGTGGTCGTGGTGAATACCTAAGTGGCGGTGCTCATAAAGCGGTTCCCCCCCCTCGAATTCCACCCTGGAAGCAAAACCGAACCGGCACAGATGTTCCATGGACGAAACCACGAACGCATCGCTCAACTGGAAGCCGTTTTTCTCCAGTTGCTGGACAATATCTGCATGACTCACGTGGTGGTCCAGCTGGAGAAATGCTTCAAGAACCTGAAACCGTTCATCGAAACGATCCAGGCCCTGTTCCTGGAAAAGCCGGATGAACTGTTTTTTTTCCTGCTCGTGGGGATTGATCATCGTTTTTATTATCCTAAATAAAAATAAGATACTAAGATATGATAGCGAACAGGGTCTGTCAAGCTGACATAAAATGAAATTACAATTGATTTTATCCTGCACAATCCCTAAAATAAAAGGTTATGATATTTTCTGCGAATTCATATTATGATGTGGTGGTCGTGGGGGCGGGTCATGCCGGATGTGAAGCGGCCCTGGCCGCGGCCCGCATGGGATGCGCCACCCTGCTTTTGACCATTGATATGGACAAGATCGCCACCATGCCCTGCAGCCCGTCCATCGGGGGCATGGCCAAAGGACAGCTGGTCAAGGAAATTGATGCCTTAGGCGGCCAGATGGCATTGACCACGGATGCGTCCGCCATACAGTTTCGAACACTGAACACCCGGAAAGGCCCGGCCGTACATTCCACCCGGACCCAGAACGACAAGGCCCTGTATTCCCGGCACATGAAAACAGTTCTGGAAACCAGCCCGAACCTGGATTTGAAACAGGCCATGGTCAAAGGATTGATCATCGAAAACCATCGGGTGAAAGGCATTGTGGATGCAACCGGCCATGAATATTCCGCCGACTGCGTAATCATTACCACCGGCACTTTTCTGCGGGGGACGGTCCATATCGGGGCCAGCCGGATTGATGCCGGCCGGGCCGGAGAGTTTTCATCCATCGACCTGGGCCTGAACCTGGCAGACATCGGATTCGACATGGGCCGCATGAAAACCGGCACCCCTCCCCGGCTCCATGCGGACACCATCGATTTTTCATGCTTCAGACAGCACGGGTCCGACAGCGAACCTGTCCCTTTCTCCTTCAGGACTGCAAAAATCTCCACCCCCATGCTGCCCAGTTTCATGGGGCATACCAACACCCGGACCCATGACATTGTTCGAAGCAATCTGAAACATTCCGCCCTTTACGGCGGGCATATCAAAGGCCAGTCCGCCCGTTACTGCCCCTCCTTTGAAGACAAAATCGTCAAGTTCCCGGACCGGGACAGCCACCATATCATTCTCGAATATGAAGGCATTCATACCAGGGAAATTTATGCCTCCGGTCTTGGCAACAGCCTGCCGCTGGAGATCCAGTACCAGGTGGTCCGGTCCGTGAAGGGCCTCGAACAGGCCAGAATCATGCGGCCGGCCTATGCCATCGAGTATGATTATGTGAATCCGCTGGAACTGGCCCCGACCCTGGAAACCAAACGCATCAAAGGCCTTTTCCTGGCCGGGCAGATCAACGGTACCTCCGGCTATGAAGAAGCCGGGGGCCAGGGGGTGTGGGCCGGTATCAACGCGGCCTGTAAAATCCAGAAGCGGCCGGCATTTTTGCTGGACCGGTCCCAGGCTTACCTGGGCGTCATGATCGACGATCTGGTCACCCGGGGTACCACGGAACCCTACCGCATGTTCACTTCCAGGGCTGAATACCGCCTCATGCTGAGAGAAGACAATGCGGATTTGCGGCTGGCTGAAATCGCCTGTGAATACGGCCTGATCGATTCAGAGCGCCTGGCTTTGTGCCGTGAAATCGAGCAACAGACCCGCAGGGAAATCCAACGGGCGAGGCAGGCGGTTGTCAAACCGGATAAAGACGTGAACCAGCACCTTGCCTCCTTGAACAGCCCACCCCTCTCCACCGGTGTCAAACTGGAACAACTGCTGAAACGTTCTGAGCTCAATTATCAGAATCTTCTGGCCATTGCCCCGCCGCCTGAACCCGTTCCCGCCCGGGTGGTCCAACAGGTGGAAATTGAAATCAAATACGAAGGATATATCACCCGGCAGCTCAATGAAATCAAAAAATTCAAGCACCTGGAACGGATCCATATTCCAGCCCGGTTTGATTACAGCAACACCCATGGACTGTCCAATGAAGTCAGAGAAAAACTGAAAAAAATTCAGCCGGAAACTCTGGGCCAGGCATCCCGGATCGACGGCATGACTCCTGCCGCCATCTCAGTACTGATGGTGGCCATCGCCGCTTTCAATACCCAGAAATCCGCTTGACTTGTTCAGGTTGACACTTATCATTTACCTTAAAAAAAACAAACTGTTAATGAAAGATGTTGCGAGGGAAAAATGGCCGACGATTATTACAATATTCTAGGCATCAGCAAAACGGCAAGTGATGCTGAGATCAAAAAAGCTTACCGCAAACTTGCCATGAAATATCATCCGGACAAGAACAAAGGGGATAAAGCCCTGGAAGACAAATTCAAAAAAATCAGCGAAGCCTATGCCGTGCTCAGTGACCCGGAAAAAAGGAAACAGTATGACACCTATGGCTCTGCTGACTTCCAGCAGCGATATTCCCAGGAAGATATTTTCAAAAACTTTGATTTGGGGGATATTCTCAAGGAGTTCGGATTCAGCGGCGGCCGGGGAGGATTTACCGCTTCTTTCGGCCAGGCCGGCCCCCGGGGGCGGTCCGGTTACTCCGGCGGTAACCCGTTTTTTCAAAATGTGGGAGGGGGATTCGGCCAGCAGCGGGCTCATCCCCAGACACCGGGAAAAGACATTGAATATGAAATCCCCCTGACCCTGGAAGAATTGATTCATGGAACCAAAAAAACCATCACCATCAACCAGGGCGGCACCACCAATGCTGTTGAGGTAACTATTCCCAAGGGATTGACCCAGGGGAAAAAAATTCGCCTGGCCGGCAAAGGTGAACCCTCACCCCATGGTGGTCCGGCCGGAAATCTGTACATCAAATCCAGGCCGGTTTCCACGGGGCAATTTTCCATTGACGGTCATGACATATTCTTGACACACCCGGTCAAACTGACACAGGCGTTGCTGGGAGACAAACTGGAAATTCAGACCCCGTCAGGAAAAACCATGAATCTGACCTTGCCGGCAGGAACCAGACACAAAGCCAGAATGCGCCTCCCGGGACATGGCATTCCCCATATGAAAGGAAAGGGTTGCGGAGATCTGTTTGTTGTGATTAATATAGACATGCCAAAAAAACTGACTGAGAAACAGAAAAAAATAATCCAGGAACTCAAAGACACAGGGTTGTAATTCACCATGCCTGAATTTATCCCGCTGATTTCCCGACAGACCATCCAGGACAGGGTTCGGGAAATTGGGGAACAGATCACTCAAGACTATCAGGGCCGAGACCTGATTCTAACCGGGATTTTAAAGGGTGCTTTCATTTTTATGGCAGACCTTTCCAGGCAGATCAAAACAGACCATGAAATCGATTTCATCGGCGCTTCCTCTTACGAAGGCACCCATTCCACCGGGCAGATCGTTTTTACCAAACAGCCGGATCTGGAGTTTAAAAACCGGGACATTCTGCTGGTAGAAGACATTGTGGACACCGGCATTACCTTGACCCGGATCATCGATTTCGTTCATCTTCTCAACCCGAATTCCGTGGCTGTCTGCGCATTGATCGACAAACATGAACGTCGAAAAAAAGCCATCGATGTCAAGTATGCCTGCTTTTCCCTTAAAAAAGGGTTCATAGTCGGCTATGGCCTGGATTATGATGAGAAATACAGAAACAAGTCCGAAATATACGACCTGAAACTATAGGGGAGTGTTACCATGATCATCACCTGTGAGAAGTGCGGGACACGATTCAACCTTGATGCGTCCTTAGTTGATGCCAACGGATCCACCGTACGTTGCAGCCGGTGCCGTCACATATTTACCGCATTCCCCCCCCCCTCAGAACCTGAATTCGATGATCTCGTGCTTGCGGATACCCACTTTGACAAAGTTCCTGATTTTGATGGTTCCAACTTTGCCGAAAATGAAGATCCGGCCGAAGACTTTTTCCAGGAAATATTTGAACCTGAAAAACTGGAACTGGAAACCACCGATCCGGAAGAGATAGAAATCGAATCCGAAGAAGCTGAAACAGCCGAAGCGGATGAACTCAAAAGTGACGAACACGGGTTTGATGAATTTGGCGGCCCGGATATACAAGAAACAGACGAAGAAGACACCGACACCCCTGGGTCTCTGTCTCATGAGCTTCCTCCGCCCCGGCGTCCCGCCCGGGCATCCTTGATCCAGACGCCGGGCCAGGAAGAGGAATCTATCTGGCGGCAGGACACGCCGCCGAAAAAAAGACCCCGGATAGGACTGCCGGTTTTATTGCTGTTGATTCTGTTTTTACTGGCAGCCGGCGGCTATGTCGGGGCCACTTTTTTTGGATACAAAATTCCGTTTCTGCCGGACATCCAGATTCCGTTGATTCAGCAGTATCTGCCAGAAAAAACGTCTGAACCGGTATCTTATCTTGAACCGGTTCCTGATCAGAAAAGCGTGACCGGACGGTTCCTCACCAATGACACTGCCGGCGAACTGTTTATCATTACCGGAAAAATCGAAAATCCTTCACAGATTCCCTACCACCGTATTCAGGTCAAAGGCACCCTGTTTCAGAAAGAAAAAAAAGCGGTCATGAGCCAGGCCGCTTTCTGCGGCAATATCATCCCTGAACAAACGCTGAAAACCGCACCTGTTGAAAACCTGATGGCACAGCTGAAAACCCCGCGGGAGGCGAAGGATGTCAATGGCAAACTCTTGCCGGGAGGCACAGTTCCTTTTATGCTGGTATTTTCCGATCTTCCCCAGAATCTTGAAAACTTCACAGTGGAGGTGGCGGGGTTTGAAAATGCAGCGCCTTAACCTGTTTCTTTGCCCATGTTGACGCAGAATCATTTATTTGCGGACCCCGGCTCTTGCCGGGAGAAAATCATATCCACCCTGAAAAGTGCGGTTCACCCGCCCCCTCCGGACCTGAACAGGTATGACCCCACGGCTGTCATGGCCCTGTTTTTGTTCAATCAAACCATCCCGGAATTGTTATTTATTCAGAAGGCGGATGTGGCAGGATATCCCTGGCGGAATCAGATGGCATTTCCCGGCGGACATGTGGATGACTCCGATGACTCCCCTCTGGAAACCGCGTTGCGGGAACTGAAAGAAGAGCTGGGCATTCATCCGGAAAATGTTGAGGTCATCGGGTCTCTCGGGCATTTCCAGACCATCAATCACAAAGACATCCAGGTCTTTACCGGTATTTGGAATCAGCAGGGTTCCATCCGGTCTGATCCAGCGGAAATCAGACGGGTTTTTCAGATTCCGGTATCTCATCTGGCGGCGGTGCACCTGAAAAAAGGGTATCTGGGACAAATCCCGCCGATCATGGATCTGACCTATCCTTTCAAGGATGTCGTAATATGGGGCGTGACAGCAAAAATCCTTCACCACATCCTGGAAACATTTATTCTAGACTGAGCCCGGACAAAATCACTCAGTTCTGTTTCGCCGCCACAGCCGGATTCCGATTTTAACCATTAAAAAAAAACACAGCCCTGTCAGAAGTCCCGGAAACCAAACATGTTCGCTCAACTGCGGTTCCGACAATGCCACAGACATCCCTGACAGACCAAACAAAAAAATCAGAAAAAAAAGACCCATCGCGATCCAGCAGACAGCATTCGTGTCATACCAGGGAATATACTGTTTTCTGAAAAAAGGGGGACGTTCCGGAAACATGGTGCTTATCCATTGAATTTATAAAAGGCTTTTAACCACCATATATTGTATTTTTTCTCTTGACATATAACAACATATTGGCTAACCTGAATCATCGATCATATAGTCAGTCAGGGTTTGTCATTTCAACAAAGATGACAATATGTCAATTTGAATCTGATTTCAAGGGATGAGGCCATGTTTGAGCAAATAAAGAAACGGGACGGACGGATTACTTCATTTGATTCATCAAAAATCACCAGTGCCATTGAAAAAGCAGGCCAGGCCACCGGGGAATTCAACGGCCGGGAAGCCAAAAGACTGACCCTCAGGGTCCTGACCCTGGCCCGGGACCTGCAGCTGGGGCCGATACCGGAAGTCGAAGAGATTCAGGACATCGTGGAACGGGTGCTGCTGGATTCCCCGTTTTACAAAACAGCCAAAGCCTATATCATCTATCGGGAGCAGCACAACCAGATCCGGAAAATTGCCATTCGTGAAAATGTGGACCTCATGGAGTCCTATATCTCCCAGATGGACTGGAAAGTCCGGGAAAACAGCAACATGAGCTATTCCCTCCAGGGTCTGAACAATTACATCTCTTCTGACATCACTGCAGAATACTGGCTCAACAAAATCTATCCGCCGGCAGTGCGGGATGCCCATTACAACGGGGATATCCATCTGCATGATTTGAGCCTGCTGTCGGTGTACTGCGTGGGCTGGGATCTCCAGGACCTGCTTCTGGAAGGATTCAAGGGTGTGGCCGGCAAAGTGGAATCCTCACCGCCCAAGCATTTCAGAAGCGCCCTGGGTCAGATTGTCAACTTTTTCTACACCCTCCAGGGGGAAGCGGCCGGGGCCCAGGCCATGTCTAATTTTGATACCCTGCTGGCGCCGTTCGTCAGAGAGGACCGGCTCAATGAAAAAGAGGTCAAGCAGGCCCTCCAGGAATTTGTTTTCAATATCAACATCCCCACCCGGGTAGGATTCCAGACCCCGTTCACCAATATCACCATGGACCTGAATGTACCGGCCACCCTCAAGGACACTCCGGTCATCATCGGCGGCAAACACCGGGAAAACACCTATGCCGGGTATCAAAAAGAGATGGACATGATCAATGCCGCCTTTGCCGCAGTCATGATGGAAGGGGATGCCAGGGGGCGGGTCTTTACCTTTCCCATTCCCACCTACAACATCACCCGGGATTTTGACTGGAACAATCCCAATCTGGAAAACATCTGGAAAATGACCGGCAAATACGGCATCCCTTATTTCTCTAATTTTGTCAATTCCGATATGTCTCCGGAAGATGCCCGGTCCATGTGCTGCCGCCTGCGCCTGGACAACCGGGAACTGCGCAAACGGGGCGGGGGCCTTTTCGGTGCCAATCCCCTGACCGGGTCCATCGGCGTAGTCACCCTGAACCTGCCGCGGATCGGCTATCTGTCTGAAAATGAAAGCGATTTTTTCCAACGGCTGGATCATTTGACCCGGGTGGCTGCCGAATCCTTGAGTATCAAACGCAAAATTCTGGAAAAATTTACCCAGGGAGAGCTGTATCCCTATTCCAAATTCTATCTGAGAAAAATCAAGGAAAGCACCGGCGTTTACTGGCGCAACCATTTTTCCACCATCGGTATTCTGGGCATGAACGAAGCCTGCATCAATTTCATGAACCAGGGTATTGCCACGCCGGACGGCCAGGCATTTGCCGTGCGGGTCATGGACCACATGCGGCATAGCATCGAAGAACTTCAGGCGGAAACCGATGAAATTTTCAACCTGGAAGCCACCCCGGCCGAAGGCACCACATACCGGTTCGCCAGCCTGGACAAAAAGCGGTTTTCAGACATCATCTGTGCCAACGAAAAAGAATTTCAGCAGGGCAGCGATCCGTTTTATACCAATTCCACCCATCTGCCGGTCAACTATACCGATGATCTTTTCGAGGCACTGGAACTCCAGGATCCCCTCCAGACCAAATACACCGGCGGGACGGTTCAGCATCTGTTTTTAGGCGAAGAAGTCAGTGACACCAACGTGGTCAAACAACTGGTGAACAAGGTGTCCAACACCTTTAAACTGCCCTATTTCACCCTGACGCCCACCTTTTCCATCTGCCCGGCCCACGGCTACATTGCCGGAGAACACCCCACGTGCGACACCTGTCATGCAGATACGGAAATCTACTCCCGGGTGGTGGGATACCTCCGGCCCGTAGCCCAGTGGAACAACGGCAAGCAGACGGAATTTGCCATGCGCAAAACGTTTAAAGTGGCTTCGTGACCATGCACATCGGCGGGTTTCAGAAAAATTCCCTGATCGATTTCCCAGGGGTTATTGCCTGCGTGGTATTTATATCCGGATGCAATTTCAAATGCCCCTACTGTCACAACCCTGAACTGGCGGCCGGCCCGATAACCGGTACCGGCCGCCTGGACCCTACAGATATTTTTTCTTTTCTGAAGACCAGAAAAGGGTGGGTGGACGGCGTGGTCATCACCGGGGGAGAGCCCTGTCTGCAAGGAGATCTGACCGATTTTATCCAGCAGGTCAAACGGATGGGACTCGCCGTCAAGCTGGATACCAATGGTTCGCGCCCCACCGTTCTGTCCCGCCTGTTTGACCGCTCCCTGGTGGATTATGTGGCCATGGACATCAAAACCGGACCGGACAGATATCCTGAAATCATGACATCCGCCCCCGGCACGGACGTAATTTCCCGAAGCATACAGCTGATCATGGCATCCGCCCCGGACTATGAATTTCGAACCACCTGTGTGCGACCGTTTATCGATGCCCCTGTCATGAAACAGATTGCCGGGCAGATCCAGGGGGCCAGGCGGTATGTCCTTCAGAAATGTGTCCGCGACGTTCCCATGATGGATCCGAAGTTTTCAGACAATCCGGATCATTTTTTTTCAGACCCGGAGATCCTGGCACTGAAATCCATTGTTGAAGGGGCGGTTCAGGAAGTATTGGTCAGGTGATGTTCCATATTTCCTGTCCAGATGCGTACCGGTCATGACCGGTAGCCCGAAAGTGACCGGAGAATCGCTTCCATCACCTGTTCAGGAAATTTTTTTCTGCATTGAACGGTTAAATCGGCATATTTTTCGTATAACGGGACCCGTTCCAGGTACAGGTCATCGATGGATTTTCCCGGAGCAATGGCCACACCCCGGGTGATCACGTCGGACAACCGGGTTTTGAGAACTTCCAGATCAATGGCCAGATACACCATAATACAGGTTTCTGCCAGATGCTGCATGGCTCCGGCTTTGTAGACCACACTCCCGCCGGTGGCAATCACATGACGGGTCCGCTGCAGGTTGAGAACATGCTGCTTCTCTATTTCCAGAAACTGTTTCAGGCCATGTCGGGCAATGATCTGGGCCAGGGTCTGATCTTCTCTGGCCTGAATAAGAATGTCCGTATCCAAAAAATCAAATCCCATTTTTTTGGCCAGCAATACCCCCACCGTGCTTTTTCCCACCGCCGGCATACCAATTAATGCAATATTTTTTTTATCTTTCATCAGTTTGGTCCAAATATTCTGCAATAAACCACTATTTTTTGATATAAAATTTAACTATGCATACTATCCTTTCTGAATCTTTGCAAGTGGAAATACCCGGAAACCGCCTGACTGACACGCCTTGACTTTAATGCCCATGAGAACTATTTTAGTCAGAACAACCGCCAGGAGATAAATAAGTACAGCTGATGATACCCCCGATTATTTCCATATCCGGCAAATCCAATACCGGAAAAACCACGTTTCTTGTCAAATTGATTGCAGAACTCACTCAAAAAGGATATCGAATCGGTTCGGCCAAACACACCCACCACGACATTGACCTGGACCGCAAGGGAAAGGACAGCTGGCGACATAAACAGGCAGGAGCCCGGGCCACACTGGTGATCACTGATCATCAGATCGCCATGGTCAAAGATGACCACCGGACCGATATTGAAAAAATGCACGCTTATCTCCAGAATATGGATCTGATCCTGGCGGAGGGATTCAAAAGACAGGCGTTGCCGAAAATCGAAATCTTCCGCACCGACGGCCCCCACGATCACCCGTTGTTCCTGGATCATCCCGACCTGATCGCACTGGTCACCGACGCTGAGATCACCCCATCGGTCCCTGTATTCGGACTGGAGGATATCGAATCGGTTGCAGCGTTCATCCAGGACCGTTTTCTGAATTGAACATGAGAAATCTTTTGCATACCATCGGGCGGATGCATCTCATATTCTGGGCTTTTTTCTGCATCATGGCCCTGTCAGGATCGGTTTTCAGTGCCACAGAACAAGATTCCCATCATTGCATGACGTTTCTGGACCCGGGAACCATCAACTGGACGACCGGCACCGTCATCGTCACCGGCAGGGCCGCACCCAGAATCACCACGGACAATATTGCAGAAGCTGATCCCGGAGCTGCCCGGGCAGACGCCAACCGTCGGCTCATCGACCTCCTCAAACAGATCACAATCTACAATGACCTGGCCGTCGGGCAGTATGCCGCCCAGAATGACGCCATCATGGCGGGAATAGAAAAAACCGCCCGGGACGCCGCCATCACCCGCCAGTATTACACGTCCGCCCTGGATGTGGAATTAACGGTCCAGGCCCGGATTCTGGGCGGATTTCTTCAACTGGTGCTGCCCGATGACATCCGCCAGATTCCGAAAATCAACCCGGACGAGATCCCCGATGCCCGGATGGAAGCCGGAAAGATCCCTTACACCGGACTGATTTTAGATATTCGGGAACTTGATTTTGAACCGGTGCTTTACCCGATCATTGTCGGTGAACAGGGGCAAACCATTTATTCCGCTGTGTTCATCAGCCGTGAGTTCGCCGTACAGCATGGCGTCTGCAAATATGTGTGTGCCATGGACGATGCCCTGCAGGATCCCCGTGTGGGCAGTCATCCCCTGGTGATCAAAGGATTGAGAACATCCGGCAAGGAAAACACCGCCATTGTCATCAGCACGGCGGATACAAAACGAATTGAGCAGGCCACAGAGCGGCATCAATTCTTAAAACAATGCCGGGTCATTTTTGTCACAGAAAATTGAAACCATAAAATACATACCAAGGATTGATTATGACAGATTTTATTCCGGGCCGGGAAGATGCCCTGGCTCTGCTGAAAAAATACAACCAGAAATCAGGACTGATCCGCCATGCCCTTGCCGTGGAAGCGGTCATGGGCCATTTTGCAGAAAAATTCGGAGAAGATCCTGAGAAATGGCGAGTCATCGGGCTGGTGCACGATCTGGATTACGAACAGTTCCCTGATGCACACTGTCACAAATGCGTGGAACTTTTCAGGTTACACCACTGGCCTGAAGACTATATCCGGGCCGTCATCAGCCATGGATGGGGCATCTGCACGGATGTCGAACCCCGATCCCGTCTGGAAAAAACCCTGTACGCCATTGATGAACTCACAGGGCTTGTGGCCAGTGCCGCCCTGGTCCGGCCCTCCAGAAGCATTTTGGATCTCAAGACCAAATCCGTGAAAAAAAAGTTCAAGGACAAGGCGTTTGCCGCCGGCGTCGACCGGGACGTCATCAAAAAAGGGGCGGAAATGCTGGAGATGGATCTGTCCGAACTCATTACCGAAGTGATTGCCGGCATGCAGCCCGTGGCTGAAGAAATCGGTCTGAAAGGGGATCTATAGCCCGCTTCTCACGCCTGAAACGCCTCGATGACTGTTTTTTAAAACACCTGCATCACGGGGTCAACGCATTGGAAACGGTATCGGCCATCAGGGTCATGTTGTTCAGATAATCATACGCCAGAGGGTCAATTGAAACCACAGCACCATTGATCGCCTGAGCAATTTTCCGGGCGGCATGGGCATCAAACTGGGGCTGTACAAAAATTACCCGCGCGTTTTCCTGCCTGGCCAGCTTGATGATGGCGGACAGTTCCTTTCCCTTGGGGGATCGGCCCATGGTTTCCACAGGGATCTGATTCAGGCCATAGGCATCGGCAAAATAACCGAACGCCGGGTGAAAAACAAAGAAATTTCCCCCTTCCAGGGGAGCCAGCAGGGTTTGCAGACGGGCATGAAGCTGATCCAGTTCCTTTGAAAACTGGATAAAATTTTCCTGAAACCGCCCCTGATGCTGTGGCGCCAACTCACTGAGCGCCTCAACGATATTCGCGGCCTGCTGCTTTACCAGCAGCGGATTCATCCAGGTATGGGGGTCTTTGCCGGTAACACTGTCATGCAGGGAATCAGGGGCTTTATCACCCGGGTGACTTGATCCCGGCTCATGCGCATGTTCCTGTTTTTCTGACATATCGGATTCATGAATGTGGGCTTCCATTTCCCTGAGCGCGATGCCTCTGCGGGCATCCACCACCCGGATACCCGGAGCGATGGAGGGAATCTTGTGCAGAAATCCGTTTTCAAAAGGGACGCCGATTCTGAAATATATATCGGCCCGGGCCAGTTTTCTAATCTGGTCCGGGGTCGGTGAATATGTGGCCGGGCTTTTTCCCGGAGTCACCAGCACATCCACTTCTACCAGATCCCGGGCAATCCGCTCTACAAAATATTTCTGCGGCATTACACTGACATGAACTTTCAGTGTTTCCTGGGCACAGAGACCAAAACCCGGCAACAATATAAGCCAAATGACCCACCACACTGATTTCATATCCATTCGCTCTTCACTGAAACAGACACCCGGCAGGATGTTTTTCAGTCCACCAGTTTTGCAGTAATCTCCGCCACATGTTTTCCCTGGAACCGGGCACCTTCCAGCTCCGTTTCAGAAGGCATCCGTGCCCCGTCACCCCCGGCGATGGTAGATGCCCCGTAGGGAGAACACCCCGTGATCTCATCGATGCGCATCTGCCCCTGGAACGCATAGGGCAGTCCCACCAACACCAGGCCGTGGTGCAGCAGTGTGATATGGAACGACAGAATGGTGGATTCCTGACCCCCATGCTGGGTGGCGCTGCTGGCAAACACGCTTCCCACTTTTCCGATCAGGGATCCATTGGCCCACAGCTGACCGGTGGCATCCAGAAACTGTCTCATCTGGCCGCACATATTGCCAAACCGGGTGGGGGTGCCGAAAATGATGGCATCCGCGTCCACCAGTTCTTCCACCGTGCAAACCGGCACACTGGAAAACGCTTTTTTCGCCTCAACCGCCCCCATTTTTTCCAGTATATCATCAGACAGTGTTTCCGGCACCTGCCGGATATCCACGTCCGCTCCCGGCACCTGGCGGGCTCCTTCTGCAACGGCTTTGGCCATCTGATACACATGCCCATAGGTGGAATAAAACACGATTAGAATTTTCATGAACACTTTCTCCTTATTTGATCAACAGTTAATTGACTGAAATTTTAAGGATTTACCCACTGCTTGTCAATAACAGAAAAAGACCGGCAGGGGCATCCGCCGCGCTGTCAAGCTCAATCAACAGCAGCCGTCCCCGCAGGAGGCGTTTTCCTTTCCCTTTATCCAGACCTGGATAATATAGGTGGCTCACCCCACCCCGGGGCTGACGGACACGGCATCTGCCGGGCAGTTGTTGACACAGGCCCCGCACTCCATACAGGCGTCGAAATCAACGATCACTGCTTTGTTTTCATTCATCTCAAACACCCCATGTGGACAGACTGTGGTGCACAATCCGCAGCCGATGCATTTGAGCTCATCGAGCACCAGGCTAGCCACATCCTCCAGATACCTGAAATCTTTCATTTTCTTTCTCCTTGATTCTGTCCAAAATACTCTGTGCGGTCAGAATGCACTGTATATCCACAATCCGGCAGACACCAGGACCCCTGCCGCCTGCACGGGAAGAAACTGCTTCATCTCTTTTTCCACCCCGGAGGGGGAGGTGAACGGGGTAGCCCCGGTGAAATTCATGGCCAGATGAGAGCTCACCATCACGCTGAAGAGACACAGGGCTGCGGTACCGGTCATGCTTCCAATTTCTGAAAAAATGACAGACAGCAGCAACAAGGCGCAGACACTTCCCATAAGAATAC
>JAVVEQ010000057.1:0-20162 GCA_032250905.1 Desulfotignum sp. | reverse complement strand
CACTCTCTTTTTCAAAAAATGTAACTGTATCTGGGATTTTTGGGTGATATTGCGGGATATAAGAGAAAGAATCTACAGTATGTCCGGACGGATAAATCCAAATCCTCTTTTCTGTTGCCCACCTATTGGACAATCAGTTAAGAAATGAGGATAAACCGCAATAGCTTAAAGGATTATCCGCCTATGATTCAGACATACGCCCATCAGAAAGAATTACACGAAGCCAGGCTTGATATCAAGACACTGGAGCGACTTTTTGCCAATGTTATCACAGAGGGAACGAACTGTTCTGCATTTGAATCCGATATTATTGTTGAAAAGGCCAAGGAGGTTTTTGCTATAGGGGATCACACCGAATCTGGGATTCTTCAGCCTGGTCAAATGATTTGGACGGCTGTTGACATCAATGAACCCCCCGGGGAAACCACTGAAAGAGTGCCAGTTACGGAGAATAACCCTTACCCATATCTCTCCCAGGGAGGATTCAGAAGTTCGCAGAGCATATGGGCCGTCCGCCAAGCGCCAGCAACAAATTGTACGGATGGCGGTAGAAGCAAAGGATCAAAACGCCTTGTTAACCCAGGAAGATCTTGCTGAGATACTGGATACCGATGTTCGCACCATCCGCAGAGACATCCAGGTCCTGAGGGGAAATGACATTCTTGTCCCAACCAGAGGTCAGATCAAGGATATCGGCCCGGGTGTTACCCACCGGGTGAAAGCCATCTCTTTATTCCTTGAAGAAAAAGAACCCCTTGAAATTGCCCGAATCATAAAGCATTCTTTGACCGCTGTTGAACGCTATATCGACACTTTCTGTCGCGTCGTTTATTGTCAGAGGCGATTCCGAAATAATCTGAAAACATCGCTTATTGTGGGTGTTTCACTGGCAACGGTCAACACATATCTTTCTTTACATACCCAGGCGTGCGAGGATCCGGCTTACCGGGAAAGAGTCTCTGAAATAGATCAACGGGGGTTGATCTATTATAAAAACGTCGACTTTAAAAAAAGTCTGGACAGACAATAAGGAGGCCACGATGAAATCAGGAAAAAGCAGTATTGCCAGCTTATTCGGCCCCTTACAGAAAAAAACATTTGCAGCGGCATTATCTCAGTTTTTTGAAGAGCAATGTCCTCAAATGGGGGGACAGCTGACCCGGGATATGCTGGTCAAAAACATTCAGCAGCTGGTGGAAAAATTTTATCCTCCGAACACGCATCTGCGGATGGGACAGGTTATGTGGCCGGCGGTGGATGAGCATGAAAAAGCCGCCTACGGAAAGTCGATTGAAAAAACCAAACTGAAACCTGTTTTTGTCGACCTTATTTCTCAGGATGATATAGAAGCGGTGCTTCAAGGAGAAAGGGCCAAGATAATACGGCAGCGTGCTACAGTGCGGTTATTCAAGCAAGCCAAGGACCAGGGAGGTGTATTGACCGGCGTAGATGCAGGATCAATGATGCGGCTGAGTCCGGCAACCATATCAAGGTATGTCCGGGAGTGGGAAAAAGAACATCAAGAAATCATTCCTCGCAGAGGAACCGTCCATGATATGGGACGTTCCATAACCCATAAAAAGCAAATCTGCTATCGGGTAATTGTTCAGGGGAAATCCATTGAAACCGCTGCTCGTGAAACCAATCATTCTCCGGAAGCCGTCACCCGATATGTGAAGGATTACAAAAGGATCCTGGCATGTTTGAATAAAGGGTTAACGCCCAAAGACACGGCATTTGTTGCCAAGGTCAGCGAAAAGTTGGTTTATGAATACATGAATCTGATCAACAAAAACCAGAACATTATTAAAACCCAAGAAAATGCTTGTATGGGGATCCGTGATGATGATATCCCCTTCTAAGACAACAGGACAAAAGTGCCGACCGGACACTCGCCCTTATTTCTCTCTTTTGAATAAAGCATAAATATATGGTCTCGGATCTCCGAATGGATTTATATAAGTATAGTCAAAATGAGATACGATTTTAAAAGATGTGCCTAAATTTGATGATAATTCGTCAATGGAATATCTATGGAGCGTCAAACCTGCACATTTTGGCGCACCTACCAATGAAAACTCTGCAAACATTGCATGACCACCTATTTTAAGAGTTGATTTTAAATTTTCAAAATACCCTTTGATGTCATTTTCATTGGTTAAAAAATGTAAAACCGCCCTATCAACCCAAATGTCTATTTCTGTTATTGGTTCTTTGATTGGTTGAGCGATGTCTTGGCAGAGCCATAAAATTTTTTCAGTGCCTTCTTTTAATCTTTGTCTAACCTGATTTAATGCTTCATCGCTAATATCATTGAGAATCAGTTTTTTCACTCTGGGAATAAGGTCATCAATGAGAATTGATGTGCCTGCGCCAGGAACAAATACAGTCGCCTGCTCTATTCTTGGAATTTCGCTCAGCAATTTGAAAGTCTGGGAGGTGTCTTTTTCATACCATCCCAATTTTGTGTTGTCTGTCTGAGAAAAGATATTGTCCCAATGATTCTTGATGGATGTCATGATTATCTCTATATTGTAATTTTGCTAACAAGCAATTGTGTAGCTCTGTTCCTCATTTATATTTGGATGTTTTTTGGCCATATGTCCAAATATTTTCATGATTTCAGTATTTGTTCAAGGAGAAAATGAACAGGTGATTCATAGAATGTCGGACTCAGAGACTATTCCAGGATATGATTTATCCAGGCAACAGAGTATACAGGCCGGATAAACAATTACCGGTATTGCTGATTTAAATCCACTGTGCATAGCTGTATCCAGACACCTCGTCACCGAGCTGTCTGTTTGACAGAACCCTGTATTTGCAAGGCCTGACATATCATTGATCCTTGGGTCACCAGGGCCTGAATGTGGGGCCTGGCGTGAATACTGTTAGGAGCTACCAGTCTCAAAGGAGGTGCTTCTTTTGGCCTCTGAGGGGCTGTGTTTGGTTTGCTTGCTGACGGTGTTTCATGCAATATTATGGCTGAAACAAATCAACAACGATGTCCAGATAGGCTTATGATCCCCCTGACCACTGCTATATCTTCAAAGCTTCAGGCAGGCCATGTATCGTGACCTTTGAGCGGTTATTCAAGGTTTGTGGCTCTTCACTGTTCCAACGCGGTGCCAACATCATTCCTTTGTCGGGAAGATCTTTGTATGGTGATTTCTGTTCATACAGAAAATTCATAATCGCTGCCTCAACTCGTTCAAGAAGTCGCTGCTCATTTCTAAAGTTCGCATAAAATACACGAAATTTTGCAAGCTGCTTCTTCACGGCCTCTTGAATCTCAACCTTGTTTTCTTCAAACTGATCTCGGTGCACCTTAGCGTACCCCCAGCCATGCCAGATTTCTTTGCGGATACCCCTCTCCGCTGCCAAGGGGTCTAACACAGTATAATCACCATTCATGTAATGTCGGGTATGTTCCTTGAATCGAACAGGAACTGAACGTCGGGTTATCCCTGCTGCATATATCAAGTAACCATTTTGATATTCAAAAGTTTGGAGATACACACCTGTGGAATGCAGTGGGATCGTTGGCAGTCCATTCTCACTTTCAAAATTTGGCCAACTGAATGGGCCATCCCAATCGGCTTGAAGATTTTTGGCATCTTGGTTTATGTTCATAAATTTTTTTCATTTGGTTTAAAGGTTGTGTTTAAGACATGATGCCTCTTTCTCGTTTCAATTTATGCACTGCCTTTGACCTGAAGGATAAGAGAACTGTGATCACTCAGTGCTTTTTCCTCTCTCACTGAATGGTCATAGCTGCATTTCATAACCTCAAAATCTGATGAGATGAAAGCATTATCAAACCAGCGTGGTGATCCCCGATTGATATGGGTTGGTTCATGCGTTACCTTGCCGGCAGAAACCCAGAAAGCATGTCTGAGGCCATGTTCGTTTTGTGATTCAAAAAGCCAGCGAACCGACTTGTTCCATCTTGATGCTGCGTAAGCGGTAATTAAACCCCATCTTCCGCAGCCCCGCACCCCAAAGTATGATGTCGCCAAAACTCAAAATGGAGGCATCATGGAAACAGAGTCAAGACAAGAAAAACTGGAAAAACTCCGCAAATTCTGGAAGACGCATCTGGACAAATGGGAAGAATCCAGTCTGCCCCAGAAAGAATATTGCCGGCAACACAATCTGATTTACCATCGTTTCGGGTATTGGAAGGCCCGGTTTAAATCCAGAAACCTGCCGGTCAAGTTTGTCCAGGTGGCATCACAGCCCATCAACCCCGGCCCATAGGTTTTAAAGCTCAATCTGCCCCGGGGCCGCCAGATTGAAATTCCGGACGATTTTTCCGAAGACACATTGAAACGGCTCCTGGCCACATTGCAGAAGCTGTAATGATAACCGTTCCGTCAGATGTAAAAATCTACCTGACCCTGGGTGCAACGGATATGCGAAAATCCATCAATGGGCTGTCCATTATCGCCAGTGAACAGATGAAGCTGGACATTTTTTCCGGCCACCTGTTTGTTTTCTGCAACCGGAGCAAAACCATCTTGAAGATCCTTTATTGGGACCAGAACGGATTCTGTGTCTGGCAGAAAAGGCTTGAAAAAGACCGTTTTAAATGGCCCGGCACCCATGTGGAGGTGACCAAAGCAGTCAGCCGTAAAACCAAAACACCGGTCGGCAATGCCGCCACGGCTTTGAAATATATCGGCAAGCTGTACAAAATTGAAAAAACAGCCCGGGCCGACCAGTTGTCATCCTGTGAGATATATGAAAAACGGCAGACGGAAGCCGCCTGATCCGTTATATTGAAGATGGCCGGGTGGGTCCGGACAACAACGCGGTTGAAAATGCCATCCGGCCCTTTGTGGTGGGCCGAAAGAACTGGTTGTTCTCCTGTACACCTGAGGGTGCCCGGGCCAGCGCAGCCATTTACAGCCTGATCGAAACCGCCAAGGCCAACGGACTGGAACCCTACTGGTACTTGAAACACCTGTTCGAAAACCTCCCAGAAGCCATGTCCGATGAAGATTTTCAAGCGCTGCTCCCGCAGCAGATTGACAAAGACCACATCGCTGTTCCGACGCCATGAACAGTACCGGAAATCTGACCCGGTGATAAGGTGGGGTTTATAGACCGCTTACATTGTGATTCATGCCACGCAGAAACGGCAGGGCAAAAACATGGGGTGTAAAAATTTCCGGTTGACACTTTCCCGACCGGACAATATATTTCGAATCTGACTTTTCACATCGAAAATTAAAAAAGTGAAGGCCCCATGATTCAGAAACTGTTGATGAAAACCCTGCCGCAACTTGTCGTGACTTTACCCCTTTTGTTCTGCACCCCGGTATCTGCCGCACCGCCGTCCGCACCCCAGGTGCGCGTGATGACCATCGAAGAACAGAACGTGGTGCCGGCCAGCGAATATGTGGGCCATGTGGAGGCGATCCAGAGCGTGGAACTGCGGGCCCGGGTGGAAGGGTTTCTCGAAGAGGTCAGCTTCACGGAAGGGGATCTGGTCCGGGAGGGTCAGGTCCTGTACCGCATCGAACCGGACGGTTACCAGGCCCGGGTGGCCATGGAAAAAGCCCGGGTGGCCCAGGCAAAAGCGGAGCTGAGCCGGGCCCAGAGCCATTTGAAACGGATGCGGTCCGTCAACCCGCAAAGCATTTCCGCCCTGGACCTGGACAATGCCGTAGCCGCGGAACTGGCGGCCCAGGCCAATGTGGCCGCGGCACAGGCCTCCCTGGATGACAGTGAACTGAACCTGGCCTACACCACCATATCAGCCCCCATATCCGGCCGCATCGGCCGGACCGCCTACACCCGGGGAAACCTGGTCAACCCGGCAGCCGGTATTCTGGCCACCATCGTGCAGACCGCCCCGGTCCGGGTGGCCTATGCCGTCAGTGAAAACGACATCGCCACCGTACAGAAAGCGATTCAGGAAATGGACTCCCCCGGGTCGCAGCTGCTCTCCCCCCGGTTGATTCTGCCGGAAAATCAACTGTATTCAGAAACGGGACAGGTGGTTTTTGTGGATAACCAGGTGGACCGGGCAACCGGCACCATCACGGTTCGTGCCCGGTTCAAAAATGCCGACCGCCTGCTGCTGCCGGGGCAGTATGTCAGGGTCCAGGTCCGGGCCGCCGCCCCGAAACTCATGCCGGTGGTGCCCCAGTCCGCGGTGCTGGTGAATCAGGAAGGCCGGTATGTATTTACCGTCAGGGACGGCAATGCCACACCTCAGCCCATTGTCACCAGCACAGCCGTGGACCGGATGTGGGCCGTGGAATCCGGGCTCAAGGCCGGGGATCAGGTGATTGTCAGCGGGATCCAGAAAGTGCAGCCAGGTCAGCCGGTCACGGTTCTGCCGGCGGAATCGGAGAACTGATCCATGATTTCCGATGTGTTCATCCACCGCCCCCGGCTGGCCGGCGTCGTTTCCATCGTCATCACCCTGGCCGGTTTTCTGGCACTCATGAACATTCCCGTGGCCCAGTACCCCCAGATCACCCCGCCGGTCATCCGGGTGTCCGCGTTTTATCCCGGTGCCAATGCCGAAGTGCTGGCGGATGCCGTGGCCGCACCCCTGGAAAAAGAGGTCAACGGTGTCTCCAAGATGCTGTATATGTCCTCTTCCTGCTCGGACACGGGCAGTTATTCCCTGCAGGTCACCTTTGAAGTGGGCAGTGATCCGGACATCAACCAGGTGAACCTGCAGAACCGCATCCAGCTGGCCACACCCAGACTGCCGGCGGAAGTGGTGGACCAGGGCATCAGTGTGCGAAAGCGCTCCACTGACATGATGGCGGCCATCAGTTTTTATTCTCCGGACAAGACCCGGGACTTATTGTTTTTGAGCAATTATATCAGCTCCCAGGTCAAGGACACCCTGATCCGTATCAACGGGGTCAGCGATGCCATGATTTTCGGGGAAAAGGAATACAGCCTGCGCATCTGGATGGATCCGAAGCGGATGACCGCTCTGGGTCTGACCCCGGATGACATTATCTCTGCGATCCGGAACCAGAATGTCCAGGCCTCCCTGGGAACCGTGGGCATGGAGCCGCTGGAACACAAACAGCTGGTGCAGTTTTCCCTGCGGGCCAAAGGCCGGCTCACCGATGTCCGGGAATTTGAAGACATCATCATTCGTGCCAATGACCGGGGCGGGCTGGTGCGGCTCCGGGATGTGGCCCGTGTCGAACTGGCAGCAAGATCCTATGACACCGAGTCCATCCTCAACGGCACCCCGGCCAACACCCTGGCCGTGTACCGGGATTCAGACTCCAATGCCCTGGAAACCATGGAAGCGGTTCGCAAAGAGCTTGAAAAAATGGAACCCGCCATGCCGGACGATGTGGCCTATGAAATCATCCTGGACACCACCCAATACGTTTCCGCCGCCATTGATGAAATTATTTTCACGCTGGCCCTGGTCACCGTACTGGTTATTTCAGTGATTTTTCTGTTTCTCCAGAACTGGCGGGCCACCCTTATTCCGTCCGTGGCAATCCCGGTCTCGCTCATCGGCACGTTCGCCATTCTCATGGCCCTGGGGTACAATGCCAACACCATCACCCTGTTCGCCCTGATCATGGCCATCGGACTGGTTGTGGACGATGCCATCGTGGTGGTGGAGAACGTCCACCGGGTCATGCATGAGGAGAAACTGTCTGCACCGGCTGCCACAAAAAAAGCCATGGCCCAGGTGGTGGGTCCCATTATCTCCACCACCCTGGTGCTGTTTTCCGTGTTTGTGCCGGTGGGGTTCATGCCGGGTATCACCGGTGAACTGTACCGCCAGTTTGCCGTCACCATGTGCAGTGCCGTGCTGCTCTCCGCCACCTGCGCCCTGACCCTCAGTCCGGCGTTGTGCGCCACGTTCCTGACCCCGCACAGAGCGGCGGCCAGAGGCCCGTATGCCTGGTTCAACCGCCTGGTGGATGCCAGCCGCAAGGGATATCTGGCCGGTTCCAGGTGGATGATCCGGTGGCTGATCGTTCCGGTGCTGCTGTTTGCCGCGGTGATCACCGGTATGGTCTATCTGTTCATCAGCACACCCACCAGTTTTCTTCCCCAGGAAGACCAGGGCTACTTTTTTGTGAACGTCCAGCTGCCTCAGTCCGCTTCCCTGTCGCGGACCGCCGCAGTAATGGATCAGATCAACAAAGAAATCCGGGAACTGGACGGTGTCTCCAACATGATCGGCGTGTCCGGCTTCAGCCTGCTCAGCGGCAATGCCCCCAATGTCGGGTTTTCACTGCCCATCCTCAAACCCTGGAATGAACGCCGGGAGCCCCATCAGCAGCTGGATGCCATTGTCAAACAGGCCCAGACCCGCCTGGCAGCCATCCCGGATGCCAATGCCTTTGCGTTTGCACCGCCCCCCATCTCCGGACTGGGCGCCAGCAGCGGATTCAGCTTTCAGCTGCTGGCCAAAGAAGGCCAGGACCCCAAGGAACTGTTCGGCATGGCCCTGGGCCTGATGATTGCCGCCAACCAGGATCCCGTGCTCGAGGGGGTCTTCACCACCTATACGGCCGATACCCCCCAGATCTTTGTGGATGTGGACCGGACCCGGGCCCAGTATCTCAACGTCCCGGTGTCGCGGATTTTCTCCACGCTTCAGGCCCATTTGGGATCGTCGTATGTCAATGACTTCAATCTCGGGGGCCGGACCTATCAGGTCAAGGTCCAGGCGGATGCCCCTTTCCGGGATACGATGGAAGACATCCAGCGCCTGTATGTGCGCAGCAATGATCACGAAATGATCCCCCTCACCAGCCTGGTGACCCTGCGCACGGTTTTAGGGCCTCAACTCATCAAGCGGTACAACCAGTTTCCCAGTGCGGATTTCAATGGCAACCCCGCCCCGGGATTTTCATCCGGCCAGGCCATGGATGCCATGGAAAAAGTCGCCGCTGATGTACTGGCCCCCGGATTTGACTATGAATGGTCGGCATTGTCATACCAGGAAAAAACCACGGGAAACGAAGTGGTGTGGCTGTTCGCCCTGGCCCTGGTGTTTGCCTACCTGTTTCTGGTGGCCCAGTATGAGAGCTGGAACCTGCCGATGTCCATTGTCCTGACCATCCCGGTGGGCACCCTGGGCGCACTGGCAGGCCTGTGGCTGCTGGGCATGCCGCTGTCCATCTATGCACAGATCGGACTGGTGCTGCTGGTGGGTCTGGCTGCCAAAAACGCCATCCTTATCGTTGAATTCGCCAGAAACCAGCGCCGGGAAGGGTTGTCCATCGCCGAAGCCGCCGTGACCGGCGGGGCCATCCGTTTCCGGCCGGTGCTCATGACATCCCTGACCTTTATCTTCGGCCTGGTACCCATGCTCATCGCCACCGGGGCCGGGGCCGGCAGCCGGCAGGCCATCGGTATCGCCGTGTTTTCCGGCATGTGTGTGGCGACTTTTTTCGGGATTTTCCTGATTCCGGCCCTGTACTATGTTTTCCAGACCATCAGTGAAAAAGGCCGGGCCCGGCGGGAGAAAAACAACGCCGGAAACGGTGACTGAAATTCAGGACGTCAGCTTCTGCCGCCGCTCCAGTGAAGCCGGGTTTTGAGCACCTTGTAATAGGAATCAGGTTCAAACGAGATCATCTGAACCGAATGGGGGCTTTTGGACACGAAGATCCGGTCTTTGGGATCCATGTCAAATCCCTCCTGGCCGTCCAGGGTCAGGACAATGTCTTCCGGACTGTCTTCCAGCCGGATCTCGATGGCGGTGGTGTCCGGAATGAGCAGCGGCCGGTTGGTCAGGGTAAACGGACAGATAGGGGTCAGGATGATGGACGGCACGGCCGGATGGACCACCGGCCCGCCCGCGGCCAGGGAATAGGCCGTGGACCCGGTGGGGGTGGCCACGATGAGCCCGTCGGCCCGGAACGTGGTCAGATACACATCGTCCAGATAAACGGCACAGGAAGCCAGCCGGGACAGGGCCGACTTGTTGATCACCATGTCGTTGAGTACATCCACGTTGGCCAGGACCGCATCCTGCCGCACCAGCCGGATATTGAGCCGGGCCCGCTCATGGATCAGATACTCCCGCTTGAACACTTTTTCCATCACTTCCTGCAGATGATCTTCCAGGGTAATGGCCAGAAATCCCACTTCGCCGAATTTCACCCCCAAAAGAGGAATATCCCGGGTTCCCACCAGCCTTGCCGCACTCAGGAACGTGCCGTCTCCCCCCAGAACCAGGATACAGATCAGATCGTCCGGCAGATAAGGAAGGTCCGGATTCAGGATCAGCCCCCTGTTCCCGAGCTGCCGGACCAGTGCCTTGGCGATGTGCCATGCGTCTTCCTGGTGTTTGACGAAAATGCCGATACGGGTTTGTTCTCTTTTGTGTGTCATGTTCTCCTGCTCAATGGGCCAGGGCCCAGTTTTCACCGGTTCCGAAATTGACCTTCAACGGCACCTTCAACGGGCAGACCCCTTCCATGATTTCCCTGGCCAGGGTCATCAGGTCTGACGTTTCCGTCTCCGGCACGTCAAAGATGATCTCGTCATGCACAGACAGAATCATTTTGGACCGCATGCCTTTCTCCTCTAAGGCCCGGGCCATCCGGATCATGGCCAGCTTGATCAGATCCGCGGCACTGCCCTGAATCGGGGTGTTGACAGCGGCCCGTTCGGCAAAATGCCGCTGGTTGGCATTGGAGGACCGGATATCGGGCAGTTTTCGTTTCCGGCCGAACATCGTGGCCGTTTCCCCGGTTTCCCGGGTCTGCGCAATGGTGGTGTCGATAAACTGTTTCACCCCGGCATAGCGTTTGAAGTAATTGTCAATATAGGTCCCGGCCATTTTCCGGCTGATGTTCAGTTCATTGGCCAGCCGGAACGCGCTCATGCCGTAGATAATACCGAAATTGATGGCCTTGGCCTGGCTGCGCAGCGCATCGGTGACAAAACCGGGAAGCACCTGAAACACCTCGACAGCTGTACGGGTATGGATATCTTCATCATTGCAGAACGCGTCGATGAGAATCTCGTCTTTTGCGCAGTGGGCCAGAATGCGCAGCTCGATCTGGGAATAATCCGCTGATACCAGGGTGCATCCGTCTGCCGGTATAAAGGTCTCCCGGATTTTTCTGCCTTCCGGTTTTCGAATGGGGATGTTCTGCAGATTGGGTTTGGAGCTGGAAAGCCTGCCTGTTGCGGTGATGGTCTGGTTGAACGAGGTATGAATCCGGCCGGTGTCCGGGTGGATCAATTCGCCCAGGGCATCGGCATACGTGGATTTGAGTTTGCCCAGGGTACGGTACCGGAGCAGTTTTTCCGGCAGCGGATGGGTATCGGCCAGTTTGGTCAGCACCTGGACATCAGTGGAATACCCGGTTTTTTTCCGGGTTTTCTTGGCGGACTTGAGCCCGAGCTTTTCAAACAGGATCACACCGAGCTGCTGGGAGGAATTGATATTGAATGTTTCTCCGGCCAGGTCATAGATCTCCTGCTCCAGCTGTGTCATCTCGGTTTCAAAGGTGTGGGACAACCGGGCCAGGGCGGTTTTGTCCACCCGGAATCCGGTCATTTCCATATCCGCCAGAACCGGGATCAGCGGCACCTCGATTTCTGCCATCAAGTCAGACAGTCCCTGGTCCGCCAGCTGCCGTGAAAACCGTTCACACGCCATGAACGTGAGATCCGCATCCTCTGCCGCGTAAAACAGGGCCTCTTTGGCCGGGACATCCTGGAACCCGATCTGGTCCCTGCCCTTGCCTGTAATATCCCCGTACGACACCATTTTGTACCCGAACAGGTCCAGGGCGATCTGGTCCAGGCCGTGTCCCCGCCGGGTGGGATTGAGCAGGTAGGACGCGATCATGCTGTCAAACACCACCCCTTTCAGGGGCATGCCGTAACGGGCCAGAACGATCATGTCATATTTGATGTTCTGGCCCACCTTGTGCCGTTCCGGATCCGCCAGAACCGGCCCCAGGATGCGAAGCACTTCCGGCTTTTCGATCTGGGGAGTCCCGTCGGTATGGCCCAGGGGAATGTAACACCCGGTGTCGGGCTTAAAGGAAACGCTGATCCCCACCAGACCGGCGGCCATGGGATTGATGGCGGTGGTTTCCGTGTCAATGGCAAAGACTTCTGCCGACTGGAGTTTTTGAACCTGTTTTTCCAGTTCTGCGGCATCGGTAATGATCTGATAGTCTTTTTCCGCCGCATCCTGTTTTTCGGCAAATTCCCGGGCCAGCGTCTTGAACTCCAGTTCCTGGAACAGAGCAAAGGCCTTGGCGTTGTTATAAGATGTGAGCTTGAAATCCTCAATCGTCTGCGTCACTTCGACATGACAGTCAATGGTGGCCAGGTCCCGGCTCAAGAACACCCTGTCTTTGCCGGTGCTCAGATTGTCATGCAGTTTTTTCTTTGACGCCACCTGTTCCAGGTTCTGGTAGAGCGTGTCAATGGACCCGAATTCCGCAACCAGCTTGATGGCGGTTTTCGGCCCCACCCCTTTGGCCCCGGGGATGTTGTCCGAAGTATCACCGGCCAGCCCCAGCACATCGATGTACTGACGGGGAGCGATACCCATATCCGCCTCGACTGCGTCCCGGTCCAGAACCGTGTCCTTCATGGGATCCCACAGAATGCAGTCATCCGTGATCAACTGGATGAAATCCTTGTCCCCGGTGACCATCACCACCTTGTACCCCTGTTCCTGTGCGATCCTGGCATAGGTGCCCACCAGGTCGTCGGCCTCAAACCCGGATTTCTGGACAATGGGGATGTTCAAGGTGGCGATCATGCGGTGGACGTCGGGAATCTGCACCGCCATTTCATCGGGCATGGGCGGACGGTTGGCCTTGTAGTCGGCATATTGTTCGTGCCGGAAGGTCGGTCCCTTGACATCAAAAAACACGGCGGCATAGGCGGGATTTTTTTCCCGGATCAGTTTCATCAGAATCCGCGTGACCCCGTAAGTAGCGTTGGTGGGATGGCCCTGGGCCGTGCTCAGATGCTGGATGGCATGAAATGCCCGGTATAGAAACGCGCTGCCGTCAATGAGATATACTGTTTCCGGGGATGCGGTCATAAATGTCTGCCTTTTGGATATTGCAGTTTTTTTCAATAAAAGGCATATATACTATCTTTTAACCAAAAGGAGAAGTACAGATTTGCCATGACCGAGGACACCCAAGTCTCCCGGCAGCAGAAACGCCGGGAAAAACGGATTCATAACAGCCGCCGCCAGTGCCATTGCTGCCGGCAGACCTTCATGTTCTGCTGGCGCTGCCGGTGCGGGTTCGCCATCTGCCAGGCCTGCATGCACGAAAACGCCTGGGGCATGACCTGCAACGGCATCACCTGGACCTGCCCGGACTGCGGGGACCAGAACGGATACGGCAATCAATGAAAGGCTGTCAATGAAAGGCAGTCACCCAGAAAAGGAGGAACCCCTTATGCCGGCACCATTCAAAATCGGAACACTCATCTCCGGGGGCGGCACCAATCTTCAGGCCATCATCGATGCCTGCAGTGCCGGCCGCATCCCTGGAAAAATCATGTTCACCGGATCCGACACCCCCGGGGTCAAAGGGCTTGACCGGGCTGAAAAGGCCGGCATCGACACCTTTGTGGTGGATTACCAGCAGATCATCTCTTCCTGCAAAAAAAACGGCATCGCGTCCACCGATCTGCCGGGCGATTTCACTCTCACCGAAGTGATGGACAAGCAGAAACTGATGGATCCCTCGGATGCGCGCACCCGGTTTTTCCTTCAGTCCCGGGCCATTGCGGAAAAGCAGCTGCTGGACAACATCCTTCCTTATGAGATCGACCTGCTGGTTCTGGCCGGTTTCATGCGGGTGCTGACCCCGTATTTTATCGACCGCATCAACACGGTGCCCGGGCAATACCGGATCATGAACATTCACCCGGCCCTGCTGCCGGCATTTCCCGGCACCGACGGGTATGGGGACACCTTCAGGTACGGCTGTAAAATCGGCGGCTGCACCGTGCATTTTATCGATTACGGGGAAGACACCGGCCCGATCATCGGGCAGAAAGCCTTTGAAATCGAAGATACCGACACGCTGGACGATGTGAAGCGAAAAGGGCTGGAAAAGGAGTGGGAACTGTATCCGGATTGTATCCGGAAATTCATCCTAAAAGCTTGAGCATCAGCGGCACCGCCGTCATGGTGCCGATGGAGGATCCCAGGTTGGTGAAAATCACCACCAGCAGGATCCGGGTGACCGGGTTGCGCCAGAAGCCCTTAATGGACACGATGTCTCTGGGGATGGCTTCCAGGTCCCGCACCTTGGGTTTGCGGGAAAACGCTTCCACCATACCGGATACCCACCCGGCCGCAATCATGGGATTCAGCGAGGTCAAAGGCGCGGCCAGGACCGCTGAAATGATGGTGTAGGGGTGGGCCATGGCCGCCACGGCACCGAGCCCGGCAAAGATGCCGTTGGCTGCCACCCAGATCCAGATCATGTCCGTGCCGGCGTCTTTGCCTTCCATGCCAAACCCGACGGCAAACAGCACCAGGATCAACCCGGGAATCAGCCATTTGAGGAATTTGCCCAGGGAACCCGGCGGCGGCACCTGATTGAGTGATGCCAGTGAACCGGCAGTGCCGGCAGCCAGATATTTCTTGATGCCCGGCACATGGGCCGCCCCCACCACCGCCATGACACGGCGGCCCCCGGCCGATCCGATCCGCCGGGCCAGATATTGATCCCGCTCATCGATGAGCACCTGCTCGATAATGGGATGAAATTTTTTCACATCCGCCAGCAGGGTCTGGAGGATATCCTCCTGCTTCATCTTTTCAATATCCGCTTCCTGGATGTCATCGGCGGAGCCGAAGGAGAAAACCATGGAGAAGAGCAGCTTGATTCTGGCCCACACGCCCATTCCCCGCCATACCCGGGACAGGGTGATCTGGATGTCCCGGTCCGCCGGTACCACTGCGGCCCCGATTTTCTCCGCCGCCTCGATGGCATTGACCATTTCCTGGCCCGGCCGGATATCGAACCGGTCGGCAATCTTTTTTTGAAAAGAGGCCAGAAGAAGATTCATGAACAGCATCAGGGATCTTTTCTCCCTGATCACCTTGATGATGTCCATGTTCCGCCACCGGTCGGTATCCTGAATGTTCGCCAGCCGTGTGGGACACAGCTCCACGCACACGGTGTCCGGGGTTTCAGCCAGGATGGTATCTGTCACCAGCCGGGCACTGTCCCTGGAAACGTGGGCCGTACCGATCAGAATGATTTCCGTGTCCCCCTGCTGCACCCGGTGGATCGACGGGTTGTCTTCGTTTTTTTGTTCCATTCACCTGCGCCTTTTCTTGAGAAAGGGTAAAAATACCGCCTGATTATACGCATTTTATCCGGCATGGCAACAGCTAAATCTTGACCTTCCGGCAGGGTTCTGGTATTGACCGGTGTATGAAATCAATAGATGAACAGATACTGCGGTCCACCAAGGAAATCATCGTCAAGTTCATTGAAATGGGACGGCTGTCCCCTTCCAATGTGCATGAAACCTTCAAGGATGTGTATGCCACCGTGGATGAAACAGTGAAAAAACACGTGCAGTCCGACGGTCCGCCCCATGACGCAAAAAAATGATGCAGCGTCCCCCCGGCTGGTCCCGGGCATCCGGAGCGGCCTGAAAAAAGGCTGGAACGGATTTATCTGGCTGCTGAAAATTATTGTGCCGGTGTCGTTTGTTACCGGGCTGCTGGTATATTCCGGGGTGATTTACAAACTGGATTTTCTGCTGACCCCGGTGATGACCTGGATGGGGCTGCCCGCTTCCGGGGCGCTGGTGATCATTGCCGGTATCTTCACCGGTATCTACGGCACGGTGGCGGCCCTGTCGGTCATGCCGTTCGCCATGGAGCACATGATCCTGCTGGCCGTGTTCACCCTGATCTGCCACAACCTGATCCAGGAAAGCATGGTCCAGGGGTGGTCGGGCATCAATCCGTTCTTTGCCGCCGGCTTCCGCCTGGTGGCCGCGTTTGCCGTGACCTTCTGCTGTGCAAAACTTCTGGGGGTGACCCCGGAGACGGCCGCGACCGGTGCATCTGCCGCCCTGCCAAACACCAGCCCTGCCTTTACGGCATGGCTGGCCGGATGGGCCCTTGGCACACTCAAACTGGTGATCCAGATCTTCTGCATCATCATGCCCCTCATGGTGCTGATGGAACTGGCCAAGCTGTTTCATGTCATTGACATCATCATCCGGCCCCTGCAGCCGGTGCTGTCATTTCTGGGCCTGGACCGGTCCTGCGGCATGCTCTGGATGACGGCGGCGGTGTTTGGACTGGCCTATGGGTCTGCGGTGATCGTGGAAGAGACACGGACCCACACCTATGACCCGGAAGCCCTGACCAGACTGCATCTGTCCATCGGCATCAACCACGCCATGATCGAGGACCCGGTCCTGCTTCTGCCGCTGGGGATCCCTGCGTTCTGGCTGTGGATTCCCCGGCTGGTGGCCGCCATTCTCGTCACCTACACTTTTTCTTTGTTCACGGCCCTGAGGAGATTGCATGCTCAACGAGCTGGCCATAAAAAAATTCGCCATTATTGAAGATATCCGCATCTCTTTTCATTCGGGTCTCAATGTCCTGACCGGCGAAACCGGTGCCGGAAAATCCATCATCATCCAGGCCGTAAGCCTGCTCTTAGGGGCCCGGGCATCGGCCGACCTGGTGCGTACCGGGGAAGACAGTGCCGAACTGGAAGCTGTTTTCGATATCGCTCCGGATTCCGAACCGGCCCAGCTTCTGTCCGAACAGGGCATGGATCCCCGTGACGGGCTCATCATCCGGCGGGTGATTCAACGATCCGGCACCAGCCGGATCTTTATCAACTCCCGGCAGGCCACCCTGGAATTTCTCAAGCAGGTGACAGGGAACCTGGCCGGCATTTCCAGCCAGCATGCCCACCAGGGCCTGCTGCGGGATGACAACCACCTGGACATCCTGGACGAATTTGCAGGCACCCTAGCGCTGCGCCGGGAAGTTTCCCGCCTGTACCGGACCCTGGTACCCCTGAACCGGCAGATCCAGGAGATGGAATCGGAGAAAAGCCGCAGGGAAACGGAAAAGGCGCTGATCCAGTTCCAGGTCGATGAAATTCAAAACGCCGCCATTCAGCCGGATGAGGACGCGATCCTGGAACACCGGAAACAGGTCCTGGCCGATGCCGCCAAAATATTTGAAGCCGTGAACGGTACCATCCACCAGGTGTATGACCGGGAAGGCTCGGTGGTGGAACAGCTGGCAGGCCTGATGTCCGGCATTTCCCGGTTCCGGGACGCAGCCCCGGCCCTGGCTGAGGCTGCCGGCCGCCTGGATGCCGTGATCCTGGATCTTCAGGACATCACCCACTCCCTCAGGGATTATTCCCTCACCATTGACCTGGACCCGGAATCCCTGGATACCGTGGACCGGCGCCTGGATCTCATCTCAAAGCTCAAGCGCAAATACGGGGGCAGCCTGGACGCCTTGTTTGCGCGGTACAGGGAACTGGAACAGCAGCTGGATCAAACCCTGAACATGGACCGGCAAATTCAGGAAAAGATTCGTGAAAAAAAAGAGCTGGAAACCCAGCTCAGGCAGAAGGCCGCCACATTGTCTGATCAGCGGCAGGAAGCGGCCGTCCGCCTGGCACGCCTGGCCGCAGATGAACTGGCAGCCCTGGAAATGGACAGGGCCCGGTTCCAGGTGCCGGTCTTTCAGGAACCAGGCGATCCGGCCAGGGAGATCTGTACCCTGTCCGGGCACAAACTGACGGCTTCAGGCTCAGACCGGGTCCGGTTCCTGCTCAGCCCCAACCCGGGCGAGGCCCCGAAACCGCTGTCAAAAATCGCCTCCGGCGGCGAGCTGTCCCGGATCGTCCTGGCCCTGAAGGCGGTCCTGTCCAGGACCCAGTCTTTTGAAACCTTGATTTTTGATGAAGTGGATGCCGGTATCGGCGGGGCCACTTCCGACAAGGTCGGCCGGAAACTGGCCGCCCTGGCAGAGCATCACCAGGTGATCTGCATCACCCATCTGGCCCAGATCGCCCGGTACGGGGGCCACCAGTTCCGCATTGCCAAACACGTGGTCAATGGCCGGACCTGTACCGATATCGTCCCCCTGACCACCCTGGACGACCGGATCGATGAAATCGCCCGAATGATCGGCGGCACGGCCATCACCCCTGCCACCCGGACGCATGCCCGGGAACTGCTGACCGGTCCTTCGGACAAACCGTCTTGACAGGACCGGCGGGATCTGATTATATAATTGATTAATATTAGCAAACTATTGTAAATTTTCAATCGGTTTGAAACAAGGAGTTATCATGCCTATATATGAATTTAAGTGTTCAAAATGTGACAATTTTTTTGAAGTGATTGTCATGGGATCTCAGAAAGACGAGGCAGTTGTCTGCCCGAAATGCCAGTCCACCGAGTTTGAGCGGGTGGTGTCCACCACCAACTATGCCATGGGCGGATCCTCCGGCCGGAACGCGGCCAAAGGGGTCACCACCCAGGAACGGAACTGTTCCAGCGGCTCATGCAAGACCTACACGGTCCCCGGCGAAACCCCAAGCTGATCACAAAACCAAGGAAACACAATGACGGAATATGCAAAGCTGATTGTTGACGGAAAAGAGATACAGCTGCCTGTGATCACCGGCTCTGAAGGAGAAAAAGCCATCGATATCCGGCAGCTGCGCAAAGAAACCGGCTGTATCACGTTTGATCCCGGTTATGGCAACACCGGATCCTGCAAAAGCGCCATCACATATATGGACGGGGAAAAAGGGATCCTCCGGTACCGGGGCATCCCCATCGAGCAGCTGGCAGAAAAATCCACATTCGTGGAAACCGCCTACCTGCTTATTGTGGGCCGGCTCCCCACCCTTGAGGAGCTCACCCGGACGTCAGTGATGCTCAACGACTTCTCCCTGGTCCATGAAAACATGAAGGCCTTTTACCAGAACTATCCGCCCCAGGCGCATCCCATGGGCATCCTGGCTGCCATGGTCAATGCCATGCGTTCCTTCTACCCGGAACTGACAGACCTGGACGAGGAGATGAACAACACGTTTCTGCGCCTGATCTCCAAAATCCGCACCATGGCGGCCATGTCCTACAAGTTTTCCATCGGCCACCGGGTGACCTATCCCCAGCCAGGCCTGTGCTATTGCGCCAATTTTCTGAACATGATGTTTGACAACGATGTGGTACCCTATCAGATCGATCCGGACCTGGTCCGGGCATTGAATGTGTTCTGGATCCTGCACGCGGATCATGAGCAGAACTGCTCCACCACGGCCGTAAGGGTGGTGGGGTCCGGCCGGGTCAACATCTATGCCGCCATATCCGCAGGCATCAGCGCACTGTGGGGACCGCTTCACGGCGGTGCCAACCAGGCCGTGATCCACATGCTCGAACAGATCCGCAAAGACGGCATGACCATTGAGCAGTGCATCGCAAGGGCCCGGGACCGGGACGATCCTTTCCGGCTCATGGGATTCGGCCACCGGGTCTACAAGACCTACGATCCCCGGGGCAAGATCATGAAAAAAATGTGCGATATCGTCCTGGCCAAGGTCAGAAGAGAGGACCCCCTGCTGGATATTGGCCGGCAACTGGAAGAGGCGGCCCTGGAAGACAGTTATTTCAAGGACAAAAACCTGTACCCCAATGTGGACTTCTACGCCGGCATTGTGCTGCGGGCCCTGGGCATCCCCACCAACATGTTCACCGTGATGTTCGCCATCGGCCGGCTGCCCGGGTGGATCGCCCAGTGGAAAGAGGACATGTCAGACCCGGAAATGAAGATTTCCCGGCCCCGGCAGATCTACACCGGCAACACGGTCAACGACTATATTCCCATTGGCCAGCGGAAAAGCGAGAACGGTCAGGTGTAATCCTTTGAAGATTTGACGCGATTAACATGTTTCGTATCAAACTTCAGCCAGAGACGCAGAAAAAACATATACCTTGACTGTAATTGCCGGCCTGGATAAAATACAACCATGCCTTTTTTGATGAAAAATACGAACATCCTGTTTCCGGAGGAAGTATGAACAAAAGACCTTATTTTATTAGAGCAGAATGGGATGACGAAGCAAATGTCTGGTTTGCAAGCAGTGAAGAAGTTCCAGGCCTTGCTACTGAAGGCGAAACTTTGG
>JAVVEQ010000056.1:0-20424 GCA_032250905.1 Desulfotignum sp. | reverse complement strand
AATAAGTGTACCTATCAAGGATGTATGGGTATATCCTCTAGACAAAAGATTCAAAGATTTGTTGAAAAATTTTTGAATCACTAACCCGAATATTTACCAAGATTTTTTGATAAATTCCACCTTGGAATAGACAGTTGGAAATCATGGGAAAATAGAACGCTTCGCCATCTCAACACCGGTCAATTGAACCAGATATCGTTTTCCAGGTAGGCCTGGTCCAATTTTTCCTGATGCTGTTTGAGATTTTCTCCCATATCCGATGCCAGGGTATGGAGCAGGTAATGGATCAGGCTGATCATGGATACCGGGGTGCCCAGAAACGGGATGCTTTTCTGGGGGGTGATCAGGACTTGGTCACTGAACTGGACCAAAGGACAGGAGGTGCTATCCGTGATCAGAATCTGGCCTAAGCCCTGACGCCGGGGGATTTTGCCCAGACGAACCAGTTCGTTGGGATACCGGGAGGTGGCAATGACCACCACCACCGATTCAGGTGGGGCTAAAATCAGCTGATCCATGGACGTGCGGTCGCTGCCGTTCAGGATGCAGACACCCGGCCGGATCTTTGACAGGGTCCAGCCCATGTAGTGGGCGGACGAATAGGACAGTCGGGACCCCATCACATATACGGCCGGGGCCGATTTCAGTGCAGTGCGAACCGCCTTCACCACGGCCGGGTCAATGTTTTTGTGCATGGCCCGGATGCTGCGGATATCCTGGTTGATGAGGCGGTCCAGTTCCGCATCTTCACTGCCGGTCACCAGATGGCTCATTCGTCCCCGTTCCACCAGGGTCAGTTCCCGGTCGATGAGATCCCGCAATGTATTGATGAAAACCGCGTAATTCTTGAAGCCCAGTTGACGGACAAACCGGACCACAGTGGCCTCGCTGGTTTGTACAGCCGCGGCCAGTTGCCGGGTGGTCATGAACACGGCCTTGTCCGGGCTGGAGAGAACAAAATCCGCCAGACGTCTGCCTTTGGTGGTCAGGGTGTCGTATTTTTCATGGACAATGGCTTGCAGAGAGCCGGGTTTCTGAATCATGGGTTTTCCATTGGTTAGGAGGTCAGTGTCATCGGTCTGTTTCCATGCCGGGTGATGCCTTTTGCCGGTTATCTTTGTAACAAAAACCATCAATTTTTTCAAGAATAAAAAAAAAGACAGCTTTTGTTACGCTTTGGTTGACACCCGGGCCGGGTCGTGACATAACACAAAAAGGGTGCATTAACTATCAGAAAAAAGGCAATCCAAAAAACCGACAGGAGATAACGATGACTTTAATAGGATTACAGGGCGGACAGTATCAGCCGCTTTCCGCGCAACAGGTTGAAACCGTTCACAATGCCGCATTGACCATTCTGGAAAAAACCGGAATTACCTATGAATCGGGCCTGGATGATACCGTAGTTATGCTGGAAAAAAACGGTGCCTCTGTGCAGCGCGATAAAAAACGGATCCGGTTTCCCAGGGATCTGGTTAACTCCTGGGTGAAAAAAGCGCCGGAAAAGGTGGTGCTCTGCGGCCAGAATCCGGAATATGATCTGAATCTGACCGAAGACCGGGTGCATCTGGGCACCGGAGGGGCCGCCATCAAAATCCTGGATCCGGACACCGGGGAGGTAAGGGCCACCACCCTGGATGATCTTCACAAGGTGTCCCGGCTGGTGGATCAGCTAAAGAATATCCATTTTCTGGTGCGGCCGTGTATCCCCACGGACATCGATGAAAAAGACTATGATATAAACATGTTTTACGCCTGTCTGTCTGCATCCGGCAAACATGTCATGTCCGGTGTGAACAATGAAGACGGCCTGCATCAGGTGATGGACATGGCAGCCATGATCGCGGGCGGCAGGGAAAAACTGGCAGAGCGGCCCATCATTTCCGTGATCACCTCTTTTGCCATCAGTCCGCTCAAGCTGTGCACTCAGTCCACAAAAATCATGCAGGAAGCGGTCCGGCACAAGATTCCGGTGGCTCTGTCCTCCGCCCCCATGGCCGGGTCGACGTCTCCCTTGACCATGGCCGGTACTCTGGCACAACTCCATGCCGAAGAACTGGCTGGCGTCACCCTCTGCCAGATGACCAATCCCGGGGCACCGCTTCTTTACGGCGGGATTCCAGGCATGGCCAACCTGGCCACCATGGGCTATTGCGGCGGGGCTGTGGAATGCGGCATGATGAATGCGGCCATCCATCAGTTGTCCAGATATATCAAGGTGCCCAACTACAACTCTTCGGGCCTGTCCGATGCCAAGGTGCCGGATGCCCAGGCAGGGTATGAAAAAGCCTTGACTTCGGTGCTGGCATCCATGGGCGGTTCGAATTATATCCATCACAGTGCCGGCATGCTGGAATCGATGCTTACCATTGCCCATGAGCAGTTTGTCATCGATGATGAGATCATCGGCAGCTGCTGCAAAGTATTGAACGGCATCGAAGTGGATGAGGAACACCTGGCCCTGGAAGTCATTGACAGTATCGGTCCGGGAGGTAATTTCATGACCGCACCCCACACCATGAAACATATCCGCAGCGAATATTTCAGCGGCAACGGTGTCACCGACCGCAAAAACCGGGATCGCTGGGTCAAAGAAGGATCCATGGATGCACGGCAGCGGGGCCTGACCATTGCAAAAAAACTGCTGGCCAACAAAACCGCCTATATTCCGGATGACGTGGATACGGCCATTCGGGAAAAATTCAATATTCTGCTGCCCCGGCAGAACTGAACCGGTGATGCAACATACAAAGCAGGTAATTGATTTTATTCAGGATATCACCTGGGAAAACCTGCCTGACACCGTCCGCCGACAGGCGAAACGCTGTCTGCTGGACAGCACGGGTGCCATGCTGGCCGGTCATGAAACACCGGTGGGGAAAATGATGGACACGCTGGCATCGGAACAGTTTCCCGGAGATCAGGCATCCATTGTGGTATCCGGTCATCGGGTATCTGCGGCCGGGGCTGCCCTGGCCAACGGATTTGCCGCCAATGCGCTGGATATTGATGATGGATACCGGCCGATCAAAGGCCATCCAGGGGCCTGTGTGCTGCCCTCCATTCTGGCTGCGACCCAGCTGGCAGCGGCCGGCGGCCGGGTAGTGTCCGGCAAGGAATTTCTCGTCACCCTGGTGAAGGGCTATGAGGTGGGCATCCGGGCCGGGTTGATCCGGCATGCGACCTGTGACACCTATCATTCTTCCGGGTCCTGGGGAGCCGTTGCCGCGGCGGCTGCTGCCGGCAGAATACTTGGACTGTCTTCAGTCCAGCTGGGGCACGCCCTGGGGGCAGCCGAATACCATGCTCCCATGGCTCCCATGATGAAATGCATTGTGACCCCGTCCATGGGAAAGGACAGTACCGGCTGGGGGTCTCTGGTGGGTCTGCTGTCCGCGTGCATGGCTCAGAAAGGATTTACCGGGGTGGCCCCGTTTTTTGACGATACCCCGGATCCGGCCTGGATCGATTCTCTGGGGGCATCCTGGGAAATTGACAATCTGTATTTCAAACCCTATGCCTGCTGCCGGTGGGCCCAGCCCGGGGTGGACGGGGTGTTGAAACTGGTTCAAACGCATGGCATCCTCCCGGAAGAGATTCACGCCATCACGGTGTATACATTTGCGGAATCTGCCGCGTTGAGTCGGGCCTGGCCGGAAAATACCGAAGAGGCCCAGTACAATATCGCTTTTCCCATTGCTGCGGCTCTGCTGGATGGAGAGGTGGGACCGGCTCAGGTACTGCCTCCCCGGCTGCTGGGTGCAGATATCCGAGAGATGATGGATAAAATCGATATTATTGCCCAGGAGCGGTTTCAGAAAAAGTTTCCTTACCGGGCCGAATCAGAGGTGAAAATCCAGACCCGGTCCGGGCACACGTATCTTTCCGGGACGATGTCCGCCCGATGGGATCCGGCCACGACACTCCCCACTGACCAGGAACTGATTGACAAGTTCCGGTGGCTGGCCAAGCCAGTGGTCGGCCATAACCAGACAGCCATGCTCAGCGATTATATCCTTGATCTGGAAAATGAAAAAAGCCTGGCCCGGTTTTTTCAATTGTGTATTGCATGAATGGATGGTATCAGCACCATCAGGGAAAACGGTATGAGGAGAGTATGACATGTGCGGTATCGTGGTCTATTATGGAAATGCCCAGAACAGGTTGACGCGGATTTTGACCGGCATGTGGGCCATTATTTACCGGGCGCCGGACAGCACCGGCATCGGACTTATCGGCAGTGACCTGGAACCTCTGAAAATCCGGCGGGAACTGGGGTCGGTGGAGAACCTGATCGACCGGCTCCTGCTTGATCCGGTGTTCGAGGAAACCGACCTGCAGGCCGGTGCGTTCATTGAAGCGGATACGGCCAGCCAGGCCGGATATATCGCCCGGTTCCAGAAACGGCTGCTGGCCCATGAAGGGTTTTCTTTCCGGGAGACCGTTTCATATCCCACATGGTCAAAGATGACGGACCCGCAGGATCCTGTCCAGGTGATGCCGGGAACCTGCGGCGATCCCCAGATCAGAAAAACATTTGCCATTGATTCACCCAAGTCACTCAAATCAGTAATGGACTGCCTGGTCCAGGAGTATGATCTGCCGGTGGCGGTGGTGGAAAAGCTGATCAGGAACGCATTGAACGTTCAGATGAACGCAGCGGAAAAATCAGCCTCCCTGCCCGTGGACCGGTCCGATCTGTTACATGAATTTCAGCGGATTTTCAACCGGTATGCCTATGATGAAACACCGGTCCGTCCCCGGCGGGTGGTCAGCAGACAGGGACAGAAAAATCCATTTGCCCGGAAACATGTCTGGTCTTTGTTGCGCAAAGTCCAGATCACCCTGCCGTCCGATTATACTACGGACGGCATCACCAACCTGTTCAGATACCTGGATGCCTGGGTTCTCAATGGGCTGACACCGGAGGCAGCGGAAGATATTCAGCTGATATTTGAAAGTTTCTGGGCCGCCCACACGGATCGCCCGGTCCGCCACTGGCAGGTGCTTTATCGGATCGAGCGCACCTGTAATGTCTATGGCCTGGCTGCCACAGCCGTTCTGTCCTATTACCAGACAAAGAGTTACATGCCACGGGCCCAGGCTGGAACCGCCGGTCCATATCTGCCGGAGGGTCATGTGCCCGGTCCTACCCACCCACTCCTGCTGCTGTCCATGGTTCAGCCGGTGATCGGCCAAGGTCGGTGGGCGCTTCAGTCCGCCATCTCAGTGCGTAACGCCCACCCGTTTATGGACCGGGAGAAAATTCGGGCCGTGGTACTCAACGGCCAGTTCGATTCTGAGGTGGAATCCCGGATCCAGCAGTATATCACCCAGGTTGCGGACATCCGGTTGCGGACGGAAAATTCCACGGAACTGTTTGCCATGCTCTGGGGACACTATTTTGATACCGCCTGGCAGGAAAACCAGCGGTACCGGACCATCGAGGCCCAGCATCACCAGGGGCTGGAGGAGATGTCCATCTGCAGCCAGTCCATCGACTATACTGTTTTCAGAACCCTTCACCGGAAAAGCATTCATGACATTGATGAGATGGCATTCATCCGGGCGGTACAGGCCATGATTCGGTCCGGGGGGCAGTTTGCCGTATCCGGCATCAGCCGGGTGTCACCGGACCGGCTGTTTGTGGCAGCCCACCACCGACCGGTCTATATTGTCAAACGGCGGGACACATCCGATTTCATGGTGGTATCAGATATTAATGCCGCTCTGGGACTGTTTCCCCAGACCCTGATCCGGTCCACCCGGATGAAGCTGCTCAAACTGATGAAAGAACACTCCAGAAAATCGATGATCGTGGAATCCGATTTTTCAGACATCGATTCGCGGCCGGAGAAGGCCTGGTTCAGGCAGGCCAAAAAAGAGCTGCTCACGCCGTTTCTGGTGGATATCTATGCGCTGGACCAGCCGGAAATTTTTGCCCGGATTCAGACAAGGGCTGGAAGGGATACCGTGATCCGGCATCTGCTTATTCAGGATTTTTCCGGCAAGGTCCGGTCTGATATCCGGCCCGAACAAACCTGGATTACGCCGGTATCGTTTCAAAAGGATTTCGGTAAAACCTTTTATGAAGAACATTTGATGGAAATACCGGGTCTGATGGAAGATATTTTGAACCGGTACACGGATCCCGGTCCATGCCTACCCAGGTTCGACATTCGGCAGCGTCTGCTGGAAAGACGGTTTGGAAGCAATCTGGCAAACCTGAACCGGATCATTCTGGTGGGCACGGGATTCAGTTATCTTGTGGCGGAAATCACTGAAAAAACCATGGAGCCTTTTTTTCCCACGGTCAATCTGCTGGTGGCCACTCCCCATGATTTCAGCGACGTGAAAACCGCCATCAATCCGGACCGGGATCTGGTCATCATGGTCTCCTGGTCCGGCACCACCTCGGATATGATCGATTTTGCCGGACTGCTTCTCAGGCATCATATTCTCATGGTGGGCATCACGGAAAAACCGTTTTCAGACATGGCCCTGGTGGTGCGGAAAAGTGTTGGTGTCATCCCGGCATACAGCGGCGAAGAGGTGACAGTGGCCTCCTTGAAAAGTGCAATGTGCATGCTGCTGACCCTGGACCTGTTCTGCCTGTCCATCTGTCTGGCCACACCTGGAACCCGGGATGACGTGGCCGAGCGGGTCAGGGAACTTTTTCCTGTGCCCGGCCACCTGGAAAGCCTGCTGAAGGATACAGCGGTGACCCGTTTCTGTGAAGAGAGTGTCACCCTGTCCCGAAACTCCGTGTTTCACCATATCGTGGATGCATTTCACGACGTGGGCTCTGCCAGGATCGGCGCGTTGAATCTGGAGATCAACGCCTGGACTTCTCTGGGAAACGCGGTGGATTATTCGGAACAGGCCCTGTTTCTGAATCGTCCCATGATCGAAGAGGAGTTCATTCTGGTGCTGGCCACCAGCCGGCAGCGCCTGGATGAGGCGGTCCGGTTCATGACGGCCCTGCATAAAAAAAACTGGCCATTTTTTGCCATCACCTATGCAAACCGGGAACTGACAGAGATCCAGCGGGTTGCCCGGCAGGTGATCGTCATCCCTAAGCTGCCGGACCATTTTCAACCTTTTTTGAATCTGCCGCTTCTTTTTCTGCTGGGGTTTCACTTCGGCCGGGCCCATGGCAGGGTGGCCGGAGAAATGCCCCGGAACATGGCCAAGTCCGTGACCGCCGGCCGGACCCGGAACGGCAAAGACCGGTCCTTTTCCGATATCCTGGATGACATGGATCAAAAACAGGAGAATCTGGGATTGGGGATGTATCCGGTGGTTCCCAGGTCCGGAGCCCTTTGCTGGCTGACCCAGGCAAGAACCCCGGTTGAAAAGAGGTATTACCGGGACCTGCTGGAACTGGGACGCGCCCTGAATGAACCAGACGGGTTTGCCGCCCTGTTCGTTTTGCCCGAAGACCGTTCCGGGGATACCATTTCCGTAAAGCTGTCGGATTTGATATTCAAGAATCTGGCCGAAGACGGGGTGTTGATTTTTGTTCCCATGGACAAGCAGTCGGAGGCCGCATGCCGGAATTTTGCCAGGCTGTGGGAACCGTTTCTGGAAATTCCCATTCAGGTGGAATTTGCCGAGAAACTCAAAGGCATCACCTTAGGGGACAGCCTGGTAGTGGTGGTGGCATCCCGGGCACTGACACCGGACAAATTGTCCGCAGTCTTTGCCCATCCCCACAAACATATGGTGTGGATCGGTCCTGAGAATCCGGTTGTTTTAAAACAAATGTATCAGGGACACTTTATGCAGGAATGCAATTTGAAAAATCCGGGTCTGTTTTGCCGGTATGAGCAGGCATATGTGGCCGTATCTCTGTTTTTTGCAAAAATCATGTCATATAAATTCCCCGGCCGTGCAAGACGGTTCACTGCCCATTTCAAAACAATGCTGCCGGTCGTTCAGACCCTTTTGGCCGACGATACCCTGCACCGCCAGATTCGGCAGGTCATCCATGAAAACAGGGGCTACAGCAAACTGTTGTTTCTGACCGGTATGCGGGGAAACTGTGTTGCCTGGAAAATTGCGCTGGCTGCAGCCCGATCCTGGGGTGTGGAAAGCGATCCTTTCGGGGTGTCTGCGTATTCACATCTGGTGCTGGTGGATGGCCAGGTAGAAAACAAATATGTGAAACTTGAACCCCGGCTTCGCATGGTGAAAATCCATGGTGAAAAAAAGGTTCAGGAATGGGAAACGCGGTATCTCGGAGGGGCATCTGTGGATGCTTTTTTATCCCGCATCTCCATGCCGTTCTCACCGGAGGCGGTTCTGCCGTTTTATGTGGATGACCAGTGGTATCTGCCGGTGCTCAGATCCGGATATGATCCGGATAACGATTGTCTGATCATTATTGACGCCACCAGCGAGGCCGCATTTGATGCCGCTTTGGACGAGTTGACCATCTTTGGTTCCCGGTATGCCCGAATGGTGGTCATCACCCAGGAAGGATTTTCCGGGGATGCCCGCCTGGCCAATTTGAAGAAATACCCTTTAAGTCATATTGTAATGGTGCCCGGACCCCTGGATAAAAACGGCGATGCCGGAGTGATATCCGACTATCTGCTGCCGGTGGTCATCGGTCTGGTGGGGGGAGCCATGAAATTTTTCAGTTCCGCTGAAACGGGGCCTGAAAATAGCCGCACCGGCCGGATGGAACCATGAGCGTCATCCGGCCGGCTGAGTTGAGGATAAACTGCTTGAAAAAACGACCGTTACAGGACGGTCAGGGCCTCTTCCGCTACAGGTGTTTTCTTGACCTCGTGAGATGAGAGCAGTGCTTTTGCCTTTTCATTGGAACGGGTGAACAGATCGGCTTTCCCTTCCTTTTCCCAGCTGTCAAACCGGGAACGATCCATCAGTTCGGGGAGCAGGTGGGCCGTGCGGAAATTGGCAAAGGTGTGTGGATCACTTAAAAATATCGCATTGTCCGGTCCATTTGCCACCCGGTCGATGACATCGAGCGCCAGGGTCTGTTCGTTTACGGGAATCCCTTCGGCAAAAAATTTGGCCATGGCCACCAGTTCATCAGACAGGGTGAGCATTTCCAGGCTGGATGTGTGTCCGGATTCGATATATCCCACATCGTGAATCACGTTGCAGCGCGACAGCAAGGATGTGATAATGGACAGCATGCCTTCGGCCCCGGCCTGGGCGTCGATCACTTTAGAATCAGTGGATCCGGCAAAAGACCAGATGGGGATCTGATAGAGTTCATCCCGCATGTCGGCGAACGCAGCCTGGGTCAGGCTCCATTCCGCACATCCATAGGAAACCACGGTGTGCTTCATGTCGAGCACAGACACGTTGGGGGCGAACAGAAACGGTGCCCCCGGGTTGGTGAGCTGATGGATCACCAGGCCCACCAGATTTTCCGCAATGCCCTGGGCCATAGCTCCGGCCAGGGTCACAGGGCCCCCGCCGCCGGCATTGCATCCTGAGGGCAGGCAGATGGGAATTTCTTTTTCCGCACAGAACACCAGTTTTTCCATGACGTTTTCAGGAAAAAGCAGCGGACTGATGGCTTCGGAATAGTTGAACAGAAACGGTTTTTTGCGCAACATTTTTTCGCCGCCCACCACGCTGCAGGCAATGTCGTAAATCTGGCGGATATCCTTGCCGCTGTCGGCGATAAAGCAGATGGGCTTGTTGCTGTTGCGCACCATTTCTTCAAACACCCGCACGTAGATTTCTTCGATCTCGACACCTTCGGGATTTCCCATGGACATGGAAAAATCCATATTGGGCAATGCATCCACCAACCGGGCGAAGTTGCCGATATCGGAAAGCACCGGGCGCCGTCTTTCCCCGGTTTCCAGATCAATGGTGAAAATCGTGTCAGATCCGGTGCCGAGGAAAAAATTTTCCCCTTCCAGGGGCATGGTCAGGTCACCGGTCTGGTCATATATATCGAATCGTTTGGGGGCGGACATGACAGCGTCGTCCACCAGTGCTTCGGACATGATCACCCGATTGTTCTTGTCCAGGGTGCATCCATGATCCAAAAGCATTTCCAGGACCCCGTCATGTTCCATGCGGAATCCGGTGTCTGCAAGTATTTTCAATGCTGCGTCATGAATGGCCATGGCCTGTTTTTTATTAAAAACTTTCAACCGGGGTTGAAACGTATTCACTTCTTTTAACATCTGGTTTTCTCCCTTCTGTGTCCTATTTGAGCCTGTTTGTCTATGGCGATCTGTCGATGATTAGTAACAGGTTATTGATATTGTTCAAGGATGGTGTCGGAAATCGGTTCCTGCTTTTTCCCGACAACGGCATAATAGTTCAAGGGAGTTCCGTCCAGGCACAGCCGGTGCTGATATCTCTGTTTTTCAACCAGTTCCATGATATCCAATGCCACCATCTCTTCGATGAGTTTTGAAAATCCGGACGGATGATTGTCCTGGAGAAATTCATCTTTGATGTTAAATGCGATCCACCCGTCTTCAGAAATCAGGTTATACGCACTGGCAAACGCTTCCGGTGGAATGTCGTCAAATCCCAGGGCCGCTACGATGGACATGCAGTTGGGATTTTTTTCAATAATTGTCTGTTCCACTTTTTCAGGCAGGTCGGTGAGATCTTCAATGAAATACTCATCATAAATACCCGGGCGGTCCCGCAATGTGGCTTCGGCCGCCTCTTCAATAATGTCCACACCGAGAATGGTGTTAAAACCGATTTTTGCCAGTTCTTCCCCCACCATACCGTTGCCGGCCCCGACATCCAGAGCCACTCTATCTTGAGAATCAGAACGGTTGCCGTTCATGGCTTTTTCCAGAAGCCCGCACACAACCTGGGGTGACTGGCAGGCCAGTGTGTCATAAAACAAATTTTCATAAAGCCCGGGTATTTTGTATATTTCTCCATAATCATGGGTGAGCAGTTCTCTGGTTTCCCCTTTGTACGTGACGATAATTTTTTCTTTTCCCTGATCGGCTTTATCGACTTCCGGTAAAATAAATGAAAACTCTTTCATCGTTTTTCTCCCGTAGTTTAGATGGATTGAAACATTCCGACCGATTGGATTGGGCCGGACATGACATTGCCTGGACAGCGATACTCACCGGCAGAATAACGGTGGCTGCAGGCGCATAAATAATTTTTTCATGGTATTTACACAATAAAATATTTCTTATTCAAAATATATCATAACATAAATACCATTGATGAAATGGTATTGTCAAGTCAATGGGAGGTAAAAAATTTTCGGCTAAAAATTTCCGTTGGGCACCGACATGTCATCTTCTGACTCTATAAGGTGCAGCGGCGGGTTCGGAAGGGGGGAGGCTGGATCCGCCTGGGCCAGCATATCTACCAACAGTTCAAGTCCCCACATAAGCAGAGAAACGTCCCGGGGATTCATTTTTTCCAGTTTTTCCATGAACCGGTGATGGATGGGGGTGGGGGCGTTTTCAAGAAAATCCAAACCGTCCTGGGTGATTTCCACATGAACCTGACGCCGGTCTTTGCTGATTCTCACGCGCTGGACCAGGTTCCTGCGTTCCAGGCGGTCGATAATACCGGTGACTGTGGAATTGTTGATGAAAACAATCTGGGTCAACGCCCCAATGGCAATTGGGCCGTGCTCCGCAATTTCATTCAGGCAGATCAGCTGGGGCAGTGTGATTTTGTATTTTTCCTGGAGCTGTTTGGAGTGACGGGACATTTCCTGAATAATCTGGCGCAGCCGCATCATGATCTGCATGCTGATTTTTTCTTCCATGTTCAAATGCCTTTGATACAAAGTCTTTTGTCAAAAAACACAATCGGTCGACATGCAACACAAGATTCCACCACATCATGACGGCCGGAGGGGGTCATGATGTGATCTGCCGGGCAAAGGCCAGCGCCTTTTCTTTTACAGAGGGTGTCATGTCCGCCGGTGTGGTACAGTTCCCAAGAAACAGTTCTCCGGCATAAATAGTTTTATGGGGTTTCTGCATTCGTTTGAAGGCGGTAAAAGCGCCCTCTGCATTATTGTCCCACCCGCCGGCACCCGTCATTAAAAAAGCTTCACGACGTCCTTCAAGCAAAGAGGCATGATCGGTTTCATGATACCGGGTGTACAGACTGTAGGTCCGGTCTATGACCGCCTTGATCTGGGCACTTGCTCCCCAGAAATACAATGGAGAGGCAAAGAGAATCAGGTCTGCAGCTATCATTTGCGTCATAATTTCCGGGATGTCGTCCGTTTGAACACATCCATGGGCATCGGAAACCTGTTTACACTGGGTGCAGCCCATACACCCGTTCAGGTGTCTGCCGTGAAGATACACCCGGGTCACATCGTGCCCCATGTCGGTGAGCGCTTCTTCCACCCATTTCAGCACGGTGGCGGTATTTCCTTTTTTCCGGGCACTGCCCAGCAGGGTCAAAACGTTCATTCAGCATCTCCTGTTAGAAATTGGTTACGTTATTCTAAAGAATCAATGAAAATTGTCAATTCATTTAAACAGGACTGACAGGGAAGAAAAATACCCGGCAAAATTTTTAGCCTAAGCTAATTTTATTCGCCAATGGTTGATTTTTTGTATTCATGTATTAATTTAGGTTTTAGAAAGGGAATACGCGGCTTGCCGTTAATGGCGAAATTCTGAGATTAACGGCTGTGAATTAAATGATACAAAGGAGGGAATCATGAGAAAACCAGCCTGTATATCCGAGAGAATGTTTAAGTATGTCCTGGGGGGATTGTTGGTGGCAGCGGCCCTTGCTTTGTCGATAATCAGCGTGACCCTGCTGCCGGTGGTTGGATTTGTTCTGGTCATCCCGGTCGTGGCCCTGGCTGTATATGTATTTCGCCTGCATCTCAATGATCAGTGTGAAATTGATCCGACATGACCGGATAATACCATTTTTACTGGGTTTTCAAAGCCGGTTGAGGTTTATCTCAACCGGCTTTTTCGTGTCTGAAGAAAAAAAGTGAACCGTGTTTATTTTAATTCACAAGAAACAGGATTTGGATTGAAAACCAGGGTTGTGTTATATCATTCTTTTTTGCACGCACTGATTCAGAAAGAAAAGGAACGATCATGCTGAGGATTTTTGGGAATGAGTTGTTGAATCCAAAAAATTTTGTAGTCACCCTGGAACTGGTTCCCGGCCGGGAATCCCGGGGAAGAAATACAGATACGCTCAAGGGGATTGCCAGGGACGGGTTTGCCGACGGCCGGATTTCTGCGGTTTCCATTACAGACAACCCCGGCGGAAACCCGTCATTGAGCCCGGATGTCCTGGGTTCTGAAATTTTTGCATACGGCCTGGACGTGATTGTGCATTTCACCTGCAGGGATTTGAACCGGGTGGGAATGGAAAGCCGGGCATTACAGCTGGCCCGCATGGGCATGAAAAATATTCTGGCATTGACCGGCGATTATTCGGGAAAAGGATTTGGCGGACAGGGAAAACCGGTATTTGATTTTGACTCGGTGATTTTGACCGCCATGCTTCAGCAGCTCAATCATCGCCTGTATGCCGCAGGGGATCCGGACGGATTTTTCACAGGTTGTGCGATTTCTCCTTTCAAGACTACAGAGGCGGAATCCCATGCCCAGTATAGAAAACTGGACAAAAAAATCATGGCCGGGGCGGCTTTTCTCATTACGCAGCTAGGGTATGATGTGGAGAAGTTCAAAGAACTGATGACGTATCTGAAGCTGCGGAATGAGAAACCGGCAGTCATGGCGTCGGTCTATCTTTTAAGCCCGCGGTCAGCCAGGGCCATGAACCGGTGCCGGGTCCCCGGCGCCTACATCGGTGATGACCTTTACAACCGGGTGATTCAGGAATGGCAGGATCCCCGCACCGGGTTGAAATACTCCATTGACCGGGCGGCCCGTCTGGGGGTGATGATCAAGAAGATGGGATACCGGGGTATTCATATCGGCGGTATTCACAAGAGTTTTAATACAGTGGGCCGGATTCTGGATCGCATGGAAGAATTGGAAAAACAGGGGTGGGTTCCGTCTCCGTCAGAGTTTGAATCTGAAACCGGTAATGGATTTTACCTCTATCACCCCGGTGACCCGTCAAAACCATCTTCACGGCCGATGGACCGGATCAAGGAACAGGTCCGGGAGCACCTGCCTTATACGGTTCTTAAAACAGTCCACAACCAGTTTTTTGAAAAAAAACATCCCCTGGCATCTTTTTATCGTAAAGTCGCTGACGTGATGAGTAAGAACCATCGGGCAAAATGGTTCAAGCTCCTGGTGGAAGACCCGGTGAAAAAACCCGTGCTGTCCTGTCAAAGCTGCGGAGACTGCGCTATCCAGCACGTGGCGTTTCTGTGCCCGGAGTCCGGTTGTCCCAAGCATACGCGCAACGGGGCCTGTGGCGGCAGTCGGAACGGTTTCTGTGAAGTGAACCCGGACAGGGAATGTGTCTGGGTTCGGGCGTATAAGCGCTTGAATCACTGCAATATGGCCCATACTCTGGCAAAAGATTTTGTGCCGCCCCGCATGTGGGAATTGAACAATACGTCTTCCTGGATCAATTTTCATCTGGGCAGAGACCACCAGAAGAAAAAATGATCTTCCGGGAAACCCTTTGCAAAACACAGCCGGGTATCAGATGGATTTCAGCTTCCCGGCACTGAAGCCGGCACACTGCCACGGCTGCTCTGGATTTGTCATTCCTGTCTGTGAGTCAACCATGGACCTGGCGTGGTGGCTGTATGGACAGGACCGGTTTCCTGAATATGCCTGGGTTCAGGCCGATGTTCAGACCCGGGGAAAAGGAAGACAGGGCCGGGTCTGGGTGTCCGGACCCGGCAGCCTGGCGGTCACTCTGAGACTGCCGGACACTGCGGCAGAATTAGGCCCGCTGCTGTCCATGGCAATCGCTCTGCCTCTGGTGCAGGCAATGGCGGACATGAATGTGTCAGCTGCTGTCAAATGGCCCAACGACATCCTGGTCAATGACCGAAAGGCCGGGGGCATATTGATTGAAGAAAAACAGGGTGTTTTCATGGCCGGGATCGGAATGAATGTCCTGAACCCGCCTGAAAACAGTATCGAAGAAAAATTTTTTCATCTGCCGGCTGGATGTTTGGACATTTCTGGTGTAGGGTTGGATCTTTTTGACATATGGGGGTGTTTTCTGGAAAAGATCCTGGACCGGTTCTCTGCCTTTACCGCAGATCCACCCGCCGTCGTCCGGGAAGTGAATACGGTTCTGGCATGGAAAAACGAAACCGTGGTACTGGAACGTACCGGAATTCACGATGGTCCTGCCATTGTTCTGGGAGTGGATTTACAGGGCCGGCTCGAGGTCAGGACAACAAAAGGCGTCACGTATATTCATTCAGGAACCATTTATCCCAGAGTGACATGATTTATGTATCAAGGAGCAGGAGATGGAAGCAAAAACATTTGAACAGGTGGTCCAGGAAACAAAGGGCCGAAAAATTCTGGTGGCCAACCGGGGGATTACGGCCCGGCGGATTATCCGTTCGATCAGAGAGGAACTCATGGCTGTTCCGGTCCTGACGGTGACCGACGTGGACAAAACCGCCCCATTCACCTCAGGGGCCCAGGAACTGATTCTTCTGGGGGACAACCCCCGGGCATACCTGGATATCGATCTTGTTTTGAAACTGGCCAAAGAACAGGACGTGGTGGCAGTGCACCCCGGTTGGGGGTTTGCCTCTGAAGATGCCGGTTTCCCCAGAAAATGTGCGGACAAGGGCATCTTGTTCATCGGTCCCCCCACGGAACCCATGACGCTTCTGGGAAACAAGGTAAAGGTCAGAGAGCTGGCCAGAAAATTGAATGTGCCGGTGGTTCCGGGTTCTCTGGATGCAGTGGAGGTTACGGAAGCCAGGGAGATCGCACTGGAGATGGGACTGCCGGTCATGCTCAAGGCGGAAGGCGGTGGCGGGGGTCGCGGGATTTATGAAATCTATGATATGGATCAACTGGAAACCGCGTTTTCAAAGGCCGCGGTTCTGGCGCAGGCCTCTTTCGGCAATCCCAGAATCTATGTGGAGAAACTGCTTACATCGGTGCGGCACATCGAAATCCAGGTCATTGCCGACCAGCATGGCAATGTGTTCGCCTTTGACGAGCGGGACTGTACGGTCCAGAGAAACCACCAGAAACTGGTGGAGATCACCCCGTCTCCCTGGCCGAAGATGACCGAAGAACTGCGGCACCGCCTCAAGGAATATGCCAAAGCCCTGGTAACGGCGGTGGGCTATTATTCTCTTGCGACGGTTGAGTTTCTGGTCGATGAAAAGCAGAACCCCTATCTTATCGAGGTGAACACCCGTCTTCAGGTGGAACACGGCATCACTGAATGCCGGTACGGCATTGACCTGGTGGAGGAGCAGATTGCAGTGGCGTTCGGGTCCACGCTGCGGTTCACAGAAGAAAAAACCAGGCCGGTGGCCCATGCCCTCCAGGTTCGCATCAATTGTGAAGACCCCAGAAACGATTTTGCCCCCAATGCCGGTCATATCGTCCGGTATATCTCCCCGGGGGGTCCCGGTGTCCGTCTGGATACCTGTATTGCCGGTGGGTATGAATTTCCTTCCAACTATGATTCTGCGGCCTCGTTGCTCATCGCCCATGGCGATACCTGGGAAAAGACACTGGCGGTGATGAACCGGGCATTGAAGGAATATGTCATCGGCGGGTTGAAAACCACCATTTCTTTTCACCAGAAAATCATCATGGACCCGGTGTTCAGGTCCGGTTTTTATGATACCCGGTTTGTGGAGAAAACCCCGGGTCTGATGAGATATCAGGACAGTGAATCGGAAGCGTTGCGTCTGTCACGTCTGATGGCTGAAATTTCCGCCACGGGTTACAACCCCCATGTTCAGCTGTCCGACTATCGGGGAATCCCGGACAAACGGGTGGGGGAATTCAACCCGGTGCTGCCTTTGCTGCCGCCGCTGCCGGCATCCGGCCCATACCCCCGGGGCGATCGAAAATCTCTGATCGATTATGTCCGGGATTCCGGAAGGATCCATTTTTCTGACACCACGGCCCGGGATATCACTCAGTCCAACAGCGGAAACCGTTTCCGCCTGGCCGAAGACAGGCTTATGGGACCCTATCTGGACCGGTGCGGGTTTTTCTCCCTGGAAAACGGGGGAGGTGCCCATTTCCATGTGGCCATGATGGCCAATATGACCTATCCGTTCAATGAGGCACGATTGTGGAACCAGTTCGCACCCCTGACGCCTAAGCAGATTCTGGTGAGATCCACCAATCTGCTGGGATACAAGCCGCAGCCCCGGAACCTGATGCAGTTCACCAGTGAATTCATCTGCGAACACCATGATATTGTCCGGTGTTTTGATTTTCTTAACCATGTCGACAACATGCGGTCCCTTGCCGAGGTGGTGATGAACTCCCGGGCCAATGTCTGGCAGCCGGCAGTGTCCCTGTCCTGGGCCAAAGGGTTTGATGTGAATCATTACATGGGAGTGGTGGAAGAGATTGTCCGGCAGGCGGCGGATGCGGCCGGGGTGTCGGAAAAAAAGGCCTGTACTCTCTTTATTCTCGGACTCAAGGACATGGCCGGGGTCTGCCCGCCCCGGTTCATTACCGCTCTGGTGACAGCGATCCGTAAACAGTATCCGGAGCTGGTGCTTCATTATCACCGTCACTGTACGGACGGGCTGTTTGTCCCGGCAGTGGGGGCCGCGGCCAAGGCCGGAGCCCATATCGTGGATACGGCCATCGGCGCGGCGGTCCGCTGGTACGGTCAAGGCGAGGTGTTGTCCACTGCTGCCTATATGGAGGAGGAACTGGGACTGAAAATCCGGCTGAACAAGGATATGATCCGTCACAGCAATTTTGTGCTCAAACAGATCATGCCCTGGTATGACCGCTACACCGCCCCCTATTTCCAGGGGATCGACCATGACGTGATTCACCACGGCATGCCCGGCGGGGCCACATCTTCTTCCCAGGAAGGGGCCATGAAGCAGGGATATATCCATCTGCTGCCCCAGATGCTCAAATTTCTGGCCGGTACCCGGCAGATCATCAAATATCATGATGTCACACCTGGATCCCAGATTACCTGGAACACGGCGTTTCTGGCCGTGACCAGCGCTTATCAGCGGGGAGGCCAAGAGGAGGTCGATCACTTGCTGTGGGTATTGGATTCCGTGATTGCCACTCCGGAAGATCAGCTCGACGATACACTCAAAGAAGAACGATTGATATTGTATAAAGACAGTAATGATGCGTTTAAAGATCTGCTGCTGGGAAAATTCGGGCGTCTGCCTCTGGGTTTTCCACCGGACTGGGTCTATGACAGTGCCTTTGGCAAAAAAAGTGCTCAGGCCCTGTCCGACCGGACAGAATCCTCCCCATTGGAAGGGCTGCCCCCGATGGAGATTGAAGCGGAAAAACAGGCCCTGGAAAAACAGATCAACCGGATTGCGACGCCGGAAGAACTGGTCATGTATCTGAACCATCCCGGAGATGCCTTGAAAACCATTCTGTTCCGTCAGGAATTCGGCAATCCCAACCGGGTGCCCCTGGATGTCTGGTTTGAAGGCCTGGTGCCGGGCCGGGAGTTGTTTTTCACCGACACGGAAGGCAAACCCCACGCCATGAAAATTCTGGCGATCGAGCCCCCGGATGACAAGGGTATGGCTGTGGTGCGGTACACTATGGATGCAGAGGTCTTCATCCACACGGTCAAGGTGGCGGAGGCTGTCGGTCATGCCGGAGATGCCATTCGAATGGCAGACTCGAACAACCCGTATCATGTGGCCGCACCTTCCAACGGCGATCTGTGGATCATGTATGTCAATCCCGGAGATGTGGTCAAAGCAGGAGAAGAGTTGTTCAACATCACCATCATGAAACAGGAAAAAGCGGTGGTGTCACCGGTGGAAGGTATTGTCGAAAGTGTTCTAAAAACTGCAGACTACAAATTCGACAAGAAAATGGTGCCGGTGAAAAAAGGAGAGCTGCTGGTGAAATTGGGGCCGGTGCCCAGAAAATGTGCTGCCTGTGGCACCCCGCTGGCGGGTAAAGATTTCAAGTTCTGTCCCCATTGCGGCCATAAGGCCTGATGTCCTGAAAAAAAGGTTATCCTGCCGGAGAAAACCCCTTTGGCGGGATAACCGACCCTCCCGGCAACTGTCCGGATGAGGAACGACACCCCTTGCCCTTGACATTGATATCCTCAGGCAGTCGCCGCTCCATAATCTCTGTAACAAAACCTTCGGTGCTCAGCTCGATGAACGGGGTCAAATCAGCAAATCCAGAAAAATGGCTCCGTAAAAAATAACAAATCGTCCTGATTTTTTAGGATAGGGATTGCACATAAAAATGTGCGATATGCCCTGGCAGTCATAGATTGTGAATTTATTAAAAAAGTCAAATGGTTGTCTGTCATTCGTTCTTGGGAAATCACAGAGTGCTCATAAACGTGGGCTAAGCCTTTTCGCCCACTGTCAGCCATTGTCATGGAAAAATGGAACATTTCCTTAGAGTTCAAATGGAAGGTTTGTTTTTTAATAACCTGGCATGATCATTGCCATACAATTGCTAAATTCATAAGAAGATTACGATGACAATCGTTTCTTTTTTGCGAATGGGGTCAATTTAAATTATGACCAGACAAAGTAAATGACATTTGGCATGTATTTCTGAATTTTGTCTATACTCGAAAAAAAATGAAAAATACTTCACGGAAAAGGTTGTTTTCAATGTTACTAAAATATTTACAACTGCTGTGTATCTTATTTCAGGTTTGGCCAGAGGTATCTCCTATAAATACAAAGCATAAAAAAAACAGCCGGAGCGAAAATCGATTCTGATCTTTCTCATGGCTTTTAGGAACGACCAGAATTGGGGGCGGACTTGAGTCTACGATCATATTGGCCTCGCAACGATACGGATTGTCCTGGGCTGTGTCAAGCAAATTCTCATGTGAACCAGGGGCGTCAAAAATAGATTGTTGGTTGTCCAAGTGCATATTGGAAAGGGATTAAACTCTGTTTAATTCAGGTATTGGGAGAATGAAAATGAAAAGTCCGAAATTTTTGGTGATGGATTCACATTGGCGGGAATATGATCAGGATGCAACCCCAAAATCCTGGGGTATCCCCAGTGCGGGGCTTGCATATATCATTGCATCCGTTAAGGATCAGGGGGGCGAAATCGTTGGAGTGGAACAATTCTTTACTGAAAAAAAAGATCGGCCAGCATCAATTCAAGACTTTTTTAAGATACGAGACACATTCATCAGCAAAGGGATTGAAAAGGCAATCAACGAACATTTGTTTGTGAAAAATGGTGGTTATTACCGCGACGGAATAGGTACAGACCACGGTTCGGCACATGCCAACATGATGCCACTGGCGTTTGGTATTGTTCCCGAAGCGCACAAAAAAAATGTGGCCGAATATCTTAA
>JAVVEQ010000055.1:0-20446 GCA_032250905.1 Desulfotignum sp. | reverse complement strand
AGAAATATTCTGCTAAAATCAAGGAGATGAATCAATGGTTGAAGGCTGTCCGCAACACAAACCATCCAGAAACATGGTGGCCTGTGCTTGCTGCAAAATTGAGAGGGCATTTTCAATATTACGGGGTGAGTGGTAACTTCATTGGTATTAAAAGGTTCTATTCACAGGCAGTCCGCCTGACATTTAAATGGATGAACAGGAGAAGCCAGAAGAGAAGTTTTAACTGGGAACAGTTTTATACCTACCTTAGCAGGCATCCACTTCCAAAACCAAAGATTTATCACAACCTGTATACGTTATGCCAGTCAAAGTGAATATTGGCGAAGAGCCCGTTGCGGGAAAACCGCACGACGGGTTCTGTGAGGGGCATCATTTCCTCACATACAATACGTTTAAGTATAGGAGGAAATAGATGTCTACTCGACCACACCAGATCTTTGCCGATCTGCATAACCATACCCAGGCTTCTGATGGGGATTTCACACCCCGGCAGCTGGTCATCAGGGCCAGAGAACTTGGGGTCAAGGCGGTTGCCATCACCGATCATGACACGCTCAAGGGGCTTGAACCCGGCCTTTCAGCCGGTAGAGAGGCGGGTATCCAGGTGATTCCGGGGGTGGAAGTATCTGTTCGTTTTCTCCGCCCATTTTTTAAAGGCACGCTTCATTTGTTGTGTTATTTTTCCCAGAAGCGCCTTTCTGAAACCAGGTTTGTGACTGCTTTTGAAACGCTGTTGTCCAAAGGCCGGGGGGAAGGGCTGGTCCGCACACGGATTGCCAGAATCAATGCAGAGTTCGGGCCTTCGGGTGTGACGCCGCTATTGGCAAGGAATCTGGTCTTTCAAGACATTGCCGGTTACAGCACCAATGCCAGCCGCCGTCATTTTGCCCTGGCCCTGTCCGAAAAACTGGGCTTGACTGAAAAGGAGACCATCCTTCGGATCATCGGCAATACCAGCCCGGCTTATGTGCCGTCCGGTATTGAACTGAACGAAGTGGCACTTTTCATGAAAAAACAGCCTTTGCTGGCGGTGCTGGCCCATCCGGCCGCCGGCTCATATCCAGGTAAAGGCCATTACAGGGAAGTGCTTCCGCCGGTCGAGATTGTGGAAATCCTGTTGCCTGAATTTCTGGCTGCCGGGATTCAAGGCATTGAGGTGTTTTATCCGGGACATACAAAAGAACTTCAAGATAAATTGCTGGTTTGGGCTAGGCACCACAATCTACTGATCACGGGTGGTTCGGATTGTCATGATGCATTGGAACGCCCTTTAGGGACAGCAGGCATCTCGGAATCGGATTTCCGGCGTTTTAAGGCGGCGCTGGTTTAAGACCGGGAAACTCCGACAAATCCGGCTGTCATGCAGGCCAGGGCTGCAAGCGTGCACACGCCGGCAATAATGCTGATATGGAAAATACCGGTATGGGACCAGATCAGCCCCCCTGAAAATGCCCCGGCCACCCGGCCCAGGCCGCCGATGGCATAAAATGCGGACATGGTGGATGCCCGCAGTTCCGGCATGAGTTCCGTGGTCAGTCCCATGGCGGTGACAATGGTGAATTCAAAGCATAGAAATACCAGAAACAGCCCGCCCAGCACATAAGGTATCCCCCGATCCAGAACCGGCAGAAGAAAATAGCATCCAGCGGTCAGACCCAGGCCGATGAAGATGGTTTTCAAGAGCCCGATCCGGTCGGAAAAAAATGCGGTGACTGCTTCACCGGCCACCTCTGCCAGGCCGATGAGGATTGTTCCCAAACCGATGGCGGCCAGGGACAGGCCATAGGATTGTTCCAGCCATGCGCCGTAGACCACGAACAGGATATCAGATCCCAGGGCCATGAAAAATGAAAAACTCAGCATTGCCAGGACCTGACGGTTTTTCATGATCTGTTTCCAGTTGGCCAGCAACAAGCCGGTTCCCCTGGTTTGATGTTTTTTGGAAGGACGGTCCTGGGGCATCAGCCGGAAAATGAGGACAAAACAGGTGGCCGCTATGATAGCGATAGCCAGAAACGGTGCCTGGAATGAAAATGCCTGGATGGTCATGCCGGCCAGAGGAATCCCCACCAGGGTGGCACCGGCCCAGGCCAGTTCAGTGATACCGATGAATTTTCCCCGCTGGTCAAACGGCACATGGGTGCCGATGAACGCCTGGAAACTGGGATCAAAAATGCTTTTGGCCAGGCCCGTCAGAAACAGGGCCAGCACCAGCGCACCGTAAATCGGGATCAGGCCGGCGGCCACACACCCGAAGCCAAGCAGCGCCAGGGCAACCAGGATAATACGGCGGTTGCCATACCGGTCGGCAAAAGAGGCCCCCACCGGCCCCAGCACGGCCGTGGCCTGATTCAGGGCGATGATCGACGTGATGGCGGCCAGGTCCACGCCCAGGCCCCTGGCAAACGCCGGTGCAAAGGGATACACCATCCGCCGGGCCGTATTCATCAGCAGTTTGGCCAGGGTGGAGATGATGAGCAGGGTATAAAAACGGGGCGTGGTTTTTGTCATGGGTCCTGCCGGATCAGATCACGGTCAGCAAGTAAAATTTGTCGAAAATCAGCAGCACGCCCATCAGGATCAGCAGCACCCCGGCGGCTTTGTTGATGATGGGAATGAACCGGGTGGCTTTTTTCATCACTTCCACCAGAGAGGTGATGAACAGGGACATGAGAATGAATGGCAGTGCCAGTCCGGCGGAATAGGCTGCCAGAAGCCAGACCCCTTTGATCAGTGTGTCCTGGCTGCCCGCCACGATCAGGATACTCCCCAGCAGGGGGCCGATGCACGGACTCCATCCGGCACCGAACGCCATGCCGATGACAAAGGTGCCGGCCAGGTGGACCGGCTTCTGTTTCAGGTGGATACGTTTTTCGAACGCCAGGGCTTTGATGTTGATGACCCCCAGCAGGTGCAGCCCGAAAATCAGGATGATGGCACCTCCGACATACTGAACAATATGGGCGTATTTTGTGAACACGGATCCCAGGAACGATGCCGATGCACCCATCAGAATAAACACCAGGGAAAATCCGGCTACATACGCAAGGGTGGAGAGGATTACTTTTTTTCGGATTTCCTGTCTGCCTTCGGTGAGTTCATCCAGAGAAAGACCGGTGATGAACGAAAAATAGGCAGGTATCAACGGCAGAATGCAGGGGGATAAAAACGAAAGCAGGCCTGCTGCAAAGGCCGCTGGAAAAGTAACGGTTTCTGTGAACACGAAAAAAATCCTTTGGTTGAAACTTAGGTTTTTGATTGATAGTTTATGGCAAATTAATGCATTATTCAGCAGGTTTCAAGGTATTTCAGGGAAAATCCGAAAAACCGGGTGAAAACCTGACGGGAAAGAAAACAGATGATTATCAGAACAGACAGCGGACCGGTCATTGACACGGCGGATCTGAGCCCTGAAGAACGTCATGTGATTCAGAAACTGCTGGCATGGATGACACTGGTGGATACCGTCGATCAGTTTTATCAAAAAAAGCAGCAGGCCCTGGCGGCCGGATGGAATGATTCCGGGCCCATCCGGGAAAGCCGGTCCCTGTCCCTTGTCATCAGACATCTGGAAAAGCAGGTCCGGCAGCGGTTGAAAAACCAGTCACCCCGGTAATTTTCAGGTGAAGATGGTATGTGTGTCAGACAATCATGACATCAGAGCATGGTGGACAGGACGTGCAGTTCCTTTTCCAGGCGTTTGGCCGAGACTTTGAGCGCGGTTTTCAATTCCTGGGCAAATACAGAGATTTTATATTCTTCCAGAAGCCAGAAAAAATCCTCGACTTTCCGGGCTTTTTCAGGGGATGTTTTTTCTGACAACCCCGCGACCTGCAAGGCCAGGTGGTTTTCGAACCGGATGACTTTCCGGGCTTTTTCAGATTCCTTGACAGGATTGTCCGCCCCCCGCTGTGCCCGGATTCTGAGGCAGTCCACATATCGGGGCAGATGCCGGATTCGTTCCATGTCATACAGGGAAAGAAAATGAGGGGGCAGCAGATTCTTGAGGGCCTCGAACAGTTCATTGAGTATACGGCTGGCCTGGGGCCGGCCTTTGTGCTTTAAAGACAAAGACTGAATCAGCAAAAAACACTCGGCATAGGCCTGCCCCACCGCCTGAATTTCTTTGAGCAGATCTTTTGTTTTCTGGTAAAGTACAGGGCGCAGTTCCTGAATATAGGCCTCGAACGCCGCTTGAGTCCGCAGGTTTTTTTCAAAGAGATACCGGGTGATACAGGCATAGACCGCTTCCTGAAATGCGGCCGGTCCGTCGAAATACGCGGCGATCTCCTTGAGGCCCGCCATGGTGCGGATATCTTTTCGAATGGCTTTGAATATATCTGGATACCGGTGCTCATATAACCGGCGAACTCCCTGGACATGGGCAATGTCCGCATCCTTTCTGGACAGGAACAGCCGCAGGCTTAAAATGTCATCTTCAATTTTCAGGCCTGGATAGACCTTGCGGGTGAATCCGTCCGGCTCCTCAATGAGGTGTTCTTCCGGGAGATCTGAAAAAGACCAGTCGGTGATTCCGGTTTTTTCAAGCGCCTGTCTGGCCCTGTCCAGGACAGACGTGCCGGGTTTTGGAGATGCTGCGGGAAACCGGTTTAAAACTGCAGGGTCTCTCAGGGAAGTGATCTCCCGGTCATTGTGATCCCGAATGGAAATGCGCATTTTCAGGTGATCCGCCAGATGATCTTCCGACCAGGCTGTGGCCGGAATGGTGAAACCGTAATGGGTCTGGATAAAGGCGGACAACTGGGAGAACAACGGCGTGTTGTCCCTGGGCAGATTGTCGGCAATGCGGGCGGCCGTTGTCTGGACCGGCATCAGCCGGACCCGGTATGATTTGGGCAGTCCCTTGATCAGGCCGGCGATTTTTTCTTCGAACAGGCCCGGGATCAGCTTTTCCACGGCACCCCGGGGGATCTGGGCCGCCATGTCCGCAGGGACCTTGACTGTGACGCCATCGGCGTCATCCCCGGGATTGAACCGGTAAGAAAGGGCAAAATTTCCCTGCTCCGTTTTCAAGACATCCGGAAACAGGGACAGCCGGTCCCGATCGGCCCGGTTTTTCTCCAGGTCTTCCCGGGTCATGCGCAGAAACTGATCATCTTTCTGGTCCTTCAGGAATCTGGCAAAGGTTTTGATGTGGTAAAACGGTCGGGGCAACCGGGCGTGATAGAACTGGACCATGTCCTCTCTGCTCACCAGGATGTCCCGCTGCCGGGTTTTGTGCTCCACCTCTTCCAGTTCTTTGATCAGGTTCTGGTTGTGGACCATGAAAGGAAAAGGTTGATGGATTTCCCCGTCCACCAGGGCGCTGCGGATGAAAATATCCCCCGCCTCTTCCGGATTGATTTTTCCATAGGGTACCGCCCGGCCGCTCACAATGATCAGGCCGAACAAAGACACCTGCTCCGTGGCCATGACCCGGCCCTGTTTTTTTTCCCACCGGGAATCAGAATAGGTGCGGGTGCAGAGATCCTTTCCGATCTCCTCCAGCCAGGCAGGATCGATATTGGCCACCCCCCTGGCAAACAGCTGGCTGGTCTTGACGAACTCTGATGCCACAATCCAGGGGCCCGCGTTATCGAACAGGCCGGATCCCGGAAAAATCATGGCCTGTTGACCTTTGGCAGCCGTATAGATGTTTTTTTCCTTTTTGTGGGCAATGTGAGAAAGATATCCGGCCAAAAGGGATTTGTGCAGGGCAATATACAAGGGGCCGCCGATGTCATGGGTCCTGGATTTCAACTGATCGGTTCCGGGCAAAGGGGTGAATGGCGAGAAATCGGAAAACCCGTGTTCCTCCAGCTGTCGCCGGATCTGGCTGTGGATATCCAGCCATTCTCGGATCCTTTTGAATGACAGAAAATGATCCATGCAGAACTGCCGCAGCCGGGCACGGGACCGGGATTTTTTTTCTTCTGTTTTGTAGGCATCCCAGATGTTGAGCAACGTGACAAAATCAGACGACGGGTCTTTGAACCGGGCATGCTTCTGATCGGCAGCAGCCGCTTTTTCGGCCGGGCGCTGCCGGACATCGGAAATTGACAAAGCCGTGGTAATGACCAGCGCTTCAGCCAGGCAGCGGTTTTCCCGGGCCGCAATGAGAATTCTGGACAGTTTGGGATCCACCGGGAGTCGTGCCATGATTTGGCCCACCCGGGTGAGGGTGACGGTTTTTCGGTTTTTTTTCGACACCGTGATCGCCCCCAGTTCCACCAGGGTATCAAATCCGTCTCGAATGCTTTTGGGGGCGGGCGGATCAATAAATGGAAATTTTGACACATCCCCCAGGTCCAGGGAGATCATGCGTAAAATGACTTCGGCCAGATTGCTTCTAAGGATTTCGGGAGCGGTAAAAAAGGGCCGGCCGATGAAATCATCTTCATCATACAGCCGGATGCACACGCCGTTTTCCACCCTGCCACACCGTCCCATGCGCTGGTTGGCAGAACTCTGGGAGATGGGACGCACCGGAAGAGAGGTGGTCCGGGTCCTGGGGGAATAGCTGGGAATGCGTGCCAGACCCGTGTCGATCACATATTTGATACCGGGAATGGTCAGAGAGGTTTCCGCCACATTGGTGGATACGATGATCTTTCGGCCTGGGAAAAGGGAAAACACTTTGGCCTGTTCTCTGGCAGACAGCCGGGCGAACAGGGGCAGGATGGTGACACCGGGATGCTGCCTGCCGCGGAGCAGTTCCATGGTCTCACCGATGTCCTGTTCGGTGGGCATGAAAATCAGCATGTCTCCGGACCGGGTCCGGGTTAAAAGGGAATGGGCCGCTTCAGCGGCCGCTTCCACATACCCCTGATCTTCCGGGTTCTGTTTTTCTCCGGTGTCCTGTAAAATGGGTCGGTACAGAACATCCACCGGAAACATCCGGCCGGATACTTCAATGATGGGGGCGGTGTCAAAGGCCTGGGAAAATTTCTGGGTATCGATGGTGGCGGAGGTGATGATCAGTTTCAACTGTTTTCGTTTTTTCACCAGCCGGCGCAGAATTCCGAGGGTAAAATCGATGTTCAGGCTTCTTTCATGGGCCTCGTCCACGATGATGGTATCATAGCGCTTCAACAGCGGATCCTGCTGGGTTTCTGCCAGCAGAATGCCGTCGGTCATTATCTTGATGCAGGCCTCAGATGGCGTTTTGTCATCAAACCGGATTTTGTATCCCACCGACTGGCCCAAAGGTTCCCTGAGTTCAAAGGCAATCCGTTTGGCCACGTTGATTGCAGCGATGCGACGGGGCTGGGTGCATCCGATCATGCCCTGAGTGCCGCATCCGGCGGCCAGACAGAATTTGGGAATCTGGGTGGTCTTGCCGGAACCGGTTTCCCCGGAAATGATTACCACCGGGCTGGTCTGAATGGCCTTGATGATTTCATCTTTCCTGGCGGTGATGGGAAGGTCCGGCAAAAAATTCAGTTGAGTCGGTCTGTTTTTGGGTGGCCGAACCTGCGGTTTCCGGGGGGGTCGTGTTTTTTTTCGGGATTGAGACGGGCGTTTCTGCATTTTGGCGTATATTAGCACAGGTACCTGAAATGTCAAATACAAACCGGAACGGCAATTTTTCTTGACATGATTTCCAGAATAGGTGAAAAGGGGCTGCCTGAAAAATATATCAGATCAACTGCCTGTGAACCCGACCGATTTTTCTTGTTTGCCACGGATCATGAACTGTGATATGGAAACCAAATTATGACGCAGATCATCAGTATAGCCAATCAGAAAGGTGGGGTAGGAAAGACCACCACGGCCGTCAACCTTTCCGCAGCGTTGGCCATGCTGAAAAAAAAGGTGCTGCTGGTGGATTGTGATTCCCAGGCCAATGCCACCACCGGTCTGGGTGTGGAGAAACCCGGTCTTCCAGCATCTCTCTATCATGGGCTGATCGGTGAGGCAGATGTTCAGGAACTGCTGCTGTCCACCATGCTGCCCCGGCTGACCCTGTTGCCTGCCAATGTGGATCTGATCGGCTTTGAAATTGAAATGGTATCGACTCCTAAACGGGAGGCTCGCCTGAAAGATTTTCTGACACCGGTGGCGGACCAGTTTGATTATGTGCTTATCGATTGTCCGCCGGCATTGAGCCTCCTGACCCTGAATGCCTTTGTGGCATCCCATTCTGTTCTGATTCCGCTTCAGAGCGAGTTTTTTGCACTGGAAGGCCTGGGGCAGCTTCTGGATACGGTCAAACGGGTCAAGTCATCGTTTAACCCGGGATTGAAAATCAAAGGCATTTTGTTGACCATGTTCGACCGGCGAACCAATCTGGCCCAGAACGTGGTGGAAGATGCCCGCCAATATTTCAAGGATCTGGTGTTTAAAACCAAAATACCGCGCAACGTGAAGGTGGGAGAAGCGCCCAGTTACGGTCTGCCGGTGGTGTTATACGACAAGCAGTCACAAGGAGCGAAAGGATATATGGCGTTTGCCAGGGAGCTGCTGAAACGATGATGGATAAAAAAAAGAGGAAAACAGGCCTGGGCCGGGGTATCAGTGCATTGATTCCTGATTTTGATATAGACGCCCAGAAGGACCGGGGAGAGTTTTTCATGTGTCCAGTGGAAAATATTGCCCCCAACCGGTTTCAACCCCGGATCGACTTCAATGAAGAGGAGCTGGATGGCCTGAAAGACTCCATTCGTCAGCAGGGAGTTTTGCAGCCGTTGCTGGTTCGTCTTATAGACGGCTCCTATGAACTGATTGCCGGGGAGCGACGGCTGCGTGCCGCCAAATCAGCCAATCTGAGCCATGTGCCCGTGGTGGTCAAGGAACTCACCGATGAACAGGTTCTGGAAGTGTCCATCATTGAGAATATTCAGCGGGCCAATCTGAACGTTCTGGAAGAGGCGGAAGCGTATTTCAGGCTGATTGATGAATTCGGCTATACCCAGGAAAAAGTGGCCCAAAAAATCGGCAAAAACCGTTCCACTATCGCCAATCTGCTTCGCCTCCGGGGACTGCCGGATGCCATCAAGCAGAGTCTTTTGGCCGAAGAGATCACCATGGGTCATGCCCGGGCCCTTCTGGGAGCGGGATCCATGGAAAATCAGCAGACCCTTTTCGAGCAGGTGATCCGGCAGAAACTGTCGGTCAGAAAAACAGAACAGCTGGTGAATCAATCCAAAAAAGGCATACCCGAACCGGTTCAAAAACTGTCCGCTACGGAACAGGCATTTCTTGAAAACACCAGTTCACAGATTTCCAGTCAGATCCAGTCCCCGGTTAAAATTCGAAAAAACGGGGAAAAAGGGCGCATTGAAATCAATTTCACGACTCAATCAGAATTTTCCCGGCTGGTGAATCTGCTGATCAATATTTCATGAAAATCACGATCGCAAAAACCGCAGGCTTCTGCATGGGGGTCCGGCGGGCCGTGGATATGGTGCTGGACACCACCAACAAATCCAGTACACCGATTTATACATACGGGCCGCTGATTCACAATCCTCAGGTGCTGGAGATGTTGGAGACCAAGGGGATTTCCCGGCTGGATACCATTCCGGAAAAAGGGGAGGGCAACGTTCTGATCCGGGCCCACGGGGTGCCGCCTGAAGATGAGGAAGCCTTGAAAACAGCCGGGTTTACCGTGATCAACGCCACCTGTCCCCGGGTGGTCCGGGTTCAGGAAATTATCAGAAAATATGCGGAAAAAGGATATGCCGCCATTATCATTGGCGATGAAAACCACCCTGAAGTCGTTGGGTTGCTGGGATATGCCAGGGGAAACGGGCATGCGGTGACGACCATGGATCAGCTAAAGGCCCTGCCCAGGTTTGACAACACGGTGGTGGTGGCCCAGACTACCCAGAACACGGCATTGTACGACCAGGTGAAAACCTGGTGTGCTGAACACCAACCTCATTACAAGGTGTTTGCTACCATCTGCGGTTCCACAGAACGCCGGCAGCAGGAGGTCCGGCGACTGGCCGCCACCCATGATGCCGTGATCGTGGTGGGGGGCCGGCAGAGCGGAAATACCCGGCGTCTGGCCCAGGTGGCTGCCGAAACCCGGGCGGTTGCCACCCATATCGAATCGGTGTCGGAAATTGATTTCACCACCCTGGCAGGACTGCGGTCAATTGCCATTACCGCAGGGGCATCCACGCCGAACTGGGTGATTACCGATACCTGTTCCCGGGTGGCCCGGCATCTCCAGCAGCAGCGTCCCGTGATGGGTTTTATATCCCAGGTACAGGATTGCCTTCTAAAGACCAATCTGCTTCTGGCTTTGGGGGCCGGCAGCCTGACCTATGCCTGTTCCGTGATTCAGCAGCTGCCCCGCACACTGATCCACGCCGCCATTGCCATGCTCTACGTGTTTTCCATGCAGGTGTTGAACAATATTTTTGCCGTCAAATCCGACACCTACAACCATCCGGACCGGGCCGTTTTCTACCGGCGCTACCGGCCGGTGCTGGCGGTGATGGCCATGGGGTCGGGTGCAGCTGGACTGTATCTGGCATATAGCACCGGTGTGACATCGTTTTTCATTCTTCTGGTCATGAGTATTCTGGGATTGTCCTACAACCTGAAAATGATTCCTGAAAAATGGAGCGGAAAACACAGGATCCGCCGGATCAAGGATATCCCCGGGTCCAAAACCATCCTGATCACCATGGCCTGGGGGATTGTCACCACGATTCTTCCGGCTGTGGACACCCGAAGTATGCCGACCTGGCACACGGTGGCGTTTTTGTATGCTGCCGGACTGGTGTTCAGCAGGACCGCATTTTTTGACATCGTAGCCATCCAGGGAGATCGGATTGCCGGCAGGGAAACCCTTCCCATCCTTTTGGGCGAGAAAAAAAGCTTTGTGCTGATCCGGTGTGTCCTGGCGGGTGTCATGGTTCTGCTGACAGGGGCCTGGCTGACAGGACTGCCTTTTTTACTGTCATTTCTTCTGGTTCTGGTGCCGGGTATGATGCTGGGGCTGATTCATTTTTTTGAGAAAGACACACAGATTTCAGGCACTCAAATGGAATTTATGATCGAATCCTCATTTCTTCTCACCGGGCTGGCAGCTGCGGTTCTTTAGGAAAGCAACCGTTCTATTTTACGGTCTTTTTCATGCCATAACTGATTCAGCCATTTACAGAACCGCTCTTTGAACACCGGATCATTGAAATAATCCCCTTTGATGTGCCATCCCACTTCGAGCAACTGAAAATCCACAATGATCTTTCTGGTTTTGCCGGAGATGAATGACCAGAAACTGGGAACTCTCCCCGGGTAAACAATGGTTACATCGATGATGTGATCCAGGTATTGGCCCATGGATCCCAGAACAAAGGCGATGCCTCCGGCCCTGGGTGTCAGCAGATGGGAAAATGCAGAATTTTTCGCTTTCTCCGGTGTGTAGCGGGTGCCTTCCACAAAATTCATGATGGACACCGGGGTATGTTTGAATTTCTGGCACGCTTTCCGGGTGCTTTCCAGGTCTTTTCCTTTCAGATGGGGATTTTGGGCCAGAAACTCCTTGGAATAGCGTTTCATGAACGGAAAATCCAGAGCCCACCACGCCAGCCCCAGAAACGGTACCCAGATCAGTTCTTTTTTCAGGAAGAATTTGAGCATGGGGATTTTTTTGCGCAGCATTTTCTGAAGGACCAGAATATCCACCCAGGACTGGTGATTGGAAAGTACCAGATACCATTGTCTGGCGTTGAGTTTGTCCAGACCCCGGATATCCCAGTCAATTTCGCAGAACAGGTCTGTGGTCAGGGAGTTGATGTAGATCCACAGCCCGGCCATGCCCATGAGTATCTTGTCCAGGATCACCACCGCCGGTTGAAACGGCAGGATGAATTTGAGCAGGGAAACCAGTATCAACGGCACGGTGAGCAAAATGGTGTTGATCAGGTAAATCAGGAAAGACAGCACGCCTTTCAGCGGGGATGGCAGAAAAGAAAGCATGAAATATCCTTATGTCTGTTGATGGGTCATGATATATTTCTTTACGGTCCGCCGGTCCAGCCCTGTTTGTCTGGCCACTTTTTCATACGTGCCGAGGGTTTCGTACAACAGTGTGCAGTATCCTGACAACAGGTCGGAAACCGCCAGATTCTGCGCCTGAATTCCCCGGCACAGCAAATTGGAAAGTGACGGATCATCAGGGGTCTGTTTGCCTAAGTAATCGCGTCTAAGCAGCACGCTCCGGACACATTGTTCCAGTTCCCGTACGTTCCCTGGCCAGCTATAATGGTTTCCCAGACGGCGGTCAATGATTCTTTTGATTTTGGCGGTGATTTTTGAAGAAGCCAGCCCGGTCATGCGTGTGACCGTGAAATCCAGAAGGTCGTCCAGTTCCTGAGGATCCTGTTGAATCCGGGTGCGCAGGGGCGGGACTTCGATGATGTCCGAACACAGCCGGTAATAGAAATCTTCCCTGAATACGCGGCCGTCCATGATATCCTTTTTCGGTCGGTTGGTGGCCGCAATGACCCGGCCGTTGAAACGGGAACCGGAATGAGACCCCACCGGGTTAAACGTCCGCTCCTGAAGTACCCGCAGCAGCTTGATCTGAATGTGATCCGGGATTTCTCCGATCTCATCCAGAAGGATGGCGCCATGGGGACTGCACCGGTCCAGCACCCCCTGGTAATCTTCCACGGCCCCGGTGAACGCACCTTTGGTATGACCGAACAGTTCGGATTCCAAAAGGGTTTCCGGATACTGCGAAAGGTTCAGGGATGAAAAGGCCCGGGTGAAACTTTGGACAAAACACCCCCGTTTTCTGTCAAAGGGAATGAATCCGCTCATTCCGATGGCTTTGGCTGCCGTGCCTTTTCCCGTTCCGGTTTCTCCTAACAGCAGGGTGGAAAAATCTTCCATCCGGTCCCAGAGGTGCTGTTCATAGAGTCCGATATTGTATGTAAACACGTTGTACCACAGGTGTTTTTTAAATGTCGTCATACAGGGACTGGCCCCGACCAGAGTGTTTGAGATAAAATAAAACGCCCGGCGCAATTGGAAGGACAGGGCAAAATAATGGTAAAACTGGGGGATGGAAAACCCTTTTTCCACCATCAGTTCCCGGGCGTCATTGACAAAATCGACCGGCACCGGTTCATCCCGGGCCGCGATCTGATCCTGGATCAGCTGATCGAAACGGTCCCGGAATTTATGAAAAACATCGAACAGGTAGACCACCCGGAGGAGTTCCCTGTCCTCTCCAGCGTACTGATTGATGTTTCCCCGGTTCTGGCGGCTCAGTTTTTTGATCTGCCGGTGTACTTCCTGAACACACATGTCCTTGCTTTCCCGGCGGGCGGCTGAGGGGAACAACCCGGCAATTTTCTGATCCAGCCGTTCCCGCAATTCACTGAACGGATTGGCAAAGGCAGCGTTATGAACTGTTTTGAAAAACTGGCGCTCTGACTGGGTAAGTATGGCTTTATTCATGTTCCCTTCCTGTATAAGGTGATGAGCATTTTTGTATAACTAGTGTTCATAAAATGCAAGAACAAACCGTTTCCAATAACGAGACGGGTCAGGCACCAATCAGAAAAATTCTTTAAATTCAAGAGGTTGATTCTTTTCTGATTTTTGGCATGGTTTTTGATACTTACATTTTGTTCATCCTCAATACGATGATAATTTCAAAAAAACCTGAATGGAGATAACCCATGATAACACGTGTTTTGCATACCCGGCTGCCCTTGATGATCTATACCCCGGTAAAGGTGTTTGATCTTCCCTATTTTAACGCTGTTTTTGCAGCCGGTGCACTTCCGGTGTTTGATACTGAATTTCTTGACAGAGATGAAATTCTGCAGAAAATTGTTCAACTGTCCAAAGAAAACATCCTTTTCGGTATCCGCCTGGCGTCCCTGGATTTTCAGCTGCTGAAAACATTGAAAAAGCAGCGGGTATCCAACCTGGATCTGGTGGTGATACCCGTTTCGAAAACCGATACCCGCATGGAAAAAATCGATCTGGGGGATACCCGGCTGGTTCTGGAAATCAAGGATATCGGACTGACAGACAGGATAGACAAGACCGATCCCCATGCCCTGATTCTTAAGGGCAATGAAGCCGCCGGACAGGTTTCCCGTTACTCCTCGTTCATTCTCATGCAGTGGTACCTGAAAAATCAGGACCGGCCCGTGTTCATCCACGGCGGTGTGGGGCAGTACACCGGCGCCGGCATGCTGGCAGCCGGAGTATCCGGGTTTGTCATGGACACCCAGGTGCTGCTGGCGGATGAGGCCCCGGTCTCTCCGGCATTCAAAAATCTGCTGGCCACGGTGGAGGAAGGGGATTCCACGGAGATTAACATTCAGGACAAACAGATTTTCCGGGTGTTTGCCCGGCTGGGCACCAAAGTGGTCAGGGATTTGAAACAGGCGGCGGTGGTACTCAAAGATGAGCCCGACGGGGAACAGCAGCTGTATGACAGGATCGCTTCCCAGATTATCGCCCTGAATCAGCCGGATGCCGCCTTTGTCCAGTCCCTTTTCTTCATGGGGCAGGACGGACTGTTCGCCCGGTACATGGCCAGAAACTCCCGCAGGTTGTCCGATATGATCCATGAGTTTTTCACCACCATGGGAGAGACACTGGACTGTGTGGACACATACGATCCGGTGCGGGCAAACTCGTCGTTTGCCCGCAACCAGAACACCCGGCTACCCCTGATTCAGGGACCCATGGCCAATATTTCCGATAACCCGGAGTTCGCGGCAAAAGTGCTTGAAGCCGGTGCCCTCCCGTTTTTTGCTGTAGGGTCTTTACCGGCGTCTCTGGCGGATGCCATGCTGTCAAAGGGAAAGAAAAAGGTTTCCAACTGCGGGGCCGGCCTGGTGGGAATCGAGGCCTTCAACCCCATGGTGCACAAACACCTGGACATGGTGAAAAAACTCAAGATTCCCTTTGCCTTGTTTGCCGGCGGTATCCCTTCCCAGGTCAGGGACCTGGAAGCGGCCGGCACGAAAACCTATATGCACACCCCGTCGGTTCCCATGATGGAGAATGCCATCAAAAGCGGATGTGTCCGGTTCATTTTCGAAGGCGGAGAAGCCGGGGGACATGTGGGGTTTTTGTCATCGCTCGTGCTGTGGGAGGCGGCCATTGAAAAACTGGTGAGCAAAAATCAGGACCTGTCAAAATTGTTTCTGGTGTTTGCCGGCGGCATCTCGACCTGCTTTGCCTCGTATTTCATCTCCGGCATGACATCGTTTCTGGCCAAAAAAGGGGCGAGCATCGGGTTGCAGGTGGGCACGGCATACCTGTTTACCAGAGAAATCGTGGAAACCCGGAGCATGACAAAGCAGTACCAGGAGATCCTGATTGAAAAGGATGAAACCGTGGTGATCGGCAAAAGCCTGGGGTTGGCCTCGCGTACTGCGCCCACGCCCTTTGCGAAAATGATGAGGGAACTCGAAGATACCATGATCCGGGACAAGGTCAACCTGGATGAGCGCAAGCGCGCCTTTGAAAAGAAAAACATCGGGTCCCTGCTCATCGGGGCCAAGGGATTTTTGCCGGATTTCAAGCGGCCCGGGGAACAGTATTACACCTGGTTCAAAGATGAGGAACACCGGGAAAAAGGTAACTTTCTGGCCGGGGACAGCCTGGCATTTTTCAAGAAGGATGTCACGATCCAGCAGATCCATGATACCTATTTTACCGCCAAACCCCGGCTGTTTCATCACCTGAACCGGCTGGAGATTCTCACCAGCCCGAAAAACCGGATCAACGATGAGATTGCGGTGGTGGGCATGGGCTGTACCCTGCCGGATGCCGCCACCCCGGATGCCCTGTGGGACAATGTCCTGGGGAAAAAATACGCCATCAGACCCATGCCGGATGACCGGTTTGACAAAGACCTGTATTACAGCCCGGACCGGAATGCCGAAGACAGGTCTTACACCACCCTGGCAGGGGTGGTGGATCATTTCAACTTTGATTACAAGCGGTTCGGGTATGCCCCGGACAAGGCGAAACGGCTGTCCCGCAGTCAGCAGATGGTACTGCAGACCGCCTACCAGGCAGTTGAAAACGCCAGCCTTCTGGATGACAACGACCAGCTGATCTGTGAAGATCCCAAGCGGACCGCCGTGATCATCGCCACCTGCCTGTCCAACGAGCTGGGCAACACGCTCCAGCTTAAATACTGGTTTCCCCAGCTCGTGTCCATGATGGAAAAGACCGATGCCTGGGCCGCGCTGTCAGATGAGGAGAAAACCGGTATCCGTGACAGCCTCCAGGAACAACTCGAAGGGGAACACAAAGGGTATGACCCGGTGCACGGGATCCTTCTGAACATCGAGGCCTCCCGCATCGCCCGGCATCTGGGAATCCGGGGAGCCAATTACATTGTGGATGCGGCCTGTGCCTCCTCCATCACGGCCCTGGAAGCCGGGGTGGGGGAACTGCTTTCCGGCGAACATGACCAGGTGATTGTGGGTGGCGTCAACACCCACCTGGCCCCGGAATCCTTTGTCGGGTTCGCCAAGATGGGCACCCTGTCAGCCAGGGGATCCTACCCGTTCGACCAGCGGGCTGACGGGTTTGTCTTAGGGGAAGGATCCGTGGTTTTTGTGCTCAAGCGTATGAAAGATGCCATCAGGGACAACAACAGGATTATCGGGGTGATCAACGGGATCGGGGGCTCTTCCGACGGCCGGGGCAAGGCCATTGCGGCTCCCAACCCCCGGGGACAGGTGCTCAGTGTCCAGCGCTGCTATGACCATACCCGGCCGGAAATCACCCCGAAGGATATCGGGTTCATCGAGGCCCACGGCACCTCCACCACCATCGGGGATGCCGCTGAGCTGGAAACCCTGAACAGCTGGTACAAAGACAGCCACGCCGGGGTCTCCTCCATCAAGTCCCAGATTGGACATTTGCTGGGGGCCGCCGGGGCCGCCGGGTTGATCAAGGCCCTGCTGGCGGTGAACAAGGGCATGCTCCCCCCCAACGGACAGTTCGAGACCCTGTCCAAAAACCATGACATGGCCGGATCTTCGCTGTTCATTGTCAAGGATCCTGTGGAATGGAAACGCCCGGACAATTCCCCCCGGAGGGCGGCGGTGTCTTCCTACGGGTTCGGCGGCATCAACTACCATCTGGTGGTGCAGGAGATGACTGAAGCTTACCAGCCGCTGGCCCGGAATATTTTTTCCGACCCGTCCTATGATTTCAATGACGACCGCATCGTGGTGGCCGGACTGGGTGTGTTTCTGCCGGGTGCCAGGGATACGGACACGTTCTGGGAAAAGCTGTGCTCCGGTGAAAAACAGCTGTCCCATCTGGGGGAAGACCATTTTGACAACGATGTCTATGCCGCGTTTCCCAAAGATTCCATTTATCATCTGCCCAAAGTCAAGGCCGGTGTGGTTAAAGACTTTAAGTTCAACAATCTCAAGTACCGGATGCCCCCCACCATGGTGAAATCCATTGAGCGGGCTCAGATTTTCGGGCTGGAGGCGGCGGATCAGGCCCTGTCCTCGTCCGGTCTTTTGTCCGTGGACGGCGGACCGGCCAGAACCGGTGTGATCCTGGGCACCATTGCCGGGGAGCGCCAGAGCAAGAATATTATCCGGGTGAGAAAACAATTCATCGCCAATGCCGTGGCTGCAGCCAGAGGGGTGGACAAATTCCGGGCACAGTCTGTGGCAGACGGTCTGCTGGCCGTGATCCGAGAGACTATTCCGGAAAACAATGAAGACACCACGCCGGGGCTGCTGTCCAACATCATTTCCGGCCGCATTGCCAACCATTTCGGGCTCAACGGGGTCAATTACGTGATCGATGCCTCCTGCGCCTCGGCCACCATCGCCATCCGGAATGCGGCCCGGGCCCTGAAGCACAAGGACCTGGATTTTGTCCTGGCCGGCGGGGTGGACTGCAACCTCTACCCGGCCGTGCTCATGGCGTTCAAACGTCTGGGCCTGCTGTCCGGAACCGATGGATATTTCTTTGACAACCGGGCCGAAGGGTATGTGATGGGAGAGGGCGCGGCCGTGCATGTGCTTACCACCTTGAAAAAAGCCCGGGAAGCCGGCATGGAGATTTACGGTGAAATCAATGACTGCACCGTGCGCTCCTCAGTGCCGGACCATCTGCTGGCCCCGTCGGAACACACCTTTAAATCCGTGATTAACGAGGCCTACCAGCGGTCCGGGATCAGAAAGTCAGAGATCGACCACCTGGATCTGTTTGCCTTTTCAAATGTATTCGGGGACATGATCGAACAGCAGGTGATCCAGACCAGTTTTTCCCATGCCATGCACTGCGGCAATATCAAACCTCAGTTCGGATATTTCAAGGCGGCCAATCCGGCTGTGGCCGTGGCCAAGCTCATGCTCATGAACCAGAAAGGGATGATTCTGCCGGATTTCAACTATGATACGGCCCATTCCACCCTCACCCACAGCAAGGTGCTCCAGCCCGCCACCCGGCCCATTGACCGAAAACCGGGACAGTCACTGCGGTTCGCCGCCAACGTCAACGGTATCGGCGGCAACCATGCGCACTTGATTATGGGAACGCTGCCCCGGGTTCTGGTGCCTGAAAATGCTGTTTCAGCCCAGCCGGTGATCGAAGCCGAATACCGGCTGGTGTCCGGAGACGATCTGGTGGTGACCGATACCGCATACTCCGCGGGTCCCGGCGGCAGGAAACTGCGCATGGTGGCCCTGCTGTCCGGCCAGGGGGCCCAGCGGCCGGGCATGATGAAACAGCTGTACGAGACCGATTCCCATATTCGCAAGGTGCTGGACCAGGGAGATGAGATCTTTTTCAGGATCCGGGGATATTCGATCCTGGATCTGATGTTCGGGGATGACCCGGCCCTCAACTCCACCCAGAATACCCAGCCGGCCGTATTCCTTTCTTCGGCCGCCATCTGCTCACGTCTGGCCAGGGAAGGGTTTTCCCCGGATTATTTTATCGGCCATTCCGTAGGAGAATACACAGCGTTGTTCTGTTCGGGGATGCTGGGGTTTGAAGATGCCATGGGCCTGATCATCAAACGGTCCGACCTCATGTATGAGAGCACCCTCAAACAGCCCGGAAAGATCATGGTGGTGTTCAAGAACGAAAAGGAAACCGAAGCCCTGCTTCGCAAATCCTTTATTTCCGACATTTATATCACCAACAAGAACAGCGAGAAACAGACTGCGGTGTCCGGCAAAACCGAAGCCATTGACAGGTTCTGCGATTTTTTGTCCCAGCATGAGGTGGCGTACAAGAAATTGAATCTCACCGGCGCGTTTCACACCCCGCTGCTACAGGAGGCTGCAGACGAGCTGCGGGCCTACCTGGATACCCTGACCTTCAACAAGACCCGGTACGGTCGAATCATTTCCAATACCCTGGCACAATCCTACCCGGAAAGTGAAAAAGAGGTCAAAGACCTACTGGCCAGGCAGATCGTGTCACCGGTGGAGTTCATCCGTTCCGTGGAAAACGTGTATGTTTCCGGTCGGACCCATTTCATCGAGATCGGGCCCTCCCGGCTTCTGGTGAACCTTCTCAAACATATCAATATCGGTGAATACGGCACATCCGTGACCGTGGATGCCCGGCAGGGGGAGAGCGAAGCGTTCGAGGCCTGCCGTCAATATCTGATTGACTGCAACAGCCTGTTTGCAAGACCGCCTGCCTCACCGGCCGAACCGGTCCTTCAACCGGAAGTCGAAGAACAGTCCCCTGTTATGGAGACGCTGCCGCCGATGACCCTGTCGCATGATTTTGAACAATTCAAGGAACAGAATAAGGAACTGCTGGACCAGATCCTGTATCAGGAGTTTGAACGGCAGAAACGCGAGGCCGCCATTCATGCCATGGACCGGTTTGACTTCAACACCGGCCGGATCCTGATTTCAGGCGTGTCCGTGGGCCTGCCCGGCACGGGCCGCCGGGTATTTGCAGCGGATAATTTCGATGCCATCCTTAACGGGGAGAACTTTATCGAACCCCTGACACTGGAGGCACAGGAGCGGATCACGGACAAGAACATCACCAAGCTGTACAAGCAGCCCGACGGCAACGCCCGGTTCGTCCAGATTACCCGTACCGAGGATGTGATTCATCTGGCCGGTCAGCTGGGGTATTTTGACCTTACCGATGAATACGGCATCAAGGAACAATATGATGTGGCCATGGCCCTGGGCATTGCCGCAGGCATCGAGGCCCTCAAAGACGCCCATATTCCCCTGGTGATGCAGTATAAAAAGATGAAAGGCGGCCGGAACGTGGTGCCGGAAGGGTTTGCCCTGCCCGCAGAAATGCAGGAAGACACCGGAGTGATCATCACCTCGTTGTGGCCCAGCGGCGAAACACTGATGGCAGAGCTGGAAAAATATTATTATGAGCGGTTCTTTTTAAAACCCCATGAGGAGTTTGAAAAGATCTACTATTTTCTGATGGAACGTATCAAGGATATTGACATCAAAGAAGAACTCACCGAGTGGTT
>JAVVEQ010000054.1:0-20509 GCA_032250905.1 Desulfotignum sp. | reverse complement strand
TTCTGCAGAGGCAAATTACCCACCTCAGAGCTATATCAATGAAGATGGAAAACTCGAAGGTTTTGATATCAGTGTCGGCAAAGAAGTGGCAAAACGTCTTGGAGTAAAAGCACGGCATGTCACTGTAGACTGGAACTTGATCACTGCAGGAAAATGGTCCAAACGATGGGACATTTCCATCGGATCTATGACACCTACAAAAGAAAGGAAAAAGGTGCTCTTTTTCACCATGCCATACTATAGCGCCCCAGCCCAGTTTGCGATTCACAAAAACAACAAAACGATCAATAAAGTTTCAGACCTGGCTGAAAAAAAAATTGGTGTGACCACTGAATCAACCTATGAACGATATCTGGAAAAAGACCTGATAATCGAGAATACTGATATAAAATATCAGGATTGGAAACCCGGCAAGATCAGAACCTATTTGGCTGATGCTGAATATATACAGGACCTTTCCTTAGGAGACGGTGTTCGACTTGATGCCATTCTCTCCTCTCGACAGACACTGGCCGAAGCAATAAGTGAGGGTTGCGGCGGGAGTGGATGTCCATTAAAAATGTTGGGAGACCCTGTGTATTACGAACCTCTAAGCTTTGCTTTAGACAACACAAGACCTGACAGCGATACACTACTAAAAAAGCTCAATGAAATCATTCAATCCATGTATGATGATGGTACACTGGTTGAACTTTCCATGAAATTTTTCAATACAAACCTAATTCCCAAATAGTATATTCAACTTGGGGGTATCACCTGTTAAACGCTGGTATCGGGCCGATTAAAACTGATTTAAAAACGATGCAGACAAATTGTGCAGACCTGATACCAGCGCTATACACCCCAAATCCAACTAAACATAAATGTCTGCGTTTCAAAGAACAACTCAAACGAAAAGGAATACAGTTCACTTGACTTAATCTTTTTTTTGATATAGCTCAAATATAAAATTTTTTATAACTTTAAAATGCCGGCTTGAAAAAATCAAAATTCTGAACAAACATGAAAAACGCCTCTAATTCAATATTAAAATCCAAAGACACGGCCGAAGATATCGCATACAGGAAGATAAAAATTGCTTTTAACAAAAGATATATTAAAAGTGGAAAGCAATTGAAGGAAACTGCTCTGGCCGAAAAGCTAAATGTCAGCAGAACACCCATCCGCGGTGCGATAAAGCGGTTGGTTTATGAAGGATTTGTAAAAATTTATCCTAACAAAGGGGCATTTGTCATCGAACCGTCGATTTCTGATATCAGACAGACATTTGCGGTTCGGGCTCATATTGAAGAGATGTCAGCATTTCAGGCAGCACTTCACATCACTGATGAACAAATCGATGAACTTTACCGGTTAATAGATGATGAAATTCAACTTTTCGATGCGCGGGAAATGGAATATTACCAGACCAATGATGCCATCCACCTGGCTATTGCGAATGCATCCAAAAATTTTATTTTGACACATTATGTCAAAGATATTCTAAATCGAACCAATATATATCTGGTTCTTTTTGACCCCTTTTTTAAGCGCGTAATTAATCCATCAGAAGCTGAACATTTAAAGATTGTCAAATATCTTAAAAAAAGAGACCCTAAGAATGCTGCAAGGATGATGGTCAATCACCTGGAAACTGTATTTGAGGAATTAAACCTGGACCAGCTGGAAATGCTGCCAGAAGATTATATTGATTTATGATGAAAAAACTGTCCAAAGCCCACCAACTCATTCAAATTTCATAAAGGCGCTTTTTTTCTTTCACAGCTGATAGGTACTTCAAAGATTTCTGGAAGAAACCGAATGTCTGTGGAGTGCCGGAAAATTGCCCGTCATCACCAGAACAAGCCCGAAATCTGCCAAACATTTTTTCAGGCAATCCCCGTCAGCCGCTGAATCACAAACCAGACCAGGGGGATGAAAATGGCGGGCAGCATGTTGCCCACCTTGATCTTTTTTTCCCGAAGCATGTTCATGCCGATGCCCAGGATCAGAAGCCCCCCCACCCCGGACATCTGGGCGATCACCGCCGGCACCAGCAGCGGTTTGAGGACGGATGCCAACAGGGTGATGGCTCCCTGGTAGAGAAGCACCGGCACTGCGGAAAACATCACCCCCAGCCCCAGAGATGAACTCAGGATAATACTCACAATGCCGTCCAGGCAGGATTTGGCGAACAAGGTGGCATGGTTGCCGGACAGACCGCTTTCCAGAGATCCCACAATGGCCATGGATCCGACACAATATATCAGTGAGGCGGTGACAAATCCCTGGGCAAATCCGCCCGATCCTTTTGAAAATTTTCTTTCCAGGAATTTTCCCAGCCGCTCGAGCCGATCTTCGATGCCGATGCCTTCTCCCAGAAGTGCGCCGATGGCCAGGGAAATAATGATCACCAGCAGGTCATCACTGACGATGGCGGTTTTCAGCCCCACCAGGAGCACGGCCAGGCCCACAGCCTGCATCACGGTCTGGTTGTAGCGGTCCGGAATCCCGTTTTTGAACAACAGCCCGACCACGCTGCCGGCAATGATGGCCAGGCAGTTGACGATAGTTCCCAGCATACTGGTTATAAAAACCTTTCCCTGATGTGGTCCACCCCGTTTCGAAACAGCTGGATACCGATGGTCTCTCTGGCTTCAAACGTCTGTCCCAGGCGCTTTTTCAGCTGCTTTTCCCGGGTCCAGTCCGGATGGTTGGTGACATGGTTATACGCTTCCGGATGGGGCATGAGCCCGAAGATGTTTCCGGTGGGATCACAGATACCGGCAATGTCCTGAATCGATCCGTTGGGATTGAACGGAAAGACCCCGTCTGCAGGGTTACCGGTTTCATCGGCATACTGAAACACCACCTGGTTCCCTGTCTGAAGGGATGCCAACACGTCGGGTCCGGCAATGAATTTACCCTCCCCGTGGCGCACGGGGAAATCCGCCTGGCCGATACCCCTGGTGAACACACAGGGACTTTTGGAATTGGCTGCCAAGTGCACCCACTGGTCCCTGAAATTGCCGCAGTCATTATAGGTGATGGCCACGGAACGTTGCGTATACCCGTTGTCCAGACCCGGCAGAAGCCCGAGGTTCACCAGGGCCTGGAATCCGTTGCAGATGCCGATAATCAGTTTGCCCGCCGCCACAAACCCAAGCAGGTCTTTTCCGATATGGTTTTTGAGCTTCACCGCCTGGATCACCCCGGCCCCGTGGTCATCTCCCCAGGAAAATCCGCCGCCGAATGCCAGGATATGAAAATCCGCCAGTTTCACCGTTCCGGCCACCAGGGAATTGATATGGACCCGATGGGGCACGGCACCGGCCAGTTCAAAGGCCAGGGCCGTTTCATGGTCGCAGTTCAGTCCGAAACCGGTCAGAATCAGTGCCTTCACCTGTGTCATATCATCTCTCCAAACAGTTGGTTAAACGCTTTTTCCAGATCATAACAGGGCAGATTGACAATCGAACCGCCCCGAACCCCGTTGATCTTCAGGTGATCATGCCTGTCTGTGACCGTTCCTGCACACCGGACGGCCAGTCCTTTGCACAGCTTTTCAAACACCGCCCGATTCGCTTCCGGCACGGTGAGGATAAACCGTCCGGCAGATTCAGAAAAAAGCAGCACTTCGTCAGAAAGTGTTTCCGGTGCAGAGGGTACCCGGGACAGATCGATCTCCATGCCCAAACCGCCGGCCATGGTCATCAACGCCAGGTGAATCCCCAGCCCACCCCGGCCCACCGCATGACACGAGGCCGGCAGTTCCAGATTCATGGCTTTTTCCACGGCCCGGTACAACACCTTGCTGGCGGCAAAGTTCACCTGAGGCACATTTGCACCGGTCTGGCCAAACAGGTCATAATATTCCGATGCCCCCAGTTCGTTTCCCGTGATACCGGCGACATAGACAAGGTCCCCGGCCGCCTTGGGATCCAGGGTCTGGCAGCGCATCACATCCGCCACCACCGAGGTGGCGGAAAACTGCACCGTTTCCAGGGCCGACACCTTTATCCGCTCACCAAACGCCCCTTCCAGGTGCCCGTCCACATACATGGAATCCTTGCCGGACAAAAGCGGGATCTCATAGGCCAGACAGGCATCTTTCAGGGCCCGGCAGGCACGCACCAGCTGGGCCGCCTTGAACCGGCCGTCCGGATTGGTCTGCGGGTGATACCCGATATCGGGCCAGCAGAAATTGTCCACCCCGCCGACATGATCCAGGGTGCCGCCCACGGCAATGAGACGCCGCACCGCTTCGTCAATGGTGCAGGTCATCATGTGATAGGCATCGATCTTTGAATACCAGGGTAGCAGCGTCTGGGAAAATGCCAGGCCTTTCTGACTGGTGAGCACCGGCCGGGTGACCGCCGCATCTGAGGGGATGTTGTGCTTCACCCCCACCAGCGGCTTGATCACGGATCCGCCCTGAACCTCATGGTCATACTGCCGGAGGATCCATTCCTTGGAACAGAGGTTGGGCCGGGCCAGCAGGGCGGTCATGAGACCATTGAAATCAACCGGTTTCCGGATCACCGGCTCCGCCAGTCCCCGGGCCGCCGGAGGCAGCCATACCGCGTCAAATTCCCAGGCGGGAAACCCCTTGTCCAGCAGGTCCATGTCCACGTAGGCACAGGTCTGCCCCTGATAGGTGATATGCAGCTTGCCGGTATCGGTATATTCACCGATCACCGTGCTTTCCACCCCGTGCTGCCTGGACAGGGCCATGAACCGGTCCAGATCCCCGGGATCGATGGCAATGGTCATGCGCTCCTGGGATTCCGACACCCAGATCTCCCACATGTCCAGTCCCGGATACTTGAGGGGCACCTTGTCCAGATGCACCACGCACCCGTTGGAAATCATGGCGGACTCCCCGATGGAGGAAGACAGCCCGCCGCCGCCGTTGTCGGTGATAAACCGGATCAACCCTTCATCCCGGCATTCCAGGAGAAAATCATGCATTTTTTTCTGGGTATAGGGATCCCCGATCTGAACATGGCCGGCCGGGGTATTTTCCGAATAACTTTCCGAAGAGGCGGTGACCCCGTGGATCCCGTCCTTGCCCACCCGGCCCCCGCTCATGATGATCAGGTCCCCGGGCGAGGTTTTCTTTTCGTGGCTGGGTCTGCCCGCCACCTGCCTGGGCATGATGCCCAGGGCTGTGACAAACACCAGGCTTTTGCCCATATATCCCGGATCAAACAGGGTCTGGCCGAAGGGGGTGGGCACACCGCTCTTGTTGCCCCCGTCTCTGACCCCCTCGATCACCCCGTCCAGCAGGCGCCGGGGGTGCAGCGGCGGTTTCAGGGGCCCGCCATACCGGATGTCCCCCACACAGAATCCGAAACTGCCCATGAACAGTTTGGACCCCAGCCCGGTGCCCATGGGGTCCCGGTATACCCCCACAATCCCGGTAATGGCCCCGCCATAGGCTTCCATGTTGGACGGCGAGTTGTGGGTTTCCCCGGTGATCACATAATTGTTGTCCTCATCGAAACGGCCGACACCGGCATTGTCCCAGAGCACGGACACCACCCAGTTCTTTTTTTCCTTCAACGCCAGGGTCGGCTGCTGGATATAGGTCTTGAACAATGAGTGCTCAAAGATTTCTTCGCCTGTCAGAACATCCGTATATCTGAAAATGCCCCGGAAGGTGTTGTGATTGCAATGATCGCTCCGTGCCTGGGAAATATATTCCAGTTCCACGTCCGTTGGACCGGACAACCCCATTTTTTCCCGCTGGACCTTGACTTCGGGATCCAGAAAATACTGCCGAATCACCGGGATATCCCTGGCATTGAGTGCCAGGTTCCGCTGATCACTGATCTGTGCCAGGCGCTGGTCGGAATCGATGTCAATGAAATCAAAACAGGGGGTATGGTCCAGGATCACCCGGGCCGGTTTGACATCCGCCCCTTTTTCAGGGTGCCAGTCTGCGTTTGAAAATATCTTGAACTGCTGGATAATGGGGTTGGACAACAGCTCTTTGGCCAGGGTTTCAACCTGTGCCCGGGTCAGTGTCTCTCCGGTCAGGCAATACCGTCTGGACGCATAGATGCCTTCATCAGGAGCGAACGATCTGCCCAGCAGATCTTCAATGGCTTCCATGGCCGTGGCTCCGGGATTGTCCTTGACTCCGGGCCGCAACCCGATCCAGATGCACCAGTCAAAATTGATGTTCAGAGGGGACAACGAAGATATCTGGGTGACCGGATTGGTGAAAATCTCCTGCCGGACCCGGTCCAGTTCCACGGCCGTCAGATTGGACTCGATGGTCAGCATATGAATGGTTCTGGCCGACTGGATCTGAATCCCGAAATAGGACGCCGCTTTTTTGATGAGCGACGATGCCTCCGCATCCCTCAGGGATGGGTTTAATGCGATTTCAATACAGGCAATCATGTTATCCACCATTGAAAATTCGAATTATATCGTTGTAAAAAACAAACACCATCAACGCCACCAGAATGGCCGCGCCGAACTGGATCATCTTTTCTCTGAGTTTTTCGCTGACCTGTTTTCCCGTGACCGCCTCGATGCCGAAAAACACCAGATGGCCACCATCCAGCACCGGAATGGGAAACAGGTTGATGATGCCCAGGTTGACAGACAGCAGGGCGATGAACCACACAAAATTCACAACGCCGGCCTTGGCCTGCTCTCCGGCCATCTGGGCAATCATGATCGGGCCTCCCAGGTTGTCTGCGGAAATGCGGCCGGAAATCATCTTGACCACGGACAGAATGGTCAATTTCACCAGACCATACGTGTCTGAAATGGAACGTGCCATGGCCTGGAACGGATTCAGCGGTTGATGAAACACCTCACCGGTTCCCTGGATACCGATGACATATCGTTCCACGGATTCCTTAAACACATTGGTGGTTTCCTGTTTTTCCGGAACCACGGATAACCGCAGGTTGCGTCCTTCCCGCTTCACACCGATGTCCAGGGCCTGTCCCTCCGAGCTGCCGACAATCAGGGAGATGTCTTCAAAAGAGCGGATTTCTTTCCCGTTAACCGTGGTAATGACATCTCCGGGCATAAAACCGGCGTGCTGCGCCGGTGTATCGTCCAGCACATTACCGATCACCGGTTTGGACAGATAAAGTCCGGAAAACTGATACAGTACATAAAAAATAAAAATCGCCAGAAAAAAATTAAATGCCGGACCCGCGGCAACAATCAGACTTTTCTGAAACAGCGGCTTGTGAGAAAAAGAGATCGCTTCATCTTCCGGAGGCAGCTGTTTGCCCGGTTCCTCACCCACCATTTTTACATACCCTCCCAGGGGTACGGCTGAGATACAGTATTCGGTGCGGCCTTTGATTCTGGTAAATATTTTGGGGCCGAACCCTAAAGAAAACACATCCACGCCCACCTTGAAAAACCGGGCTGCCAGAAAATGGCCCAGCTCGTGAATAAACACCAGAACACCAATAACAATAATGAATGCGACAACGGAATGACCCACGTTTACCTCTCTATTTTATATAAGAACCGGCCGTTTTTCTGGCCCAGTGATCGGCCTCAATAATACCTGAAAGTTCTGGATTGTCAATGCAGGTATGGGCATCCATGGTGGTGGAAACAAGGACGAAAATATCGGAAAACCGGATCCGCCGGTCCAGAAATGCCTGGACGGCCACCTCATTGGCCGCGTTCATCACGGCAGGCATGGTGCCGCCGGATTCACAGGCTTTTCGGGCGAATTCCAGAGAAGGAAACCGCCGGGTATCCGGCGCATGAAACGTCAAGGACTGAATCTGCTCAAAATCCGGAAATGGCAGGCCTGTGCCCAGCCGCTCCGGGAAAGACAATGCAAACGATATGGCCTGTTTCATGTCCGGCACCCCCAACTGGGCCATGACCGATCCGTCAGCAAATCCGACCATGGAATGTACGATGCTCTGAGGGTGAATCAGCACCTGGATGTTTTCATGGGACATGCCGAACAGGTGGACCGCCTCGATGAGTTCCAGTCCTTTGTTCATGAGGGTTGCAGAATCAATGGTGATTTTGTCCCCCATGGACCAGTTGGGGTGGTTCAGGGCTTGTTCTCTGGTAATACCGGCAAAATCCGCTTCAGGTGTATGCCGAAACGGCCCGCCTGACGCGGTGAGAAACAGCTGTGTCACATCTTTGGCCCGGTTGCCCAGCATGCATTGAAATATGGCGGAATGTTCACTGTCCACCGGCAGTACGGAAACGTTTTTTTCCCGGGCCCTGGCCATGACAATGTCGCCGGCCATCACCAGGGTTTCCTTGTTGGCCAGGGCAATGTCTTTTCCAGCATCAATGGCAGCCAGGGCCGGTGCCAGTCCAGCGGATCCCACCATGGCCAGCAGCACCACGTCCGCCCCATCCCAGGCAGCGGCCGCTTCATACCCGTCAGGACCATACATAATCCGGGTTCCGGAATCCGGTTTCACCATTTTCCCCAGTTGCCGGGCTTTGTTCTCATTGAGTACCGCCACCATTTCCGGCTTGAATTCAGTGATCTGCCGGCTGAGCAGGGGCAGGTTGTTGCCGGCGGTCAACGCTTTGACCTGAAACCGGTCCGGGTGCATCCGGACGATATCCAGCGCAGACGTTCCAATGGAACCGGTGGCACCCAGAATTGAGAGCTGTTTCATGGCCCCACCGCCATCAGGTAACCGAAAAGCACAGGAATGGCGAACAACAGACCATCGATACGGTCCAGCATACCGCCATGGCCCGGCAGGATACGGCCTGAATCCTTGACCGAGGATGACCGCTTCAAAGCGGATTCAAACAGGTCTCCCACCTGTCCGGCCACGGCAATGAGAAAAGAACACGGAAGGATGATCAGGGCCAACTGAAACGATCCGAAAAACAGCAGGCAGAAAACCAGCCCGGCGGCCATGGCTGCAGCGATACCCCCGGCGGATCCTTCCATGGTTTTCTTGGGGCTGATGCGGGGTGCCAGTTTTCGTTTTCCAAAATAGGTGCCGGTATAAAATGCGCCGGTATCGTTCATGAAACAGACAATCAGAAGCCAGAATACCCAGAGGTTGCCGTTTTCCATGTTTCTTACGAACAGCAGCAATGACAGGGAAAGAGGGATATACACAATACCCAGCATCTGCCTGGCAATGGTGTCAAACAGATCTTCGCGATCAGCGAACCAAAACAGAATGAACACGGACAATAACAATAGATTGAGGATCAGGACCAGGATCATCGCCGGCCATGAACCAAAGGCAGCGGCGATCACCAGAAAAACACAGACCAGATAAGAAAGCCCGGGAATCATCCGGGAAACCGGTTTGTCACCGGTACGGAAAATGATGCGCAGATACTCCCGGATTGAGAAAATGGCTGCCGCAGAAATCAGCGCAGCCAGAATCATGGCAGAGCCTTTGATCAAGATCCAGATGATCAAAGGCGCCAGAACTATTGTGGTGATCCATCGCTTGGCATGCTGCATTCCACGTTACCGAACCGTCGGTCCCTTTTCTGATAATGGGTTAGAATATCGATAAATTCCGATCGGGTAAAATCCGGCCACAGGGTGGGCGTAATGAAAATTTCCGCATAAGCGGACTGCCAGAGCAGAAAATTGGACAGCCGGAACTCCCCCGAAGTCCGGATAACCAGGTCCGGGTCTGGAATACCGGCCGTATAAAGGTGGTCCGATATTACCTGTTCACAGATCTCATCTTCAGACAGTTCCCCGGTTTTCACTTTCCGGGCAAGTATTTTGACGGCATCGGCGATCTCCTGCCGGCTGCCGTAACTCAAGGCCAGATTCAACGTCATCTGCTTATTTCTGCAGGTGGCGGCCATGGTTTCTTTCGCCTGCGTCTGGACGTCATCCGGCAGTCTTTCCAGCTGTCCCAGCACGTTCAGGCGGATCCCTTTTTCCTTCATTACATCGCGCTCAGACGTCAGGAATTTTTTCAGCAACTGCATGAGGGCCGCCACTTCCGACCGGGGCCTGGCCCAGTTCTCAGTGGAGAACGCATACAGGGTCAAAAAAGGGATCTCCAGTTCCCGGCAGGTTTCAACCAGGTTCCTGACAGCTTCCGAGCCCTTTTCATGACCCTTGACACGGTTCAGCAATCGTTTTTTGGCCCATCGGCCGTTGCCGTCCATGATCACCGCCACATGGTCCGGAAACCTGTCCGGATCCAGCCCATGCGTCTGCAGAAAATCAGATCTCAAGGATTTCTTTCTCTTTTTCGGCAAAGATGTCATCGAGCCGCTGAATATACTCGTCGGTCAGTTCCTGGACCTGCTTTTGACCCTTGAAACTGTCATCTTCGGAAATCTCTCCGTCCTTTTGAAGTTCCTTGAGCATATCATTGGAATCCCGCCGGATATTCCGAACCGCCACTTTGTATTCTTCACAGATTTTAGAAACATTTTTGGCGATTTCCTTTCTACGCTCCTCGGTCAGAGGGGGTATGGAAATCCGTAGCAATTTGCCGTCATTGGATGGCGTCAGCCCGAGATTGGCCTTGAGAATGGCTTTTTCCACTGCATTGATAACGCTGATATCCCATGGTTTCACCGTAATCAACCGGCTTTCAGGGATGGATACCGTTGCCATCTGGGGTAACGGGGTCTGGGTACCGTAATAATCCACTTTCACACTGTCCAGCATGGACTGGGACGCCCTGCCGGTACGCACCTTTCCCATTTCCTTGACAAAGGCTTTCTCGGTTTTTCCCATTCGGTCCCTGGTTTCTTCGACCACTTCATCTATCATATGAGGTCACCTTTTTATTTTATCCGGGTGCCGATATCCTGACCCAGCGCCGCCTTGAGAATGTTGTCCGGCTTGTGCAGATCAAACACCTGTAGCGGAAGGTCCTGCTCCATGGCCAGAGAAATGGCTGTCATATCCATGACATGGAGCTGTTTTTCGATCACCCGCATATAGGATAATTCGTCAAACATCACTGCGTTTTCATAAACCATCGGGTCTTTGTCATATATCCCGTCCACCTGCGTGGCTTTGAACAGGACCTGTGCACGGATCTCATGGGCCCTGAGCACGGCAGCCGTGTCTGTGGTGAAATACGGATTACCAGTCCCTGCCGCAAAAATCACTACACGGCCTTTTTCCAGATGCCGGATGGCTTTTCTTCGAATAAACGGTTCCGCCACCTGATCCATGCGGATGGCCGTCTGGACCCGGGTGGGCACATCACATTTCTCGAGTGCATCACACAATGCCAGAGAATTGATGACGGTGGCCAGCATCCCCATATGGTCTGCGGAACTCCGGTCCATACCGGCGGAACTGCCGGCCACCCCTCTGAAAATATTGCCGCCGCCCACCACAATGCTGACCTCTACCTTCAGGCGGGCCACTTTGGCAATTTCACCAGCCACGTAATGAATCATCTCCGGGGTGATGCCGAAGCCCTGATTTCCCATCAGGGCTTCTCCACTCAGTTTGATCAGAATCCGTTTAAACTCCGGCTTTATATCCAAGAGTTATTCTCCTATCTGGAAGCGTGCGAACCGTTTGATCTGAATATTTTCACCGATCTTGCCAATGGTTTCCTTCAAATACTCGTCAATGGTTTTCTGGGGATCCTTGACATACTGCTGGCTCAGGAGGCAGACTTCTTTATAAAATTTTTCCACCTTGCCGTCCACGATCTTGTCAATGATCTTTTCCGGCTTGCCCTCTTCCAGCATCTGGGCCCTGAAGATTTCACGCTCTTTTTCCACCACACTCTGATCCACATCTTCCGGGGTCAGCCCGGCCGGATTGGCGGCGGCGATATGCATGGCAATGTTTTTGACGAACTCGATAAAATCATCGGTTTTTGCCACAAAATCGGATTCACAGTTCACCTCCACCAGCACGCCGAGTCTGGCACCGGTATGAATATAGGAATGAATAATTCCTTCGGAGGTGGACCGTCCCGACCGCTTGGCCGCTTTGGCCAGTCCTTTTTTGCGCAGCAGTTCGACCGCTTTTTCCATATTGCCGTCTGCTTCGGCCAGCACCCGTTTACAATCCATAATGCCGGACCCGGTTGCCTCGCGCAGTTCTTTTACCATTGCTGCTGAAATATCAGCCATATTTTTCTGCTCCTCTTAAATTGTCATTATTCAGTTTCAGTTGTCTCTTCTACGGGTTCAGCAGGTGCTGTCTTACGCTTGATTTTTTCTACAACCGGGCCGTCCGTGCCATCTGACACCACTTCTATGGCTACTTTCTGATCCCCCATATCGAAATCTTTTGCTTCATCACCATCCGCCTGAGCCTGCATTTTTTCTTCATAAATCTGGCGCCCTTCAATACAGGCATCGGCAACGCGGGAAGTAAACAGTCGAATGGAGCGGATAGCGTCATCATTCCCGGGAATCACATAATCGATATCATCCGGATCGCAGTTGGTATCCACCACCGCGACGATAGGAATTCCCAGTCGTTTTCCTTCCTTCACCGCGATGGCCTCGTTTTTGGGGTCAATAATGAAGATGGCCGACGGCAGCCGTTTCATGTTGCTGATACCGCCAATGGCAAATTCCAGCTTCTCTTTCTCCTTGATCATTTTTGACTGCTCTTTTTTGGGATAATTTTCAAGGGTGCCGTCATTTTCAATGGAATTAAGAAAATGAAACCGGTTGATATTGTTTTTGATGGTCTGAAAATTGGTCAGCATACCGCCGAGCCACCTGTTTTCAACATAGAACATTTCAGCCCGGTTGGCTTCTTCGTAAATGGCTTCAGATGCCTGTTTTTTGGTTCCCACAAACAGAATATCCTTGCCTTCCGATGCAATGCCCCTGATAAAATCATGGGCTTCCTTGAACAGCTTCACAGTCTGCTGAAGATCAATGATGTAGATCCCGTTTCTGGCCCCGAAAATATATTTTTTCATCTTGGGGTTCCAGCGTTTGGTCTGGTGTCCGAAATGAACACCGGCTTCCAGTAATTCTCTGATGGTAATGTAGGCCATTTGTTCTCCAATAATTAATGGTTTTTACGTCCTTCATCCATTTCACCCCCGGATATCGACTTTATGAAAAGCACCGGATACCGGGTCCATGGATGTGTGTGTTATACACTTCGATAATAAATCCTATCTTGTATATCAAAAACAGGGGAATTAATCAATTTGTTTTTTTGAGCTTTACCACCCGGTCATGTCCGGCCAGATCCTGGATAATATCGATGTGATCGAATGCTGAACACGTTTCAGCCAGGGCCGTCACTTTGGCTTTCTGGTCAAACCCCATTTCCAGGAGAAGGTGTCCGCCCGGGACCAGAAAATCGCCGGCATGCGTCATTATCTCACGGATACAGTCCGTGCCGTCCTCTCCCCCGTCAAGGGCAGTGACCGGCTCATGATTCCGTATTTCGGGTGCCAGTCCGGGTATCTGGCGTGTGGGAATGTAGGGCGGGTTGGAAACGATAAGGTCAAAATACGGGCGGGGCGCCAGGGAATCAAACCAGGAACCGTTGAAAAAATGGATGGTTCCAATCTCTTTTTCCCGGCCGGCATTTTTCCGGGCCGTGCCCAGAGCGACCCGGGAAAGGTCACCGGCAAAAAAAAGAGCGTCCGGACAGGCTTTTGCCAGAGAAATGACAATGGCACCCGATCCGACCCCCAGTTCCAGAATGATACCGGTTTTCTGAACGGTATCGGACATCACGGCCAGCGCCGCCATTACCAGGGTCTCTGTGTCCGGCCGGGGAATAAGCACACCCGGTCCCACCTGGAAACTGGATTCGAAAAACCCCTTTTCTCCGGTGATGTAGGCGACCGGCTCCCGGTTTTTCCGCCGCTGGATCAATATTTTGAAACGGGCCAGCTCCTGTTTTTCCAGGGGGCGGTCATGCTGCAGATAAAGATCCAGGCGCCGGATTCCCAGGCAATACCCCAGCAGAATCTCGGCAGTCAGGCGGGGACTGTCAATCTGGTGTCTGGCGAAATAGGCTTCTGTCCAGGAGATCAGCTTGAATACGGTCCATTCCATCAGGCAAAAGTGTGGGTATCCTGGAGCGCCTGGGCCTGGTGAAACGTTTTCAATTCATCGATAATCGCCTGAATGTCGCCTTCCATGATGCTGTCCAGCTTGTACAGGGTCAGTCCGATGCGGTGATCGGTCATTCTTCCCTGAGGAAAATTATAGGTCCGGATACGGCCGCTCCGGTCCCCGGTCCCGACCTGGCCTTTACGGTCGGCAGCCCGTTTGGCCTCCTCTTCCCTCACTCTGGCATCCAGGATACGGGATTTCAAGACGTTGAGTGCCTTGGCCTTGTTTTTGTGCTGGGATTTTTCATCCTGACAGGTGGCCACCACACCGGTGGGGATATGGGTGACACGAACCGCGGAATCCGTGGTGTTCACCGATTGGCCCCCCGGTCCGGACGCCCGGAACACATCCACTTTGATATCCGCAGGATTGATCTCAATATCAATATCTTCCGCCTCGGGCAGGACTGCCACTGTGACGGCGGAGGTATGAATCCGGCCCTGGGTTTCCGTTTCCGGTACCCGCTGCACCCGGTGTGTTCCGCTTTCAAATTTGAACGCTCCGAATGCGCCTCTTCCCTGAATCAGGGAAACAATTTCCTTGAACCCGCCGGCACTGGACGTATTTTTTTCGATGATGTCGATCTTCCAGTTTCTGTTCTCTGCATACCGCGAATACATTCTGAAAAGATCCCCGGCAAAAATCCCGGCTTCTTCTCCGCCCGTACCGGCCCGAATTTCAAGAATCACGTTTTTGTCATCTCTGGGATCTTTAGGCATCAGGAGAACATTGAGTTCAGATTTCAAGGCCTCTGCCTGATTTTCCAGACTGTTGATTTCTTCCCGGGCCATTCCGCGCATATCAGGGTCCGGATCCTTCAAAAGCTCCCGTGCCTCTTCCAGTTGGGCCATTACCGCTTCATAGGCTCTGAAAACAGGAACGATCCGGTTGAGTTCTCCGTGCTCCTTGACATATTTCTGGTATTTACTCTGATCTTTCAGCACCTCGGGATCGCTCAGGAGGTGTTCGAGCTTTACATACCGTTCTTCAATGCCTTTTAATTTTTCTATCATGGTGCAAAAATCCAAAAGGGGTGTCTGCGGCAGACCCCCTTTTGCAACATCTCACTGATTTTTGAATTATACCAGTTTGCTTGCGTCAAAGTTGGCATATTTTCTTTTGAACCGGTCGATACGCCCGGCAGAGTCCACCAGTTTCTGCTTTCCGGTAAAAAACGGATGACACTGTGAGCAGATTTCCACTTTGATGTTCTCCCGGGTGGAACCCACCTCAAAGGTGGCACCGCATGCACAGGTTGCAATTGTTTGAGCATATTTGGGATGGATGTCTTTTTTCATTGTTCTTCTCACTCCTTGCTGCACCTGCCTTTGGGTCCATACAGGTGATTTATAAATATTCGGTTCAGGAATTCATCAATTCAAGAAACTCTTTATTATCCTTTGTTCCTTGCATTTTTTCAAGTAAAAACTGCATACTGTCCACAGAATTTAAACTGGACAGCAGTTTCCGCAGAATCCAGACCCGGTTCAATGTCATCGGATCCAGAAGCAGTTCCTCTTTTCGGGTGCCGGAACGGTTGATATCAATGGCAGGGAACACCCGTTTGTCCGCCAGCTTTCTGTCCAGCACCAGTTCCATGTTGCCGGTGCCCTTGAATTCTTCGAAGATCACTTCATCCATGCGGCTGCCGGTTTCCACCAGGGCTGTGGCGATAATCGTGAGACTGCCCCCGTCCTCAATGTTCCGGGCCGCCCCGAAAAACCGTTTGGGCCGGTCCAGGGCGTTGGAATCCACACCCCCGGAAAGGATCTTTCCGGACGGAGGCATCACCGCGTTGTAGGCCCGGGCCAGACGGGTAATTGAATCCAGCAGAATCACCACATCATGCCCCTGCTCCACGATCCGTTTGGCTTTTTCAATCACCATCTCCGCCACCTGCACATGCCGTTCCGCCGGCTCGTCAAATGTGGAACTGATCACTTCCGCATCCACGGACCGGCTCATGTCCGTGACCTCTTCGGGGCGCTCATCAATGAGAAGGATCATGGGCACGATACCTTTATGGGCCTTGATCATGGAGTTGGCAATGTTCTGAAGCAGCATGGTTTTCCCGGCTTTGGGCGGCGAAACGATCAGCCCCCGTTGACCGAAACCGACGGGGGACATCAGGTCGATGATCCGCATGGAATAGTTATCGGATTCCGCTTCGAGATTCATCTTCCGCTCCGGATAAAGGGGCATCAGATTGTCGAACAGAATGGTCTCAGCCGCCACTTCCGGGCTCTGGAAGTTGACCGCCTCCACCTTGAGCAGGGCAAAATAGCGTTCTGAATCCTTGGGTTGTCTGACCTGGCCGGAAATGGTATCCCCGGTTCTCAGATTGAAGCGCCGGATCTGGGAGGGAGACACATAGATGTCATCCGGTCCGGGCAGATAATTATATCCGGGCGCCCTCAAAAAACCGAATCCGTCCGGAAGAATCTCAAGGGTTCCCTCTCCATATATCTGGCCGCTTTTTTCGATATTGGCCTGGAGCAGTGCAAAAATCAATTCCTGTTTCTTTAGACCGCCGATCCCTTTGATATTGTTTTCCTTGGCAAGCCTGGTCAGCTCGCTGATCTTCATTTTATTGAGTTCTACAAGATTCATTCGCACTCCCGAATTGTTATTGTTTTTTGTATTTTCCGACATATTTTCAGCTTCTGGCAAGGATCAGTCGATTCTACAGGATGCCTATGATGCCTGAAATTTTCACATAACAGTTATGAAAAACGTCAGACAGTGGGCTGGTATCTTTGAATTACATCTGACTAATAGTGCATTAATTTTTTATTGTCAAGAATTGTTTTTGAACAACTGCAGCAGCCCATGTTGACTTGCCGTGTAGGTATATGATAATTTCTCATCCTGATTCACGCAGATTGTTCCTGACAGGACCCAGGCCATTGAGCCATCAGCCATTGCGCCTGTCTGCCTGCAACCCATGAAAACAATTCAAGAAAGGAAAAACCAACCGTGGAAAGAACACTGTCCATCATCAAGCCCGACGGGGTGGCCAAAAACATTATCGGCGAAGTGATCCGGCGGTTTGAAACCGAGGGGATCAAAATCGCTGCCATGAAAATGCTCCAGCTGAGCAAGTCCCAGGCCCAGGGCTTTTATGCGGTCCATAAAGAGCGCCCGTTTTTTGACAGTCTCACCGATTTCATGACTTCCGGCCCCATCGTAGTGATGGTGCTGGAAGGCGAAAACGTGATTGCCAGAAACCGCAAGATCATGGGAGCCACCAATTTCAAGGAAGCCGAAGAAGGCACCATCCGACGCGAGTATGCCACCGACATTGAAAAAAATGTGGTGCACGGTTCCGATGCCCCGGAAACCGCAGCGTTTGAGATCGCCTATTTTTTCAACAACCTAGAAATACAGGCCCGGTAACCCTTTTGAAAACCCGGCATCGCCCCTTTTACCGGGCGGTGCCGGCCGGATCACCGGCAAACCGGCCTCTGAATATTTCTTGGCAGGCCCCCTTTTTTCACGTCTGATTCATTTTCCCGGCACGATACCCGTCCAGGTCCAGGCTCACAAACGTAAATCCAACGACTTTGAGGGCCGATGATATCCGATCCCTCTGTGCCGCCATGGCCTCGATGTCAGCTGAATCGGTCTCGATGCGGGCCAGTTTCCCATGGCACCGCACCCGGACCCGGGCGAAACCCAGAGACCGGATAACCTGTTCCGCCTGTTCAATGCGGTCCAGTGCGTCTTTTGTGATGGTATTAAAAAACGGTATCCGTGTGGCCAGGCAGGACTGGGAAGGGAGATCCCAGGCACTCAACTCCATCTGCCTGGAACAGGTACGGATCTGCTGTTTGGAAAACCCCGCCTCCACCAGAGGCGCTGAAAATCCCAGTTCTTCGGCCGCCCTCAGGCCGGGCCGGTAATCGGTCAGATCATCGGTGTTTACACCGTGCAGCACATGAAAGATCCCGGCCTGTTCCGCCGCTTTTCGTATCAGGGAAAACACCACATTTTTACAATGATAACACCGCTCCGGCAAATTGGCCGCCACCTTTTCATGGCTCAGGATATCGGCTTCCAGCACCTGGTGCAACACCCCGAGATCCTCCGCCGTCTGCCGGGCCCGCTGGATTTCCTCCCGGGTCACAAACGCGGAATCCACGGTCACTGCCATCAACCGCTCAAGGCCGGACCGGGCTGCCACTGCCAGCAGAAAAGTGGAGTCCACCCCGCCGGAAAAGGCCACAGCCACAGTTTTCAATTTTTTCAACCCGGTTTTGAGAACCGCGGTTTTTTCATCACAAACAAAAGTTGATCGATCATTCATTATATATTGCTTTCATTACCGTCCTGCGCCGGAGGATCACACATTCACCCAGAAAATCCTTGACACAGCCGGGTCCCTGGTGTATATACCCCGGACATTCAATTCTGATGGGTGATCGTCCAATGGCAGGACTACGGACTCTGACTCCGTCAATCTAGGTTCGAATCCTAGTCACCCAGCCATTGATATCAAGGGTTTTCAGCTTTTCAGTTGGAAACCTTTTTGATTTTGTGGGTTCGTGTACTCGCTATGTACTCAAATTTCATCAATACAAATTCACTCCAAACTATCCATTAAAAAAATCAACCTCCGCAAAATTGAGGAGTCCACCACCCTGGTTCTGGAAATTCTAAGTGACATCGCAGCCGTTTTCACACACAACCCCAAGGCTATTATCTCAATAGCCCGATGGTTCTTCTGAAATCGATTCCGGTTGTACCCCAATCAACAGCCGGGGGTCTTCGATATGATAATTGGTTAACCGATTTCGTCCGGTTCCTCCGGATCCTTCATCAGCCACTCCTTCGACGCTTCCATCCGGGCGTCGTTCCGGGGCATTCCCGCTTCCCTATACTTGTCCGCTGTCTCCAGCATCTTGCACTCCTGAACGTATGCCGTCAGTTTCAGAATCCCCATCTGTTTCAGTTGCTGATACATCTTCGGCCGGTGGTGTTCCCACAGTTCCACCAGGTTCTGTTGTGTCTCGGTCGCCCCGACCCTCGGCCAGGGTTCCGTATCGTCCGTCTGGAACCGTCTCGCCGTCTTCAGAACCCAGTTCTTGTAGTCCCGATCCTCTTTCGTCAGTGGCTGTGGTTTCATTGGCGGTCTCCTGTACGGGTTTGGTTTCATGATCCGTTTTTTCGCAGCCTCATCAATATCTTTCGGGGCTGTCATCCCATCGGTTTCCAGGCCCGGATAATACCCGGCTCCCTCATAAAAAAATTTGAGGAAAGGTTTAATCGCTTCCCCGAAATCATTGATCATTGCTTTAGAGTATTCAGCAAAGGACCTACCCCTCGCACCGGTATGGTACTCAATCATGGTAATCCTTGTCTGTAGCAGCTAAAGAGATGCCACCCTTCTCAACGTTTTTATACAGGATGATATCAACAACAACATCATTGAAAATGCCTTCATACTCATCTAAATCATCATTTTCCATAAACATAGCCCTGTTCTGTGTTATCAGGATTCTCTTTCAGGAGCCTGTTCATACGGGATATACGTCACCTCAAACGCCTTGCAGGACCGGAACTGCTGCAAGCGGTTGGCAAACATGAAGGTGTCGTTCATTTCATAGTGCTGGAAAATATCAAGGCCTCTGTCCAGGGAGATTTTCCAGCCATGGTCGGTGATAATATGTCGGGCATGAATGGTGCCGGTGCTGTCAAACTCCCAGGTGAAATTGATGCCGACTGCGCTGGCAGACTCCTGCATCTTCATGAAGTTTTCCTTTTGCTGATCCCCTTTGAACTCGTCCTCAATGGTGATCAGATGAACCGCCACCTCGTCTTCTTTGGGCTTTTGCTTTACAACGGTCTCAAGGAACTCCATGAAATTACGCATCTGATAATACAACCGGATGTAGGGATCGGTCACAGTGATTTGGGTGGCTCCCTTTATATAAGAACCCAGCAGGGTGTCAAAGGAGATGCCCTTCTGATTCTCCTGAAAGCTTAAGTGCTGTTCTTTCGGGAGGGTGTCATCAGGCATGGGTGATCCGGCTAACGTCGGTTCCGTATAAGCCTGGTCTGCCCCTTCAATGTCGCCAGTCTCTCCTTCAACAACCGTTTTGTAATAATATTTGGGGTATTCCTCTTCCTCAAGCGTGCTGACAGTCCTTGGTTTCCCCGTGGCATCCGAATAAGAAAAATTGACATGACTGTAGGTGGTATCGATGCGCATCAGCTGATCCTTGACCCGTTTGCGCCCTTCAATGGCAAACCGCAGCACCATATCCACATCTTCTTTGTCAGCACCGCCATGGGGGAACAGGATTTTCATCAGACCGGAAAACGTTTTCTGGATGCTATCCCGGTCCCGGGTGGAAATGTCAGCTGAAAGAGAAAAGTATTCACTGTAGCGGTCAGAATAGTCATGGTTACGCAAGGACCGCAGGATCTCGGCCAGGTAATCCACCACAAAGCCGTATCCATCAGAAAACATCTCACCACGAATGATGTC
>JAVVEQ010000053.1:0-20639 GCA_032250905.1 Desulfotignum sp. | reverse complement strand
CCCCTGTTCATCCAGCACCAGGCCCTGCTGGTAATATTCCTCTGCCCTTTTGGAAAGAGTCCGGAGGACATTTTCTTTATACCGGGCGGCGGTTTTGTTTTCCGGATTAACGGCCAGTGCCAGCTCATACTGTTCAAGAGCACTGGAATAGGACATCTGTTCTTCAAAAGACCGGCCTTTGGCAATATATTCCTCCACCAGCTGCTGTTCCGCCGGTTTCAGGTCCTTGCCCCGGACTTGTCTGGGCGAGTCGGATGCAACACATCCAATTCCTGCCAGAACGGCTGCCATCATGATAGCTATATATCTGTACATATGCGGTCCTCCCCTCTTTATCGTAAAGACAGTTGGGTAAATGTTTTCAGTTTTGAAACAAAAGAGTCTAAATCTTTTTTTAATACCATATCCCTTTTCAATGCAAGGGGGTTTGTAAAAAAAGGGTTGCTGCCTTGATCCACGCTGACCGCCATTTTATACCCGGCAGATACCGTCATTTCCAGGACCTGAGGATTATACCGTCCGTATGGGAACGCAAAGAAAAAAGTATCCTGGGCCAGTTCACGGTCAATAATTTTTTTGGATTGAAAAATTTCTTTTTCCAGCCGCCTGTGAAACACCTCGTCTGATTCCTCGTCCTTTGGGTTGGTCAGATCTGAGTGATATATTGAGTGAGATCCGATGGTAAACCCGCCGGCTTTGAGTGTTCTCAACTGGTCCCATGTGATGGCTTTGGGGGAGATGCCCACATAATTGGTATATACGAACAGGGTTGCGGTGAATCCATATTTTTTCAGTATCGGCCAGGCTGACTGATAGGCAGACCGATATCCGTCATCAATCGTGATGAGAACCGATTTTTTGGGAACCTGCCGCTGATAGGTAAGAAAATTCAACAGGTCGTCAGCGGAAATCACCCGGTAGCCATTTTCCTTGAGATAGTTCATCTGTTGATCAAATAGTTGAGGCGGGGTGTTCATGCTGGACAGCTCTCCGGTTTCAAAGCGGTGATAACAGAGGATGGGTATGCGCTGGTAACCGTCTTCAAAAATACCGCCTCGATTTTTTTCTTTCAGGGGAATGACGATCATGGAATTTTCCTGGAGCGTGCCGGTATCATTGGCATCTTCTATCTTCCACACCAGGCGTTCATCTTTGAGATGAATGCGGGCCAGATCCGTCAGGGAGGTTTTCTCATCAAGCCGGCAAACGGCATAATCACCGGATTTATAAACAATGGGGTGCTGTTGAACCTTTACCGGCGAAGAAACCGGCGCAGTACAGGACGAAAAGAGGACAATGAAAAGTATGCCGGAGAAAACTGGAATTTTCGTCAAAGGATTCATTGTGCACCTGTGTAATGAATTACAACCAGCAACCGGGTTATCGATATCATTATACATTCTGCGCTTGACATCAACTGTTTTTTTATATAGTTGACATTTAATGGTCTACCGTTTTTTCATGCAGGCAGACAGATATATGCGGGTTGGCGGTTTTCTGTACCGTGGTCAAGGCATTCAAAAGGAGGATGGCAACGGCATGGCGAATACACAGAAAAGCGAAACCAGTTTTACACAAAATAAGTTTTTCTTGAGTCTGGCAGTCTGGTTTGTTGCCTGTCTGGTGATATACGGACTCATTTATATCCGGGAGTACAATCAAACCCAGCAGTTGATTTTAACCGGTGTGGCCATCTCAAAAGATATTTCCAGTCAATCCGGTCTGCCGCTTCTGGAAAAAAATTTTGATCTTCTGGGCGAGTTCCTTGAAGAAATAACGGCAAAACCTGAAGTGGTCTTTGCTTCTATCATTGACCATAAAAACAAGCTGATCGCCTACACGGATCAGGAACAGTTCCTGACCATGAAAAAACATAGAACCGGTGTTCTTGAAAATGTCAATTACTGGCAGACATCCGTATTGAACAACCAAAAAGTGATGAATTTTTCTTCTGAGATTACTTTTTCCGATACCCGGGTTGGAGAAGTGTTTATTTCCCTTTCCGCTAAAAATATGGACAGACTGAGGCAACTGTTTTTTTATTTTGCCATGGCATCACTTCTCCTTATTTTTATATTGTTCGGTGTGGTAAGATATCGGGACTGTCTTATCTGGTTGAATGAAAAAAGTGCTCAAATGATTGCAAAAGGCCTGCCTGATAAAAAATAGTTTGAATCTGCACAATAATGGCAGGCCGATATGGAGAACGCAGATGTCCCAGAGTGAGAAAAAAAGTCCGGTCATCACAAGGGTCAAGCAGTTGACAACGATGTCAAAGGCCGACCTGACCCGGAAAATAATTAAAACCCCGTGGGTTCGGCGAAACTGGAAACCCCTGTCAGTGTATCTGTTGATTTTCCTGGTGACGGCCCTGGCCGGCCATTTTTTTATCCGGAATGCCCAGAAAACCTTTCAACAGGAATTTTTTGAAAAAGGGATCCTCGCAGCGGAAAATACCGGGGAAAAAATCCGGTCGTCATTGCTGGAAAAAGACGTCCTGGCCCTGAATATCGCCGTGGGAGAGCTGCAGAAAAAATATCAGCTGATTTTTACCGCCATCGTGGATCATGATGACATTGTTATCGCCCACAGCAATGCCGATCGTATTGGTGAACCCTATGGGGTATCGGAAAATAGTATAAATACAACCACCATGAAAGGTATCGTGGTGGAACGAGCTGTTTACGAAGGAACCCCGGTGGTGAGATTTTCAGAAGACCTTTTTTTTTCAAACGTCAAAATCGGAAAGATCCTGTTCGGATTTGATGCCGGAGAGCTGGATGCCGCTGTGAAAAAGTACGACCGGCTTCTTGCGGGTATCTGGATACTTTGTGGATTGGGTTTTTTCATTGCAGTGTTCCTTACGGACCGATATTTGAAAATAAAGCAGTCAAGGGAAATGGAAGCGTTCAATAAAATGGAAAAAGTGGGGCCTTATCGCCTTATAAGACGTATCGCACAAGGAGGCATGGCTGAATTATATCTGGCCGAATATATGAGAGGAGACGGTTTCAGACGGACGGTTGCCATCAAGAAAATTCTGCCGCATCTCAGTGAAAATCAGGATTTTGTAGACATGTTTATCAGGGAGGCGCGGCTGGCTGCCAACCTTCAGCATCCAAATATCGTTCAAATTTATGATTTGATCAAACTGCACAACTCAAGCTTCATTTCCATGGAATTCGTTGATGGGAAAAACCTGGCGCAGATAATGGCCCATGAAAAAAAAGGACTGCCCTTGGGCCTGGCCATTTTTTTGATCCAGAAAATCAGTCTGGGGTTATATTATTCCCACACCAGGACCAGTGATGAAAGCCGGGAGCCATTGAATATCATTCACAGAGATATCAGCCCGCAGAACATGCTGATCTCCTTTAAAGGCGAGGTGAAAATCAGTGATTTTGGTATTTCCAAAGCAAGATCAGAGCCCAGTTTTACTCAGGCAGGGGTGATTAAAGGGAAACTGGCCTATCTGTCTCCTGAACAGGCCCTCGGAAAAGAGATCGACCACCAGGCCGACCTTTACGCACTGGGAATCATTTTTTATGAGATTTTGACAGGCAGGCGGTTGTATTCATTCAACAATGAACTGGAAGCATTGAGTAAATTGCCTAAAATGGTCATCCGGCCTGTTATTGAAGTTCGGACCGATGTCCCCCCGGAACTCAACGACATCGTAATGAAATGCCTGGAAAAAGATAAACAGCAGCGGTATAAATCGGGCAGGGAGATATATGATGATCTGGCAAAGTTGAAAATACAGTTGAATATATCCTATGATGAATCCAATCTGGCGGATTTCATGACGGAGCGATTCAGAGAATGAGCCGATTTTCTATGTACGGTAAAACCGACCCGGGACTTCGAAGGCTTAATAATGAAGATACTATTCTGGTAGATGAAAACCAGGGATTCTGTCTGGTTGCTGATGGTATTGGAGGAAACGTCGGCGGAGAAATTGCCAGCCGCCTTTTCTCCCAGGCGGCTGAAAACGCTTTTTCCGGTGTGCCTTTTCAAGAAGAATTGCGCTATCAGATATTACAGAAGGTCTTCGCGGATGCCAATGAAACGATTTTTAACTATGCCCAGAGCCATCCAGGCTGTGATGGGATGGGTTGTACAGCCGAAATGCTGATATTGAATGATGACCGGTTCATGTTGGGACATATCGGTGACAGCCGGACCTACCGGTTGCGGGATGGAGAGATCAAACAGTTGACCATGGACCATACCCTTGTGAAACAGCAGCTTGATCAAGGATTGATCACTCAGGAAGAGGCAAAGCATCATTCTTTTAAAAATGTGATATTGCGGGCGGTTGGGATTCAGCAGAATCCGTCATTGGACGTGCTCAGGGGCAATGTTTACCCTGGAGATATGTTTTTATTGTGTTCGGATGGTCTTACCGATATGGTGGAAGACGATTTCATAAAGAACCACCTGATTTCTGAAAAAGGGATTAGAGAAAAGGTTGACGGCCTGATTCAGGAAGCCAACGCAAAAGGTGGAAAGGATAATATTTCTGCGGTCCTGGTTCAGATAATGTAAACAATTTATCACCGGTATCCTTGCTGCCTCCCTCTCCAAGCAAAAAATTCATTTCCTAAATTTTGTCTGATCAGCAGTCCGGGACTTGAGGTATATTGACTTTATAAGGAATTCCGTACTAATGTCGAATAACTGAAGATGGGACAAAAAGAACCGGGGCAAAAAACAGTGCCTGATCCGTGCCCCCGGGAAAGGATTGACGTCATGCGTGGATACGGCATGGTACTAGCCGGGCAGTACGGGATATCTTTTTAACAGGATGTCAATGCGTCTGGAATGCAATGGACTGAATTTCACCTATCCGGGGTCGGACACCCGGGTGATTGACAATCTGACATTTTCCATGGGCGGGCCGGGGTTTCATGCGGTGTTCGGTCCTTCCGGCGTGGGAAAGACATCATTTGCCCGATTGCTGGTCCAGTCCGGGGATCTCCCTGACCTGCCGGTCCAGACCCCGGGTATTGAGACAATACTGTACACCTATAACCAGGAGCGGCTGCCGGGGTGGTCTGCCACCGGGCGGCATCTGGACCAGGTCTGCCCGCCGGACCGCCGGGATCTGAAAAAAGAACTCATCGATCTCTTCCGCCTGGAACCGGTTCTGGATGCCCGGTTTTCCCAGTTGTCCATGGGCCAGCAGAACCGAATGAACCTGATCCGTTATCTGCTCCAGGATTTTGACCTGATGATTCTGGATGAAAGCCTGGCCAATGTCGATGAGAAACTTCGCCAGGTCATTCTTCTGGGTATCAAGGAGCTGTTCGCCCACAAGATGTTCCTGTATATTTCCCATAATCTGATGGAAGTGGGCCGGTTCTGCAGACAGATCCTGGTACTCACCGAACCGTCCCGCAACAGAGCGAGCCGCCTGATTTCAGGACTGGATGGCGTCACAGGGGGTGATGTGACGCCATCTGAACTGGACCGGATCATGCTGGAGATCATGAATGCTTTTTAGACGGATTTATCAGTTCATGATCGTTTACGGGGTATTTCTGGGCCTGCTGCTGTTGGTGAAAACCGGGTTGTCCTTATCCGATTACGTGATTCCGGGAATTTCGCTGATTCGGGATACCGCGGTCCAGGTGTGGGGCCGGTTTTTCAGGGATGTCCTGGATACACTGTCTGTGGCTATCCTGGGACAGGGCATTTCCATTTTTCTGGCATTTTTCGTGGGCATCCTGGGTCGCCGTTCCTCATGGGCCGGATCCATGATCCGGGTGACCGCCTACAATATTCAGGCGTACCCCATTGTGGCCCTGGCACCGATCATTTTCATCCTGCTGGGAGACGGGTTTGTGTCCCGGCTGCTCATCGCCGCCATGATCTGCTATTTTCCGCTGCTCCTGTCGGTGCTGGGGGTGATGGCGGCGCCGGTGCCGGATATCGAACACTTTTATATTGCCACCGGCCGGATGCGCTGGCACCTGGAGGTGAAGATCCGGGCGTTTGAAAATTTGAGCAAACTGATCACCGTGATTGCCGGCAGTGCCACCCTGGCCATGGCCGGAACCATTGTGGCGGAGTTCATTGCCGCCAATGCCGGGATCGGTTACAGCATCCGTATCGCCCTGTATCAGAGCGATCTGTCAGCGATTTTGACGGCGCTGTTCATGATCGGGGTCGTGATTTCCGTTTATCAGGGGATGCTGGAGTCGCTGGGTGAATGGGTCAAGGCAAGATGGGGGTCGGAAAATAAAGGAGCGCTTTTATGAAGCAGGTGCGATGGGCGGTGATCAGGACCCTGATATGGATGACCGTGTGTATCTGGGGAGTGTGGATGCCGGAGGTACAGGCGGATACGCCCACCTTGAACTACCGCCTCAAATGGTTGTTCAACACCAGTGTGGCCGGGGATGTGTTTGCCATGGAAGGCGGGTTTTTTGCTGATGCGGGTCTGGATATTCAGATCAAGGAAGGCAGCCCTGAAAAAGATGCCATCAAGGAGCTGGAGCTTGGATATGCGCATTTCGGAGTGGCGTCGGCAGATCAGGTGATACGGGCACTGGAAAAAGGAGCGGACGTAATGGTACTGGCCCAGCTGTTTCAGGTGAACCCCATGCAGTGGATTTACCGGTATCCCCAGGTGGAGATCAGCGGGCCGGCGGATTTGAAGCGGTATACCGTGGGTGTCACCTATGGGGGCAATGACGAGACCATTATGCGGACCCTGCTGGCAACCGCAGGCCTGACCCTGCGGGACGTCAAGGTGACCGGGGTGCGGTTTGATTTTACCCCGTTTCTGAAAAATCAGGTGGACCTGTGGCCGGTGTACAGAAATTCCCAGGGAGTGATCCTGGCGGACCGCCTGGCACGGGAAGGGGAAACCGTCCGGTTTCTCAATCCGGCGGATTTCGGCGTGGATTTTGTGGCCAACTCCATCGTGACTTCCGGCGCAATGGCGGCAGACCATCCGGATCAGGTGAAACGGTTTTTGTCCGCCCTGCTGGCGGCCTGGGAAGCAGCCATGGACCCGGCCAACGAGAAAGCGGTGCTGGCAGCGGTGAAAAAATTTGACACCGGCACCCAGGGGCAGGTTCAGGCGGCCCAGCTGGACGTCACCAGGAATCTGGTCAAACCTGAGCCGGACGTCCCGGTGGGACGGATTCAGGCAGCGGCATGGGCCCAGACCGAAGCCATCATGCTGGATCAGGGACTGATCAAAACGCCGGTCCATGTCGTTTCCCGGCTCCGGAACCAGGTATCACTTCAATAACGGTTCAGGCGCAAACAGGTATGGTCCGGTCACACGCTTTGATCCAGTTCAGTGGCAATGATTCGAAGGCCTTCCAGTGTCAGGGATTGATCCACGGCTTCAATGGTGGTGGACAGCCCGGCAATCAGGGGCGCCAGACCGCCGGTGGCGATGACTTTCAGGGGGTGGGGCAGTTCCTGTCTCATCCGTTCCACCATGCCGTCCACCATGGCGGCATTGCCGTGAATGATGCCGGACTGCATGCTGCCGATGGTGTCGGAACCGATCACTTTATCCGGGGCAGAAAAAATTTCCACCCGGGGCAGACGGGAGGCTTTCTGAAACAGGGCTTCCGAAGAGATCATCACACCGGGACAGATGGCACCCCCCAGGTATTCCCCGGCCGGGGTGATGACATCAAAGGTGGTGGCGGTGCCGAAATCGATGATGATCAACCCGGTCTTGTATTTGTCATAAGCGGCCAAGGCATTGACGATGCGGTCGGCTCCCACCTCGTTGGGGTTGCTGTACAGGATGGGCATCCGTTTTTTCACGGACGACGGCTGGATCCATGAAGGCGTCAGGTCCAGGTAACGCCGGCAGAATCCGTCGAGAATTCCAACAGATGAAGGCACCACCGAAGAGATGGCCACCTGGGTGATGGCTGTCAGGGGAAGGCCCCTGTCTGCAAACAGGGCCCGGGCCAGGATGTTGAACTCATCCGCTGTGTTGTCCCGGACCGTCCGGATCCGCCAGCTTTCCTTGAGCTGATCCTTTTCATAGACACCGATCACGGTGTTGGTATTGCCCACATCGATCACCAGCAGCATGGGGTCTCCTTTATTTTTTTATCGTCACGGTAAATACCCGCGGGTCCGACCGGGTCATGGTCAGACCCACCGGGATGTTGATGGTTGTGTGCCGGGCATAGACGCCGGGACCGGTCCCTTCCAGATCCAGAAACGCGTAAATCTGATCCAGGGTTTCTTTTTTGTGGATGATACTGTATGGCCCTTTGACTGCAATCGTCATTTTATCGGGTTCGATGCTGGCAGAAAAAGGGCAGTTCCGAATCTGGATGGGAAGGTTTTCAATGGATTTTTCCACCTGCTTTTCCTGGATCTGAACAGAGACCACGATGATCGGGGTGTCTGCCGTCACATAACGGGGCGTTTCAAGATCCAGAGGCATCTCTTTTTTGAAGGATTCTCTGGCCTGGGTCAGGTCAACCGGCCGGGTTTTTACCACTTGAATATCACGGATCACCGATTCAGCTCCGGACAGGGTGACCGATGACGGATCCGGCGCAGGTGCCAGGGCGATCAGTCCCTCGGGGGGAACCCCTGAATAGGGCACCTCAATTTTGAACGTCCGCGTGATTTCATTTTCCAGGCGTACACCCAGATAGGGCGGGGATATTTCCAGGATGGTGATGGCCGGATCCATGGGGATTCGCCGTTTGTCTACCGGCAGCATGTAATATCCTGGCCCGATGGATTCGGATGCACCGGCCGGGTCAATGTCCAGATCCGTGTAAAGGTCAGCGGGATAATGGATCGGTTTTTTGCTGATTTTTTCTATCAGCCGGGGATCCCCCCGGAGGTGGATTTCAATTTTATCGGTGCGGTACTGGGTGACAATCATTCCTTTTGGCACGTTGGCAAATTCCACCGGCAGGAGCAGATGGGTTTCCTGGGGTTCCGGGGTACAGCTCCAGACAGACAGCAGCAGGATCGACAACACACAGTACGATATTTTATGATGAAGCAGGTCACGCATTCCGAATGGCATCGAATACCCGGGTAAAAGCGGCGGCCCGATGCACATCGTGAACCCGTATGATGTGGGCGCCATGCGTCAGACAGGCCCCGACAGCCGCCAGTGTGCCTATTTCGATCTGTTCAGATGACACCTGGGGCGTGCCGCCGGTGCCGGTTGATTTCTCACTTAAAATGGTGCGGATGAACGATTTCCGCGACGGGCCCATCAGCACGGGAAACCCAAGACCTACAATGGATTCCAGGCATTGGATGAGCGACAGGTTGTGATGCCCGGTTTTGCCGAATCCAATGCCCGGATCCAGGATGATACGGGATTTTTCAATGCCTTTGGCAATGGCGGACTCTGCCCGTGCTGCCAGATAATCGGTGATTTCCTGAATCAGATCGTCGTAAACCGGGTTGGCCTGCATGGTTTCCGGGGTCCCTTTCATGTGCATCAGGACCACAGGCACCTGATACCGGGCTGCCACATCCATCATGTCCGGATCCATTTCACAAGCGGAGATGTCGTTGATGATGCAGGCTCCGGCATCCAGGGCTGCTTTGGCCACCGTGGATTTCAACGTGTCAATGGAAATGGGAATGTTGATTTTTCGGGACAGGGTGTCAATGACCGGCACCACCCGGTCGATCTCCTCCTGGGCAGAAACCGGTTTGGAAAACGGCCGGGTGGATTCTCCGCCAATGTCCAGGATATGCGCTCCCTGCTCTGCCAGGCGGATACCCTGAGCCACGGCCTCGTCATACTCATTGAACTCCCCTCCGTCAGAAAAGGAATCCGGGGTTACATTCAATATCCCCATGATACAGGTCCGGTTTCCAAGATCCAGCTGGAACTTTCCACAGTTGATCTGAAATTCGGTCATGCACTATTCCTTTTCAGATGAATGGTCTTCGGACGGCGTCCCTGTATCGTCTGAATTGTCACCTGAACGGGTTTCATCGGCGTTTTCCGGGTCTTGCGGTTCAGATGTCCTGTTATCGGCCGTATGGGTGTGACCCGGGTCCTGCTTCGGTGTGGTCCGTATGTTTCGCCGGCCGTAAAAATCGTAATCCGGCCGCATTTCTGCAATCAGGTCATCCAGTTCTGCGCCCAGAACGGTTTCCTTCTCTATGAGCAGTTCCGTCAGCCGGTGCAGGATATCGATGTTTTCCTTCAGTATCTGTGTGCCTTTCTGGTAGGCATTGTCTACCAGCCGGGCCACTTCTGCGTCGATCTGCTGGGCCGTAGCCTCGGAATACCCTTTGGCCTGGGTCATTTCCCGGCCGATGAAGATATTGTCGTCATGGTCTTCATAGGACAGCGGGGCAAGTTTGTCGCTCATGCCGAAGCTGCGGATCATGCGGTTGGCCAGCTTGGTGGCCTGTTTAATATCATTGGCCGCCCCGGTGCTGATGCGGTTGAAAATGATCTCTTCCGCCACCCGGCCGCCGAATGCAATGGCCAGCTCGTTTTCCAGCTGGTCCTTGTATTTGAAATCCCCTTCTTCGGGCAGAAACCAGGTAACTCCGGCGGCCCGTCCCCGGGGGATGATGGTGATTTTATTGACGGCGTCGGTGTTCGGAAGAAACCGGGCCACCAGAGCATGTCCGCCTTCATGATAGGCCGTGGTTTTCTTTTCATCGTCCTTGATCACCTTGGATTTTCGTTCCAGTCCCATGTACACCTTGTCTTTGGCATCTTCAAAGTCTTTCATGGTCAGTTTGTCATGGTCCCGCTTGGCGGCCAGCAGGGCCGCCTCATTGACCAGGTTCTCCAGATCGGCGCCGGAAAATCCCGGCGTTCCTCTGGAAAGGATCACAGGATCCACGTCCCGGTCCAGGGGGGTTTTTTTCATGTGCACCCGCAGGATGCCTTCCCGGCCCTTGATGTCGGGCATATCCACCACCACCTGGCGGTCGAACCGCCCCGGCCGCATCAGGGCCGGATCCAGGACATCGGCCCGGTTGGTGGCAGCCATGAGAATGACCCCTTCGTTGGACTCGAATCCGTCCATCTCCACCAGCAGCTGGTTCAAGGTCTGTTCCCGTTCATCATGGCCGCCGCCCAGACCGGCCCCTCTCTGGCGGCCAACGGCGTCGATTTCATCAATGAATATGATACAGGGCGCGTTTTTCTTGCCCTGGGCAAACAGGTCTCTCACCCGGGAGGCCCCGACACCCACAAACATTTCCACAAAATCGGACCCGGAGATGGTGTAGAATGGAACCCCGGCCTCACCGGCCACGGCCCGGGACAAAAGGGTCTTTCCGGTGCCTGGATTGCCTACCAGCAGCACCCCTTTGGGAATTCTTCCTCCCAGACGGGTGTATTTATCCGGATTTTTCAGGAAATCCACCACTTCGGTGAGTTCTTCCTTGGCCTCGTTGATGCCTTCCACATTATCGAATGTAACTTTTTCCTTTTTGTCGTCCATGAGCCGGGCCCGGCTCTTGCCGAAGGACATGGCTTTGCCGCCGCCGGCCCCGCCCTGCATCTGGCGCATGAAAAAGATCCACACCCCGATGAGCACGATCATGGGCAGCCAGGACACCACAATGGACATGAGCCAGGAGGATTCTGCCGGCGGTCTGGCCTTTATGGACACGCCGTTTGCCCGCAGCATCTGGATAAGTTCCCCATCATCGGGGGCATAACTTTTAAACCGGGTCCCGCTGGTATCGGTGAAATACAGTTCCTGACCCTGGATCACCACATCCTGTACCCGGTCCTTTTCCACCATGGACAGGAACTCCGAGTAACCGATATCGGTCTGGCCGGCCTGCTGCTGGTTAAAAATGTTGTAGAGCATCACCATCATCAGGATGATGACCAGCCACAGGGAAATATTTTTATAAAATTGATTCAATGTTTATCCTCTCTTTCACCCTCTTGTAAACAGTACATCAAAACTTTAGTATATATAAACATAATTTGCGATTATACAAGAAAAACTTTCGGGTTTTACGTTTGTTACACGCCTGGTGGAATGCTGTGGGACTGTTTCTGCATCCGGCCCAGTTGCCGCAGAGGCAGGGTTTCTTTCCTGATGCAGATACGGTCCCGGGTTTTGTACACCCTGATCCGGTCCGGCAGATCCAGGTGTTTGCCGGGTGCCGCATGGGCCGCCAGCTGACGGATGTCTGAAATATGATCATGGGTGATGCGTCGCAGGTTGGTTTTGACATGACGGATGGCGTGTCGGAACACCCGGGGTACCAGGGCTGGATGACAGGTTTCCAGCTTTGGAAGGAACAGGGTCACGGCCTGGGGATCCTTTTTTTCCACGCAGGCATCAAAGGCCTGACGGGTATGGTCTTCCAGAAATCGGTTTTCTTCGCAAAGGATTCGGCTGAGCCGGTGAAGTCCCTGTTTCATCCCGGGGTTATAGTCCTTTTCCAGCAGGGGTATCAGATGGTTTCGCACCCGGTTTCTTAAAAAAGAGGGATCCTGATTGGAATCATCCGTGACCGATGTCTGGCCCAGGGCATTCAGAAAATCCATGATTTCCAGCCGGGAACAGTCGATGAGCGGGCGGATAATCCAGTGATCCCGTATGGCTGGAATACCTGCCAGGCCGGTTGATCCGCTGCCCCGGATCAGGGCCATGAGCACCTGTTCCACAGCGTCGTCTCTGGTGTGGCCGGTGGCGATGCAGGTATATCCTTGATCAGCTGCGATTCGGGAAAAAAAATCATACCTGGCCTGTCGTCCGGCTTCCTCCAGAGAGGTTTTTTTATCACGGGCCAGGGCGGCAACATCCCGGGTTTCACAGAAGCAGGGCAGGCCGTGTTTATCGGCAAACTGCCGGACAAACGCCTGGTCACGGCCGGCATCCGGGCCACGCAGCCCGTGGTTGAGGTGGGCCAGACCGATCCGGATCTCCAGTTCCAGTGCCAGTCGCTGCATTGCCCGGGCCAGGGCCATGGAATCCGGTCCCCCGGAAACGGCCATGAGCACCCTGTCCCCGGCCCGGACCATGTCATGGGCCTGAATGGTATGGGCCACTTTCCGGCAGAATCGGTCCGGTATGGAAACAGGGCGGTTCATAAGCGGAAAAGTGTTTTCAACATGCGAACAGAGGCAGATCTGTGTCCGGGATCATCCCGGTTTTCCGGGCATAGGCAAAAAAAGCGGTCACTGCCTGTTCCCCGGTATCTCCCAGATCTTTTGAAAAATCGTTGACATACAGGTCGATGTGCTGCCGGATCACCTGTTCATCCATTTCCTGGGCATGGACCCGGATATACTCAGCCCCCTGGTCCGGATGGGCAAACGCATGAGCAACGCTCGCCCGGATCAACGCCTGAATTTGACATGCCGCTTCCGTGTCCAGATCCCGGCGAACGGCAATACATCCCAGAGGAATGGGCAGATCGGTTTTGTCTTCCCACCACCGCCCCAGGTCGGCGACCCGTTCCAGTCCCAGGGTCGGGTAAACAAACCGGCCTTCATGGATGATCAGGCCGAAATCCACCGTGTGATCCACCACCGACGGCATGATTTTCTCAAAAGACATGGGCTTGACACTGAAATTGACCTCCTTGAACCGGTCTGCCATGAAAAACCGGAACAGATGATATGCCGTGGTGCCCATGCCCGGAATGGCCACAGTCCGCTCACGGCCGGCCCCCTCCTGAAGGGAACAGCCGGGCCGGGATACCAGCAGGGGGCCGCACCCGTTGCCAAGGGCGGCCCCGCACCGCAGCAGCGCATACCGGTCCAGCAGGTTGCCTAAGGCGGCAAAGGACAGTTTGGTGATATCGTGGGTCAGCTGAACCGCCGCCTGGTTCAACGTTTCCACGTCATCGATGTGAATGTCGAATTTTGTACCTTCCAGGTCGATCAATCCCAGGGCGACGGCCTTGAAAATAAATGTGTCATTGGGGCAGCTGGAAAAGGCCAGGCGGAAACGGGTGTCTTCACACATCATCTGTTCCTTTAAAAATGAAGCAGGCTGGGGACGGGCTGATCATATGCCAGACCTTCCTCTATCAGGGCCAGCAACCGGGGTTTTTCATCCGGAAACTGGTATCCTTCGTAGTCATGGGAAAGCAGCAGGCCGCCGCCGGGCCGCTGCCAGTGGTTCATGGCATGATCAAAGCAGACCTTGCCGGTGACCTCCAGCGCCTGAATCATCACCTTGAGTTCTTCAAGCTGCTCTGAAGCGGTCAACATCGTGATCTTGCCCTCCTTGACCATCTGGTGAAGCAAGGTGCCGGGAATGGCCCGGAACGGCCGGGAACGGATATAGTGGGGGTTGACCGCGTTGAGAACACGGGCCGTGCCCCTGGCATGATCCAGGGATTTTTCCTTTCCTCCCAGACCGGGCATCCAGTATTCAGACACCTGGAATCCGGCAGCCACGGCTTTTTTGCCCCCCGTGATCTGTCCGTCCGACGTCACGCCTTTTTTAATGAATTTCAGCAGGTCGTCATCCCCGGTTTCCAGTCCCAGGTGAAGACGGTCCAGGCCGGCGGTGCGGATGGATTCCAGATCCTGTGCCGATTTCTGGGCCACGGATCTGGCCCGGGCATAGGTGGTGATCCGCCGGATACTTGGAAAGGTGTTTTTTAAATGGGTCAGGGCTGCTGTCAAGTCCGGGGTTTTCATGATCAGACTGTTGGCATCCTGGATAAATGCGGTCTTTCCCCCGGCCATGAGCCAGTGAACCAGCATGGCCAGACCCGGATGCTGTTCCAAAGCCGGTTCTTTGTCGAGCAGGGCCAGAACCCCATCCCGGGTGACGGCGCCCGGGGGGCCGCCGGCCGCTTCGGACAGGGTTCTCATTTCGTCGGACAGGGTGTACATGGCATCGATATCCGCCATAATCTCTTCAACGGATCTCAAAGAAAATTTTTCAGTCTTGTACATGCTGCAGAAGGCACAGTGATTCCACGGACAGTTCCGGGTGAAGCGCACCAGAAGCGAGGCACTGCCCCCTTCACTGGGGGGCCGGTACATGCCGGTTTCGAACCGGTATTTATCAAAGGTCATGACGACTCCATTTTTTGTATCATTCAATAATCATTAAAAATAACGCATTTGTGGCGTCAAGGCAAGGGCGTGTTTGCCGGACAGGTGAATGACAGACCCTGAACGCAGTATTGTCCACTCCGCTGACTTTACTTTTGTGCGGAGCGTGATTATGGTTTTCATTTAACCAAACCGTTAAGCATCCAGTGAGGATCAAAAATATATGAGAAACAAACTGAACCTGGCTTCCGCCATGGAGCTGGACCGGATCATTGTCAAAGGGGCCCGGGAGCACAATCTCAAGAATATCGATGTGGAGATTCCCAAAAAACAGCTGGTGGTATTCACCGGAGTGTCCGGATCGGGGAAATCCAGCCTGGCGTTTGACACGATTTTTGCCGAGGGCCAGCGCCGGTATGTGGAATCGCTGTCCGCTTATGCCCGGCAGTTCATCGGACAGATGGAAAAACCCCGATACGACACCATCCGTGGTCTGTCTCCCACCATTGCCATCGAACAGAAGGCGGCCAGCAAAAATCCCCGGTCCACGGTGGGCACCATCACCGAGATTTATGATTATCTGCGGGTGCTGTTCGCCCGGGTGGGAACTCAGTACTGCATCCGCTGCGGCAACGAAGTGGGGCGGGGCCATGCCCAGGGCATGGTTTCACAGATCATGGCCCTGCCGGCCGGCTCGAAAATTCTGATCCTGGGGCCGGTGGTGGAGAACCGGAAAGGGGAACATAAAGAACGTCTGGCCACGTTGAAAAAACAGGGATATGCCCGGATCCGGGTGGACGGGGTGGTCCAGGACCTGGAAAATGTCCAGACACTGGCAAAAAACAAAAAACACCACATTGAAGTGGTGGTGGACCGGCTGGTGATCAAGGCGGATACCGTGTTCGAGGAACGGCTCACTGATTCCGTGGAAACCGCCCTGAAACTGGGAAACGGCCAGATTATCGTACACATCCTGGGCAAAGAGGATATCAAAATGAGCGAGGCCCGTTCCTGCTGCGGGATTGCCTATCCTGAACTCACCCCCCAGATCTTTTCATTCAACGCACCCCAGGGCATGTGTCCGGAGTGTAACGGTATCGGTACGCTCCTGTCCATGGACCCGGACAAAGTGGTGCCGGATAACACACTGAGTATTCGGGAAGGGGCGGTGATCCCCTGGAAAAACTATTTTATCAAAAATCCCCGGTATTCCAATGACAACTCCTGGGGCATGGGTCACCTCACCGCCATGGAAGAGCAGTGGGAAATCGATTTTGACCGGCCCTGGAAAGACCTGCCCAAACCCAAGAGAGATCTGCTGCTTTACGGGTCCGGCACAAAGAAGATGAAAGTGAACTGGCAGTCGGAAAATATTCAGGCGGCCTTCACAAGGACCCATGAAGGGTTGCTCAACACCCTGATGCGGCGATATAAAAACACCCAGTCTGAAAACCAGAAAAAATACTACACAAAGTTCATGACAGCGGCCACCTGCCCTGCCTGTCAAGGCAAACGCCTGAGAGAAGAGGTGCTGCATGTCAAAATAAAGGGAAAATCGATTATCGATATCACGGAAATGACGGTCAGGGAGGCTCATGAATTTGTGTCCTCCCTGAGCCTGTCCGGAAGCCGCCGGCTCATCGCGGCGGAGCTGCTCAAGGAGATCCGGGACCGGCTGGGGTTTCTGAAGAATGTGGGTCTGGATTATCTGTCTTTGGACCGCAGCGGCCCCACCCTGTCCGGCGGGGAATCCCAGCGGATCCGCCTGGCGTCCCAGGTGGGATCGGAACTCACCGGCGTGCTGTATATCCTGGATGAACCCAGCATCGGCCTGCATCAGCGGGACAATATCAAACTGCTCAGAACACTTCAGCACCTGCGGGATATCGGCAACACCCTGATCGTGGTGGAACATGACCAGGAAACCATGGAAGCGTGTGACTGGATCGTGGACATCGGCCCGGGGGCCGGTCATCTGGGAGGGCGGATCGTGGCCCAGGGCACCCCGTCGGAAATCATGGCCAACCCCGTCTCAGTCACCGGGCAGTTTCTGTCCGGAAAGGAATCCATTCCCGTACCGGATCAGCGCCGTACTTCGCGTCCCGGCCAATGGGTGACCATAGTCAGGGCCGGTGAAAACAATCTCAAGCACGTGACGGCCCGGTTTCCTCTGGGCCTGCTGATTGCGGTGACCGGTGTATCCGGGGCCGGCAAGTCCACGCTGATCAACCAGATCCTGTATCCGGCCCTGGCCATGACCCTGCACGGGTCCCAGATGAGTGTGGGCCGGCATGAGGCCATCACCGGGCTGGATCATGTGGACAAGGTGATCAACATCGACCAGAATCCCATCGGCCGGACCCCCCGCAGCAATCCCGCCACCTACACCAAGGTGTTTGATCCCATAAGGGATCTGTTTGCCCAGCTGCCGGAATCCAAAGCCCGGGGATACAAAAAAGGGCGGTATTCCTTCAATGTCAAGGGCGGGCGGTGTGAAGCCTGCCAGGGGGACGGATATATCAAGGTGGAGATGCATTTTCTGGCGGACGTGTTCGTGCCCTGCGAGGTGTGCCGCGGCCGGCGGTTCAACAAGGCCACCCTGGAGATCAAATACCGGGACCATTCCATCGCCGATGTCCTGGACCTGTCCGTGCACCAGGCCCGGGAACTGTTCACGGCCCATCCCAAAATCACCCAGATTCTGGACACCCTCATGGACGTCGGATTGTCCTATATCAAGCTGGGCCAGTCCGCAACCACATTGTCCGGCGGGGAGGCCCAGCGCATTAAACTGGCCCGGGAACTGGCCCGGCGAAATACCGGAGACACCCTGTATATCCTGGACGAGCCCACCACGGGCCTGCACTTCAGAGATGTAAAACTGCTGCTGGCGGTGCTGCAGCAGCTGGTTTCCGCCGGCAACACCGTGATTATCATCGAGCACAACCTGGATGTGATCAAGACCGCGGACTGGGTCATGGATTTAGGACCTGAGGGCGGTGACGGCGGCGGCACCATTGTGGCGGAAGGCCCTCCGGAGCAGGTGGCCCTTACTGACGGAAGCCATACCGGCCGTTATCTGAAAAAGATGCTGGCCCTGGAATCAGATGGAAACGCGTCTCAATGCAGTGGCGGGGATGAATTGAAAAAGGTGACGTGCAGCGCCTGAATGGTGGTATCCAGGCTGTCTTCGTCCACCAGAAAATACATGGCCGCATCCGAGGCCCCGAAAGAGATCATCTCGATGTTGACATCGGCGTTTGAAACAGCGGTAAAACATCGGGCTGCAATGCCCCGGCTCTGGTGAAGGCCTTCCCCCACGATGCTGACCAGGGCCACCCGGGTTCTGCAGCCTGATTCCCTGAAAGGCCGGGGATGAATTTTCCGGATACAGGCATGGGCGCTCTGGGCGTCTTTTTTGGAAACCAGAAGGCTGATACAGGTCTGGGAGGTCACCACGGATTTGATATTGATGCCGCCGCCGGACACCGCCTGCGTGATCAAGGAAAGGATTCCCTGCCGGGCCCCCACGCCGGAGGCATGGATCTTCAGGATGGCGATATCTCTGGTGTAGGAAACACTTTTAATGACGGTATCGGCTTCCCTGGCCTGGTGGGTAATCCGGCTGCCCCGGGCATCCGGGTCATAGGTGTTTTTGACGGCGATGTCGATGCCTGCCTGCCGCACCGGCTCAACCGTCCTGGGATGCAGGATGCCGGCTCCGGTATAGGCCAGTTCCGCGGCTTCTTCATAGGTCAGCTCAGGAATCAGCCGGCACTCAGGGATGTTGTCCGGGTCTGCGGTCATGAATCCCGGGGTGTCTTTCCATATTTCCAGAAGATCTGCAGACACGCCGGCGGTGACCACGGCGGCCGAATAGTCGGACCCGCCCCTGCCGAAGGTGGTGATCTCTCCGGTTTCACTGATGCCGTAAAATCCGGGAACAAACAGGATTCTGTTTTCCGTCACCTGCCGTCCCAGTCGCAGGGACAGATTTTCCCGGGTGGGGGCCATGAGGGCCGTGGCATCCATGAATTTTCCGTCGGTGATGATGCCGGCCTCTTCAGGCAGGACCACACCGCTTTCAATGTTTCTGGCAGCCATGGCCGCCGCCAGGATCATGGCGGACATCCGTTCACCGCAAACGGCGATCATGTCCCGCATCCGGGGAGTGGCCTCCCGGGTGAAGCTGATGCCGAAATAGTATCGCTCCAGTTTGCCGAGCAGTTCATCCAGTTTCCGGAGGGTCCGGTTTTTTTCTTCAGGGGTTTCCACCAGGCAGTCGACTATGATCTGGTGGCGGGTTTTCAGATCCCGGATAACCCCCTCAATGGTGTCTTCAGATGCCAGTGCCGCATCAATGCCTGAAATCAGCGCGTTGGTAATCCCGTAAAAAGCGGAAACCACAAAGATGTTTCCTTTTCCCCGGGCCGCTGCCAGATCCAGAATGATTTTTGCGGTCGGCCCGTCCTTGAGGCACCCGCCACCGATTTTGATGACTTTCATGTGAGTGCCTCAGGGTTGACAAGGTGTGGCACCCGCCCGGTTTTGTAGAACTCGATGATGTTTTGAGCCGCCAGAATCGACATTTGATCCCGGGCTTCCCTGGTGCCTGAGCCCACATGGGGCAGCACACAGACATTTTCCATGGACAGCAGGGGATTGTCCTTTGCCATGGGTTCCGGGTCGGTCACATCCAGGCCGGCTCCCCAGATCTGTTTCTGGTTCAGGGCACTGATCAGATCGGGTTCGTGGTGAATGGGACCCCGGGCCGTGTTGATGAAAACCGCAGAAGGTTTCATCTTTTCAAAAGCCCGGGCATTGAAGATGTGCCGGGTTTCAGAGGTCAGGGCGCAGTGGACCGAAAGGATATCGCTTTGTTCCAGCAGCCGGTCAAATGTGACCCATGTGGCATTGAGCTGTTTTTCAGCCGCGAGGTTCCGGTTCCGGTTATGATAGATGACCGGCATATCATAGGCGGCGTTGCATCGCTCCGCCATTTTGACACCGATACGTCCAAGACCTAAAATGCCCAGGGTTTTGCCCTTGAGTTCAAATCCCAGATGGCCCGTGGGGTTGAAGTGCCCCCACTGCCCCTTGAGAATGGTTTTGTGCAGAAAAAAGAACTTGCGGGCCGCGGCGATCATCAGACCGAAGGCGATATCGGCTGTGGCCTCGCTCATGGCATCCGGGGTATAGCCCACGGGAATTTTTTTCCGTGTGGCTTCCGGGATGTCGATGTTGTCATATCCCACGGCAAACTGGGAAATGATCTCCAGGTGCGGGCTTTGTTCCAGGAACCGTTTGTCAATGAGGTCGGTGAGGGTACACAGAAGAGCCTGGTGATCCCCTGCCCGGGCTGCCAGCTCGTCCGGTGTCATGGGCCGGTCTTTTTCCCAGATGGTGAGGCGGAACCGCTCCTGTTTGAGCAGGTTTATGCCCGCGGCCGGGTATTTCCCGGTGATCAGTATTTTCTGGTGGTCGATCATGATAAGAATCACATTATGCAAGTAAGGACCGGGTGTCAAGAAAAGATCGAATGAAAAAAACGGCCGGTAGTCTGATTTCTCAGAATACCGGCCGAAGGTGGTGTGGTTATTTGTTAAAAGGCGATGGATTAAAGGCGCTCAAATATGGCGGCTGCGCCCATGCCGCCGCC
>JAVVEQ010000052.1:0-22192 GCA_032250905.1 Desulfotignum sp. | reverse complement strand
CAAGTACCCAAAAATTTCAGTGATTATGCCGGTATACAATGTGGAAAAAAAATGGCTGATGCTTGCGGTTGAATCGTTACTGAACCAGGCTTATGACAATTTCGAGCTGATAATCGTGGATGACGGATCAACTCGTCCTGACATCCGGCAGTATTTGGGACAACTCGACAATGCGAAGATTTCTGTTCGTTTTAATGAAAAAAACAATGGGATTTCCAGCGCTTCAAATGATGCGGTTGCCATGGCCGGCGGTGAATTTGTGGCGTTGCTGGACAATGATGACTTGCTGCGTGAAAATGCTTTGTATGAGGTGGCCAAAGCCATTAATGACCACCATCCGGATGTGATTTATTCAGATGAAGCCAGGGTGGATATCCATGGTAACAAAAAACGCCCTTTTCTGAAGCCGGACTGGTCGCCGGACCTGCTCAAGTCTCAGATGTATATCTGTCATTTTCTGGTATTTAAAAAGTCTTTGTTCGACAAAGCCGGGGGGTTTGACTCCCGGTTTGACGGCAGCCAGGATTATGACCTGATGCTGCGGTTTTCCGAACTGACGACACATATATATCACATTCCCAAAATACTTTATTTCTGGCGGGAGATTGCTTCATCAACGGCTTTAAATTCCGACTCAAAACCTGCATCCGAGTCAGCGGGCCTGAATGCGCTGGACTGTCATTTGAAACGGGTCTATGGCAAGGAGGCCCGTGCATATAAAACCGCAAACCGTTTTGTGTATGACGCCCGTTACCCATTGTCCGGGGATATTAAGGCATCCATCATCATTCCAACCCGGGATCAATCTGAATTGCTTTCTGATTGCATCTACAGCATCATAGACAAAACCGAACATACCAACTTCGAAGTTCTGATCATGGACAATGACTCAAAAGAAGAGAAAACCCGGGAGTGGTTCAAGACAGTCACCAAGCAATATGACAACATTCAGGTGATTGACGCCTCGTATTCTTTCAACTGGTCCAGGCTGAACAATCATGGTGCCCGCCATGCCTCAGGAGAGATTCTGATATTTTTGAACAATGATACCCAAGTGATCAGTCCGGAATGGCTGACGCGAATCTGTGAAAACGCGTCCAGACCTGAAATCGGGGTGGTGGGCGGGCTGTTGCTGTACGAAGATGACACCATTCAGCATGCAGGTGTGGTTGTGGGTATGGGCGGGTGGGCAGACCATGTTTTTAAAAACTGTTCACCAGTGCATTTTTTTCATCCTTTTGTTTCCCCCGTGCTCACGCGGAATGTATCGGCGGTTACAGGGGCCTGCCTTGGGGTTTCACGAAAAGTGTTTGATGAGATCAACGGGTTTGATGAAGAATTCATCATCTGCGGCAGTGATGTGGCTTTTGCTTTGAAAGCATTGAAAAAGGGATATATGAACCTGTACAATCCTTATGTGAAGCTGTATCATCTTGAATCCAAATCCAGAACCTCGTATATACCGGATGTGGATTTTGAAATGTCCCGAATAGAGTATGCCGAATTGATACAAAGCGGGGATCCATATTACAACCCGAACCTGAGTCTTGAGAGCCTGACCCCGGTCCTAAAAAATAAAAAAATGTAACATCATGTTGAACAGATTCGTCCATAGTGTTGCAGCATATGCCATGAAAAATGCTTTCATAAGGGAAAAGTTGAAAGCAATGATGCATCCCCATATCACGGCGACAATGAATTCATCGATTCCCGAGATAACTCCCATCAACGCCCGGCGGTCAGAGTATTCCGATCAGAGAATTAACCTATTGGTTCCATCCGTCAATCAGGCCCATGTCTTCGGGGGAATTTCCACGGCCTTGTCTTTTTTTGAGCAGGCCGCACGCGAAGCCGGTGTCCCAAAAAGAATTATCACAACTGATACCATGATTGAACGGGAAGCAGAAAAGCGTTTCACCGATTATGCGATTGTGTCAGCTTCGACAGATAGTTCCCATGGCAACCAGATTGTCGGTTTCGGAGACAGAGCTGGAAAAACCATCCCTGTGGGAGAAAACGACTATTTCATGGCCACCGCCTGGTGGACCGCATTCAATGCTCAAAAAATAATACGCTGGCAGCACAAGACATACGGCAAATCCATCCGAAAGATGATTTACTTTATCCAGGATTTTGAGCCTGGCTTTTATTCATGGTCCAGTAAGTTTGCGCTGGCAGAAAGTACCTACCGAAACAAGCTTCCCCAGACAGCGGTGTTCAATTCATCCCTGCTTCATGGGTTCTTCAAACAGAATAGATACAATTTTGATGATGAATTCGTGTTCGAACCGGTGCTGAACCATAATTTAAAAAAAAAGTTGGAAAATATCCGTGCCGGTGTCAAAAAAAAGCAGATTCTTGTGTATGGACGGCCCAGTGTGGAACGTAATGCCTTTTCTCTGATTATAGAAGTGTTGAAAAACTGGGTCTGGATTCAGCCCAAAGTCCATGACTGGGCTTTGATTTCAGCCGGGGAAAAGCATCCGGACATTGATTTGGGAAATGATATGACACTCAAATCCGTGGGCAAACTCTCCCTTGACAACTATAGTGAAATATTGAAAGAATCAGGTGTGGGAATCTCTTTGATGATTTCTCCGCATCCCAGTTATCCTCCCATGGAAATGGCCATGTTCGGTATAGGTGTCATATCCAGTTCATTTGCCGGTAAAGACTTGTCTGAATGGCATGAAAACATCCATTCCGTTGTTCTGTCCGTGGATGCTCTGGTCGATGCATTAACCGACATATGTAACCGATTCTCAGCTGACCGCACCTGTTTTCTGGATAAAAAACTGTACAAAAAAGAATATTTGGATGCAGATAACCAATTCCAATTCATGAAAGATCTGGTTTTTTCACTTTTTACTGTGAAAAATAGCAACGTGAAAATCAATGAAGAGAATTCTCATGCAGGGTAGCGTTTTTGCCGGTGGGTCAGATACAAGACGTCATCAGGTCGCCCAGTTGGAAAATGTAGGTAAAAATCATAAAATGGATTCAGCATTCTGTTCTGTTTTGATTGTCAACTTTAATGGCGGGAAGATGGTGATAAACTGTGTCAGCGCCGTCTTGAAGTCTCCCTTCCGTGTTGAAGTGCTGGTGTGGGACAATGCATCAGAAGACGCCAGCCCGGATGCCCTGTCAGAGACTTTTGCCGGGGAACCCCGGTTTTCCTTGTTCAGAAGCAAGAATAACGTCGGTTTCGCCACAGCGGTCAATCGCCTGATTCCCAAGGCTGGCGGTCAGTTTTTGCTGCTGCTGAATCCGGACTGCCTTGTGAGTCCTGACACCATTGCCCGGGTGGTGCAGGTATTGGCGAATATCCCTGATGCGGGAATGGCCGGCTGTCTGATCTGCAATCCGGATGACAGTGAACAGGCCGGGTGCCGGCGCCAGGTACCGACCCCCTGGCGCTCTCTGGTGCAGGTGCTGCATCTGGACAAGGTGTTTGCCGGTCATCCCCGATTCCAGGGACTTGCCCTCAACACAACCCCGCTGCCGGACCATCCGGTGGAAGTGGAAGCGATTTCCGGGGCCTTCATGCTGGTCACCCGGAAAGCATTGCAGGATGTCGGTTTTTTGGATGAGCGGTATTTCATGCATTGCGAGGATCTGGACTGGTGCATGCGTTTCCGTCAGAAAGGCTGGCAGATTTGGTTCGTGCCGGATGCATCAGCCGTCCATCATCAGGGATATTGCAGCACTTCCAGGCCCATTGCCGTGGAATTATACAAACACAAAGGCATGCTGCGGTTTTACAACAAATTTTTCCGGCACCAGTATCCAGGACTGTTGATGTGGCTGGTAAAAGGCAGCGTGTGGACCCGGTTCGGATTGATGGCACTGTATCATTGGGCGGGCAGAAAAGGAAAGGATTCAGGCCGTGAGTGATTTTGGTGATGCACCCCGTGAAAAATTTCATATAAATAGAGACAGGAAATGACACTGATCCTATCGGGTTTTTTACTGGGATTTGCCGGATCCTGGCTGATGGTGCAATGGGGTGAATACGTGGGCACAATAGATATGCCCAGCGACAGAAGTTCACATTCCAAAGCCATTCTCAAAGGGGCGGGTTTCGGGTCTGACCCGGGTGGTCGGCATGGTGGCTTATATGTATCCTCCCAAGCGGTATCTTGGGCAGAAAAGAGGTCTTAAAGAGCACGAAGACCTGATTGCCGCGGTTGCCGTTGCATCGGACAAGCACAAAGATGCGGCCCGCCTGTATTCCGGTTTTGACATTGCGGTCCATCCCTCCCATTCTGAAAACGTTGGAGGAGCGGTGGAGTCACTGTTGATGAAAATTCCCACCATCACAACCGATGTCGGCGGGTTTCCGGACGTGATCAAACACCGGCAGACCGGATTGCTGGCAAAGGCCGGTAATCCAATGGACCTGGCAGAAAAAATACTATATTACCTGGACCATCCGGATCAGGCTGAAGCACACGCATGGAAAGGACATGCTCATACGAGAAAGCTGTTCAATGTCAAGAGGACGGCCCGGGAGATTAAAGGAATCTATGAGACCATACTTTCAACATCTGCATTCAGCAAATAAATATTTACTGGTTCTGTTCGGCTTCAGCATTCCCGTGTCCACGGCACTGACCAATGGGGTGCTGGGACTGCTGATGCTGATTGCCTGCATGACGGCATCGCCGTTGCAGGACAATCCGGAAGGGTGGTTTTTTGTGTTCATGACCGGGTTTTTGTTTGCCGGGGTCAATATTCGCAGCACCACAGCAGAAAAAATAAAGGAGCAACATATATGACACCTGTTCTGGTCACCGGGGGTTCCGGGTTTATCGGGACCAATTTTATTCATTATGTGCATAAACATAAACCGGACTGGCATGTCGTCAATCTGGATGCCCTGACCTATGCCGGCAACCCCGCTAATCACCGCCATCTGGAGAAGGATCCCGGATATATCTTTGTCCACGGCAGCATCTGTGATACACCATTGCTGAAACAATTGTTTGACACTTACCAATTTGAAGGGGTGTTCCATTTTGCGGCCGAATCCCATGTGGATCGTTCCATTGCCGGCCCTGAGGTGTTTGTGCACACCAATGTCACCGGCACGTTCCGGCTGCTGGAAGCGGCACAGGCCCATGTCCGGAAATATCCGGATGCGGATTTTCGGTTTGTGCATGTGTCCACGGACGAGGTATATGGCAGTTTAGGGCCGGATGACCCTCCATTCAGCGAAAGCACGCCCTGTGATCCTTCCAGTCCTTATTCCGCGTCCAAAGCAGCATCGGATCATTTTGTCAAAGCCTGGTTCAGGACATACGGCCTGCCCGTGGTGGTGACCAACTGCTCCAACAATTACGGGCCGTTCCAGTTTCCGGAAAAATTGATTCCTTTGATGATACTCAATATTCTGGACAAAAAGCCCCTGCCGGTCTACGGCAAAGGAATTAATGTGAGGGACTGGCTGTATGTGGCGGATCACTGTGAGGCTCTGGTCCGGGCCTTTGAAAACGGGGAGAATGGAGAAACCTACAATATCGGCGGCGGGGAGGAGAAAACCAACCTGGCGGTTGTTGAAACCATCTGTGACCTCATGGATAACAAAACCGGTAATCCTGAGGGCACCAGCCGGGAATGGATCACCTTTGTGACGGATCGGCCGGGCCATGATTTCCGGTATGCCATCAATCCGGATAAGGCATTTGAAAAAATCGGTTACCGGGCCAGTCATACCTTTGAGCAGGCCTTGTCTGCTACCATTGACTGGTATCTGGAGCATATGAACTGGGTCAAGTCCGTCCAGACCGGGGCTTACCGGGAGTGGATCAGGACCCATTATGAAACATCGCAATGAAATTAAAAAGAGGTAGAATATGAAAGGAATTGTTCTGGCAGGCGGGAATGGCACCCGGTTGTACCCTATAACCCGGGTGACCAGCAAGCAGCTTTTGCCTGTATATGACAAACCCATGGTTTTTTATCCATTGTCCGTACTCATGCTGGCCGGCATCCGGGAGATTCTCATTATTTCCACCCCTCATGATCTGCCCCGGTTCAGGGAATTGCTGGATGACGGGTCCCAGTGGGGAATCCAGATTTTCTATCAGGAGCAGGTGGCACCTAAAGGGCTGGCTGAGGCCTTTATCCTCGGAGAACACTTCATCGGAACAGATAATGTCAGCCTGATTCTGGGGGATAATCTGTTTTACGGACACGGACTTTCCGAGCGGTTTCAAAACGCGGCGGCCAGAGAAAAAGGCGCCACCGTGTTCGGGTATCCGGTCAAGGACCCGGAGCGGTATGGAGTGGTGTCATTTGACGCTAACGGCCTGGCAATTGATATTGAAGAAAAACCCGCATGCCCTAAGTCCCGTTTTGCCGTCACCGGCCTTTATTTTTATGACAACCAGGTTATTGACATTGCCAGAAGCCTGTCACCATCGCCAAGGGGGGAACTGGAAATCACAGATGTGAATATGGCGTATCTGAAACAGGGAACTCTTCATGTAGAGCAGATGGGCCGGGGAACCGCTTGGCTGGATACCGGGACCCATGCGTCACTTCTGGAAGCATCCCTGTTTATTGAAACCATTGAAAAACGCCAGGGTTTAAAGGTGGCCTGTCTGGAGGAGGTCGCGTTCCGCATGGGTTATATTGATCAGGATCAGGTTCTGGCTATGGCGGGTGATTACAAAAAAACGGATTACGGGACCTATCTGGAGGGATTGTTTACATCCAATTGCTAAAAAGGAGATGGACTGAATGATGCAGATAATCGACACATCCCTGAACGAGGTTAAAATCCTTCGGCCGGAAGTGTTCGGCGATGCCCGGGGATTTTTCATGGAAACGTTCCGGGACAACGAGTTCCGTGAAAAGGTTGCAGATGCCGTGTTTATCCAGGACAATCACAGCCGGTCCGGCAAAGGGGTGCTGCGGGGACTGCATTACCAGATCCTGCATCCCCAGGGAAAACTGGTGCGGGTGATCACTGGAGAAGTGTTTGATGTGGCCGTGGATATCCGGAAAAGTTCACCGGATTTTGGGCGGTGGATCGGGGTGGTGCTGAGCGCCGAAAACAAGCATATGCTCTGGGTTCCCCCGGGATTTGCCCATGGATTTTATGTCATGAGCGATCATGCGGAATTTCTGTACAAGTGCACCCGGTATTATGCACCGGAAAATGAACGGGTCATTCTGTGGAACGATCCGATCATAGGCATAAACTGGCCTCTATCCGGAGGGGAACTACCGCTATTGTCACCCAAGGATGAGGGGGGAGTGCCGTTCAGGAATGCCGAGGTTTTTTCATGAAAGTGCTGATCATCGGAGCGAATGGGCAGCTGGGATCTGAACTGCTCCAAACCTGCCCCACTGAAACCCGTGCCTTTGGTATGGATGTGCCTGAGATTGATATTACGAATTCGATACAGGTGGACAGGGTATTGGAGGCCCATGCGCCAGACTGGGTGATCAACTGCGCTGCCTACACCCAGGTGGACAAAGCGGAATCAGATGCCGGTGCCGCCCATGCGGTCAACTGTACTGGAGCGGCCAATCTGGCGCGGGCGATCAAAAAGACCAGGGCTCGTCTGGTCCTCATTTCAACGGATTTTGTGTTCGGCGGTGACCAAAGCCGGCCTTATAAACCCGATGACCGACCAGACCCGAAATCGGTGTACGGCAAGACAAAACTGGCCGGCGAGCAGGCGGTTTCAGAAATTTTGGGAATCGATGCATTGATCATCCGCACCGCCTGGTTGTACGCGGCCCATGGGAATAATTTTGTCAAAACCATGATTCGCCTGATGAAAGAAAAAGAGGTGCTGACGGTTGTGGATGATCAGGTGGGGACGCCCTGCTGGGCAAAAGGGCTTGCACAGGCTGTGTGGGCGGCGATTGAAAAAAAACTCACCGGGGTTTTCCATTGGACGGATGCCGGGGTGGCATCCTGGTATGATTTCGCCGTGGCGGTCCAGGAGGAGGCCTTGGCGGCCGGGTTGCTTAACAGGACCATTCAGGTGCTGCCGATCCCCGGCAGGCAATACCCGACGCCGGCCCATCGACCGGATTTCAGCGTTCTGGATAAAAGCGATCTGGTGGCGGCGATCGGCATATCTCCGGAACACTGGCGGCGACAGCTTAGACGAATGCTCCAAGAGTTGTGATTAAGGTTGATTCAGTCCACAAGATTGTTGATGTGCGAAGGGATCGAGTATCGCCCTTGAGTTTAAAAGACTGGAATGGTAATCTGCTCTAAACTGAAAGAAATCTTTGAAATGAAAAACGAAATGATAGCCCATGTCAGGAAAGGGTGCCGGTACAGTAAGATGTGGTGAAAAAAGGGGTAATGAGATCCAGTGGCGGTATTTGAATACAAAGCACTGAATACAAAAGGGAAAAAAATTACCGGGCTGGTGGATGCGGACAGTCTTCAGGCTGCACGTTCCCGGCTCCGGGATCAGGAATTGTATCCAGTGAACATGGCCCAGATCAGTTCCGGGAAAAATGAAAAGGCAGGGAGCCACAGGATTCGTTTTTCCGGAGTCGGGTTTTCAAAAATCAGGTCATCAGATATTGCCATGGTGACCCGGCTGTTGGCCACGCTGCTGTCCGCAGGGTTCCCCCTGGTGAAAGCCGTGGGCACGGTGGCGGGCCAGACCCGATCCCGGGCGTTTCAGAAAGTGCTGTCTCGAATCAAGGATGCCGTGGAAGAAGGTCGCAGCTTTTCAGATGCACTTAAACTCTTTCCCCGGGTGTTTTCCGGGGTGTATGTTAATATGGTGGCAGCCGGAGAGTCTTCCGGCACGCTTGATATAGTGCTGGAACGGTTGGCGGATTTTGGCGAACACAGGGACACTACCCAAAAAAAAATTCAGACGGCGCTAGCCTATCCCGTGATCATGTCCGTTATCGGGTTTCTGGTCTTGGTGATTTTATTGACCTATATTGTGCCCGGCATCACCCAGATTTTTTTTGATATGAACCAGACGCTGCCGCTACCCACTTTGATTCTGATTAGAGTAAGTGATTTTTTTACTCGTTTATGGTGGGCTGTCCTGCTGGCGCCGATCCTGGTCTGTTTAGGGGTGTTGATGATCCGGAAAACCGGCAAAGGGCTGTGGTATACCGATCTGGTTGTGATCCGACTGCCCATTGCCGGCAATTTAATTAAAAAAATCATTGCGGCCCGGTTTACCCGGACTCTGGGTTCGTTGCTGGAAAACGGGGTGCCGTTGTTAACCGCATTGACCATTGCCCGAAAAATTGCCGGCAACCAGGTGATATCGGAACTAATTAAAACCGCGGCTGACCGGGTGGAGCAGGGTGGGGAACTTGGGGCGGCACTTTCTGTAAGCCCGAATTTTCCATCTCTTGCTTCTCGGATGATTCAGGTTGGGGAGGCCAGTGGAGAACTGGAAAAAATGCTCAACAAGACTGCGGATTTGTATGAAAGAGATGTCCAGACGGCAGTGGCGGCTGCCACTGCCCTGGTGGAACCGGTGATCATTCTGGTCATGGGCGTGGTGGTGGGCCTGATCATCCTTGCGGTCTGCCTGCCCATTGTCGAGATCAACCAGTTGATCATGTAGGCGGAAATACCCTTTGTTCAGAACGGGCGGGTGAAAAATACGGCCAGGCCGGGATGTTCAGGGGTCAATCCCGCATCCAGTTGAAAGTCCCGGTCCAGTATCCGGGTTTTCAGGCGGTGGTTGTGCTTGTGGGCGGCTGAGATCGATCCATAGATGCTGCCGGAATAAAACCCGGATCCGACCAGGGTGATCACGCCGCCCAGGGCCGGGTTGTCCTGGTCGAACGCCTTCCATGCCGCCAGACCCAGTCCGGTGTTGATGATAAACGCGGCCGCCGCGTCATGGAACCGGCCGGTGTAGAGGAACCCGCCGCCGGGGATGACGGCGAAGACACCGGCCAGAACCGGATTTTTTCCCGGTACGGACCGGACTTCCCTGATACGGGATATTCTTTCATTTTTCTGTTCTTCAAAAGGGCTGTCAGCAGATATGTTTTCCAGGAACGCCAATGCCTGATCCAGTTCATCCGTACCCGGCTGGCGGCTGGCATGAATATGAATGCCGGCCAGGTCGAGATAGGCCTGGTCCCGGACAGCCGGATCCTCTGTAAGAAGCAGCAGGTTCTGGAGTGTCACCCGGGCGTAACCCAGGTTGTCCATCTCTCTGAAAGCACGGCTCTGCATGAAATACGCCTCTGTGGTAAAAGAGGACGACAGACCCGGGTCCTCGCGGATAAGATCGTTGAAATGCCGGGCGGCTTCATGGAACTGTTTCTGATAAAAAAGCGCCATCCCGGTCTTGAATACCGCCTCATCCACCCGGGGGTCTGCAGGGAAAAAATGGACGAACCGCTTGAATTCCACTTCCGCCGTCCGGAAATCCTGTTCCTGGAACAGGGTCTCGGCATAGGCGAACTGCCGGTCCGGAGAAAGGGTCAGTCCGGGATCGTCTGCCGCAGTGACCTGTCCGGGTTGAATCAGTTCGAAGAGAACCCACACCAGGCAGGTCGACAGCAATGACACCAAGATTTTGAAATCCGGTCCCTGTCCAGCTTCCGTCATGGTTCCTCCGGATCGGGCCGGGGCGTGAACCACCAGAAGTCGTTGGCGTCGACAGGATCAAACACCCGGGTCTGGCCATGAATGCGGATGTCGGGTGCCAGCTGGGTCTCGCTTCTGCCGCACCGCAGGAGGCGGTCGCAGGTCATGATCCATCCCATGACCGGTCCGTGTTTGTTAAAGGCTTGGTCCGCATATCCGGAACAGCTCGGGTACATGGGGCAGCGGTTACCATCCGCGCGGGAAATGGTTGCTTGATAAAATCGGAGGATCGGATTTTTCGGTGTGTCAGGATTTGAGGGAGACTGGGCCCCGGCCGGGAGAGTCAGGCACAGTACCGCCAGCAGGCACAGGATCATCCGGTTATTCCTGGGTGACACGGAATACCTCCCGGATGGATGTGATGCCCTGGAGCACTTTGGCCATGCCGTCGCTCCGCAGAGTGGCCATGCCTTTATTGATCGCCATCTCCCGGATTTTTCCGGTTTCAGAGGTCTGCAGAATTAATTGACGGATCTCATCGTCCAGTTCAAGGATTTCAAAAATGGCCTGGCGCCCCTGGTATCCGGTATCGAAACAATGGGTGCATCCCCGGGGTTTGTAGACCTGGGTACCCACCAGGTCCGACCCGTTGATGTGCATGGTTTTCACATCTTCCAAAGTCAGGACATAAGGCTTGCGGCAGCGGGGACACAAAATGCGCACCAGGCGCTGGGCAATGATGGCATTCACCGATGAGGCGATCAGATACGGCTCCACGCCTAAGTCCTTGAGACGGGTGACCGCACCAGCCGCGTCATTGGTGTGCAGGGTGGAGAACACGAGGTGACCTGTAAGGGCGGACTGGATGGCAATGCCGGCGGTTTCGATGTCCCGGATCTCACCCACCAGAATCACATCCGGATCCTGGCGCACGATGGCCCGGAGCCCTCTGGCAAACGTGACCCCGGTTTTCGGGTTTACCTGGATCTGCCCGATGCCGGTCAGGTTGTATTCCACCGGATCTTCAATGGTGATGATGTTTTTGTCCGGGGAATTGATTTCCGACAACCCGGCATACAGGGTGGTGGTTTTGCCGGACCCGGTGGGACCGGTGACCAGGACGATGCCGTGGGTCTGGCGGATGATGCGGTTCAGACGGTCAAAATGGTCATTTGACAGGCCAAACTGGTCCAGGGAGAGAAAATAGCCGGATTTGTTGAGCAGCCGCATGACCAGGCGTTCGCCGTAACTGGTGGGCACGGTGGAAATGCGGATATCGATCTCCTGGTCCCCGATGCGGACCTGTGCCCGGCCGTCCTGGGGGATGCGTTTTTCAGCGATATTCATGCTGGCCATGATCTTGATCCGGGATATCAGTGACGCCTGGATACCCTTGGGCGGGGTCAGGCGTTCGTAAAGAATGCCGTCGATGCGGTACCGGATCTTGAGGCTTTGCTGGAACGGTTCGATGTGGATATCACTGGCACCAGCCTTGACCGCCTGGGAGATCATCCGGTTCACCAGCCGGATGACCGGGGCGTCGCTGACCTCATCCAGCAGGTCGGCGGTCTGTTCTGAATCATCGATGATGTATTCATTGCCTTCCATGTCCCGGGCCAGCTGCCGGGCGCTGTCACCGGACCGGTCATACAGGATGTTCACCGCCCATAAAATACGGTTTTTCGGGGCCAGCACCAGGTCGTAGTCCGTCAGTTCGATCAGGGCGGCCACATCCTCGGCCGGACCCAGGTCCGATGGATCGTTAAGGGCGATGACCGGCCGGCTGCCTTGCCGGATCAGGGGCACCAGGCAGGCTTTTTTCAGAAAATTGCGGGAGATCTTCCGAGTCCAGGCATCCTCGGCATGGTCGGGTTCCAGAACCTGACTGACCGAGAGATGGTAAATCCGGCCCAGAATTTCCAGCAGGTCGGGTTCGGGGACCAGCCGGGCGGCCAGTACAGCATTCATCAGGCCGGGTCTGTCCTGCTCATAGGCGGTCACAAGGGTTTCGGTGTCCTTTGCCGGCACCCCGTATTCTTCAGTCAGAATATCGATAAGCTCCTGGATCATGATTCAAGGAATGGCCTTTTGTTCCGGGGGACCGTACATGCGGTCCCTGAGCCGGTCCAGTCTCTGATACAACGGGATGGCGCCTTTCTCAAAATCCCGTTCCATATCCTGTTTTTTTTCGTCGAGAAGCTGCTGGACCTCCAGGGGATTTTTGATCACCCGGGGGGTGAGAAACACGTACAGGTTGGTGCGCTCTTCACCTTCGGAAATGGTTTTGAACGCCCATCCCAGACCCGGGACATCCCCCAGACACGGGGTTTTGGATTCGGACTGGGTGACGGTTTCATCGATCAGCCCGCCAATGACCACGCTGTAAGTGTCTTCCACGATGATGGCGGTTTCGATCTGACGCTTGAATGTGGTGGGCCGGTCCGGGTTGTTCTGGTTCACCGTGTCCAGCTTGGTCAGTTCCTGGAACACATTGAGCCGCACCAGCCGTCCCTTGCTGATCTGAGGGGTGATTTTCAAGGTGATGCCCACGTCCCGGTATTCAAAGGAACTGTACACCTCGGTGGCGGATTCTGCGGCCGACCGGGTCTGGAACGGGACGTTTTTGCCCACCGTGATGACGGCTTCCTCATTTTCCGTGGTCAGCAGCTGGGGGGTGGCCAGGATGTGAACATCCTTGTCCGTCTGGTAGGCCCTGACAATGGCCTGGATATCCGGGAATGTCACCCCGCCGATGGTGATATTCTTGCCCAGGACCCCCAGAGAGAACCCCCGGGGAAGGGACCCGTCATCAGATACCTGGTTCAGGCCGCTGTATCCGCTGTCCCCGGTGCCGCCGAACCCCATGAATCCGACCTTCTGGTCCCCGTCAAATTCCTGGGAGGTGCGCCATTCCGTCCCGATATCCAGGCCCCGGTTGACATTGACCTCCATGATCAGGCATTCGATATACACCATGGACCGGGGGATATCCAGTTTGGCAATCACATCCTCCAGCACGGCATAATCCTCTTTTTCCGCCATGATGATCACGGAGTTTGTGGCCTTGTCCGCGCTGATGTGGACGGCATCGGACAGCAACGGGGCCTGCTTCTGCCCTTCGGTGGCCTTGGCGGTTTCCCGGGTGGGCAGTTCTTGAAGCACCTTGGCCAGGTCTTCGGCCGAGGCATGTTCCAGATAAAAGACCCGGATCCTTTCCTCTCCTTTGGGGGCGGGCCGGTCCAGCAGGTCGATCAGTTCCTCCACCCGCAGGGTTTCCGTCTCATTGGCCAGAAGGACCACGGCATTGGTCCGTTCATCCGCCACAAAATGAACCATCATGCCCATTTCCGGCGCTTTTTTCTCTTCTTTCTGCCGGGCGCTGTAAATGCCGGTCAGGGTGGTCACCAGTCTGGCGGCATCCGCGTGTTTGACCGGGATCACGGAAATGGTTTTGCCGATACCCGGGGCATCGATGGCGTGGATAATTTTCAGCAGGCGTTCGATGCTGGCCAGGGACGCGGTGACGATGAGCATGTTGGTGTCCTTGTAGGACAGCATGACGCTGCCCTTGGGCAGCAGCGGAATGAAAAGGCGCTGAAGTTCGTCCGAATCCGCATACCTGAGGGGGATAATCCGGGTGACCAGCCGGTCCGACGGCTCATCCGCCTTTGAGGTCATCCGGGTGTCGATATTGTCGCCCTTGGCATCGGGCAAGGGGATGATTTTAAAGATTTCCCCGGATTCAACCACGGAAAACCCGTTGATCTCCAGAACGGTTTCAAACACTTTATAGGCGTCCGCCACAGACAGCCGGGTGGGGGACATCACCGTGACATTGCCCCGTACCCGGCTGTCCAACACAAAATTCTTTCCCGTGATTTTGCTGATGAATTTGATGAACACCTTGATATCCACATTGTCAAAATCAATGGCGATGAGTTCGGTGTCCTGCGCCGGGGTGCTCTGCCCCAGAACCGGTTGAACCGGAAAAAAAATCAGGGCGATGACGCATAAAAGGCTGCCCAGCAGCAGGCATGAGCAAGTGTGTTTCAAATGGCTGAATACCATGGTCCTGATCATGTGGCCCATAATCCTTTCTTATTCATCTGAAGCGTTTTCCACTGTGTATTCATTATTCTGCGCATTGTAAACAATTTCCTGTAATTTCCCCCGCCGCTGGATGGTGAACCGGATATCGGGCATCTCTTCCAGCGGTGTGTTCAGGGACTGATAAATGGTTACAGCATCCTGGGCGGAAAGGATGTCGCTGTCGTTGATGGCTTTGATGATATCCCCGTTTCTCAACCCGATCTGCTGAAAGATCGAATCGTTCCGGATGCCGTACAGGAGCAGGCCATCGGGTTTTCCATTGGAGAAGAACGGCCGGATCCGGGCCTGTTTCATCAGGCTGGGCAGCCCGGGTACTGTTGCGGGTTCCTGTTCGGTCAGCCCGGTTTCCGGCTCAGGCAGTGTCGGAGGCGACGACACCAGTGCCGCCGGTTTCCGGGTGAAGTCCACTTCCAGCAGCTGGTCTTTGCCGTTGACACGCAAAATCACCTGGTTGCGGCCAATTTCCCGGATGGTTGCCCCTTCGATCTGATCTCCCACCTGAAAAAGCGACTGTTCACCGGTTTTTTTGTTTTCAATCACTGCAAAGGACGCATTTTTTGACGCAGCGGTGACAGTCCCCCACAGGGCCAGCTGCAGCCGGGTCTTTTCCAAAGGTTCCTTTGTAGAACCCGGCGCAGATGCGTTCCGGTCGGAGTCAGGGGGATGGGTGAGCACCTGAAACAGGTTTTTGTCGGTAATGATCCGGTATTTTTTCTGCCGGTCGGGCAGGGCAGCGGTTTCATCGGTGTCTGCCAGAGGCAGGGCCCGGATCTGCCGACCCGTGATGTCCGCGTCCGAAGGACGGATTAACGGCTGATAAACCATGCCTGCAAACAGATACGCCCCAAGGGTGAGCAGCAGCAGTTGCAGAATCAGAAATGCGGGTTTCATAGTGCAATGTCCAGGTTTGTGGCCGGGCCGTTTACAGTGAAGGGAATGCCTTTTTCCGGTTGGGTTTTGAACAGATTTTCCATGGGCAGAAGGCCGGCGAATCTGGAAACCTGGGACGGCTGAGGATGCAGGCTGCCTTCCATGCTGACCGTCCAGTTTTCCGCGTTCAGGGGGCTGCCGCCGGTCAAGGTTATCCGGCCTTTGGCTTTTGCATTCAGGATTCGGCCCACAGCCAGCAGCTCGGATATCGTTATTTCTGTTTCGGTCTGGACAAATGCCAGGGTGATTTGATCAAAATCAAGGGTAGAGATTCCCAGTGTGTTGAGAAATGCATTCTGGACCGTACCGGTCACTGCGGACAATACCAGGCCGCCGCTTCCGGCCGGATTGTTCTGCCTGTCCGGCACCTCATATCTGCCGGACAGGTCAAAGGACAGTTGTGCGGTCATCCCCTCTAAGGCAAGGGGCAGCGCTTTGATCTGAATCCCGGTCATATCCATTTTCATTCCAGAATACCGGTGTTCGTAAAAAGAGACCCCGGAGATGTGACCCAGGATCTCTCCGTTGAGAAGGGACACTGCAAAGCCGATCTTCCGGTCGGATCCGGGGAGTGAAAATACCGGGATGTCGATATAAAACGCCTCGGGTGCCACTGTGAAGGTGTCTGCCACCCGGATCACCGGATTTTCCAGTTTCAGCCTCAGAGGAAACTTTGGATCGACCCGGTCCATGGAAATATTGAGCCCGGGAAAAAGGGTGCCGCAGGTTCGGCTGATCTTTTCCGCCGCCGCCTGATGAGGAAAGCGAAAGACAAGGAAAACCGCTGCAGCTGCAGCAAAATAAACCAGATAGCTCAGGATGCGTTTCATGGTCATATCAGTTCGGCTCCTTGTTCATGAGGGTCTGGGCTTCCAGAACCGCCTCCAGGAGGTTTTCTTTTTCCCCGGTTTTGGACAGGGACAAAGAAATGACATACACACCGTTCCCGGATGTTTCCACGGCGTTTAAAAAGCGGATAAAATCATTCAGATACATGTTTTTAAGTTTGAGGCGCACCTTTGAAACAACATACGGGCTGTCATCCAGATTCTGGGAAAACGGGCGCATATAGTCGATGTTTTTTTTCACACCGCTCTTTTCGGCCTGGGTATCCAGAAAGGAAAACAGTGTAAAATCCCGGGGCCTGGATGCCATGATCGACTGCCCGGTGTCCATGTCCCGGGACAGCGCCATGTACTGCGCCTGCAGCCGGGTCATTTGTGCCACAGCATCCTGCTCAATGGCCAGAACCCGGGTCAGTTCTTTTTTTTGATCCAAAAGCGGCAGAAAAACAAACTGCACGGACACAAAGACAATGACCAGCAGGCCGCCCAGGGCAATCATCTGTTTTTCTCTGGTTGATAAACGGTTCATGGCCGGTTCACATGTCCACGCTGAATTGAAAAATAACCTGGTTGTCTGTTTTGCCTGCATCCGCTGTATTGATGGTGACGGTTTTGAACAGGGGGGACTGCTCCAGCAGATTTTTCAATCTGTCCACTGTATTGAACCCGTCGGTGGTACCAAAGAGGGTCAGCCGGTCATTGCTGAACATCAGGCGGGAGAGCCGGGCGTTCATGCCGGCAGGGATGCGTGCGGACAATTCGTGCAGCACATCGATGGCGGCAATGTCCGGTGTCCGGTCCAAATCCAGCAGACGGGGGGTGCCCCCGCGCTGCTCTAATTTCTGTTTCATCCGGGACTGCATGAGCAGCAGCGGTGAGAACCCCGGCCGGAGCTCGTCTCCGGGAAAAGTTTGTTTGTAAAGCCCGGCACTGGTCAGGCGTGCCAGGGCGATCTGTTTCTCCAGGGCCGATATGTCAAGGTGAAAACTGACCATGGTCAGAATCACGACCATGGCGGCGATCACCGCGGTTGTGAGCAGTTCGGTTTTGAATTTGCCGAAAAAGGTTTCCGGGCCATGGATGGATTTTGAAAAATTGAACAGCGTGCCGGTTTTTTGAAACAGCAGGTCAAACAGCTTTCTGGTGTCCGGTTCAATAACGGGAATGTCGTTGGTGTTAAAAATCGGATGCGCCGCGGTCATCCGGCGAAGTGCTTCCTTCACCGGTGCCGGGTCCGGAGAATCCGATGTCAGTGCCAGGCAGACATGAAACCGGGTGTCCAGGCCGGACAGGTGCCTGAATCCCGTGACCATGCGAAAGACATTTTCGGCGATGACGTCACCGATGGTGTCCGGTGCGGTCAGGGTCCGGACCATGACCGGACTGGAACCGGCAATGAGGGTCAAGGTGATGTCGGCCCGGTCCAGGTGGACAACCACCTGATCCGGGGGATGATCGGGGGTTTCCATGTGTGCGGCGGCCCTGGCGTGCGCGCCGGGTGTGATGATCCGGGTTCTGATTTTATGACTGTGAAGGCATGCGGTGATGTCCGTGATCAGATCCCGGCTGGTCGAAGCGGTTAACAGCAGCTGCCGGTCTTTTACAAACCGAATATCCTGGCGCAGGAAATCCGACACATATTCGTCCCCGGGAAGGTATGGGGCCAGTTCAAAGGGCAGAACCTGGGCAATTTTATGGCGGCTGGTAAACGGCAGGCTGATATTCCGGAAACTGATCTTCCGGGAAGAGATTAAAACCCCGGCTTCCGTGCAGGATGACAGATCGATCTCCGCTGCAATGGCATTGAAGGCCCTCTGGATCCGTGACGCAGTGTCCGGAGAATCGGGTATGTCCGCTTCTGCAAGAAAAAAGGCGTTGATCTGCCTGATTCCGGACAGTCTGCGCTCATACACTGCAGCACCCATGCCATGGGAAGTGATATCCAGGATCAGGTACTGTCCCACGGTTCAGTTCCTTTCCATCTGGATGATCCGGCAGATCCACTGGTTGGTCTTTTTCTGCCGTTCTCTGAGTATGAATGCGGACAGACGGACTTCAGCGCGGTTCAGCACAACCGTGGATGTTGCCTTGAATATATTGCTGTCATAGCGGATCATTCGGTCAAAAACCTCCTTTTCCTTTGCAGACAAAACGATGACCCGGTTATACCACCCGTTGTCAAGAAGGTTTAGAAACATTTCGTCATCTTCTGATTTTTGGGCACGATAGTCAAGCAGATCCTGGGCAAATTCTTCGATTCTCCGGGGAAGCAGGGCTTTGATTACCTCGATTCCGGCGGTATTGATATTGATCCTGCCGGGATATCGGTAACGGTTTTCGCCGGCCGGCAGATCTGAGAGCCCGTAAACCGTAACCACATCTTTCAGGGTTACCGGTGCGGGTTCCTCAAAATTTTCAGGGTCATCCGGGTCCCTGGGGTCCGGTAAAAATGAAAGAAGATCTTCAGTGACCCCTCTGACGTTCAACAGTTCAGACGGATGATTGAACACCCCGTTGGCAGAGGCATACGGCACTGACAGGCCGGCATAATAGTCGGATTCTGCGCCGGAAAGTCCGTATTCGGCATCGTTGTCACCTGAATCCAGCCAGTCGATGAGCGCATTGATAATGACTTCCGGATTCTGAGAATCTATGGATCTGTCCCGGGAGACATGCAGGTCCAACAGCCGTTCCCACAACCGCACCTGGTCCTGGTTCACCTGATGGCCCGGATATTCCTGCAGCAGGGCATTTACCTGAATTTTTCCCAGTTCATCCGTGATCTCAAGCGTGATCCGGCCCCGGGAATATCCCAGCTGATCGATCATTTGGGACAGTATCTGCGGATCCGCCCAGTTTTCCTGAATCGAATCGATGTCGTTTTCCGCCGCATCATCCGCCAGCAGGGCCATGGCAAGATGAATGGCGGACAATGCCATTTCCCGGGCCGTGAACTGGTCAGTGCGCTGTCCGGTAATGATGACCGATTCATTGGTGAGACGGGAGAGATGCAGTCCGGTCGCCACCAGCACGGATATCACCCCGAGAACCACAATCAGGGCCATGCCGTTCTGATTGTTCTTCATTCTTCCACCTGCCGGATGACTGGAATGGATACAGCGGTTGTGACCGGAGCGCGGTCACCTTCTGCGGCGGTCATGATGTCAATGGTGATCCAGGCGGGAACCGTGTATTCAAAGAAACGGGATTCTGAATCCCAGGCGGCATGTTCTTTTCCCTGCCGGTCTGTGAACGTCAGGGAAAAAGAAAGAATGTCTTTGATGAGAATCGGATCAGTGCAGGGATCCGGCTCATGGTCCGTTAAAAACGTGCGGTCAGACCGGTGCAGGTCATAGCGGTTCCCATTGCCGTTAATATAATAGCTGATTCTGCCCACCCCGTGAATATATCCGGGACCCAGATCCAGGTGATTGAGGCTGACAAACTGCAGTTGCGGGAAAATCTGGCCGCCCACCCGGGTTTCTGTGGCTGTAAACCGGAATGGGTCCGGCGCTTCATTGAAATCCGGCGGGTGATACCGGGGGGGCCGAGGCAGAAAAATCTGTTCCAGATCTGCGGTGATTACCTGAATTGCCTGTTGGAACCGTTCCTGGCGGCGGATTTCTCTGTTTACCAGGTCGGAGGCGGACAAAAATGTCCGGAACGTGGAAAACAACGTGAGCACAATAATGGAGAAAACAGCCATGGCCACCAGCATTTCAAGCAATGTGAATCCGTGTCTGGCCGAATCAGTCATCAATCTCAACCCGGTACCGCCATGTGGTCAGAGAATAGGATCTGCCGGAGCCCGGGGCGGTAATGGTGAAACGGATCTTCTTCAACCGGTCCGCCTGTTGATCCGAAAGCGTGACAGGAGACTCAAACACAGCGTCCTCCACAATGCAGGTCCATTCAAGCCCGCCATATTCCAAACCGGAACTGTCCGGCGGACAGGAGAATGTCGACGGGTCGCCGCTCAGGACGGCCAGTTGCCGGGCAGCCAGGAGCGGGACTGTTCCCGTGAACTTGCCGGCACCGGCCAGCCGGATGGTCCCTGATTGCAGCTGGAGCAGGGTGACCAGTACCACCGCCATGACCGCCATGGCCACCAGGATTTCCAGCAGGGTGAATCCCCGGTCGGTTTTTATGTTGTGATTACAGGCAGTCATCATAAGACACCCGTTCAAACACAGGTTCTATTTCCATGAGAAACGGTTGGATTTTCAGCGAAACCGGTGAGCCGCCACTGTCCAGATGAAGGATCACATTGTCAGAATGCCCGTTTCGGTTGAATCGGATGATCCGTTCCGACCCGTTTCCCCGGTTATCTGCGCCTGCATGCCGGGCGGTTCCGGCAAATTCCATGTCTGTGACACGCAGATTTCCGGCAAGGCGGATGGCCCGGGTCCGGGCATTTTCCCGTGCCGCTTCATCCATGGATCCGTCGGTGATCCATGTCTGCCCGGAGGCGGTATCGATGTGCAAAAAGAAATCCTGGTTTTCCTTGATCGCCCTGGATTTAAGAAACGTGATCAACCCGGTCAGATCCCCCAACTCCTGGTTCCGGTCGGAAAAAACGGCGTTTTTTTTAAACACCGGGATGGAAAATGCCAGAAGCGTTGCGAGAAGTGCGATGACCACGATCAGTTCCACTAAGGTAAACCCGTATGGTTGTCTGAACGTCACTCAAGTTCCCAGCTTTTGATATCCTGGTTTTTCCCTTCTCCACCCGGGACACCGTCAGCGCCGTATGACAGGATATCATAGTCCCCGTTGACGCCGGGACTAAGATAAAGATAATCCCGCCCCCAAGGATCCTTGGGCAGAGTCCGTTTGTCCAGATACCCGTTTTCACTCCATCTGGGCGGGATCGGTTCAGAGGTGGGTTTTTCTATGAGTGCCATCAATCCCTGCTCGGTGGTGGGATAAAATCCGTTGTCCAGGTGATACAGTTTTAAACTGGTTTCAATAGCGGAAATATCCACTTTGGCCTTGATCACTTTGGCATCATCCGTTCTCCCCATATAGCGGGGAACGATCATCCCGGCCAGAATACCCAGGATGACCACCACCACCATCAGCTCTATGAAGGAGAAGCCATTTTCGTTTTTTATCATTTGTTTCAATCCTTGAAAAAAGTGCCGTCAAAACCTTGACCTGACATTGTCTGAACTTTTCATGGATCTATAGCATAATCGGGTGAACCGCACCAGATTTTTATGATCGGGCGGGCATTGAAAAATATCTGGCACCTCTCGGAAAGACGATAAAAAATTAATTCATGGATCGGTCCTCTGTGTAGTTGCCGTTGCTGAAACTGATATTTTTGTAAGCAGGCAGACTTTAGTCTCCACGGGTATTCGAACCCATGACAATCTGGATGAAGAACAGGAATGGAGTTTTACAGTCACGGCTTATGACATTGTGGAAAGTATTGTCTGGTATATATTGATCGGATTCGTCTATGCCCTTGGAATGCTTGATACAGGATCCTGATTTGTGGGTGCGCATTGACATCGGCAGCGAAGTTTATTACACATATCCGAATTTAAACAAGCCGGGATGGCTTGTGGGCAAGCGGTCGATAAAATAGATGGACCCCCTGTTCCCTTGACACGCGGTATGGATGAGACCGTACACTGGTATTTGAACAACCGCCGGCATAAAACCCGGCCAGGCGCATAAAGAACACAGATGTTTATTTTAATGACAAGCTTTTTGCTGGGATTCGTCGGGTCCTGGCTGGTGAAAC
>JAVVEQ010000051.1:0-22891 GCA_032250905.1 Desulfotignum sp. | reverse complement strand
TCATGGACTTTGCAGACAAACAAAGCCAGTGGTGAAGTGTGTCCTTAAAGATGACGGTGTTTCATATAAACGCTAATCCCTTCGAGTGGATCATATCCTCACAAGGCATTACCCCTGCTACTCCTCTACTATGAATTAGTCCGACTCCCGTACAGTCATCCCTGAATCCTCTCCTCTTCAGATTGTTTCCAGGTATCTGCTTGCGCAGAAACTGCACGGGTCTCCCAGGTTCCGATAATTTCCTTTCTGTACCATACCACGGCCTCCGACTCCGGAAGAGCAAACCACACCTTGCCTTTACAGCGCAGCTTGTACTGCCTTCCGGTTCATGAAAACCGTCGGCCTCTTCAATGTTGAAAATTTCGGAGCTCAATACCTTCACTTGCGTTGCGGTCTGGCACATCCCTGCAGGTGGCTTCATTTGCTTTGTTACCGCCACAAATGCACCCTTGGTGATAGCCCGGTGGCTAACCTTTGACTATGTCGGACTTTAACCGACAAGAAATTACCAGCTTTGCCTGGCGCACTCATGAAGTCACTCCTTGTTTGCTTTTATGTTTGGCTTCCAGCAGTTTTCTGGTGTTGATTTCCGTAAACGAAATCAGTCCGTAAGGTCGGAAGATCATGACAAAGATCAGAATCAAAGGAATGATGATCCATTTGAAGAGTTCCAGGGGCCGCAGGGCTTCACCCAGGACGTTGATGCTCACCGCCCCCACAATGGATCCCAGAATGGAGTTGAGCCCGCCGAAGTAGACCATGGCCAGAATTTCCGCCAGCCGGTTGATGCTGAACATGCCCGGGTTGATATAGGTAATCACATGGGCGAACAGTCCGCCGGCGATTCCGGCCCAGAACGCGCCGAACATGAACGCGGTCATTTTTGTTTTGCGGGTTTTAATGGTCATGGATTCCGCTGCCGCCTCATCGTCTCTCACCGTGTTCAACGCCTTACCGTAAATGGAGGTTACAAAATTGTGAATGATCCAGATGCACAGCAGGGTCCAGATGAAAATCACGGGCAGGGGGGCCAGATCCGGCTGGCCCCCCATGCCCCTTGCCCCGCCGATGACATGCAGGTTTTCAATGGCGGATTTGACAATGAACATGAAAGCCAGAGAAATGATGGCCAGATAATCGCCCCGGGTCCGGAAGGAGGGAATGGCCACAGCCAGGGAACCGATGGCCGCGGCAGCACCGCCGATGAGCAGTACCAGGGGAAACAGATACGGGGCCATCGCCGGCGGCAGCAGGGACGCTCCGAAAATTTTATCGTCGGCAAACAGCACCAGTGTCAGAATCGAGGAGACATATGCCCCTAAGGCCATGAACCCGGGATGGGAGCATGAAAATTCTCCCTGGTACCCGTTGATGACATTGATGCTCACCGTCAAAATGATGGATATCAGGGAGAGTTTGACCACCAGGACCCGGTAGTCGTTGATGCCGGCCCACAGGTGAAGGACCGCATACAAAAACACCAGGTGCAGCAGGGCCGAGAGCCACAGCGGCAGTTTTTCCAGCAGCGCGGCCCCCCGGTTGGTGAGGGGACTGGTCAGTTTTGCCACAGCCAGCACCGGAATCACGTAGACAACCACGTCGTAGGCCAGGGCTCCGGGGATCATCAACGGCTCCTTCAGCATGATCAGCGCCCCGAACAATACCGGGATCTTGGGCAGGCCCAGATAATATGAGATATAATCGTATCCCCAGAAATATTCTATCAGCACCGCTGTGAGAGTGCCCAGAAACCAGCCCAGCATAGGGACAGTCGAAAACACTTGTCGAAATTTTTTTACAATTCCCATTTGACGTTCCTGTGTGTGTCAGGTCAAGAGATTAAAGCCGCAGTTTGGTACTGTGCTCCATTCCGAAAAATCCCCTGGGCCGGAAGGTCAGGATGATCAGGATAATGGAATAGGCGATGAGATCCCGCAGGGTGGATGGAAAAATCGTGGCTACGAAAATTTCTATAAAGCCCAGCAGGTATCCGGCCAGCGCCGCTCCCTTGATGGAACCGCGGCCTCCCAGAATGGCGGCCACAAAGGCTTTCCATCCCAGCAGCACCCCCATGTACGGATCCAGAATCGGGTATGCCTGGCCATACAGAATGCCGGCCACAGAGGCCAGTCCGGCACCCACGGCAAAGGTCAGAGGGGCGATGATGTTGATGGAAACCCCCATCAGGGGGACGGCCAGAAAATCGTATGACATGGCCCGCATGGCCATGCCCCATTTTGTTTTCTGGATAAAGGCGTGCAATGCCAGCATGAGCAGCAGGGAAAGGATGATGATCATGGCCTTGACATTGGTGATATAGATGCCGCCGATATGGTAATTGACGGTTTCCATCAGCGGCGGGAAGCTCAACCGTTTGGCACCCAGCATGATCAGGATACCGGTTTCAAAGATGATGCCGATCATCAGCCCGGTGATGGCGGCGGATGCCCGGGGAGCCTGGCGCAGGGGCCGGTATCCGGCCACTTCCACAAAAACACCGATCCAGGATGCCAGAAACATGGTCACCAACACAGTGGCCAGAAAAATCAGGGGCGGGGGTACCAGTCCGGTCAATGTAGCCAGAAACACGGTGGCAATGCCAAAACCAATATAGGTTCCCACCATGAAAATATCGCCATGGGCAAAGTTGAACAGCATCAATACCCCATAAACCATGGAGTATCCAATGGAGATCACGGCATAAAAACTGCCCCGCTGCAGGGCATTGATAATGTTTTGAAGGATATAATAAAAGGATTCTATCAAAGGTTCCATTCACCGACTCCTGTTGAATTGGATCATTGCTGCAGACCCGGGCGGGCCTGCAGCAATGCTGACACAGTTTTGACTGATAAGGGCGTCACAAATCAGGGACAGCTGGAGCCGTAGAATTCATATTCTCCCTGATTGTTGATTTTGACGATGACCGCACATTTGATGGGATCGCCTTCTTCGGTGAAGGTCATTTGACCGGTGATGCCGTCAAAATCCTTGATGCGGGCCAGGGCGTCTCTCACAGCTTCACGGTCTTTTTCGATTTTTCCGGTAAGTTCACCGGTATCCTGAATGGCCTGCTGGGCCAGGCGCAGCGCATCCCAGGTCAGGGCAGCCACGTCATCGGGGATATATCCGTACGTTTTTTCGTACCGATCGATAAAGGCCTTGGTGGCGCCTTTGGCACCGGCTGCCGCGTAATGGGAGGAGAAAAACAGGCCGTAACAGTCTTCTCCGCACAATTCAATGGTTTCCGCCGATCCCCAGGAGTCTGATCCCACAATAGGACCGGTCCATCCCAGGTTTTTGGCCTGACTGACGATCAGGGGCACTTCATTGTAATACTGGGGGGTAAACAGGACCTCGGCCCCAGATTTTACAATTTTAGTGAGCTGGGAGGAAAAATCGGTGTCCTTGGTGGTAAAGCTTTCATAGGCCACCACACTGCCGGGGCCGTGTTTCTCTTCCCAAGCCTGCTTGAACACTTCAGCCAGGCCTTTGGGATAGTCGGAGGCCACATCATACAGTACTGCCGCTTTGGTGAATCCGAATTCATCGGTGATGAAATTGGCCACCACCGGTCCCTGGAACGGATCCAGGAAACAGCCCCGGAACACATAGGGGCGATCCAAAGTGGTGTTGGGGTTGGTGGACCAGGGGCTGATCATCACGGTTTTGTACTTGTTGGCCACTTCTCCGGCCGGCACGGCCTGTTTGGAGGATTGAGGTCCGACAATTGCCAGCACGTCATCCTGGGTAATCATCTTGGTGTTGGCCTTGACAGCGGATTCCGCCTTGGATTCATTGTCTTCGATAACCAGTTTCACTTCGTATTTTTTACCGCCGACATCCAGGCCCCCGGCTTTCTCGATATCTTCCAGCCACATCTGGGCCGCGTATTTGGTACCTTCACCAACTTTGGGAATATCTCCTGTCAGCGGGGCGTTGACACCGATTTTGATAATGGTTTTTCTGGCACCCAGTGCCAGAGAAGAGAACATCATGGCCGTGCAAAAAGCCACCACCGTTAGAACAGCAATTTTCCTCATAGTACCTCCTGAATCTGAAAAAGGTTAACGATTCATTGATCCCGGGTTTAAAAACAGAACCAACCAATCACCGGGCGAAACTAAACAAATCTATATGTAAAATCCCTGGTGAAGTAAAGAATTAATATGGACATCTGTCAAAGAATTTTTCATGTGAGACAGGATGTTTTATCGGGTTGCTTTAAAAATAAATTAATATTATAACGCCTGAATTGTGAATTCTGTATTCCTGTTATAAAAAAAATGGAAAAACAATATTTCTATGAACAACGGCAGGCGAACTAAATTTAAGGAAAACCGATGAAAAATTCCTCGATACGCGGCACCGGCATGTATGTCCCGCCCCATGTGGTGACCAACCACGACCTTGAAAAAATCATGGAGACCTCGGATGCATGGATCCGTCAGCGAACCGGGATCAAGCAGCGGTACTGGATCAATGAAGAGTGCGGGGCCTCCGACCTGGGAGCCGAAGCCGCCCGGATGGCACTGGATGATGCCGGATGGGCGGCACAAGATCTGGATTTTATCATTTTTGCCACCCTGAGTCCGGATATCATGTTTCCGGGATCCGGATGCCTGATGGCCGCCAAACTGGGTCTGGACAAAACCCCGGTGCTGGACATCCGGCAGCAGTGTACCGGATTTCTGTATGGCCTTGCCACGGCGGACGCCTATATCAAGTCCGGCCTGGCCAACCGGATTCTGCTGGTGGGCGGCGAAGTGCATTCCTCCGGACTGGACAAATCCACAAGGGGACGCGATGTGACCGTGATTTTCGGAGACGGGGCTGCCGCCGTCTGTCTGGAAGGAATTGACAGTGATGAAAAGACGGGGTTGCTGGCATCTGCCCTGCATGCAGACGGGAACCATGCGGATTCCCTGATGACCGAACTGCCGGCATCCCGGTTGATCCAGCGGTTACCTCCGGAAGTACCCCTGGATGATCCCAGATACTATCCGGTGATGGACGGCCCGGCCATTTTCAAGAAAGCGGTGAGGATGCTGCCCATGGTCACGAAAGAAGCCCTGGAAAAAGCGGAAATTACCCTGGAAGAGATTGACCTGGTGGTGCCGCACCAGGCCAACAAGCGGATCAATGAGGCGTACGGCCAGTTCATGAAACTGGCGCCGTCCAAAATATTCCATAATATCGAAAAATACGGCAACACCACGGCGGCCAGCATTCCGCTGGCCCTGCACGAAGCGATCACCCAGGAACGGGTGGGCAAGCCCGGTGACACCGTATTGTTTGTGGGACTGGGTGCCGGCCTGACCTGGGGGGCATCCATTTACCGGTTCTGCTAGGTTCAGCGTTTTTAATCGATTCGACCGGTATAAAGGGCATTCAGGTAAAATGCCGTTGTCGTGTCCGGGGGGGCGCCTGATGCGTTTCTGCTGTTCCGGTCTGCCATCTGGCGGCGGATACCGGATGCCAGTGTTTTGCCCAGTTCCACCCCGAACTGGTCAAAAGGGTTGACATTCAGGACAAATCCTTCAAAAACGGTGCGCGCTTCATAAAAAGACAGCAGCATGCCGATGATTTCTGCAGACAGGTCGGGAATCACCACCAGAGATGACGGCCGGTTTCCGGAAAAGCTTCTGGCTGCCAGGACATGGCTCCGGCCTTCTGCCAGCGCCTGTGTCTGGGCAATGAGATTGGCCCACAGTTCCTGGTGGTTGTAAACCCCCCTGGATGTGATCTGGTCTCCGGTGTACCCGGGTTTGAGCACCCCGATGAATTCGACGGGAAAGGCCGGGCCCTGGTGGGCCAGTTGAAAAAATGAATGCTGGGCATTGGTGCCGGGTTCTCCAAAAATGATGCTGCCGGCCGGGCAGGGCAGGGGATTGCCCTCAGTGTCCACGCCTTTGCCAAGGCTTTCCATATAAATCTGCTGAAAATGGGGGGCCAGCTTTGACAGGGCGCTGGAATAGGGGATGACCGCCTGGGCGGCGTATCCCAGTACCTGAACGTTCCAGATGCTGATCAAAGCCGCTGTCAGAGGGATGTTTTCTTCAACCGGTGCATCCAGGGCATGGCGGTCCATCCGGGCGCACCCGGACAGAAACTGTTCAAAGGTCTCATAACCGAATGCCAGGCTTAACGGGACCCCGCCCACTGCGGATGTGACAGAATACCGTCCGCCGATGAAATCAAACATGTGAAAACAGGCCAGGACCGGATTGGACGGGTCATCCCCCGGGCTGCCTTTGGCGGTGATGGTCACCAGGTGATCTTCGGGATTGAGCCGGTGCCGCTTGAGAAACGCCTGGACCTGGGCCAGGTTGGCCATGGTTTCCGTAGTGGTAAAAGATTTGGAGACAATGATCCACAGGCAGGTCTCTGGATCGATCCGGGAGGTGATCCGGCCGAAGTTGTCGATGTCCACGTTGGACAGGAAATGGAGCGCCAGGTGCCGGGTGCCGGGTATGGGATGGTGGGTGGCTTTGAGCGCGTGGTAAACAAATTCACATCCGAGATATGATCCGCCGATGCCGACGACGACGGCATCTGTGAATGCCTTTCCCCGGGTGCCGGTGATGCGCCGGCCGTGAATATCAGAGGCAAAGGTGCGGATATTGCTGGCTACGGTCTGGATATCGCTGAGAATCTGCGGGTCGTCCGGCTTCAGGCCTGCATCCAGAAATCCCCGGGCGGCGGTATGCAGTGCGGCCCGGTTTTCCGTGGGATTGACCTGTTTTCCGGCCGCCATTTTGGCAAACATCTCTTTGGCGCCGGTGTCTTTAGCCAGATCGTTTAATGTCTGTCTGACAACCGGATCTATCCGCTGACGGGAAAAATCATAAAAGAAACCGGGAATGTTCAGGGAAAAACCGGCCAGACGGTGGGGGTCCCGGATCAGGTGTTTTAAATGAAATTCCGGCGTGTTCATCCGGACGGCGTGTTTTTTCAGGGCGATGAAGCTGTCTGAATTATACATCACGGAAGGTATCCTTTCAGCTTGCGGGATAATATTATATAAAAGATGTATCAATATTTTTATTGTGTGTAAAGAGAGCGTCTGAAAGGAAATTTTTTTGTTGTGACAGCCAATAATTATTGACAGGGGCCTGCCGGGGCGATTAATAGTGAATGCCATGAAACCGACTCATGATGCAATCAAGCAAAAACTGCTGGCCAAAGGCGTGGTCATGCCCAACCCGGACTCGGTGCATGTGGCCGATGATGTGGACGTGGACCGGATCTCCGGCAATACTGTCACGGTGTACGGGGGGTGCCGGATCCTGGGAAAACAGACATTGATCCTGCCGGGGGCCCGGATCGGGTATGAAGCACCGGTGACCCTGGAAGACTGCCTGGTGGGCAGAAATGTTCAGCTCAACGGGGGATTTTTTCAAAAGGCCGTGTTTTTAGGGGACAACGTGTTTGGCTCCAACGCGCACGTGAGGGCCGGGACCATACTGGAAGAACAGGCATGTGCCGCACATACCGTGGGGCTCAAGCAGACGCTGCTGTTTCCCTTTGTCACGCTGGGCAGTCTGATCAATTTCTGTGACTGCTTCATGGCCGGCGGCACCAGCCGGAAAAATCATTCTGAAGTCGGGTCTTCGTTTGTTCATTTCAATTATACCCCCAACCAGGACAAAGCCACGCCTTCCATGATGGGCAATGTTCACCAGGGAGTGATGCTGGATCAACCGCCCATTTTTCTGGGCGGGCAGGGGGGGATGGTGGGCCCGGTTCGGATCGGATTCGGGTGCGTCACCGGTGCCGGTTCCATTGTCCGCAAGGATGAGGAACGGTCGAACCGGATGATTCTGGCCGTGACCTCCCGGTCGGTTTCTCTGCCCAGGCGCACCGGCATGCATCCCGGTGCCGTCCGGATTTTCAATCACAACATCAAATATATGGCCGGATTGGCTGCCTTGAATGCCTGGTATGTTCATGTGCGACCCGTATTTGCCGATGATGCGCTGTCCCGGGAATTGATCCGGGGGCTTCAGCAGACACTGGTTCAAAGCATCCGGGAACGAATCCGCCAGCTGGAAAAATTTTGTGATACACTGGGTTCAGCCCGGGCCCATGACCGGATTTTTTCAGCCATGGAACGGGCGGTCAAACAGATGGATCAGTCCCTGGCATCGCCCGGTCTTTCCGTTTCGGGCGAACACCTGGTCCTGTGGCTGAAAAAAACGGCACCCCGGCATGATACTGACTATATTACCGCCATCCGGCACCTGCCCCCAGAACTTAAAATCATGGGTTCTGGCTGGCTGCTGGAGATTGAAACCGCGTTACTGGATCGTTTGACGGTCTGATTATCTTTTTCAAGGATTGTTCTCGCATGACACGATTGTTTGGCACAGACGGTATCCGGGGCCGGACCAATGTGTTTCCCATGGATTGTGAAACCGCCCTCAGGGTGGGCCGGGCTGCCGGTCTGCTGGCCCGGGACATGGGACAGGACCGGATAGTGATCGGCAAAGACACCCGGATTTCCGGGGATATGCTGGAAGCCGCCCTGGCTGCCGGTGCGGCATCCGTAGGTGTCTCTGCAGGCCTGGCCGGTGTGATTCCCACTCCCGGGGTGGCATATCTGGCTGCGTGTCTCAAAGGGGTCGGGGCCGGTGTGATGATTTCCGCATCCCATAACCCGTTTTACGACAATGGTATTAAGATTTTTCAGCGGGGCGGTCTCAAACTGACGGATGAACAGGAACAGGCACTGGAAGCGAATATTTGTGATCCAGAAAATGTTCCACGGAATAATGTTGGAAAAATTTCAATTATATCAGATGGTTATGAAAGGTATGTCCGGTTTCTTCTGGACAAGTTTCCTTTCAGGAAACTGTCTCCCCGCATCCGGCTGGTGGTAGATGCTTCGAATGGGGCTGCCAGCGAAATCTGTCATCAGGTGTTCAATGATCAGCTGTTTGATGCGGTGTTCATCCATGATCGGCCGGACGGATTCAACATTAACCGGGATTGCGGGTCCCAGCATGTGTCAGATCTTCAAAAACAGGTGAAAGCCCGGAAAGCGGACATAGGTCTCGCCTTTGACGGGGATGCAGACCGAATGATCGCTGTGGATGAAACCGGTGAAGTCATTACCGGGGACCGGATCCTGGCGATTTGTGCCAGACAGGCCAAAGAAAAAAAACAGCTGAAAAACAACTGCGTGGTCAGTACGGTGATGAGCAATATCGGTTTGACACGGGCCCTGGATGAACTGGGAATCCGTCATGTCAGAACCGGGGTAGGGGATCGCCGGGTGCTGGCGGAAATGCAGCGGTCCGGGGCGGTGATGGGCGGAGAGGATTCAGGCCACATGATTTTTCTGGAGGATCACACCACGGGCGACGGCATGCTGTCTGCCCTTCGCCTGATAACGGTCATGGCGGAAACCGGCCGGTCATTGTCGAATCTGGCCGCGGTCATGAAGGTGTTTCCGCAGGTGTTGAAAAATGTGGAAGTGGATGCGTCCCGCCCGGATGTCATGCAGGTTCCTGAAATCGCCAGAGTCATAGAAGATGTAACATCCCGCCTGGGTGACAAAGGGCGCGTCCTGGTGCGGTATTCCGGTACCCAGCCCTTGCTCCGGGTCATGGTGGAAGGTCCGGAAAAAGAGATGACCCAGGCGGCTTGCGATCAGATCTGCCAGGTTATTCACGATCATAACAAAGCGTCTTAAAACAGCCAGGGCCTGGTATTAAATTAAATACCAGGCCCTGGTTTGTATATTCAACAACGTGTTCTATGAAAAAGCTTATTCTCTGGCGACCCCCAACAGGTGCATCAGATGAATGAACAGTCCCATGAAATCCAGATACAGGCTCAAGGCCCCTATAATTGCGCCTTTCCTGACCATGGCCCCCGAGGCATTGTCCGGCAGGGTGACCGCCATGTGTTTCAGTTTCTGGGTGTCATACGCGGTCAGACCCGTGAAAATCACCACGGCAATCATGGATATGATGGTCTGCATCATGGTGGAACCGATAAAGATATTCACAACCATGGCAATGATGATGCCGATCAGCCCCATCATCAGAAACTGGGCCATGCCGGTGAGATCTTTTTTGGTGACCATGCCGTAGACACTGGCGGCACCAAACGTGGCCGCGCAGATGAAAAAGGTGGACACGATCGATGCTGCGGTATAGATCAAAAATATCGGGGTCAGAATAAGGCCGTAAGCCACCGTCAATGCCACATACAATCCGGTCGCAGTCGTGGCTTCAATTTTCTGAATCCGGGCAGACAGGTATCCGCACAAAATAATGAGTCCGATAAACAGAACAAAGGGCATCACCGGGTTCCCGTAAAACACCTGAAGCAGCCCGGGGCTGCGGGAAACGAAAAAGGACGTGAACCCGGTGACCACCAGTCCGATGGTCATCCAGTTGTAAACGCTCCTGATAAAAGTATTCACCTTTACCATGGAAGTGGTTTGTGCAAATGTTGAATTCATGAGTTCCTCCAAAAAAAGTTTAGTTAACGACATTCTGATAACGGCAATATAACACGAAAGAGGGGAATTTCAAGATGATAGTTTGGTCATGTTGTCGATTTTGCAAGGTATCCGGAAGATTGCCCGGTGAAGGCCAAAAACAGGCTGAAAAATAAAAGTTAACATAATATATATTATCAGACACTGAATAAAAGACGTTAAACAGGCCCTTTGATCCGGACCGTGACGGATGCCCCAAGCTCACGTGTTGATTTTCATCTGGATTTACTTTATAAATAAAGATTTGATTTTGCAGGGACAATGAACGGATGCCAAACCAGGAACCCATACATATTTATTCAGTATCACTGCTGACCCGGGAAATTAAATCGCTTCTTGAGGATCGGTTTCCGTTTGTCTGGATAACCGGAGAGATCTCCAATTGTGCCACCCCGGCTTCGGGTCATTCCTATTTTTCGCTCAAGGATGACCAGGCGGTGATCCGCTGCGTGATGTTTAAAAATCAGAAGCGCAATTTAAAATTTACCCTGGCAAATGGATTGAAGATCATGGGGCTGGCACGGGTGACCGTGTATGAACCCCAGGGAGCGTATCAGCTGATTTTTGAACACGTGGAACCTGAGGGAGCCGGCGCTCTGCAAAAGGCGTTTGAACAGCTCAAGAAAAAACTGGGGGATGAAGGCCTGTTTGACACCGCCCATAAAAAGCCCCTTCCCCTGCTGCCCCGAAAAATATCGGTCATTACGTCAGGAACCGGTGCGGCGGTTCGGGATATTATCCATATTTCAGTCCGGCGCTTTCCCGGCTGCGTTCTTGAAATCGTTCCGGTATCGGTTCAGGGAAATGCAGCAATTCATGAGATTGTATGTGCAATTGAAACAGTGAATGCGCGTGCCGGCTCCGACGTTATCATCCTGGCCCGGGGTGGCGGATCTCTGGAAGATCTGGCCGCGTTCAATTCTGAAAAAGTCGCCCGATCTGTTTTTGCCTCACGCATCCCCGTGGTTACCGGGATCGGTCATGAAACTGATTTTACCATTGCCGACTTTGTGGCGGATGTGAGAGCCCCTACCCCGTCCGCTGCTGCGGAACTGGCGTTGCCTGAAAAAAAACATTTAAAGCGGCAGATTGGTGACCTGCACCAGGACCTGAGTGCGGTCATGACGCGACAGCTGTTTTTTTATCAACAGAAACTGGATGACCTGCACCGCCGGCTGAAGAGTCCGGCCCAGATCATGGACCAATTCAAACAGACTGTGTCCGCTCATTGCATTCGAATGCAGCAGGCCTTGAACCGACAGATTTCCCATGACAGAGAAAAACTTTCCTGGATCGCACAGATCCTCAAGGGAGCGGCACCGGATGTAAAACCCTTTGAAAAAATGGTTTCAGAACGGTTCAGACAGCTGGATTTGAGTATGCGTCATCATATGGCCGTCAAACAGAACCGGATTGAACAGGCAGGTGCATCATTGAATGCTTTGAACCCTGCATCGGTTTTAAACCGGGGTTACAGCATCGCACGTACCCTGCCCGAAAAAAAAGTGCTTCTGGATGCCGGGATGGTCGGCATTCAGGACCCCATTGAAATTATTTTAGCCCGGGGACGCGTCCTGACGCGGGTGGAGAAGACATTTCATGGCAAAGACCACATTTGAGAATGCGTTAAAGCAGCTGGAAACAATTGTTAAGGAAATGGAATCCGGGGATCTGCCCCTGGAACAGGCATTGAAAAAATATGAGACAGGCATTGAAAAGGTCCGTTACTGCATGGAAATCCTTGACAGTACTGAAAAAAAAATTACCCAGCTGACCCTGGATCTGGATGGATCTGTTTCAGAAAGTACCTTTGAACATGACTGACCCAGTGTTTGACTTAGCCCCTTTTTTAAGGATACACCGGCAGCGGGTGAATGCATGCCTGGAAAAAATTCTGGCGGCATTTGACTCTCAAAGAGAACTGGTTCAGGCCATGCGCCATTCCCTGATGGCCGGTGGGAAACGGCTGCGTCCGGTACTGGCCATGGCATCGGCCCGGGCCTGTGGGGGTGATGTGGACCGGGTGCTGCCGGCAGCCTGTGCTTTGGAGATGATTCACACCTATTCGCTGATCCATGATGATTTGCCTGCAATGGATGATGATGATCTGAGACGGGGAAAACCCACCTGTCATAAACGATTTTCAGAACCCACCGCCATTCTGGCAGGAGATGCCCTGCTTACCCATGCCTTTTATGTGCTGTCCCATCCCCATGACCTGTTTGATTCTGTCCCGGAATCAGAAACCCTCCTGGCGCTGATTGCGCTGATTGCCTCTGCTGCAGGTGTCAACGGCATGGTGGAAGGCCAGATGCTGGACATACAGTTTGAAAAACAACCGCGTTTTTTCAAAGAGACCGGCGGTGCTGTGAATCAGGAGGCATTGCTGGCTCATCTTGAAAACATGCACGGGTTAAAGACCGGAAAAATGATCGTTGCCAGTGTCGCAGCCGGTGCAGTCAGTGTCAACGCATCTCAGCGCCTCAAAACAGATCTGGCAGCTTATGCCACATGTCTGGGGTTGGCATTCCAGGTGATGGATGATATTTTAAATGTGGAAGGGGATCCCGTTAAAATGGGGAAAGCCGCCGGATCAGACCTGGAAAGGGACAAGCTTACCTTCCCGGTCATCCTGGGACTGGATCGGTCCAAAATCTACGCCAGACAATTGATGGATCAGGCCCTTGATGCCATTGTCGGGTTTGATGACAGTGCCGAGCCGCTCCGGGCTATCGCCCGGTATGTGATCAGCAGGGATCGATGAACCTGATTCAAACAGAGAGCTGAAAAGAGTATAGAGATTATGGGTGAACATATTATTGAAACTGTAGAGGATAAGTCCATATATATGCGTGAAGTCAAAATGGAGCGCCAGACAAAAAACAAGCCAATGAATCTGTTGCACGGCATTCATACACCTGAAGACTTCAAGCGCCTCTCCCGGGAGGATCTGCCGGAACTGGCCCGGCAGATCAGGGATCGGATTATCCAGGTCGTGTCCCGGAACGGAGGCCATCTGGCCTCCAGCCTGGGAGCAGTGGAACTGACCCTGGCCATTCACTATGTGTTCGATCTTCCTGAAGATACGTTGATCTGGGATGTGGGGCACCAGGCCTATGCCCACAAACTCATTACCGGCAGAAATCAGAAATTTGACACCCTGCGCCAGTACAAAGGCATATCCGGGTTTTCAAAAATCAGGGAAAATGCGTGTGACGGATTCACTGTGGGCCATTCATCCACGTCCATTTCTGCCGGTCTGGGTGTCAGTTGCGCCAAATATCTGAATCAGGATGACTCCCATGTGATCTCGGTGATCGGTGACGGTTCCATGACTGCCGGCCTGGCCTATGAAGGGCTGAACCAGGCCGGGGATCTCAAACGCAAGCTGATTGTGATCCTAAACGACAATGATATGTCCATATCTCCCAATGTCGGGGCCCTGTCCTCTTACCTGAGCCGGACCTTTTCCGCCAAATATCTCCAGACCCTGCGAAACCAGTTCGGGGCGTTTTTAAAATCATTGCCTAAAATCGGAGAAGATATCTATCAGATCGCGAAACGGTCCGAGGAATCCTTCAAGACCTTCGTCACTCCGGGCATGCTGTTTGAGGCTTTTAATTTCGATTATTTCGGTCCCATCAACGGCCATAATCTGAATCATCTTATTGATATCCTGGACAATATAAAGGACACCGTGGACTCGCCGGTACTGCTTCATGTCACCACGGTCAAGGGCAAAGGATATCCGCCTGCTGAAAAAAATCCGGTCTATTTTCACGGCGTGGGGTCCTTTGCCGTGGATACCGGGGAAGCCAGCAAATCCGCCGGAAAAGTCCCCACCTATACCCAGGTGTTCGGGGACCAGATGGTCCGATTGGCCCATATCCATCCCGAACTGGCGGCAGTGACCGCCGCCATGCCCGAAGGCACCGGATTGATGGAATTTTATGAACGGTTTCCAGACCGGTTTTTTGACGTGGGCATTGCCGAGCAGCATGCGGTGACGTTTTCGGCAGGACTGGCAACCCAGGGGATCCGTCCGGTGGTGACCATCTATTCCACCTTTCTTCAGCGGGCCTATGACCAGATTCTCCATGATGTATGCATCGACGCCCATCCGGTGGTGTTTGCCCTGGACCGGGGGGGGATTGTGGGTGAAGACGGCCCAACCCATCACGGCCTGTTTGATTTTGCCTATCTGCGGTCCATGCCCAACATGACGGTGATGGCCCCCATGGATGAGAATGAACTGGCCCGTATGCTGACAACCGCGGTCCAGCATGACGGGCCCATTGCCCTGCGCTATCCCAGGGGCCGTGCCACGGGGGTTGAAGTGGCAGACCCTGCCACAGTCCTGGAGATCGGAAAAGGCAAGGTGTTGTGCGATGGCGATGACCTGCTGATGATTGCCATCGGTACCGGGGTCCAGCAGGCATTGAAAGCCAGGGAAATCCTGGCATTGGAAGGCATTTTTGCCACCGTGATCAACGCCCGGTTTGTCAAGCCTCTGGATCAGGCCCTTCTCCTGGGAAAGGCCGCAGAGTTCAAGCGGATCATCACGGTGGAGGAACATGTTCTGGCCGGAGGATTCGGGTCCGCTGTTCTTGAATTGTTCATGGACCACGGGTTGACGGATCTGCGTGTCAAGCGTGTCGGTATTGAGGACTGCTTTGTAGAACATGGTCCTCAGGATATCTTGAGAAAAGAATACCGGATTGATGCAAATGCAGTGGCAGACGCAGCCCGTGAACTGTATGGCAATGGATAGAAACACGGTCCGGTGCCGCCTGGATCAGCTGCTGGTGGACAACGACCTGGCCGTATCCAGGACCCGGGCCAGGGCTGTGATCATGGCCGGAAAGGTCCTGGTGAACGGCCAGCCCTGTGACAAACCCGGATCCAGGGTAGACCCCCGTGCGGACATCCGGGTGAAAACACCGGATCATCCTTATGTCAGCCGGGGAGGACTCAAACTGGAAAAAGCGGTGAACGCATTTCCAGTGGATGTCACAGGCAGGGTCTGTCTGGATATCGGTGCGTCCACCGGCGGATTCACCGACTGCCTGCTTCAATTCGGGGCCAGGCAGGTATATGCCGTGGATGTGGGTTATGGACAGCTGGCCTGGGCCCTGCGTAATGATCCCCGGGTGGTGGTGATCGAACGCACCAACATCCGGCACATGCCCTGGGAAACCATCGGCCGGCAGGTGGACCTGGTGGTGGCGGATACCTCTTTTATCTCGTTAAAAACCGTGATACCTGCGGCGGAAAAATTCATGGGGGATGGCACACGGGTGATCGCCCTGATCAAACCCCAGTTTGAGGCAGGAAAACAACATGTCGGCAAGGGGGGTGTTGTCAAAGACCCGGAAATCAGAAAACAGGTGGTCACAGACATATCACAGTTCTTTTCAGACCGGGGATTTGAGGTCCAAGGCGTGATCCCCTCCCCTGTTCAGGGTCCGAAAGGAAACATTGAATACCTGATTTCATTGATTTTCCACGGGCTTTGAAAAAAACACTGTTATTTTTATTTAAATTTTATTATTTAAGTAAGACTTTTTTATTAATCGTATAAAGGAGCAGTAATGAGCGAAGACATCAAAACCATGAGAAATGTGGCCTTTGCAGGCCATGGAGGTGCAGGCAAGACAACTCTTGCTGAGGCTATGCTTTTTAAAGTCGGTGTCACCAGCCGGCTGGGCAGGGTGGAAGAAGGCAATACTGTCATGGATTTTCAGCCCGAAGAGATTAAAAAACAGCAGAGCATCAACACCTCATTTATTAAATACACCCACAACAGGCACGTCGTTACGTTGATGGACACTCCGGGTGATCAGAACTTTTTCTCAGCGGCCAAAATCTGTTTTCCTGTGGCCGATGCCATGGTTTTTGTCATCGACGGTGTGGGGGGGCCTTCCGCCATGACGGAAGAGGCGGCTGCGTCTGCTCTGGAATACAATCTGCCCGGACTGGTCATTATCAACAAACTGGATCGGGAACGATCCGATTTTGCCGTGTGTCTGGATGCCTGTAATATTTCCCTGAAAAAGAAAATCATTCCGATCTGCTATCCCATCGGTTCGGAAGCCGGTTTTAAGGGACTGGTAAACATCGTTACCAACAAGGCGTTTGAATATGATGCAGACGGCAAGGCCACTCAAGTGGATATCCCGTCGGATATGGCCGATGACATGGCGGCTGCCAAGGAAGAGTTTATTGAAAATATCGCGGAACTCAATGATGTCCTGCTCGAGAAATACCTGGAAGGTGAAGAACTGACTGAGGAAGAGATCAAGACCGCCTTCCGCAAAGGAATCTCCGAGGCACAGTTCTATCCGGCCATCTGCGCGTCTGCCGTGAAAATGATCGGTATTGACACCCTGCTGGATTTTATCAACACGTATATGCCTTCTCCGCTTGACAGAGGGGACTGGATCGCCAGGGACAGTGACGGCCAGGAAGTGGTGATATCTCCTGATCCGGATGCAGAATTCTGCGGATTTGTTTTCAATACCATTGTGGATCCTTATGCCGGCAGACTGTCCCTCTTCCGTGTGATATCCGGCACCCTGGGCAAGGAAGGCAATTTTCTCAATGTCACCAAGGACACCAAGGAACGGTATTCCCAGTTGCTGGAAATTGCGGGCAAGGAGCAGAAAACCATTACATCGGCGGTTCCAGGGTCCATCGTGGCGGTGGCCAAACTGAAATCCACGCTGACAGGGGACACATTGACCGGGGGCAGACAGATTCAGATTCCGGCCCCGGCCCCCATGCCGCCGGTAATCTCCTTTGCGATTTCCCCAAAAGCCAAGAACGATGAGGACAAGATCCACGAGGCCTTACGTAAAATTCTCCAGGAAGACACCGGGCTCGAACTCAGGCGGGAGGAAGAAACCCGGCAGACCATTCTGTCCGGTCGGGGCCTGGTGCACATTGAGGTCACTGCGGACAAAATCCAGCGCAAATTCAATGTGGCCATGGAGATCAACACACCCAAAGTAGCGTATCGGGAAACCTTCAAGAAAAAAATCCGGGTCCAGGGGAAACACAAGAAACAGTCGGGTGGCCATGGACAGTACGGCGACTGCTGGATCGTCCTGGAACCGCTTCCCAGAGGGACCGGATTTGAGTTTGTGGACAAAATCGTGGGGGGCGTGATTCCTAAAAATTATATTCCCGCAGTGGAGGCGGGTATTCGGGAGAGCTCCAAGTACGGGATGCTGGCAGGCTTTCCCTGTGTGGATTTCCGGACCACCCTGGATTTCGGCTCCTACCACTCCGTAGACTCTTCGGAAATGGCATTCAAAACAGCCGGCTCCATTGCGTTTAAAACCGCAGCCAAGGATGCCAAACCCGTGCTGCTGGAACCCATCATGAAGGTGTCGGTAAAAGTGCCGGATGCCAACACCGGCGATATCATGGGAGATCTCAACTCCCGCCGCGGCCGGGTGCTGGGCATGGATTCCGAAGATGACAAACAGATCATCAACGCCCTGGTTCCCATGTCGGAAATGCTCAGATACGCACCGGATCTGAGTTCCATGACCGGCGGCCGGGGCACCTTCACCATGGAGTTTGCCCAGTATGACGAAGTGCCGGGTGATCTGGCTCAGAAAATTATTGACCAGGTCAATGCCGAAAAAGAAAACAATTAACCGTCAGCAGGTGCTGGACGGCTGATTGGTCCCGCATCAGGGGAGGTCCTGTTTTTCAGGCCCTCCCCTTTTGTTTCAGAGCAGGTCCGGGTTCAACCGGCAGTGAGACACGGCCGCCCGGTCCAGCAGATGCCCTAAAGCCCCTTTCTCCCCGGGGAAAAATCCCATGGTTTTTTCCCAGACCTCCTGATCCTCCATACAGAAATACACCCGCACATCCGGCGCGTATTCTTTTATCAGGTTCACCAGTTTCTGATATAACCGGATGCGCAGGGGTTTAAAATATCGCAGTTTATTGTCCAGCCCCAGGATAAACTCCCCATAGCAGAGAGTGGATGAAGCAAAGCGTTTTTCGATGATGGGCTTGAGGGCCGGCATGAATCGGAAACTGCCCAGGCTGATCCATACGATGCTCTCAGGCCGGACATATGAAAAGATATCATGAATTACCCGGGCATAGGCAGACTCACATCCATCGTACAACACCAGGGGATCAAAATGAAATGCCAGGGGATATCCTCTGGCTTCACAGCGTTTCGCTGTTTTCAGCCGGGTTTCAAGCCGGGTCGTGCCTCTTTCTTCAGACAGAATGATTTCAGGCGTGTTCACTGACCAGGCCAGCACGGTTTTCTGATTGTGGTCCAGGTCCAGCAGGGATTCAACGTTTACGGTCTTTGTCTTGAGTTCCAGAAGGCTGTTGGATTGTCTGGCAAAGGTGTTCACCAGAAACCGGGGGCTGGGTGTGAATGGTTCCCAGATCAGTGAATCCGTGTATTCCCCGGTACCGATGCGGAAAATCCGGTTCTGCGAAAACCGGTGTGTCAATTCCTGTTCCAACAGGTCCAGACCGGCAAAATACTGGAGTACCGGGGGGTGAAAATACGCCTGAAGAATACAATAGGCGCAGTCCATGGTACAGAAGGTCCCTGTGTGCAGAATCGTATAGTCGCAGCAGGTGTAATGGCTGGTACCGGGACACGGGCGTACCACCGCCCCCTTGTTTCTGGTGATGTATAACAGGGATTTGGCGGCCCCTATCGGGTCTCTGGCCTGATTGATCCGGCTGTATAAGGTATGTGGGTCTGCCACGGTTTCCGGTTTGATGGACAGCCGGGAAAGAATCTCATCGATCTCCTCAGTAACGTCCAGGGATGAATCCATGACAACCTGTTTGATTTTCATCGCTGCAGAATCCCTTTCAAATCGGGATGATCTGCCAGGGATGTCAATGCCTGTGCCTGGTTTTTGAATTCATCCATAGAAGTGAACTCAAAAGACACGCCATAGGTCATGGATTCAAAATTGTCCGGCAGGTGAAAACGGAATGTTTTTTCTGACAGCAACCGACCCAGATGGGATTTGGCCTTTTGCCGGGCCTGTTCCAGGTTTGGGAACCGTCGCCGTGCCAGATACTGCCGCACCTGGTCTCCTTTTTGTCCCAGATCCTCTGTATCCCTGGTCAAAATCGCCTGTAACCCGTTTTCATAGAAAATCGATTCTGGTGGGATCTGTTCTTTTCTGCACACTTCGGTAAAACAGGTGATTATGTCCAGTTGTTTACCGGAAGATGCTTTGATCCGGGAAAAAATGTCCATGAGAACATCAATGGTTTCTCTGTCATATGCGGTCAACCGCCTGGCCGGTTTCAATGCCAGAGTTCCATTTTCAAGCAGCGTGATGGCTCTGGGAGGCAATGCGGACACCGCCAGAAGTTCTGAAATGAATGTCGGGTTTAATTGCCTGTTGAATATCCCTGAGGAATGACGGGCTATCTGTGCAGGAACCATGTAACGGCCCAGCAGTTTGACAGCCCGCACCTGTTCCGCAGGGATCAGTTCCCGGGCAAACGCATTGTCCGCAACAGCCTGGGTGGCACAGGCCGTTTCCGAATCAACCGGCATGACCCGGCAGTCGATTTTTTCTATTTCAAGCAATGATCGAACCGCCTGAATCCGCCTGAACCCGGATACCGGAACAAAACCGCTGTCATTGGGCCAGACGGTGGGCGGACAAAGCAACCCCAGTAATTTGATGGAACGGGTCAGAGAGGAAAGATCCCCCTCTCCGACCGTAATTTGAAACCGGGTGTCATCCAGACGTATGTCGGCCAAAGGAATTGACCGGACAAGGTTAAAGCCGGGCACCCGTCAGTCTCGTGTAGATGTCTTTATAGGTCCTGGAGGTGTTTTCGATAACGTCTTTGGGCAGTTTGGGGCCCGGCGGGGTTTTGTCCCATCCGGAATTGACCAGCCAGTCCCGGACCGTCTGTTTGTCAAAACTTTTCTGGCTGCGGCCCGGGGCATAGTCGTCCAGTGGCCAGAACCGGGAGGAATCCGGAGTGAGCACCTCGTCGATAAGAATGACTTCTCCATCCAGCACGCCGAATTCAAACTTGGTGTCTGCGATGATAATCCCCTTTTCCAGAGCCAGGGCAGCCCCTTTGTTGTAAATTTTCATGCTCAGATCCCGGATTTTTTCAGCGGTTTCCTTCCCCAGGATATCCACGGTCTGTTCAAAGGAAATGTTGATATCATGATCCCCCACCTCCGCCTTGGTGGACGGGGTATACAAAGGGGTTGCCAGTTTGTCGGATTCCTGGAGCCCTTCTGGAAGCTGAATCCCGCAGACATGTCCGGTGGTCTGGTAGCCATGCCATCCGGATCCGGTGATGTATCCTCTCACAATGCATTCCACCGGCAGCGGATCCGCCTTTTTCACCAGCATACTGCGTTTGTTCAGGGCCTCTTTATAAGGATGACAGGGGTCCGGATAGGCCGTCACATCCGTGGTCACCAGATGATTGCCCACAATGTCCGCCATTTTTTCAAACCAGAACACGCTGATCTGGTTCAGGACTTTTCCCTTGTCCGGGATGGGGTCCGGCAGTACGACGTCAAAGGCGGACAGCCGGTCCGTGGTGACCAGCAGCAGCATATTTCCGAAATCAAAAATATCCCTGACCTTGCCTTGTCGTTTCAATGGCAGGTCTTTGAACCGTGTTTCAGGGATAGCTGTCATATTGTATCTCCTTGTTGTTATCAATCACAGGTTAAATGGATGAATATTTCCTTATATCACGGATGATTTTTTTTTTCCATAACGCGGAAACGCAAATTTTTTTAAGGCCTGCGGAGCGCTTGACGAAAGAGGGTGTTCATACTATTGTAGGCGTACCATTTTGATCAATGCATAAGGATGGGTTTGCGTAAAAGGACTTTTATGAAATTACATGGGTTGATCTTGTTTGTCTGCCTGAATCTGGTGCTCTGTCCGGTTGTGTTTGCAAAAGATCCGGTTCACTATACCTTGAATGCGCTGTGCCGGGCCGCCAATGAGACTGCGGAAACCATTAAAATCGCGGAAGATGACGTGGAAATCGCCCGGCAGGACAAACAGCGGGCCAGATCGGTTCTCATCCCACAGGCCACTGCCTTCGGCAGCTACATTAAATATAAGGACGCCGGCGTGTTTAGACCGGACACGGCATCGGGCGGCATCCGCCTGAATCAGTCCTTCACGCTGAACGGCAGGGAATTGATAGCCTATGATGTGGCCAAAAAAGGCATTGAAACCAATGCGTTTGCCCTGGAAGCGATTCGATCCTCGTATCTGCTGGAAGTGTCACTGGCCTATTTTGAAGCCCTGAAAGCCAAGCGAATGCTGGAAATAGCCCAGGCGGATGTGGAGCGGTTGGAGACCCACAAACAGGCTGTGGAGGAAAAGCTGCGGGTGGGCAGTGTCACAAGAACTGACCTGTTCCGGGCGGAAGCGGAATTGTCCCGGGCCAGAACAGACCGCGAGCTGGCACAGAACGGAGTCGTTCAAACCAGGGCCAATATTGTCCGGATCACGGGTATTGATGATGGATTTTCCATTTCCGACACCGATATTCAAACCCTGGAAAAAGTGGATCTATCCCTTGAGCAGATTCAATCACAGGCTCTGGAAAACCGGTTTGAAATTAAGGCCGCACAAAAGAACCTGGAAATTGCCCAACAGACCATCCACTATGAAAAAGGGGAATATTGGCCCCGTGTGAGTCTGGAAACCGGATACCGGAAATCCGATGTGTCCTATGGCAGTTCAGGGATGGGCCTGGACATTGATTCCAATGATGAAGAGGCCTATGCCATGGCGGAACTGGTGTTTACCCTGTATGACGGGGGGCTGCGCCACGCCCAGATCCAGCAGGCCGAAGCGGGAAAAAGCCAGGCCCATGCGTCACTGACCCAGACCCGAAAAGATATCATACTGGAATCTAAAATCGCATTTTCCGAGTATGATACCGCCAGAAAGGCCCTTATCAATCTGGCGGACGAGTTGAAATCCGCACAGGAAAATTACCATGCGGTTCAGATGCAGTATCAGTATGGCCTGGCGGATATTGTTGACATGATGGATGCAAACACCCTGCTGGTGCAGTCTGAACGCCGGATTTCAAATGCCCGGTATGCCTTGTTTCAGACTATTTTCAGGTTATTGTATACCCAGGGAAAATTACCAGCCTATGTGCTGGAATGAAAAATATGTGAAAATCAATTTAAAAAAAGTAAAGGAGTGGTTCCCATGTATGAGATTATCGCCAACCCTGAAGACTATCAGATCGACCATTTGATCAACGGCACGGACAATGCCAATATTGAACTGACCCGGGATGAACGCGACAAATGGGCAGGAGAGATCGTCAATTTCAGTGAAAAATTAAAGGAGTTTG
>JAVVEQ010000050.1:0-24692 GCA_032250905.1 Desulfotignum sp. | reverse complement strand
CAGGGCCGGGAAGAACCCGGCCATCAGAGAGGTCAGGACACCGGCAGAAAGCCCCTTGGCCAGGGTGAGGCCTGAAAGCCGGGTCTGGCTCACCGTGAGGGGAAAGTACATTTCCGATACCGTGGCAATCACGGCCTGGACCGCGCCTTTTCCCATGAGAATCCCCATGATTACCCCCAGAACGGCCCCGATCACGGCATACACCATCACCTCGATCATGACCGTGAAAAAGATCTGGGTCCGGGTGGTCCCAAGGGCCCGCAGAATGGCGTGAAGCCGGTGGCGGCGGGTCACGGAAAATGACACGGTGTTGTAGATCAGAAAAATGCCCATGAACAGGGCCAGCATGGAAAAGGCGGTCAGGCTGTTCTCAAAGGACCGGGACAGCCCGCGTATGGCCTGGTTCTGCTGGTCGGTCTCCACCAGGAATACGCCTTCGGGCAGGTGGTCCCGCAGTTTTTCATCGGTGTTTTCCCGGTCAAGGATCAGATCGATCCGGGTGATGGCATCCCCCATGTCCAGAATTTCCTGGGCTGCGGAGATGTCTGTGACCACCAGGCCTTCAAGCATCTGCCGGACCGCTTTGTCCCGGCTGTCCAGAATGCCGGTCACCGTGACAGGGGTGTCCCGTCCGCCCAGTGAAAGGGTCAGGGGGCTGCCGACCGTCAGGCCGAAACGGTCGGCATGGGTTTTCGCAATGAACACCCCGTGGGATCCGGTCATGACCGAGGATATATCGCGGTTTTCCGTTCCCAGGGGCAGGTGCCGGAAATGGGCTTCGGAAAACGGGTCCACGCCCATGAGGGTAACGATCCGGCCGCCCAGTTCCGGAACCGAAGCATTTCTGGAAATCACCGGTGCGGACCGGTGGATGCCCAGCCGGGTCCGGATATCGGTGAACACGGTCTGGGGTATTTCCAGCCGGGCGCCGACAATCTGATGCGTGGCCCGGGACACCAGGGCCGTGGTGGACATTTCAAAGGATTTTTCCACCGAGGTTTTTGCCACGTCAATGGCCACCACCCCGGCCACGCCCATGGCAATGCCGAAAATCAGCAGCAGGGTCCGCAGCAGGTGGCGCCGGCTGTGGCGCAGACAGGTGCGGACCAGGATGCGCTTAGCCATGCCTTATCTCTTCTAAAGATGCCAGGCCTCCGTCTGCCACGGTAAATATCTGGTCGGCCCAGTCCGCTGCATCCGGGCTGTGGGTCACCATGATCAGGGTTTTGTTTTTTCTGCGGACCAGATCGGAAATCATGGTCATGATGGTTTTGCCGGTTTCCTGGTCCAGGTTGCCGGTGGGTTCATCCGCCAGCACCAGATCCGGGTCGTTCACCAGGGCCCTTACAATGGCCACCCGCTGCTGTTCTCCGCCGGACAGGGTTTCAGGAAAATTGTTCCGCCGGTCCCACAGTTCCACCTGTTCCAGCAGATCCCGGGCCCGGACCCGGCTTTTTTTCGTCGGCACCTTGTCGAGCTCCGCAATCAGGGTAACATTTTCCAGGACCGTCAATACCGGGATCAGGTTGAAAAACTGGTAGATGAACCCGATGTGCCGCCGCCTGAAAAGGGTCCTGGCTGTGTCGGTCATGGCGCTGATGCAGTGATTCCCCACCCGGATCTCACCTCTGTCCGGCTGGTCGATGCCGGATATCAGGTTCAGAAGCGAGCTTTTTCCCACCCCGCTTTTACCGACTATGACGGAGAAACTGCCGGAGGGGAACCGGGCCGATGCCTGACGGAAGATCTCTCTGGGGCTGCCGCTGTCATCAAATGATTTATCCACTGCCTGCATTTGAACATCCACACGCACCTCCGCCTAAGTCACTGCACCGGCACGGATTCCGATGATTTCGGCCATGATGCTGATGCTGATTTCCGCCGGGGTCTGTGCACCGATGGACAGGCCGACTGGAGAATACACGGTGTCGAGGTGTTTTTCGGAAATCCCTTTTTTCATGAGGGTGTCATAGAGCGTGTCACGTTTGGTCCGGGAGCCGATCATACCGATATAGGCGGGATGGGTATTCAAGGCCTGTTCCAGCACAGTCTGGTCATGGAGATGCCCCCGGGTGAGAATGACAATATAGGCATGCTCATCAATCTTCAGCCCGTTAAATACGTTGACAAAATCAGGGATCACCCGGATCTGGCGGGCAAGAGGAAACCGTGTTTCATTGGCAAATTCTTCCCGGTCATCCGTTATCACGGTTGAGAATCCAGTGAAATGGGCCAGCCGGGCCAGCTGGAACCCCACATGACCGGCACCGAAAATGAACAGGGTGTCTGCCGGAGGCATGGGCTGAATGATGAACTGTTCCAGGTCTATGGAATGGATGGTTGGAAATGTGTCGGAAAACCGGTTTTCACAGATTGCTTCCACGAGAGACCCTGGGATGAGACAGGGGCCGGTGACTGTGCCGTCCGGCAGCACCAGGCTTTTTTCCAGGGTAAAATCCATCTGGGGGGGGGCGGACAGCCTGGATACCAGTGCTCCTTTTTTGCCGGCCTGCTCCTGGTCTACCAGGGACTGGAATACAGATATCAGTTCCGGTCCGGGGGCCAGGGTCTCCATCAGCACGGTAAGGCTGCCCCCGCAGACCATGTCCAGCCCGGCTTTTAATTCCTGGTTCAATGTGAAGGATTGAATCCGGCAGGTTTTATTTGGGATCAGTGTCAGGCAGGTGTCTCTGACCGTTGCTTCTATCAGGCCGCCGCCGATGGTCCCTAGGATGGTGCCATCCGGCAGAACGATCATCCGGGATCCCGAGGTTCGGGGGGTGGAGCCTTTATGGCTCAGGATGGCGGCCAGAGCAAAGGGTGTGCCTTTTTCAAGAAAGTCCAGTATCTGCTGATTTGACAGTTCCATGATCAGTTCTTTCCAAAGCTGCACCGGGGATATCTGCAGGTGTTGCAGGAAGCGCAGAACCCGCCGTGGCCCATGCGGATGATGTCTGAATGGGTGACGGTTTCTCCGGCCAGGAGCCGGGGGACCACCAGATCGAAAATGGAAGCCCGGTAATACATGACACAGCCGGGCAGTCCCACCACCGGGACATCCTGAATATAAGCCAGGAGAAACATGGCACCGGGCAGCACAGGAGCGCCGTAAAACATCACCTCGCCGCCGGCGTTACGGATGGCGGCCGGGGTCAGGTCGTCCGGGTCCACAGACATGCCGCCGGTGACCGCGATAAATTGCGCCCCGTCATCGATGAACTGCCGAATGGCGGCCACGGTCATGTCCATATCATCGGAAACGGTTTTTTTCCCCATGACCCGGGAGCCCAGTTCTTCGAATTTTTTCTGAACCACCGGTCCGAAACCGTCTTTAATCCGCCCGGAAAATACTTCAGATCCGGTGATCACCAGTCCTACATCCACCCGGGAAAAAGGTTTGATATCGATGATGGGGAAAAAGGTTTCACACACTTTTTCCGCTGCTATCACATGGTTTTCGTCGATGGAAAGCGGAATCACCCGGGTACCGGCCAGGTCCTGGCCCGGTGACACCACCTGGTGGGTGTGCAGGGTGGCACAGATCACCTCCGGAACGCTGTTGAGCTGAGTCAGGCCCTCCACATCGATTTTCAGCAGTCCGGCAGTGCCGGCGGTGAATCCCACTTTGCCCTCCTTTGGATCGGAAAGCTGAATATTCTTGCCGGCCGCGGCCCGGGCAATCCGCTGTGCCGCATCGTTTTCGTGGACTTCGCCGTTGAGGCAGGCCACATACACATGTTGCTTGCCAAGGTCCAGAAGCTGTTCCACATCCGCCTCGGTGATGATATGGCCTTTCCTGAAGGCCGGACCCTTGAACAGATCGGGAACGATGCGGGTGATGTCGTGAAGCAGCATCCTACCCACCGCTTCTCTGACCGGCAGGGACTTAACCCGGTCTTTTTCATAATATTTCAATGGCTGTCCTCCTTGCGTATTCCGGCCCGCCATTCAACACCGGGGGCAAAGATGCCGGAATTGTCCGGTAAATCAGGCGGTCCATGGGGTGACGGTTTTAACTTATTATTGTCACAGGCATTGACTATGATGTCAATCTCTTTTCGGCGGGCCGCCGCACATTGACATGGAGTGGAATCAGGCTTAAATTGTTTGTTAATTTGATATTTAACCTTAACCCGGGAGACAGAGATGACATCGCTGCTTTTTTCACCGTTTACCATCAGAAACAAAACTTTTAAAAACCGCATCGGTGTGGCGCCCATGACCCGCATGTCTGCTGCCGGAGACAGCATCCCCAGGGAGGATGTGCTGACTTTTTTGAAAACCCGGGCAAAAAAAGGGGCCGGTCTGGTTTACACCGAGGCCATTGTCACGGATTACGAAAGCGCCCAGGGATATCCCGGTCAGGCCCGGATTTTGAACCAGAACCAGGTGGATGCCTGGAAGGGTGTGACCGATGAGATCCGGAGACATGGGGCGGTATCCATCTGCCAGGTGTTCCACTGCGGGCGGATGGCATATGAGGGGATCAATCCTGCCAACCGGGTGATCGGTCCCAGCCCGGTGGCTCCGATGCAGGAAAACCCCATGACCGGCATGCCCTATCCAGTACCGGAACCCATGTCACGGTTTGACATGGATCATGTAATTAACGGGTTTGTGGAAACCGCCAAAGGAGTGATTGCGGCCGGTTTTGATGGCCTGGAGCTGCACTGTGCCCACGGGTATCTGCTCAGCCAGTTTCTGTCCACCTATTCCAACCGGCGCACCGATGCATATGGCGGGTCCATGGAAAACCGGTACAGGTTCGTTCATGAGGTGATTCATGCGGTCAAGGCGGTCATTCCTGATGACAGGCTTTTTCTGGTGCGAATTTCCAATTGGGGGATTGCTGATATGGATGTCTCCCTGTTTTCCGATGCAGCAGAATGGCAGCAGATGGTAAGACTGTTTTCAGAAGACCCGGTGGATGCCGTCTCGGTTTCCACCTATGATTTTTCCATGAACGCCTTTGACACGGATCGTAGCATGGCTCAGATCACCCGGGAAGTCACGGACCTGCCCTTGCTGATCTGCGGAAAGATCCACGACCGGAAAAGTGCGGAAGATGCCCTGTCAGATGCCGATTTCGTTCTGTCCGGCAAATCAATGCTGCTGAATCCCGACTGGGTGGCCGACATTGAAGTGGATCGGGAACTGCCTGTCTATGGATCTGAAGAAGCGGGTGTGGCTTACACGACGACACCCCTTCCCTGAGAAAAACTGATCAAAATAAAGGAGAATCTTATGGAACTGGAAAACTACCGTCAGGTGATTAAAGATGCCGTCCAAAGCGAAATAGATGCCCGCCAATTTTATGAAGAGGTCTCTGATCGGATTAAGGATGATTATTTGAAAAAAGTGTTTGCGGAGTTTGCCGCGGAGGAAGCCAAACATGAACAGATTCTGACAGATATCCTGAACGAAAAAAAAGTGGATGCTGCTTATTTCGACTGTGACAGGGATTTTCATGTGTCGGAAACCATTGAAATGCCCAAAGTGACAAAGGATATGGACCTCAAGAATGCGATCGGCCTAGCCATGAAAAACGAAGAGATCGCCATGAAAAAATATACCGGGCTGGCGGAAAACTGCACCGATCCCGTGTTGAAATCTGTTTTTCTGGACCTGGCAGCCATGGAAAGGGGCCACAAACACACAATGGAAGAAAAATTTGTGGATGTGGCATATCCCGAGGTCTGGTAGGCAGAATCTATCGGATCGTTTTTATCCGGAGAATTCCAGTTTCAACGCAATGGTATACAGTTTTGCCAACCGTGTGACCATTTTGACCATCTCCTGAGAATAAGGGGTTTTGGGATTGGCTAGAACCAGCAGTCTTCGCGGTCGCTGGTTGACAATCAACGGAACCGCCAGAAGTCCGTTTGTTGAAACATGGCCATCGGGCACCTGGTGAGCCGTTTTCTTTTCAGGGGCTTGGGTGGTAAAAAACGGTTTGCCGGTGATGATGGCCCTGCCCAGGGAGGTGATGGACCCGTTACTGCCATTCAGGAACAGTGTCATTGATGGGGTTTTCAGTCTGTATTTTTCAGGGTAGACCTGATCGAAAATTATTTCAACGGATGAATGGAACGTTTCCGGAAGCCTGGCAATGAACCCGTTGGCGCTTTGTGTCAGATCGGCGGCAGCGGCCAGGACAATCCGGGATATGCGGCTGTAATCCAGGTCCGGCTGGAGGATGGTTTCGGTGATGGCATCCATTTCCCTGGTTACCCGTAATTGCCAGCCCAGTTCTTTTTCTGTCTGTTTCTGGGTGGTAATGTCTGTGAAAAACAGGTAGAGGGACTGATGATCTAAAAAATCGGTTTCCATCACAAGCACCTTGATCCAGGTCCTGCCACTGACGTTTTGAATGCGTAAATTCATCTGTGATGTGTTTCTCATATCCTGAAGACGGTACCCGCTTTTTTCCATTATTTTTTTGTCATCAGGATCCAACAGCGTGAAAAAATTCCTGCCCAGCAATTCTCTTTCGCAAAAACCCAGTATCCTGGATGCCGCCCGGTTGATGTCGACAATCCTTCCTTTCCTGTTCAGGGTAAGATAGCCGATGGGAAGATTCTCGTAAGCCCCGGAACTCCTGACCCTCAGGAAATCAAATACATCTTCCGGCCCCGGAGGCCGGATAATTTTGCCGGCCGGAGAATTGTTTCCCCGGCATTCCAACTTGTGCACATTCAATGGATGACCTCCTGTAAATATTCGTATTTTTTCTCAATTAAAACAAAGTTGAATCTCGCAAATAGTGTGCCGGCAGAGGTCGCGTGCCTGTCTGGATGTAACTCACTGAATTTAATATATTTATTTGTTTAGATAATAGAATCGGAAACAGAAGTCGAAAATGGGTTGCCCGGATTCATGGGCCGTTTTAAAGCAGCAGCGGACAAGTTATCCATAACTTTTTGAAATCGTGTATAAAATGAATGGCACATAAAATTAGGCATAGTGTACATGTTTGTGTGCACAACCGGAAAGGAGTTAGAAGAATCATCTCAGAAAATCGTCTGGTTTCTGGTTTCCAGGTTTCAAGGTCATGTTTTTCAGCCGCTTAGGCAAGGATGCACATGAAGATGTGCAGGTTCAGAAGATAAAAGCAGGTGTCCTTTTAGAGGTAAAACAAATTTTATCATAATTTCAATTTGTTATATAAAATAATGACCGATTTTTGGACATGGTCCAGGCATTGCTATGGGGTATAGGTAATTGACCATCGCATAAAAAACCCTTAAAAGAGGAAACCTGAAATGAAAAATCTGTGGATCGAGACACTGGTTATCGGAACGATCATAGCTGGATATGCAGTGCCGGTGATGGCCTGTGGCGGGGGAGGGCCCTGTTAGCCTTTTAAACAAAACACAGGCAGATAAACCCTGGAAAAACTGGCGAGGACGTTTAATGTGCGCCTGTTATTTCAGGGGATCTGGAAATATTGCTTTCATTGTTTTTGTGTGATAGGTGTTTTTCTTCAAAAAACGGGTTGAAAGGGAGAGCAAATGAAAGGGTTCCTGGTCCTGTTGGGCTGGATCTTTGGTTTTTTCGTGATCGGGTGTGTGATGACCGGTTGCTCAGGGTCGGAAAATACCGGCAATGAACCGGAAAACAAATCCCCTGTCCATGGCGGTATTTACCGGATGCCGTTGTGGAGCAATCCAGCAGTCCTGGATCCTGCCCGGGTCAAGGATCAGTATGGGGTGGCGGTTGTCAGGCAGGTATTTGACGGACTGGTCCGGTTTGATCCCTATCTGACGGTACTGCCCGCCCTGGCCCGGACGTGGCAGGTGAAAGCCGATGGACATCTTTACCGGTTTACACTCCGAAAGAACGCCCGGTTTCATAATGGTGACCCGGTGACGGCGGCAGATGTCGTGTTTTCCATATCCCGGCTCCTTCGGCTGGACCCGCCCCCGGATATTTTACCGCACCTGATTAAGATCTCCGGTTCGGAGGCGTTTCGGAACGGAGATCTGGATCGGATCGAGGGATTGAAAGTCATTGATCCGCAAACAGTGGAAATCCGTCTGACCGATCCCCACATGCCTTTTCTAACAGCCCTGGGCATGTATCAGGCTTCTATTGTGCCCCGGAAAATTGTCCAGGATCCGGAATCCGGATTTGCAGAACATCCGGTGGGAACCGGGCCATTCAGGTTTCTGGAATGGACGCCGGACCGGTCCATCGAACTGGAGCGGTTTGACGATTATTTCGGGGAAATCGCCTTGCTGGATGGAATTCAATTCAAAATTTACGCCGGTGGACAGGCCACGGCCGTTCTGGCGGATTTTCAACACAAGAAACTTGACGAAATGGCTGCCTACGGCGATGTCAGAGAAAACTTGAGGGATCAGTCGAACTTGCAGTGGTTTCACCGGCCTTCACTGAGCCTGTTTTTTTATGGCATGAACTGCAGGCATCCTCACCTGAAAAATCCGGAATTCCGTAAAGCCCTGTCTGCTGCCATTGACCGGACCGCTTTTGTGACACAGATTTACAACGGGCAGTTTGACATTGCAAGGACCATCTTTCCTCCGGGAATGCCGGGTTACAGTCCGGTTTCCCCGCTGCCGGACAATGACCCTGATCTTGCCCGTAAGCTTCTGGATCAGGCCCGGTCAAACGGTCTGGATCAGTTGCCGGAACTGGAACTGGTCTCCGCTTTCCAGACTGCCCGTGTGGTATCTGAAATGGATATGATCAAAGGGTTCTGGGCAAAACTGGGGGTGAATGTCAAGATCTGTTACATCACGGACTGGCCCGAATTTGAAGCGTATATCCGGTCGGATGACGTGCAGCTTTACCGGTATGCCTGGTTTGCTGATATGCCTGACCCGGACAGCATCCTGCACCCGCTGTTTGCATCCGGTTCCCCAAACAATTTCATGCAGTACCATGATCCGGCCACGGACAAACTGCTCAGACAGGCACGGGAAACCATTGATCCGGTGGCCCGGGCCGAAGTATACCAGAAAGCCGAAGCGCAGATAACCGCAGCCCTGCCGATGATTCCCTTGTTTTACATGAGCGTGGACCGCGTCTATCAGCCTTATGTCAGGGGGATTCAGGTCAGTGCCCTGGGGGCCCATGCCATGCCCCTCAACCAGGTATGGCTGGATCGATCGGACCTGCCGTGAGTCAGAACACAGGGGGGCATTTGTGAAAAAACCGGTATCTTTCCCTCTCCGCTATCGGTTCATGCTCATCAGTTCATTGATGCTGATTCTGCTTCTCGGGACCCTGGCTCTGGTGCTGGGATCGCTTCAGACCAGGACCATTCAGGGTCGTATTGAAAAACAGGGGCTGGATATCGCCCGGAACCTGGCAGCCGTATCCAGGGACTATTTTATCACCTACAATTACGTGGCCCTGGAAAAACTGGCCAATCAGGTGGTTGATATTTCCGATATCCTGTATGTGGTTTTTTATGACAAGGAGGGGCGAATTGCCGGATACAGCCAGCGACCGGATCTTCAGAACCGGATCCTGACTGATGAGATCAGCCGGAAAGCGGTCGCTGCGACAGCCCCTCTCGTAGTGATCCATGATCAGAAAGATGCCGGCCGGCCGGTCCTGCATGTGGCGTTCCCGGTGATCCTGTCGGATTCACAGGCCCGCTGGGGAACGATCCGGGTCTGTCTGTCACTGGGCCTGATGCATCAGCAGATTCGCCAGACCCGCTGGACCATCGGTGTGCTGGGAATCATTGCCCTGGGGGCCGGTTTACTGATCTCCAACTGGACCGCCCAGCGGGTGACCCGGCCACTGGAAAAGCTGGCAGCTGACACCTTGGATGCGGCCCGGGGCGATCTGACGTTAAAGATTGTTGTGAACACACGGGATGAAGTGGAAATTCTGGCAGCCAATTTTTCATTCATGATTCAGGAAATTCTGGCCCAGAAGAAAAAACTGGAGGAACAGCTCCAGGAAATCCGGCGATTGCAGCAATACACCGAAAAAGTGCTGGTCACCATGAGGGACGGGCTGCTGGCCATTGACATGAAAGAAAGGGTCACCACGGTTAACCCGGCGGCACGCAGAATTCTTGAAATACCGGATGATCGGCCCGTCCGGTCGGTGTCTGTATGGGACCTGGTGGATCCGGCATCGAAGATGGCCGTGTATATCCGGGAGGTGCTGGCTGACCCGTCCGTAGAGAAACAGCGGGAGCTGGGTTCCCATGCCGGAAAAAATGAACCGGTGATTCTGGTCAATGCCGGGGTGCTTAAAACCCGCCAGAAAGAGTCCCAGGAGATTATTTTTTCCCTGAACGACATCACCGCGTTAAAGCTTCTGGAGGCCCAGGTCCGCCAGGCCCAGCGGTTGTCGGATCTGGGAACGCTGGCCGCCGGCATGGCCCATGAGATTCGCAATCCGCTTTCCGCCATCAAAACCTTTGTGGCCCTGTTGCCCAAAAAACTGGAAAAACCCGGGTTTCTTGAAAACTTTCAGCAGACGGTTCCCAGGGAGATCAACCGTCTCGACGTCTTGATCGAAGAGATGCTGGAATTGTCCCGCCCTCCCCGTTACAATCTCAAACCGACAGACATCAATGCACTCGTGATCTATTGCAGAACGTTGCTGGAATCGGAGTTTAACCGCCGGGGCATTTTTTTTCAGACAGAGCTGCCAAAACATTCCGGAGAGGTGCTGGCGGATGCGAATCAGCTGGAAAAAGCGTTTATCAACCTGCTTCAGAACGGGGCACAGGCCATGCCCCAGGGGGGGACCCTTCAGGTGTCGGTTTTCACTGATTATGACTGTGTGGTGCTGGAATTCAGAGATACCGGGCACGGAATGCCTCTGAATGTGGCGGAAAATATCTTCAATCCATTTTTTACAACCAAGGCCAAAGGCACGGGCCTGGGTCTGGCCATCACCCATAAGGTGATCACGGAACACGGTGGCCGGATTTTTGTTGACACCTTTGAGGGAGAGGGCACCTGCTTTACGGTTCGTCTGCCGAAGATGGGTTCGGCCCGTCTTTCCGATCATTCTGATTTGGTATCAGATTCAGGGTTTTGATCTTTTGAATCAGGGTGTTTCTGTGAATTCCCAGCACCTGGGCGGTCTGTGTCTGGTTCCAGTGGCAATTCTGCAGTGCCCGCAGGATGTAATGCCGTTCAAAGGCCTGGCGGGCCTGTAGCAGGCCCTTGTTCCCCCCCCGGGTCTCTTCTGCCGCCTCCCGGCCGGAATCGGTATGGAAAAGCAGATCAAAGGGCAGGTCTTTTTCATCAATGGGCTGGTGGTCAGATCCCAGCACCACCATCCGCTCCATCAGGTTTTCCAGTTCACGGATATTGCCCGGCCAGGGATAGTCCTCCAGCACCGCCAGCGCACTGGGGGTGATACCGGCGATATGTTTGTTCATCCTGCGGTTGAACCGGTCCAGAAAATATCCGGCCAGAACAGGCACATCCCCTTTTCTCCGGCGCAGGGGCGGCAGATCCACCGGGACTACATTGAGCCTGAAATACAGATCTTCTCTGAACTCTTTGATTTTGATCAATTGATCCAGCCGGGTATTGGTGGCGGCAATGATACGGATATCCACCTTGATGGTCCGGTTGCTGCCCACCCGGGAGAATTCCCTCTCCTGAATAAACCGCAGCAGTTTTGCCTGAAATTCAGGTTTCAGACAGGCGATTTCATCCAGGAATACCGTTCCCTGGTGGGCGAATTCAAATTTTCCCGTGGTCTGCCGGAAAGCCCCGGTAAAAGATCCTTTTTCATGGCCGAACAGTTCGGCTTCCATCAGTTCTGAGGGAATGGCAGCACAGTTGATGGCCACAAACGGCTTTTCCTTCCGGGGGCTCAGATTGTGGATGGCACGGGCGATCAACTCTTTGCCGGTGCCGCTTTCTCCGGTAATCAGGACATTACTGGTGGATCCGGCCACTTTTTCCATGAGCTGGAACACCGCGGTCATATGAATGGACCGGCTGATGATTCCAGGTTCAAACGCGGCGGCGGCTGCCTGGGAACGGTGATACTGAACTTCCCTGGCCAGACGTTGCCGTCCCGCGATTTTTTCCACCCGGTTCAAAATAATTTCATGATCAAACGGCTTGGTGATATAATCATAGGCACCGAGTTTCAGTGAATCAGTGGCTTCCTGGGCACGGTCAACCGCTGAAACCATAATGACATCAAGGTCCGGATCGATTTGCTTGATCCGTCTTAACGTCTCGATGCCATCCATTTCCGGCATTACGATATCCAGAAAAACCAGATCAAATCCATGGGCCCGGGTCTTAAGGAGGGCTTCAGAGCCGCTGTCCGCACAGCTGATGTCATAGTCATCTTCCAGGATCTCTTTGAGTGCATCCCGGATGGCTTCATCATCATCCACCACAAGAATCTGTAACGCTTTTGGAGTTTCTTTGATAGCCACCAGTCTTTCTCCCTGCACTAAGGTATTTTTGGAGTTTGCGGGTCTGGACAACGGCATACTATAAATCTGGCTGTTTTTCCAGAATTTTAAAATATCCCCGCTTTCATGGTTGATTTTGTTTTTGCCACCCGGTATGAAGAGAGGTGGAATCATCCTGCACGGATGCCGGATCAGCGGGGTGTTGATCCGCTTGTTACAGAATTAATAACACAAGGAGACCGGCCATGGAAAGCAATCTTGAACAGATAGTGGTGTTTTTGACCAAATACGGACTGAGTATCATCGGCGCCATTATTATACTGATAGTGGGCCGCATCGCAGCTGGTATCGGAAGAAGGATTATAGAAAAAATCATGAACCGGTCCAGTGTTGACCCCTCAGTGATCTCTTTTTGTGGCAGCCTGGTTTATTTTGGCATTCTGGCATTTACCGTGCTGGCTGCGCTGGCAAAGTTCGGCATACAGACCGCTTCGTTTGTGGCGGTGATCGGTGCTGCAGGCCTGGCGATCGGTCTGGCGCTCCAGGGATCTTTGGCCAATTTTGCCGCCGGCATCCTCATCCTGATTCTCAAGCCGTTCAAGACAGGGCATTATATTGAAGCCGCCGGTGTCGCAGGGACGGTCAAGGATATCCAGATGTTCACCACCACGCTGGCCACACCGGACAATATCATGATTCTGGTGCCCAACGGAAAAATTTTCAATGACGTGATAAAGAATATTTCCGCGTATGATACCCGCAGAATCGACCTGGTGATTGGTATCGGGTACAGTTCAAATATCGAAAAAGCCTGGCAGATCCTGGAGAATGTTATTCAATCCGACGATCGCGTTTTAAAGGATCCCGCCCATACCATTGCCGTGTCTGAACTGGCGGATTCCAGCGTCAATTTTGTGGTGCGTCCCTGGGTGAAAAGTTCCGATTACTGGGCCACCCGATTTGATCTGCTCAAAACCATCAAACAGGCATTTGATGAGAACGGCATTGAAATTCCATTTCCCCAGATCACCGTGCACAAAGGATGAATTTGACAGTTTTTCGTTTCAAGGCGAGAGCAGGGGGCATGAAATTGGTGGGTTGAAGAGCAGATTGAAGCCGGCTCAAGTATGAGACAATCCCAGAAACATGTTTCGGATACGTTCTACATGGTCTATAAGCTGGGTTTTTCTGGCTTTTCCCACCTCTTCGGGCGACGCATCCGCCAACAGGCTGGTCAAGGCATGCAGATCTGATTGCAGGCAAAGAGTTTCCCTTTGCCTGCCAGGGGCGTCCATTTTCATCAGATTGAAATACCACAGCCGGAATGTCAGCACATAGAAACGGTCAGACATTTCCGTCAAAAAAGGATTACCCGCCGCATCGTGGAACAGGTGTTTCAAATCAATATCCAGCCGCGCCAGTTTTTCAGGATCTTGATGTGCCGCCAGATTCCGGCACCGCTCGGTTAATTGTTCCAACCGCTTGAAATGGTCACGGGTAAACCGTTCCGCTGCCATGACACCGATGACAGATTCCAGTTCCAGCCGTGCTTGAAACAGATGGGTGATGGTATTGAGTTGCAATTCCGATACCTGAATGCCGGTACGGGGCAGTATTTTGAGCAGATGTTCCCATTCCAGCCGGAATAACACGGTGCGCAAAGGGGTTCTGCTGACGCCGAATTCTTCTGCCAGGGTCTGTTCCTTGAGAATCTGTCCCGGGCTGTATACCAGAAAAATGATTCGTTCCCGCAGAATATGATATATTTTTTGGTTCATTTTTTACCAGCTGTCTTATGGATCATTAGTTAATTTCAAAAAAGCATACCATATATAAATTGAAAAATAATATGTTGACAATAGAAATTTTTTTAGTATACCATAAAAATATTAAAAAGTCACGCATGCCGGAACATGGCAGCGTTTAAATCTATTTCAAGGGGGAAACCATGGAAACATATGATGTCATCATTATAGGTGGGGCGATCATGGGAAGCTCAACCGCATACTTTCTTGCCAGCAATCTGGATTTCAACGGTAAGGTTCTGGTGATAGAAAAAGACCCGACCTATGCCAAATCATCCACATGTCTGTCTGCCGGCGGCATTCGACAGCAGTTTTCCAATACGGAAAATATTTTGCTGTCAAAATTCGGTGCTGATTTTATTAAAAACATCAACTCCTATTTACAGGTGGAAAACGATGATCCTGTCAATGTGGATTTTACGGAAAACGGTTATCTGATTCTGGCTACTGAAGCCGGCATGCCGGTGCTGATGCAGAATCATGAGACACAGATTGCTGCCGGGGCCAATGTCCGGATACTCGAAAAAGACCAGTTAAAGAAAACCTTTGAATGGCTCAATGTGGATGATATCGTTGCCGGATCTTACAACATTCCGGATTCGGGATGGTTTGACCCCCATTGCCTGACCATGGCCTTCAAAAACAAAGCCAAAAGCCTTGGGGTCACCTATATGACCGATGAGGTAGTGGGCATCGAGCGGACGGGTGATCAGATCACGGCCGTTCAGCTGGGTTCCGGAAAAAAAATCCGCGGCGGCATGTTTGTCAATGCGGCAGGGCCAAAAGCAGCTCGGGTGGCTGAAATGGCAGGTATTAATGACCTGCCGGTCCATTCCCGCAAGCGGTTTGTTTTTCTGTATAAATGCAATTCTCAACTGCCTGGCTGCCCGCTGGTGGTGGATCCCTCCGGAGCGTATTTTCGGCCGGAAGGACAGCATTTTATCTGCGGCATATCGCCGGATGCAGACAATGATCCGGACTGTGATGATTTTGACATGGATTATTCGGTTTTTGAGGAAACCTTATGGCCGATTCTTGCTGAACGGGTGCCTGCGTTTGATGCCATTAAACGGATTTCATCATGGGCCGGTCATTATGAATTCAACGTAAAGGATCAGAATGCCATCATCGGGCCCCATCCGGTGGTGAAAAATTTTGTATTCATCAATGGGTTCAGCGGTCACGGACTTCAGCAGGGCCCGGGAGCGGGAAGAGGCGTTTCAGAATGGATCACTTACGGGAAATATCAAACCCTGGATTTAACCTGTTTCGAGTTTGAACGGTTTGCCAAAAACCATCTTTATATCGAATTGAATATCGTGTGACAATAGAAAACCTATGAACATGATCTGTCCGCTGGTTTTTTGAATTCACCATCCAACGGGTTGAACCGGATGTGTCAATTAACATTGATACCAAATCCTTCTTTGTGGTATATACAATAAATTTTAAATCTGCAAAGAAAAAGAACCCGGGTGAAAAACAAGGAAAAAACCATATACCGGTGTAAAACCTGCGGCAGTCAGACCTTCAAATGGATGGGCCGGTGTCCGGATTGCGGTGACTGGGATTCACTGGTACAGGAAATTCAGGTTTCCAGAAAAAATATTCAGACACTCGGGTCTTCTTACGCCTCGGAACCGGTTCCCATCGATTCCATCAACGCTGGCCCGTCGTTGCGGATCTGCACCGGCATACCAGAGTTTGACCGGGTCCTGGGGGGCGGGGTCGTGGATGGATCTCTGGTACTGATCGGTGGTGACCCGGGGATTGGTAAGTCCACCCTCATGCTCCAGGTACTGTCCGCCCTGGCCGGATCCGGCAAAACCTGCCTTTATGTGTCGGGTGAAGAATCCATCCGCCAGCTCTCCATGCGGGGACAGCGCCTTGAGGGGGGCGCCAGCCCCTCTCTTCTGGTTGTATCGGAAACCAATCTGGACGTTATCGCCGCCATGATGGCAAAAACGGCGTATGATGCCGTGGTCATCGATTCGATTCAAACCATATTCCAGCCGGACGTCAATTCCACCCCGGGCAGCGTCACCCAGATTCGGGAAGCAGCCATGCGGTTCATGCACCTGGCTAAATCCAGCGGGACTCCGATTTTTCTAGTGGGGCATGTGACCAAGGTAGGGGCGATAGCCGGTCCACGAATAATGGAACACATGGTGGATACTGTATTGTATTTTGAGGGGGACAAAAGCTATGTGTTCAGAATTTTGCGGGCCGTAAAAAACCGGTTTGGTTCCACCAACGAAATCGGCGTATTTGAAATGCGTGAAAAAGGACTGGTGGAAGTACCCAACCCGTCTGCCGTGTTTCTGGCCGAGCGGACCACCGTGGCTCCGGGCTCTGTGGTTACCGCCTGTATGGAGGGAACCCGTCCCATTCTGGTGGAAATCCAGGGACTGGTATCCAGTTCCTCCAGTCCGGGCAGCCCCCGGAGGACTGTACTGGGACTGGATGTTCAGCGGGTGGCGTTGATCGTCGCGGTTATGGAAAGACGTCTGGGAATGCATCTGTCCGGGCAGGATCTGTTCATGAATGTCACCGGAGGGGTCAGAATTGTGGAACCGTCCGCAGATCTGGCCATTGCCGCGGCACTGACTTCGAGTTTCAGGGACAGGCCGGTTCCTGGAAACACCACGCTGATCGGAGAAATCGGTTTGACCGGAGAGATCCGGGCGGTAAGTCATGCCCAGGCCCGGATCAAGGAAGCCGCCAAAATGGGATTTACTACCTGTCTGGTTCCGGCATCTGCCTTGAAGCAGTTGTCAAAAGTCCGGGGCATGACCATAGAAAGCGTACGGTTTTTGAATGAAGCCATGGAGGTATTGTTTGGCAGCTAGAAAGCGAGGCATCAAATCAGATCACCGGTCCGGCAAGACAGCGGGAACAAACTGGGAAGATCACCTGACACGCCAGGCCCGGGCGGAAAATTATCCGGCCCGGTCCGTCTATAAGCTCAAAGAGATTCAGCAAAAATTTCGTATCATTAAAAAAGAAGATGTCATCCTGGATCTGGGGTGCGCCCCAGGATCCTGGCTGTTGTATGCATCCAGCCAGACCGGGCCGAAGGGACGTGTGTTCGGTATTGACATTCAAACGGTCGAGATCGATCTGCCATCCAACGTCACCGTGGTTCAACAGGATATTCTTGAAATGGGGGAAGATCTGTTTCCCAAACAGGTGTCAGGCTGCCACGTGATTCTCTCGGATATGGCGCCAGCCACCACCGGCCGGAAAGATGTGGACGCGTTTCGTTCGTTTGAGCTATGCCGGATGGCATTGGAGGTGTCGGACCGTTTTCTGGCGGAAAAAGGCCATTTTGTGTGTAAGATTTTTCAAGGCAATGAATTTTCAAAGTTTGAAAAACAGGTGAAAAAACGGTTCGAGGCATGCCGGATTTTCAAGCCGGAAAGTTGCAGAAAACAGAGTAAGGAAATATATATAATCGCAAAACATAAACGATCCATGTAATGTAAGGAGTGAATTCATGTCAGGACACAGCAAATGGTCGACCATCAAGCACAAGAAAGGAGCGGCCGACAAAAAACGGGGGAAAATTTTCACCAAACTGATCAAGGAGATCACGGTGGCGGCCCGCATGGGCGGCGGAGATCCGGAGTCCAACCCCCGGCTGCGCCAGGCCATTGCAGAAGCCAAAGCCCAGAACATGCCCAAGGAAAATTTTGAACGGGCCATAAAAAAAGGCACAGGAGAACTGGAAGGGGTGAGCTATGAGGAAATCATCTATGAAGGATACGGCCCCGGTGGCGTGGCGGTGATGGTGGAATGCCTCACAGATAACCGGAATCGGACTATCGCCGATGTCAGATACATGTTTTCCAAAGCCGGGGGCAATGTGGGCACGGATGGATGTGTGGCATGGATGTTCGATAAAAAAGGGCTGATCGCCGTAAACAAGGAAGGAGTGGATGAGGATGTCCTCATGGAAGTCGCTCTGGACGCCGGTGCAGAAGACATCAAAGATGAGGGGGATGTGTATGAGGTGATCACGGAACCCTTAGAGTTCGATGCAGTACAGGAGGCACTTGATAAAGCGGAAATTGCCTATGAAGTGGCAGAAATCACCATGATTCCCCAGACCATGACGGCGGTCACCGGCAAGGAGGCGGAACAGATGATCCGCTTCATGGAAGCGCTTGATGACTGCGATGATGTTCAGAAATTTTATACCAATGCCGATATCCCGGATGAGGTTTACGAGGGCGTATGATCACTGTTGCCGATGTTTTGCTGCATTCATGAATCAAAGGCCGGCATGACATGATGCCGGCCTTTGGCATATCATCCCAGATCTATCATTTTCTGCACCGCACCCAGGGCATTTTTCCGGATATGCTCTGGTACTTTGATCTCTCCAGACAGTGTCTCCAGACTGTTTTTAATGTCTTTCAGACTGATTTTTTTCATATCCTCGCACCGCATTTTTAAAGAAGCCGGGAAAAACTGTTTGTCCGGGTTGGCCTTGGAGATCGGATAAAGCAGGCCGACTTCCGTACCAACGATGAACTGGCGGTGCGTGCTGTTTTTTGCGTATCGGATCATGCCGGAAGTGGACTGGATGGTATCGGCCAGGGCCAGTATTTCTGGTGGGCATTCGGGATGGGCCATGAACAGTGCACCCGGATGATCCTGCCTTGCCATTGCCACCTCTTCAGGTGTCAGGTTGTTGTGAAACGGACAATATCCGTCCCATAGATGGATCGTTTTGTCCGTGTGCCCGGCAGCGTATCTGGCCAGGTTTTTATCCGGTACCATCAGCACCTGATCGGCGGAAAGGGCATTGACCACATCAATCACGTTGGCCGAGGTGCAGCAGATATCAGATACCGCCTTGACGGCCGCCGAAGAGTTCACATATGTCACAACCGGAATGTTTCCCAGGGCTTGTTTTCTGGCGGTCAAAGCTGTGGGTTCCACCATGTCCGCCATGGGGCAGCCGGCTTCGGGGTTGGGCAGAAGTACGGTCTTGTCCGGACAGAGGATGGATGCGGTTTCCGCCATGAAGTGGACACCGCAGAATACGATGATATCCGCAGTGGTTTTTGCAGCCTGAATACTCAGTTCCAGGGAGTCACCGCACAGGTCAGCGATATCCTGGATCTCAGGGGGTTGATAATTGTGGGCCAGGATAATGGCATTTTTTTGGGCGGCCAGTTCCCGGATCGTTTCTTTCATAGGTGTGTTCCTTTGATCTTGCTTGTCAATTCATTTGAATGATATGGGTTTTCGGCGGAATGTCAAATTCGAACGTATCGTCAGACAATTCCAGAAACTGGATGTCGCTCAGTTCAAATCGTGTGATATCCCCGGCCGCATTCACGGTGGTGACTTTCAGAATCTGAAAATCTTTCCGGGTGACCCGAATACGAATAAATCGAATATCCGGATTGCCGGATGTCGTGTCTAACTGCAGTTCCACCCACTGATCAGTGGATTCGGTGACCGTAGCAGTATGGTTTTTTTTCAGTTGCGAGATATCGGATAAAAATGCACCTCCGGCACCGGACTGAAAGAACGGGGCCGCATCACCGATCATCACCTGGTTTTCATCGGGCCTGTAAATCCAGAGGGTATCGCCGTTGGTGATAATGTCATGGCGTTCAGGTTCCAGGTATTGCCATTTCATTTTTCCGGGATGACTGAACCAGGCCCGCCCGGATGCGGTTTCGCTGATGTCCAGGGCGGAAAGAACTGAAGTCTGTACGAATTCTGCGGAAAAACTGCGGCCGGCATACTGATCTTCAAGTCCGTCCAGGATGGTTTGTTCCAGGATACGGGTATCTGAAGCTGCTGCCAGATGGATCCATCCATGACACAACAGGACAATGAAAAAAAGTTTGAGAAGTTTCACGAGCAATATCCTTGTTTTCAGCGCATCAGTTTCTGCGGATCTTTTCGTTTGTCTTCCGCATACAGGCGCCGAAGTTTGGGTTTTTCAATCTTGCCGGTGGGATTCCTTGGAACATCCCCGAAAAATATTTTTCTCAACCGTTTATACCGGGGCAGGGCCTGCTGAAAATCCAGTATGTCCTGCTCACAGATCATGCAATTGGGCTTGACGCTGATGATTCCGGCGGGAATTTCTCCAAGCCGTTCATCCGGGACTCCGATCACTGCAATGTCTTTTATTTTTTTGTGGGTGAGAAAAAAATTTTCGATTTCATTGGGAAAAATGTTTTCCCCGCCATAGATAATCACATCTTTTCTCCGGTCTACCAGCCAGATGAATCCGTCTTTGTCATATCTGGCGATATCACCGGTGTAAAGCCATCCGTCCTTGAGCGTTTTTTTTGTGGCAGCCTCATTTTTGTAATAGGCTCTCATGACACCCGGCCCACGGACAATCAACTCACCGGTTTCATTGGCAAACAGATGGTTGCCCTGCTTGTCCACGATTTTGGCTTCCCATCCGTATCCGGGCTTGCCAATGGGCCCGACATGGAGGCTGTTTTCAAGCCCTAAGTGAATGCAGCCAGGACCGGTGGATTCCGTCAGACCGTAATTGGTGTCATACCCCTGAAATGGAAAAATTTTTTTCCAGCGGTCTACAAGGCTGGGGGGAACGGGTTGGGCTCCGGAATGCATGAGCCGCCATTGATCCAGATGATATTTAGATAAATCGATGGTGCTGTTTTCTATTGAAATGAGAATGTCATGGGCCCAGGGAACGAGCAGCCAGGCAATAGTGCACTGTTCCTCAGACACCGCCTCCAGGATCCACTCCGGTTTCACACCGTTCAGCAGAATACATTTTCCCCCCACCATAAAACTGCCCATCCAGTGCATTTTTGCCCCTGTGTGATACAGGGGGGGGATGCAGAGAAATACATCCTCATCGGTCTGACCGTGATGTCTGTTTTCCACCTCACAGGCGTGGGTCAAATTCCGGTGAGTGATCAGCACCGCCTTGGGTGTGCCGGTGGTACCGGATGTAAAATACAGAGCTGCATCATCATCCGGTCCCACATCGATTTCCGGTGGATGTTTTCCGTTGTGGCCAGCGATGAATCCATCCAGAGAAACAGCCCAGTCCGGACAGTCATTTTCACGCCCGGTAAATATCCAGAGAGACACACAACCGGTCAATTCCTGACGGATGGTGTCAATGCGCTCAATGAATTCCGGACCGAAGATAAAGACCTTTGGCGCTGCGGTCCTGGCACACAAAAGAATTTTGTCGGATTCAAATCGGAAATTGAGTGGAACTGCCCAGGCACCGGCGTAAAGGATACCGAAATAGATGGGCAGCCATTCCAGGCTGTTGGTCATCAGCTGGACCACGGTGTCTGATTTTTCAATGCCGTGGCGCTTCAGTGCGTTGGCCATTCGGCAGGACATGGTATGAAACTGATTCCAGGTGAGCTCTTTTCTTTCAGATCGGGCGGGAATCCGTTCTACCAGTGCAACCTTATCCCTGTAAAGCCGGTTGTTTTGAGCCAGTATGTCTGTAATTCGCATAAACCGTGCACTACCTTTGTTTTGGCTTGGGGGTAAAAAAAAATCCTGCCGGATCAATATAGACCACGGCAGGATTATGTTCAACCCAATGGTTTTAAAAAAAGGGTGTTATTTGTCTTTTTGTACCTCTTCAAAATCCGCATCCACGACATCATCATCTGCCTGGGCATCTGCACTGCCGGTGCCGCCCCCGGCATCACCTTCCTGGGAAGATGCCGCCTGCTGGTACATCACTTCAGCCAGTTTGTGGGACGCTTGAGAAAGGGCTTCAATTTTCTGCTGGATATCTTCAACATTGTCGGAATCTTTGGCCAGCTTCAATGCTTCCACAGCAGATTCAATATTTTTCCTGGTGTCTGCATCCACTTTTGAGCCGTGTTCCTTCAGGGTTTTTTCAGTCTGATCCACCAGCGCTTCAGCCTGGTTACGGGTGTCCACCAGGGTCCGCTTCTTTTTGTCTTCTTCCGCATGCATTTCCGCGTCTTTGACCATTTTTTTGATCTCTTCGTCAGACAGACCGGAAGCGGCTGTAATGCGTATGGACTGTTCCTTTCCTGTGGCTTTGTCTTTGGCAGATACCTGGACAATGCCGTTGGCATCGATATCAAATGACACCTCTATCTGAGGAACCCCGCGCGGTGCCGGCGGAATATCTGCCAGTTCGAACCGTCCCAGGGTCTTGTTGTCCGCCGCCATCTCCCGTTCTCCCTGGAGTACATGGATGGACACGGCGGGCTGATTGTCCGCAGCCGTGGAGAACACCTGGCTTTTCTTGGTGGGAATGGTGGTGTTCTTTTCAATGAGTTTTGTCATGACACCCCCTAAGGTTTCAATCCCAAGGGAAAGCGGAGTGACGTCCAGCAGCAGGACATCGTTGACATCCCCCTGGAGCACACCGGCCTGAACTGCCGCACCCATGGCAACGACTTCATCCGGGTTCACCCCTTTGTGTGGTTTTTTGCCGAATATTTTTTCTACCCGCTGCTGAACAGCCGGCATGCGGGTCATACCGCCGACCAGTACCACTTCATCCACACCATTGGGTCCCAGTCCCGCTTCTTTCAATGCCTTTTTGCAGGGCCCTTCCAGATTGTCGAGCAGATCCCCCACCAGGGATTCCAGTTTGGCTCGTGTCAGTCTGACATCCAGGTGTTTGGGGCCGGAGGCATCGGCCGTGATAAACGGCAGATTGATACTGGTTTCCGTTGAGCTGGACAGTTCCATTTTGGCTTTTTCCGCTGCTTCCTTGAGGCGCTGGAGTGCCATTTTATCATTGCGGACATCGATGCCCTGATCTTTTTTGAATTCATTGGCAATGTATTCGATAATTCTCAGGTCGAAATCTTCACCGCCCAGGTGGGTATCTCCGGATGTGGATTTCACCTCAAACACCCCGTCGCCGATTTCCAGGATGGATACGTCGAATGTACCGCCGCCCAGGTCGAAGACCGCGATTTTTTCTTCCCCTTTTTTGTCCAGTCCGTATGCCAGGGATGCCGCTGTGGGCTCGTTGATGATCCGTTTGACGTCCAGACCGGCGATTTTTCCGGCATCTTTGGTGGCCTGACGCTGGCTGTCATTGAAGTATGCAGGTACGGTAATCACCGCTTCCTTGACCTCTTCGCCCAGATAATCTTCCGCGGTTTTCTTGATATTGGCCAGAATAAACGAAGAGATCTCAGCCGGGCTGTACTGCTTGCCCCTCAAATTGATCCGGGTATCCCCGTTGGATGCAGCTTCAATCTTATAGGGGAGATTGGGGATATCCGTTTGCACTTCCTTTGAATTGAATTTTCTGCCGATCAGCCGCTTGACACCGAATACGGTGTTTTCGGGATTGGTGATGGCCTGACGTTTGGCTGCCTGCCCCACGATCCGTTCACCGCTTTCCGTCATGGCGACAATGGAGGGGGTCGTCCGACCACCTTCCGCATTGGTGATGATTTTAGCCTCTCCTCCGGCTTCCATGATTGCAACACAGGAGTTGGTGGTTCCCAGGTCTATTCCAATTATTTTTCCCATAACAAATCCTCCAAGATATATTTAATTTAGCTTTTGGTTTTTATGAATCATTGCCTGTTGATTTTGAAACAACAACCATGGCGGGCCGGATCAACCTGCCATGAAGAAGATATCCCGTCTGGAGTACATCCGTAATCGTGTTTTCAGGGACTTCATCGGTTTCCTTCTGGGTGACCGCCTGGTGATAATTCGGATCAAATGACTGGTTCTCCGCTTTCACCGGTTTGACATTAAAATCCTGAAACACTTTCAGAATCTCTTTGTGGGTCAATTTCACTCCCTTTAAAAGACTTTCGATGTCATTGTTGTTTTCTGCGGAAGTAATGGCCCTTTCCAGATTGTCTACAACCGATAAAAATTGTTTGAAAATTGTTTCATTGGCAAATTTCCTGAATTCGTCAATTTCTCTTTGCTTTCTTTTTCGGTAGTTGTCGAATTCGGCAGAGAGCCTCATAAATCGATCCTTTTCAGCTTCTATCGCCGCTTCCAGCGAGGCGATGTCCTTCTCCTTAGAAGACGACTCCTGGCCGGCTGTATCATTGGTTTGTTCAGCCGATTCCGCATCTTTGCCGGTGGAAGGATCCTGTGCGTTGCTTTCACCCTTGGACTTTTCTTTCAGTACCAATTTTATCTCCTGATCCAAAACATTATAATTTATTGGCAAATGATAGTATTTTTGTAAATTATGGCTGAAAAGTAAGTCTGTTTGATTGCATGTCAAGATATAAAAAGGGGCAGGAAAAAATAAACCGGCCGACAGGAGATGCGAAAAAATTGCATGACCGGGATCGATCCCTGACACAGAAGAGATCACTTATCGCTGCTTCCTTCCGGACCTGACGAGGTTCATGTCCTTCTGTTACAAGGCGACCGATCAGAATTGTACCGTATCCGGTCTGCCGGCCGGAAACATTATATATACAGCGGAAACAATCTTTTTTCAAGATGTATGTAAAATTTTCATACGGGCAAACACGAGGAACCGGAAAGGAGGG
>JAVVEQ010000004.1:0-138820 GCA_032250905.1 Desulfotignum sp. | reverse complement strand
GAGGCCAGGTGGTTGCAAAACCCGGGACGATCACGCCTCATACCAAGTTCAAGGCGGAGATGTATGCATTGAGCAAGGAAGAAGGGGGGCGTCATACGCCGTTTTTTACCGGATACCGGCCCCAGTTTTTTTTCAGGACCACAGATGTGACCGGTGTACTGACCCTGGAAGAAGGTGTTGAAATGATTATGCCGGGTGACAATGCCACCATCAATGTCGAGCTGATTTCTCCCATTGCCATGGAAAAAGAACTGCGGTTTGCCGTGCGGGAAGGCGGACGGACCGTGGGTGCCGGCGTTATTGCTGAAATATTAGAATAAGGGCGAAAGAATGCAATTATGCTGAAAACAAAAATCAGAATTCGGCTTAAAGCTTATGACCATAAGCTGCTCGACCAGTCTTCTATGGATATTGTTGATACGGCAAGGAAAACCGGTGCCAGAGTGGTGGGACCGGTTCCCCTTCCCACCCGGATCAACAAGTTCACGGTTTTGCGCTCACCCCATGTGAACAAAAAATCACGTGAACAGTTTGAAATTCGGACCCATAAGAGAATGCTGGACATTTTGGAGCCCACGCAACAGACGGTAGACGCCTTGATGAAACTGGATTTGTCCCCGGGCGTTGATGTGGAAATCAAGTTATAGATCGTTAACAGGAACCAGAAATGAACGGAATAATTGGAAAAAAAATTGGAATGACCAGTGCCTTTGCTTCAGATGGAAGGCTTGTTCCTGTTACCGTCGTACAGGTGGGTCCCTGTGTGGTAACGCAGGTGAAAACACAGGAGAAAGACGGGTATACGGCGCTTCAGCTCGGATTTGATGAGACTTCACCTGAGAAACTGAACAAGCCCATTTCTGGTCATTTGAAAAAAGCGACAGACAAGGGGTATCGCGTTTTGCGTGAATTCCATATTGAATCCGTGGAAAATTTTGAGCCGGGTGCGGTTGTCGACCTGGACATTTTTTCCATTGGAGATAAGGTGACCGTGACAGGGACGACCAAGGGAAGAGGATTCCAGGGTACGATCAAGCGGCATGGATTCAGTCGAGGCCCCGAAACCCACGGTAACAGAAATCACCGGAAACCCGGTTCCATTGGTAACAGTGCGTGGCCTGCCAAGGTCATTCGAGGAAAACGGATGCCGGGACACATGGGCGTTGAGAAAGAAACTGTAAAAAATTTGACCGTCGTGGATATCAAACACAAAGACAATCTCCTGCTTTTGAAGGGAGCGATTCCAGGACCCAAAACAGGAATTCTCAAGATTTACAAGACCAATAAATAGTAAATAATGGAATTTAACCGGTTTTTTTTGTGAATCGGTTGAAATTGCGGCTATGGGTATTGCAAAACAATCGCAGTGATGCATAGCTGATCAAAATTTAAGAGGAAGAATATGGCAGCTGTAGATGTAATGAACAGTGCAGGTGAAAAAGTGTCCGAAACCCAGCTTCCTGATGAAATATTCAGTGTTCCGGTCAAGACCAGTGTTCTTCACGATGTAGTGAGATCCCAGCTCGCCTCCAGGCGGGCAGGGACAGCTGCGTCCAAGACTCGGGGCATGATCAAAGGCAGTACCAGAAAGCTTTTCAGACAGAAGGGAACCGGAAATGCCCGGGCTGGAAGCATCAAGTCACCGTTGAGAAAAGGGGGGGGGGTCGTTTTTGGTCCTTCGCCCAGATCTTTTGCTTACAAGGTGCCTAAAAAAGTCCGGAAACTTGCCCTGAAGATGGCCCTGAGCAGCAAATGTGAAGAAAAAAATCTCTTTGTCATTGATGATTTCAAGCTGGATCAGATTAAGACCAAACAACTGGTGTCTGTGCTGGACGCGCTGAAATTGAACAACCTGTTAATCGTTTCGGATGGACAGAATGATGCCCATCTGGAATTGTCGTCACGAAATATCCCTCAGGTTAAAGTGATTAAATCAGCGGGTCTCAACGTATATGATATTTTGAAATATAAAAATCTTCTGCTGGTGGAATCCAGTATTCAGAACATCCAAGGGAGGTTGAGTTAAGATGAAACAATACGATATCATCAGAGGCCCTTTGGTGACTGAAAAGACGACGCTTCAAAAAGAATTGAACAATCAGGTGACCCTGAAAGTGGACAAAAAGGCGAATCGGTTGGAGATCAAGGACGCAGTTGAAAAAAATTTCAACACCAAGGTCAAGCAGGTAAGAACTGTTCAGGTCAAAGGCAAAGTCAAACAGCGGGGCCGGATTACCGGCAAGCGGCAAGACTGGAAGAAAGCTATTGTGACACTGATGCCAGGGCAACGAATCGATTTTTTTGAAGGTGTTTAAAGAGGTAAATTTATGTCAACGATTATAAAGGCTAAACCGACATCTCCCGGAAGACGTTCCCAGGAATTCCTTTCTTTTGAAGAGATTACCAAGTCGAAACCTGAAAGACGCCTTACCAAAAAGATTAGCAAAAAAGCCGGGCGGAACAACAACGGGCGGGTGACAAACAGGCACCGGGGCGGCGGCTCGAAAAAACAGTATCGAATGATTGATTTCAAGCGCGACAAGGATGGTATTCCAGCCAAAGTGACCGCCATTGAATATGATCCCAATCGCAGTGCAAGAATTGCACTGCTGGTTTATGCGGATGGCGAAAAGCGGTATATACTGGCGCCTCTTGAAGTAAAAGTGGGAGATATCCTGGAAACCGGACCTGATGCGGATATCAAGCCCGGCAATTGCATGCCATTGGAAAAAATACCCACCGGCACCCGGATTCACAACATCGAACTCAAGCAGGAAAAGGGCGGCCAGATTGTGAGAAGTGCCGGTGCGTACGCCCGGCTCATGGCAAAAGAAGGGGATTACGCCCAGGTGCTGTTGCCTTCCGGTGAAGTCCGGATGATTCACCAGAAATGTAAAGCGACCGTGGGCCGGGTGGGTAACGAAAAGCATGGTGACGTCAGCCTGGGTAAGGCAGGACGTTCCCGGTGGCTGGGTAGACGCCCCTCGGTGCGCGGCGTTGCGATGAACCCGGTGGACCATCCCATGGGAGGGGGTGAAGGCCGGTCTTCCGGTGGACGTCAGCCCTGTACACCCTGGGGTGTTCCCACCAAAGGCAAGAGAACCAGGAATAATGCGAGAACGGATCAGTATATCGTTAAAAGAAGGGCTAAGAGAAAATAATAGGTGATAAATTATGCCACGATCATTGAAAAAAGGACCATATATTGCACCGCCGCTTTTGAAAAAAGTTTTGGACGCAAAAAAATCCAACAGCAACAAAGTGATAAAAACATGGTCAAGACGGTCGACCATATTACCGGAAATGGTCGGAATCACGTTTGCCGTTCATAATGGAAAAAAATTCATTCCTGTTTTTGTATCTGAAAATATGGTGGGTCACAAATTAGGTGAGTTCTCACCCACAAGAACATTTTGGGGTCATGCCGGAGACAAAAAGGCCAGACGGTAATAATAATGGCTCCGCTTGATTAAAAGGGATAAGGTGTGACATGGAAGTAAAAGCAAGTACAAGATTCGCAAGAATATCACCGTTCAAGCTTCGGCTGCCCATCAGCGAGGTAAAAGGGAAACGTGCTGAACAGGCGCTGACAACATTGAAATTCATGCCCCTGAAGGCCGCTGGTATTATTCACAAGACGCTGGAATCCGCAGTGGCCAATGCAGCGCACAATAATGAGCTGGACGTGGACAAACTGATTGTAAAAAATATTATCGTAGATCAGGGACCCTCTTTGAAACGCTTTCGCGCGAGAGCCAGGGGAAGAGCCAGCCGAATTTTAAAACGTACCAGTCATTTAACTGTAATAGTCGCTCAGATCGACTAAGAGGAGGAAGTTAGCTTGGGCCAGAAAGTACATCCTACCGGATTAAGATTAGGCATCATCAGGACATGGGATTCCAGATGGTATGCAGACAAAGAGTATGCGGAATTTGTTGAGGAAGATTTTAAAGTCCGAAAATTTCTCAAAAACAAATTGTACCATGCGGGTATCTCAAAGATTGAAATCGAACGATTCTCAAAACAGATCCGGCTGAGAGTCTATGCGGCCAGACCCGGCATCATCATCGGTAAAAAAGGATCTGAGATCGCCCTGCTCAAAAAGGAACTTGAAAAAATTCTCAAGCCTGAAGTGCTAATCGATATCAAGGAAGTGCGCAGACCTGAAATTGACGCACAGCTGGTCGCTGAAAATATCGCTCAGCAGCTGGAAAGACGGATTGCCTTCAGGCGGGCTATGAAACGTAGCGTCACCTCTGCGATGCGGTTTGGTGCCAAGGGCATCAAAATCATTTGCTCCGGTCGACTGGGGGGCGCAGAAATGGCCAGGACAGAATGGTACAAAGAGGGGCGGATTCCCCTTCACACCCTTCGCGCGGATGTGGACTACGGCTTCATAGAAGCCAAGACCACTTACGGAACCATCGGTATCAAGACCTTTATTTTCAAAGGTGAGGTGGTGAACCCGGGTGATCAGGTGATGGCGACAAATTAGTAGAGGCTATTTAGGAGAAGAAGCAAATGCTCAGTCCAAAAAATGTAAAATTCCGCAAACAGTTCCGAGGCAGAACTAAAGGAACCCCGACCCGGGGGAACACTTTATGTTTTGGTGATTATGGACTCCAGGCGGTTGAATGTGGTTATGTGAATGCCAGACAGATCGAAGCTGCCAGGGTGGCTTTGACCCGATATGCAAAAAGGGCCGGTAAAAGCTGGATTCGTTTTTTTCCGGACCATCCGGTGACCAAAAAACCGGCTGAAGTTCGAATGGGTAAAGGCAAGGGCGCAACAGATGCCTGGGTTGCCCGTGTGAAACCCGGAAAGATACTGTATGAAATGGAAGGTATTACCCGGGAAACAGCCAAGGAGGCATTGCGTCTCGCCGCACGAAAACTTTCCGTGAAAACCCGTTTTGTGGAAAGGAATTAACCATGTTGAAAACAGGTGAAATCAGGGAAATGGATGAAATCAAGATGCAGGAAAAACTGGTGGCGTTGAAAAAGGAACTTTTCAACCTTCGTTTTCAGAATGACATCGGCCAGCTCGAAAATACGGCAAAACTGTCTGAAGTCAAAAAAGACATTGCCCGGCTTTATACCGTATCCAGACAGATGAATGTGAACATTGGTTGAGAGTGAATACTATGGAAAATATGCATAAAGGCAAAAAAAAAGAACTCAAGGGGCTGGTGATTTCGAACAAAATGGACAAATCAGTGATCGTCCAGGTCGAACGGTATATTCAGCATAAGGTGTATAAAAAATATATCAAACAATATAAAAAATACCATGCCCATGATGAAAAAAATGAATGCCGAATTGGGGATGAAGTACAAATCATCGAAACCCGCCCCCTAAGTAAGCTGAAACGGTTCAGGGTGACCCAGATCACTAAAAAAGCCGTTTAATTCTAAGGAGTTGAAAAATGATTCAAACGGAAACAAGACTGACGGTTGCAGACAACTCCGGTGCAAAGGAATTGTATTGCATCAAGGTGTTGGGTGGGTCCAGAAGAAGGTATGCCAGCATTGGTGACATCATCATTGTGTCTGTCAAGGAAGCCATCCCCAATGCCAAGGTTAAAAAGGGTGATATCGTACCGGCTGTGATTGTAAGGACCAAAAAGGAAATTTTCAGGCCGGACGGTTCGGCAATCCGGTTTGACGACAATTCAGCTGTGGTCCTGACCAAAAACAATGAACCGGTGGGAACCCGAATATTCGGACCGGTGGCAAGAGAGTTGAGAGCAAAGCGATTCATGAAAATTGTTTCTCTGGCTCCTGACGTTTTGTAAAACCGGGCAATTGGAGCAAAGGTAATGGAAACCAGAAAAATCAGACTAAAGAAAGATGACAAGGTGAAGATCCTTACCGGAAAAGACAAAGACAAAATCGGTAAGGTACTTAAAGTTATCAAAAAAACAAGCCGCGTTGTCGTTGAAAATATCAATGTGGTAAAGGTGCATCAGAAACCCACACAGGCGAATCCACAGGGCGGGATTGTGGAAAAAAACATGCCCATTCATGTGTCGAATCTCATGCTCATGTGTAATGCCTGCGTGAAACCGACCCGGATTGGAACCAAAAAACTGGAAAATGGAAAACGGGTTCGCGTCTGTAAAAAATGCAATGAGCAGATCGATGCTTAAGATCAGATCCGGAGAGAGCAAATGACCACGCTAAAGGAAAAGTACCAAACAGAAATCATTCCTAAATTAAAGGAAAAATTTAATTATACGAATGGATTTCAAGTACCGAGATTAGAAAAAATCGTGCTGAACATGGGATTGGGAGAGGCCGTCAGAAACCCAAAAATTATTGAATCAGCCGCACAGGAACTGGCATTGATCGCTGGCCAGAAACCCGTGGTGACCCGGGCGAAAAAACCGATTGCCAATTTCAAGATCCGGGCGGATCTGCCCATTGGATGCAAAGTGACCCTTAGACGTGAAAAAATGTATGATTTTTTTGAACGTCTGGTCAATATCGCGCTGCCACGTGTCAGGGATTTTAAAGGTGTATCCGCTAAAGCGTTTGATGGCAGGGGAAATTACAGCCTGGGTATTACCGAACATATCATTTTCCCGGAAATCGATTATGACAAAACGGACAGCATCAAGGGTTTGAATGTCACGGTCGTCACCACGGCCCAAACTGATGAAGAAGGCAGAGAGTTCCTGCGGTATCTGGGAATGCCTTTTAAAAATTAGATATCTGAAGGAGGAACGTTTGGCCAAGAAATCGTTAATTGCAAAGGCAAAAAGGAAACCCAAATTTTCTGTGCGTGGGTATAACCGATGCCCGTTGTGCGGCAGACCGCGGGGATTTATCCGTAAGGCGGGGATTTGCAGAATCTGTTTCAGAACCCTTGCCTCTGAGGGTAAATTACCCGGGGTGACCAAGTCCAGCTGGTAACAGAAAATTGGTTCAATTAATTCGCAGTAATCATATACAGCGGAATTTCAAGGAGAAGTAAAATGGCATTGAGTGATCCCATTGCAGACATGCTTACCATCATCAGAAATGGTGGAAAAGCCGGGTTTGCCAAAGTGGATATCCCCGGATCAAAAGTGAAACTGGAAATGGTGCGGGTGCTGAAGGAACAGGGATATATCAAGAATTATAAATTTCTTGAAGATGACAAACAGGGAAAAATTCGTGTCTATCTGAAATATGTGAAGGAAGGCAAGCCGACCATTTTTGGAATCAAACGGGTCAGTAAGCCGTCTTGCAGGGTTTACAGTAAAGCACAGGATATTAAGCCGGTTTTGAATGGTCTGGGAATCGTCATCATATCAACATCCAAAGGGGTGATGACCGATAAGCAGGCCAGGGAAGCGAACGTCGGCGGTGAAGTTCTTTGTAATGTATGGTAAGACAGGAGTTATAAAATATGTCACGTATAGGAAAAAAGCCGGTTCAGCTTCCAGACAAGGTTCAGGTTATCCTGAATGGAGATATTATTCAGGTCAAAGGGCCCAAAGGCAGTCTTGAACGTCAGGTCCATCCGGCAGTTACAATTGAGCAGAATGATTCGGTTCTGGAAGTCAAAACCGATGATGATGATAAAAAAAAGGTTGCGTTGCAGGGATTGTTCCGTTCGTTGATAGCAAACATGGTGACGGGCGTCAGTACTGGATATGAAAAACAACTGTTGCTGGCAGGGATTGGTTACCGGGCGGAAGCCAAAGGAAACAATCTGGTCCTCAACGTGGGATATTCCAATCCAGTAGAATATATTCTTCCAGAAGGGGTCGGTGCCTCAGTGGAAAACAATACCAAAATTACACTTTCAGCGATCGATAAGGAACTGCTTGGGCAGACTGCGGCCAATATCAGGGATATCAGACCTCCGGAACCCTATAAGGGTAAGGGGATCATGTATGTGGATGAAAGAATTATGAGAAAAGCAGGCAAGACTGCGGGTAAAAACTAAAACCTGGGAATAGATATTATGGGAAATACATCACCAAAGACTACGGCAAGACTCAAGCGGAAAAAAAGAATCAGGAAACGCATTTTCGGCGTTCAGGACCGTCCCAGACTAAGTGTTTTCAGGAGTTCCAACCATATTTATGCCCAGATTGTCGACGATACCAAAGGGGAAACCCTTGTGTCAGCCTCTACCCTGGATAAAGCATACAAGCAGGATCCTGTCACAGGAAAAAAACAGGAAATCGCCAAGGCGGTGGGTGTTCTCCTGGGCAAAAAAGCCTTGGACAAAGGGATTACAAAAGTGGTGCTGGACCGGAATGGTTTTTTGTATCATGGACGTATCAAAGCACTATCAGACGGGGCTCGTGAAGCTGGTCTCGAATTCTAATTAAGGAGGAAACCCTTGGCTAGACAGCAAATGGAAGACAATGGATTAATCGATAAAGTCGTTAAAATCAACCGGGTTGCCAAAGTGGTCAAAGGCGGGCGGAATTTCAGTTTCAGTGCCCTGGTGGTGGTTGGCGACGGTGAAGGCAGTGTGGGATACGGCCTGGGAAAAGCCACGGAAGTACCTGAAGCCATAAGAAAAGGTATGGAAAAAGCCAAACGGAACATGGTAAAAATTTCTCTGCTGAATGGAACGGTTCCTTTTGAGGTGGTGGGGAAAGCCGGTGCCGGCCGGGTGTTGCTTAAACCCGCTTCCCCAGGTACCGGTCTGATTGCGGGCGGAGGCATTCGTGCGGTTCTCGAAGTGGCGGGTGTGACCGATATACTGACCAAATGCATTGGCACACACAATACACAGAATATTGTCAGGGCAACCATGGCCGGATTGCAGTCGCTTTGCCTGAAAGAGGATGTGGCCAGAAGACGGGGCCTGAAACCTGAAGAAATTTAATTTGGATGTGGCGTAGGACCATCAAAGGGGATTGCAATGGCGACTAATTTAAAAATTACGCAGATTCGAAGTACGATCGGCCGACCTGCCAAACATGCGCGGATCATTCGGTCACTGGGTATCAAGCGGATGAATCATACTGTGGAACACAAAAATGACCCGGTCATTCTTGGACAGATAAAGAAAGTGTCCCATCTGTTGAAAGTAGAGGAGGTATAACATGCAGCTTCATGATCTGGCGCCAGCGCCGGGAAGCAGAAAAAACAGGAAACGCGTGGGCAGAGGACCCGGTTCTGGTATGGGGAAGACGTCCACCCGGGGACAGAAGGGATTGAAGGCCCGTTCCGGGGGAAATGTCAGACCCGGTTTTGAAGGCGGACAGATGCCCATTTATCGCAGGTTGCCCAAACGGGGCTTTACCAATATTTTTAAAAAGAACCATGCTGTATTGAATGTCAAGGACCTGGAGCGGTTTGAAGACGGTGTCACCATTGATCCGGAAGCGCTTTATCAGGCAAATCTGGTGAAAGGCCGGGTGGATGGAATTAAAATTCTGGGTACCGGCGATGTGACAAAAAAGCTGGTTCTGAAAAACCTGCTGGTTTCCGGAACTGCCCGTGAAAAAATTGAATCTGCCGGTGGCAGTGTTGAATAAGCCCAATCAAATGAGGTTCGTATTAAGATGATACAAAACAGCTACCAGAACATGTTGAAACTGCCTGAACTGAAACGAAAGATTCTGATCACGCTTGGATTGCTGTTTGTCTATCGGATCGGGGTGCATGTGCCTACACCCGGTATTGATGCGACCGCACTGGCTTCATTCTTTGCTGCTGCCTCCGGGACTCTTTTTTCAATGTTCAACATGTTCTCCGGAGGGGCACTGCAACGACTGTCCATTTTTGCGCTGGGTATCATGCCTTACATCAGTGCATCCATTATTCTGGAGTTGATGACGGTGGTGGTTCCCCACCTGGCACAACTCAAAAAGGAAGGGGATGCAGGGCGTAAGAAAAAAACCCAGTACACCCGGTATGGAACTGTGGTTTTGAGTGTCATACAGGGCCTGGGTATCAGCATGGGACTGGAATCCATGAGTTCTCCCGCCGGTGCCGCCATTGTACCGGATCCCGGCTGGGGATTTCGACTGGTGACCATCATTACACTGACTGCAGGCACTGCGTTCATCATGTGGCTGGGAGAACAGATAACGGAAAGGGGCATTGGAAACGGGATTTCCTTGATTATTTTTGCAGGTATCGTTGCAGCCATGCCTTCAGCCATCATCAATACAGTCCGGTTGATGAGCACCGGTGAAATGGGGATTTTCTTCATCATCATCCTGCTGGTGATTATGGTCACCGTGGTGGCCTGCATCATTTTTATGGAACAGGCGCAGCGCCGTATACCGGTTCATTATGCCAAACGGGTGGTAGGCCGTAAAATGTATGGCGGACAGACCTCACATCTGCCATTGAAAATCAATACGGCCGGCGTGATTCCGCCTATTTTCGCTTCATCCATCATCATGTTTCCCACTACCATTGCCCAGTTTGCAAGCATGCCCATACTGCAGACCGTTGCGGCCATGTTCAGTCCGGGTACCATCTGGTATTATATATTGTATGTGGGATTCATTGTGTTTTTCTGCTTTTTTTACACAGCCGTGCAGTTCAATCCGGATGATGTGGCAGATAACATGAAGAAGAACGGTGGATATATTCCAGGTATACGGCCGGGCAAACGGACGGCTGAATATATTGACAAGGTGCTGACGCGGATCACGCTGGCGGGAGCCATATACGTATCTGCCGTATGTGTGCTTCCTACCATGCTCATGGATAAGTTCAATGTGCCTTTTTATTTTGGCGGTACCGCATTGTTGATTGTGGTCGGGGTTTCCATCGATACGATATCACAAATCGAATCCCATTTGATTACGGGCAATTATGACGGCTTTTTGGGAAGATCCGGTGCCAGGCGGATTAAGGGCAGATCATAACCTTGCATATCAAAAGGAGATGAATTTAAGATTATGGCAAAAGAAGAACCCATCAAAGTTGACGGGAAAGTACTTGAAACTCTGCCAAATGCCATGTTCAAAGTAGAACTTGAAAATAAACATGTCCTTTTGGCACACATTTCGGGGAAAATGCGCATGCATTTTATAAAAATTTTGCCCGGAGACAGGGTTACCGTGGAAATTTCACCCTATGATCTGAGCCGGGGAAGAATTACATACCGCTACAAATAAACGGAATTTTCAGATTAGGAGTAGATAGATGAAAGTAAGAGCATCTGTAAAAAAAATATGCAGAGACTGTAAAATAATTAAACGACGTGGTGTCATCAGGGTTATTTGTATTAACAAGCGCCATAAACAGCGTCAGGGATAGGGGGAAGAAATTTGGCACGTATTGCAGGAGTAGACTTACCAAAAGACAAGCACGCGTGGATTGCGCTGACCTATATTTATGGTATTGGCCCCAGCAGATCCAGACAGATTCTTGACAAAACCGGGATCGATCCGACGATCAGGGCAGGCAGTCTTACTGAAGAGCAGGTCAATGATATTCGAAAGACCATTGACGCGGATTACAAAGTCGAAGGAGAGCTCAGGACCGAGGTCTCAATGAATATCAAACGATTAATGGATTTGGGGTGTTATCGTGGGCTCCGTCATAGAAAAGGCCTTCCCTGTCATGGTCAGCGGACGTCCACGAATGCCAGAACCCGGAAAGGCCCGAAGAGAGCTGCAGTCAAAAAGAAAAAATAGCATTAATTCACTCAATTAAGGTTTAGATTACTATGGCAAAAAAGTCAAAAAAGACCATTACCAAAAAACGGGTAAAAAAGAATATTTCCACCGGGATCGTGCATATTCAATCCACGTTCAACAATACCATTGTTACTATTGCCGATGAAAACGGGAATACGATTTCCTGGGCCAGTGCGGGAATGCAGGGATTCAAGGGGTCCAGAAAGAGTACACCGTTTGCTGCCAAACTGGTGGCTGAAGACGCCGGAACCAAAGCCATGGAACATGGTATGAAAAATATTGGTGTGTATGTGAAAGGCCCAGGTCCCGGCAGAGAATCCGCGTTGCGGGCACTGCATGCCCTGGGATTTAATATTTCCATGATCAAGGATGTCACACCGGTGCCCCACAATGGATGCCGTCCGCCCAAACGTAGAAGAGTATAGATCCACATTGATTGATAAAGGAGGAAAACGTTGTCACGTTATACAGGTTCTGTCTGCCGTCAGTGCAGACGCGAAAATATCAAGCTTTTTCTGAAAGGCGACCGGTGCTTTTCAGACAAATGTAGTTTTGATCGGCGTGGATATCCCCCCGGAGAACATGGGCAGAAAAGGCCGAAAGTTTCGGATTACGGCACGCAGCTCCGGGAAAAACAAAAGGTTCGCAGAATTTATGGTCTTTCTGAAAAACAGTTTCGTATCACGTTCAAACGGGCGGACAGGCAGAAAGGTATTACAGGTACCAACCTGCTGAGCCTGCTGGAAACCCGACTGGACAATACGGTCTTCAGGATGGGGTTTGTCAATTCCAGAAACCAGGGAAGACATCTTGTTCAGCATGGTCATTTCACTGTTAACGGAAAAAAAGTCGATATTCCCTCCTATCAGGTGAAAAAAGGGGATATCGTCGCCCTGCGTGAAAAAAGCAAGAAGATCCAGGCCATATCAGATTCATTGGATGCCATTGTCAGACGGGGAATCCCGCAATGGCTGGAAATCGATAAGGAAAAATTCCAAGGTGAAGTGGTCAATATTCCAGCCAGAGAGGACATCACATTACCCATTCAGGAACAGTTGATAGTCGAGCTGTATTCAAAATAGGAACCATCCTGAAAGTAAGATGGATCCAAATAAAGATTCAGGAGATTTAAATGTCATCTGAAAAAATAGCATATGTCAACTGGCGAGAGATGATCAAGCCGGAAAAGCTAGACGTCACCACAACCTCAACATATGGAAAATTTGTATGCGAACCTCTGGAAAGAGGATATGGTATCACCATTGGCAATTCCCTGAGGAGGATTATTCTATCATCTATCTATGGCGCGGCAATTGTTTCGGTCAAGTTTGATGATGCCCTGCATGAATACAGCGTCATTTCAGATGTCCGCGAGGATGTGTCTGAAATTATTCTGAACCTCAAGGAACTGAAGCTCAAATCACATGATGTGGAAGACAGAATACTCACACTCAGTGCCAGGGGGGAATCCAAGGTTACAGGCGCGGATATCGTCAGTCCGGACGGCAAGGTTGAAATTTTAAATCCGGAACAGCATATTGCTTCCCTTTCCAAAAACGGGGTCCTGAACATGACGATGGTGGTCAAGACCGGCAAAGGATATGCACTGGCGTCTGCCAATAAGGATGAAGATGCCCCCATTGGTACCATTCCCATTGACGCAGTATTTTCTCCCATCAAGCGCGTTAAATATGTGGTGGGTACTTCCCGTATCGGCCAGAAAACAGACTATGACAAACTGACGCTGGAAGTCTGGACAGACGGGAGTGTGCTTCCGGAAAACGCCGTGGCCTACGCCGCAAAAATTCTCAAGGAACAGATGAACCCATTCATCAATTTTGATGAGGAAAAAGAACCGGACTATTCCGAGGACAACGGTGAAGACGCGGACAGCAAATTCAATGAAAATATCTATCGTTCCGTGGATGAGCTGGAACTGTCTGTCAGAAGCTCCAACTGTCTTAAAAATGCCAAAATTCATACCATTTATCAACTGGTTCAGAAAACAGACAATGAAATGCTCAAAACCAAGAATTTCGGTAGAAAATCATTGAATGAAATTAAAGAAGTTCTGGCTTCCATGGATCTTTCCCTGGGTATGGATCTTGAAGGATTCGAACCCCCACCGGAAGAAGAGAACAATCAGCAAGGAGAATAATCGCCATGAAACATAGAAAATCCGTATTAAAACTGAACAGAACCTCCAGTCATCGAAAGGCGATGTTTAGAAACATGGTGACGTCCCTGTTCAAACACAGCAGCATCAAAACCACCGAAGCCAAAGCCAAGGGCTTGAGGAGCATTGCCGATAATATGGTCACATTGGCCAAACGGGGTGATCTCCATGCCAGGAGACAGGCCCTGGCGGTGATCCAGGAAAAAGATGTGGTGCATAGACTTTTCGATGAAATGTCGGAAAAATTTGCCTCTCGGCAGGGCGGCTATACCAGAATTACCAAGCTCGGTCCCCGTAAAGGAGATGTGGCTCCCATGGTTCAAATCGAACTCATAATGGATTAGTTCAAGAAAGCAGCGATGGATTCATGGCCGGATGACGGCCTGAAACCAGATAGAAATCCCCTGGAAATTTTTTTCAGGGGATTCCTGTTTTTATCAGGCCGTTGCCTTCTACCCTCCGATGGAGGTCATATGACTGATGGGCATGTCCTTGGGGCGCTGTTTGCCAAGGTTTCCCAGGGAGTGTAATAACGGCTTGTGCCGGAGAGAAGATTGAATGATCTCTTTTAATTGCGCATCATCCGCACCTTCCCGCAAAGGGGTCAGAATGTCTTTTTCATAATCGTTGAGCAGACAGGGGCGCAGATATCCCCGGGACGTCAGTCTCAGACGGTTGCATTCACTGCAGAAATGGGAAGAAATGGGTGTTATGAACCCCACCACACCTGAGGCCCCGGTCAATTGATAATTTTTAGATGGGCCGTCATTGGGCCGGTGCGGTATTTCGTTCAGAGGGCCCAGTTCAGATTCAATCCGTTGTCTTATCTCAGATGTCAATACCTGCTGGTGTTTTTCCAAATGGGACTCCCCCATCGGCATATACTCGATAAACCGGACATGAAAAGGATAGTCACGGGTCAGGCCGGCAATATCCCCCACTTCATCGGCATTGGTATGCCGCATTACCACCGTGTTGATTTTGATGGGTGCCATACCCAGTTGATGGGCGGTCATGATGGCGCTCCATACCTGGCGAAACCGGTCACGACGGGTAATGGTTTTAAACTTGGCCGGATCCAGCGTATCCAGACTGAAATTGAGACGTTGAATCCCCATGTCCAGGAGTGCCTGGATTTTATCCCGGGTCAACAACGACCCATTGGTGGTGATGGAGATGTCTGACAGTGTTTCGATGTCACACAGTTGTTTGATAAAGGAAAGAATGTCTTTTCTTACAAACGGTTCGCCACCCGTGACCCGGACTTTGGTAATGCCCATGTCACAGGCCAGACGGGTTATTTTCAGAATTTCTTCGTACCGGGCAATCTGGTCGTGAGGAATCACGGAAAACGGGGCCGCCGGCACACAGTACTGACACCGGAAATTGCACCGGTCCGTAACCGATATCCGCAGATAGTTTATGGCACGGCCGCCGGCGGCATTCATGATATCTCTCCATGTTCATAATGGGTCAACAACGCGTCCACCAGTCCGTCAATCGTGTAAGGGTCTGCCTCAATGGTGGGTTCCAGACCAAAAGATCGGACCGTATCCGAAGTGATGGGGCCGATACTGGCAATGGTCAGATGTTTCATCAGCTCGACGGTTTTGTCCGAAGGCAAAAGGGACATGAAGTTGGACACGGTGGAGGAGCTGGTAAAGGTGACGGCATCAATCTGTCGTTTTTCCAGTAGTTTGATAAGAGCCGGGCCGGCTTCATTTTCCAGAACCGTCTCATAGGCGGTGACCTCATCGACCCGAGCCCCCATTCTGGATAATTCCTCAGGCAGAATGGTTCTCGCTTTTCTGGCCCGGGGCAGAAGCACCGATTTTCCCTGGATACCGGCCGTTGAAAACGCGTTGACCACCGATTCCGCCCGAAACGTATCCGGTAGGATGTCACTGATGATACCGTAATCTGCCAGGCGCTGTTTTGTTACAGGGCCGATGCAGGCAAATTTCAGATGTCCCAGAATCCGGACATCTTTGCCCAGTTTAAACAGGGTATCAAAGAAAAATTTAACTCCATTGACCGAAGTGAACACCAGCCAGTCATATTCTTTGATTCGATGAACCGCGTTGATAAGTGCGGTGGCGTCAGATGGCGGTTCAATGCGGATGGTCGGAATTTCAATGCAATGGGCACCCAGTCGTGTCAGGTCGGCCACCAGACCCGATGCCTGGGCCCGTGCCCGGGTAATGACAATGCTTTTTCCGAACAGCGGTGTTCTGTCAAACCAGGCCAGTTCTTTTCGCAGGGAAACCACAGAGCCAACCACAATGACAGCCGGCGATTTCAGTTTTGCCTGACGGACGTTTTCCACAATGGTTTCCAGCGTGCCCGTGACGGTCTGCTGTTGCGGCGTGGTGCCCCATCGCACCAGAGCAACCGGTGTGTCCGCTGGTTTGCCGTGATCCATCAACTGGGTGACAATATTTTCCAGGTTCTTCACACCCATGAGAAATACCAGGGTGGCATCGGATCTGGCAAACAGGTCCCACTGCATGCGGGAGTTTTTCCGGGTGGGATCTTCATGGCCTGTGATAAAGGAGACAAACGAGGTATGATCCCTGTGGGTGACCGGAATGCCCGCATAGGCCGGTGCGGATATGGCGGATGTCACGCCGGGAATGACTTCATACGCCACTCCTGCGGCCAGCAGTTCCTGGGCCTCTTCCGCCCCTCTGCCGAAAACAAATGGGTCACCTCCTTTCAACCGTGCCACGCTCAGCCCCTGGGAGGCTTTTTCCACCAGCAACCGGTTGATCTGATCCTGGGTCAGGGTGTGGTTCCCCCCCTTTTTCCCCACATAGATGCATTGGGCGTGTTTTGACGCGTAAGTTAAAAAAGACGGTGATGCCAGATAGTCATAAACCACCACATCTGCCTGTTCGATGCAGGATTTTGCCTTGAGTGTGAGAAGGCCCGGATCCCCGGGACCGGCTCCGATGAGATATACTTTACCAGGTTGAACGTTACCGGGGTGATTTGTCATGGATTTCTATGGCCTCCAAAATCTGTCTGCCGCCTTTTTCCAGCACCGTCTGTGCCAGATCCCGACCACGGGAGACAACATCGTTTACAGGGGAGATGGTCTGTTCTCTGATTCGTTCCCGGCCATCTTCCGATGATACCACCGCCGTGAGATGGACCTGATCTGCGATCATTTTTCCATAGCACGCCACCGGGATGTGGCAGGATCCTTCAATCTGTTTCAAAAAAGCGCGTTCCCCCTGGACACAGACGCGGGTGGGGGCATGATCCAGGTTTTCCATGATTCGAGCGGTGTTTAAGTCATTATGCCGGGTTTCGATGCACAATGCCCCCTGACCCACGGCCGGAACCATGACGTTCTCATCCAGAAATTCGGTGATTCGATCAGACTGGCCCAGACGCAGCAGACCGGCAGCCGCCAGCACAATGGCATCAAATTCTTTGGACATCAATTTGCGGAGACGGGTATCCAGGTTCCCCCGGATGGAGCGGATCTCCAGGTCCGGCCGAAGATATTTGAGCTGGGAGGCCCGGCGCAGACTGGATGTGCCCACAATGGTTCCGGGCGGATAGCCGGACAACGTCAGACCGTGCCTGGAGATCAGGACATCAAAGGGATTTTCCCGGCAGGGTACAGCCCCGATGGTCAATCCCCGGGGCAGATCGCCCGGCATGTCTTTCATGCTGTGAACCGCCAGATCAATGTCATTGTTGAGCAGAGCTGTTTCAATTTCCTTGACAAAAAGACCTTTGCCGCCCACCTGGGCCAGGGGGCGGTCCGTGATCTGGTCCCCTGTGGTTTTGATCACGATGATGGTCACCTGAATATCGGAAAACGCGTCTGTGATCAGGTCTTTCACATGATGGGCCTGCCACAGGGCCAGCTGACTGCCCCGGGTGCCGATTCGTATTTCCCTGGGCATGGGTTATCCCATGCCGCAGGTGGCGCAACTTCCGGTGGAACAGCTGCTGCAGGCGGAAGATGCGGATGACGATGTCACCTGGGTTTCACCGCCGGGTCCGGCGGATTTGGACACAAACCCGCATTTGGACATCAGCCGGGCCAGATCCTGGCTGCTGCAGGACGGGCAGGCCGGCGTGTCACCGCCCAGCACCAGCGTTTCAAACTCTTTTTGGCAGGCATTGCATTGATATTCATATATCGGCATGGATACACCTCATTGGTAATCGTCGTTTAAAAAACACAATATAAGGGGTTTTTCCCGGTTTTTCAAGGGACGGAGCAAAGATTCCCTCCAAATTACAGGGATTCAATGACTCCGGCGGCAATCAGAGGAATCATCAGTTCATGGTGCCCCACAATGCTGAATCCCTGTCCTTTTCCCCGGGTCGGCCGGTTGACCACATTGGTCATGGGACGGTAATGACGGATGAAGTCCAGGTTCACCGTGGTGAAATGTTCCACAAGATGTCCCAGATTCCGAGCCAGGGTCAGGGCTTTGAGAAACACTTCCGGCAAAATGACAGCAGAACCGGCATTGATAAATACACCTTTTTCCAGCCGGGCGATCTGTGATGCAAAGGTATGAAAATCGTTCAGTGAGGCCTGGCCGCAGGCTGCGGCATCAAATCGGGGATGCATGTGCAGGATATCGGTCCCCAAAGCCACATGCACGGTGACCGGGAGTTTCAGCCGGGCCCCGGCGGCCAGCAGACTCAGGTGCTGATACGGCATGTCATGATCCAGGATGAACTGTCCCACAGCACTGCCCAGTCCCATCTGCCTTTTTCCTGCCATGGCAATGGCCTGGTTGAGGCAGTCCGCGGTTTCCCTGGCCATGCCGAAACTGCCGTCTTCAAGACTCTCGGCCACATCTTCGGACGTCCTTCCTGCCAGTGCTACTTCCAAATCATGAATGATACCAGACCCGTTCATGGCCACCAGAGTGATGACCTGTTTTTCCATCAGATCGATGAGGATGGGTGTCATACCTGTCTTGATGACGTGCCCCCCCATGGCAAAACAGACGGGATGGTGGTTCCGTGCAGCTGTTGCAATCGCATGAATGACGTCCCGGATATCTTTTCCGGCCAGAATGGACGGCAGAGTATCCAGAAATGTTCTGAAATCCTTTCCCCTGTCCCAGGACCTGGCAAAATCCTCTTTGGCAACCAGGCTCTTGCGGTCATGAATGGAATGGGTTTTCAATCCGGAAATGTCCAGATGCCGGTCTGCTGGTGTCATGCAAACAACATCCTTTCTGTGAGGTCACACAAAATATGGGCCAGGAGAATATGGGTTTCCTGTATTCGTGCTGTGACCGGAGAGTTGACACAAAAAGGGATGTCACTGAGTTCTTTGAGCTGACCCTCGACGCCGGAGAATCCCACCAGAAAAAGGCCAGTTTTCTTTGCTTCTTCGGCGGCCCGGATCACATTGGGAGAGTTGCCCGAGGTGGAAATGGCAACAGCCAGATCGTTTGGCCGTCCCAGTGCCTGAAGCTGCTTAATGAAAATGTCATCGAATGAATAATCATTGCCGATGCTGGTGAGAATGGATGTGTCGCAGGTCAGTGCAATGGCGGCCAGGGGAGGACGTTCAATGACAAACCGGTTGACAAATTCTGCGGCAATGTGCTGGCAGTCGGCCGCACTGCCGCCGTTGCCGAACAACAGGATTTTTCCGCCGGAAGCCAGGGTGTCCGCCATTTTTCCTGCACAGGTCTCTACTGCGGTCCGGTGCGTGTCAAAAAATGATTGTTTTACCTGAATACTGTCTGCGACAGCGGTCTGGATCAGGCCAGGGATATCTTTTATCGACATGGCAGGTCTCTTTTCAAATCAGGCCAGTTTCTGGGTTGGGTCATTGACATCATTACCATGCAGCTGCATCGTCTGTTGCACCCGGGCCAGCCGTTCCTGAAAGACCTCATTTTCCGGTGCAAGGGTCACGCTTTTTTCAGCAAAGGTCAATGCGATTTTTAAATTCCGCTTTTTCATCGTCATGGCCAGTGCATATCCAGACAGGGCCGTGGGGTCAAGCGGATTGAGTTTGACGGCCGTATTGAAAGCCGCTTCTGCCTGGTCCGGTTCCTTTTGTTCCAGAAAGAGTTCTCCCATGATTCGAAAGGCAATACTGGACCTGGGATTCACGTGAGAGGCGGTTTCCAGGTGGGGCAGGGCCGCGTCACATTTTTGCGCCTGAAACAGCAGGTGTCCCAGCAGGAGTTCCACCTCAAAGATGCGGCTGTCAATGCTGTGGGCCTTGCGCAGAAAAAAAACAGCCTTGTCCATGTCTTCCAGCACCTGGCAGGTCAATCCCAGGTTGTAGAGTACCATGATCTCTTTGGGGTTGATATCCAGGGCAGCCTCAAAACACGCTTTTGCCTTTTCCAGGTCTCCGGAGACGCCGTAGCACACGCCCAAGCTGTTTATGAGATTGATGTCTTTGGGGGCCAGAATCAATCCGTTTTCATATTCCTGAATGGCCGCATCATACTGCTCCAGCTGATAGAGCCGGTCCCCGCTGATATTCAGAGAAATGCCGTCAAAATGCTGCACGTGGCCGAACCCGAAGAAAGCGGCATGGTCGATGGCTTTCAAAGCATTGGCAAATACGTCGGACCGGGAACAGTCCTGAAAAGGAAACCTGGCCACTCCCATCAGGAGATCTGTTTTCAGCGCCTGAGTGATGTTCGCTTTAAGGGAAGCCAGCAGATCCATGGCTTTTTTCTGGTTGTCATAATCCCAGAAAACCAGGACAAACGCCCGTTTATCCAGAGTTTCCCAGATACCCCTCTGATTGTCCGACATTGAGCGGAACCAGGATTCAAAAATATCCCGGGCTTTTTCCAATGTGCTTTCAGATGCTGTATCTGCAATCTGGATCACGGCACAGACAAATGCTTCTTTAGGGATGTCCGCCGATAACAGGCGGTTTTCAAATCCGTTAAATGCCGCGGTCTTCTGATGTACCAGGTCTGAAAAATAGATGTCCGGTGCCTGGATGGGAGGGGATGTATCTGAATCCGGTTTGAGAAAATGAAATTCCCTGGATGCAAATCTGGATGTCATGATGTTCTCAATATAATTTCAAGGGTTGATGAAATAAGAGGTTCCTGTCCGGGTTGAACCGTCCGGGGATCCATGATGTACCGGTTGTTTTCAATCCTGGCAATTACCGCCGGAGAAGACAGCCGCATACGTCTCTCCAGCGTGGCCACAGACATGTTTGCGGGAATCAGCGTGACACAGCGGGTGGGCAGTTCCAGATCCGGGAAGGACCCTCCTCCGGGTCGGGATTTCATGTCCACACATGCCACGTCATCTTCGGGGCTGCAGACTTTTTTTACCTGTTCATACAGGGCATCCGCTTTCCGGCGCGTTTCATCATAGGTCATGGTCAGCATCCGCAAAGTGGGAATTTCCCGGATGGCTGTCTGTTCGTCCCGGTACAGCCGAAGGGTGGCTTCCAGGGCCGCCAGTGTCAGTTTGTCGATACGCAGTGCCCGGGTTAACGGATTGGCCCTGATTTGATCAATGGCCTGTTTTTTTCCGACAATGATGCCGGCCTGGGGTCCTCCCAGCAGTTTGTCCCCACTGAAGGTCACGATGTCGGCGCCGGCAGCCACGGAACGGGATACAGGCGGTTCCATGGGCAATCCGTAAGCCGAGAAATCCAACAGGGTTCCGGATCCCAGATCTTCCATGACAGGTATCTCGTGGGAGTTTCCCAGTTCCACCAGGTCTTTGAGTTCGACGCTGGCCGTGAACCCCTGGATGCGGTAGTTGGAGGCATGTACTTTGAGCAGCATCCCGGTTTTTTCCGTGATGGCTCCGGCATAGTCTTTCAAATGGGTCCGGTTGGTGGTGCCCACTTCTTTGAGATGACAGCCGCTTTTGGTCATCACGTCCGGCACCCGGAAAGACCCGCCGATTTCCACCAGCTCTCCTCTGGATACAACCACATCCGTGCCTTGTGCCAGAGTGTTCAGGGCCAGGAGCACGGCCCCGGCATTGTTGTTCACCGCCATGGCCGCCGGGGCTCCGGTGAGTTCGCAGATCAATGATTCCACGGCTGTGTAGCGCAGGCCCCGTTTGCCTGTGGACAGGTTCAGTTCGAGATTGGAATAGGCGCTGCCGATGGTTTGAATGTTTTCCAGCGCTTGTCTGCACAGCAGGGCCCGACCCAGATTGGTATGAAGTACCACGCCGGTGGCGTTGATCAAAGGGACCAGATTGGGTGCCAGCGTCTGCCGGCAAAGGCGTGCCATATCCGACAGAATGGCGGTATCGTCAAAATCCGGATTTCGACCGTCCAGGATCTGCCGGCGCAGATGATCCAGCACCGTCCGGGCGGCCCGGGTGATCACCTGTCTGGGAACGGCTTCAAACCATTCATCTTCACGGGCATTATTCAGCAGATAATCCACTCCGGGAAGATGTCTGAGCTGTTGATGTGTGTCAGCAGGGGGCATGAATGTTCCTGGGTATCAGTTTGTAATAGTTAATGATTTTGGATTAAATAACACTGATGATTCCAATTTTTCAACATTTAAATGGAAAATACCGATATTTGCCGGCGCCGGTCAAGGTTCCCGGTACAGGGCCAGGACCCCGGAACGGGCCAGTTTTTTGATCCCGAACGGGGCCAGTTTTTCCAGCATCACATCCACAGTGAGCTCGTCTCCAATCACCTCAAAAATAAAATGCTGTTGTCCTTTGTCCAGAACCGTGCCCTGAAAATCGATGATGATCTGTTCGATCTTTTTCCGGTCTGCCGGAGGGGCCTTGACGCATACCAGTGCCATTTCCCGTTTGATCGCTTCCTCACCGGTCATGTCTCTGAGTTTGATCACGTTGACCAGCCGCTCGATCTGTTTCATGCACTGGGCCAGCAGCTGGGGGCTGGCCAGGGTGGTGATGGTGATACGGGACATTTTCGGGTTGGCGGTGGGGGCACCGCAGATGGTTTCGATATTGTAGCCTCTTCCGGCAAACAAACCGGTGATGCGGGCCGTGACGCCGGGTTCGTTTTCCACCAGCATGGTCAGCGTATATTTTCGGGTTTCCATGGTCCTCCTTGTTTTCAAAGAAATTATGATATCATGTTGTGGCGCTAAAATGAACTGTCTGGCGAAAATTCAGTGGGGTGCTTCCGGCAGAGTGGTCGTTGAATGCTGGTTATGGACCGGGTGCTTGACAGGGAAAGGGGTTTACGCCTAATATTCGGGGTCATTGATCTGGGAATTTACCAGGGCAGGGCGTGACCGTTAAGGCGAGGGAAAATTATGGAAAAGACAGGCAAAGAGTATATCGTATTTCCGCTGGATGTGGCGTCGATGGGCGAGGCGCGGTCTCTGGTCAGGCAGCTGGGGCTTCATGTGGGCATGTTCAAGGTCGGGCTGGAACTGTTCATTCACCAGGGACCGGAAGTGGTGAAAATGGTCCGGGATCTGAGCGGGGCAAAGATTTTTCTGGATCTCAAGCTGCATGACATCAGCACCACGGTTTTCCGGGCCATGGAACGGGTAGCGGAACTGGGGGTGGACCTGGTCACGGTGCACACCTGTTCCTCGACCAAAATGTTGGAGAGGGCGGTTCAGGGTGGACAGGGAAAGGTGGGGGTCCTGGGGGTGACCCTGCTGACGGACAATGACGGGTTAACCCTTTCAGCCGGAGGTTTTCACGAACGGTATGCTGCAGATCCCTCAGAACTGGTGATGCTCCGGGCCGGTATGGCCAGAGATGCCGGGTGTGCCGGTGTGGTGTGTTCCGGACAGGAAGCTGCGTACATCAAAGCCCGGTTCGGCAGGGATTTTCTGGCGGTTACGCCCGGGATCCGTCCAGGCTGGAGCCTGACCCCGGGGGATGACCAGAAAAGGATCACCACCCCGGCCCAGGCCATCGCCCAGGGCAGTGATCTGCTGGTGATCGGCCGCCCCATCCGGGATGCGGATGATCCGGCTGCGGCGGCTCAAAAAGTGATCGATGAGATTGAAGCATCCCTGGAAAAAGAGACGCCGGCTTAATCTTCCCTGTCCAGGCCGAAGGCGGTGTGCAGGGCCCGGACGGCCAGCTCCGCGTATTTGGCCAGGATGACGCAGGAAATCCGGATTTCCGATGTGGAGATGAGCCGGATATTGATGTTTTCCTCGGCCAGGGCCTTGAACATGGTGGCGGCCACACCGGAATGACTTTTCATGCCCAGCCCGATCACCGACACTTTCGCGATGTCTTTGGCGGTCAGCACTTCTTCGGCCCCCACTTCTTTGGCCACCGCCTCTGATATTTCCACGGCCCGGTCAAAATCATCCTTGGTCACGGTGAAGGTCAGGTCGGTTTCTCCACCGGTGCGGGTGTTCTGGATGATCATGTCCACCATGATCTCCGCATCGGCCAGAGGGCCGAAAATTTTCGCGGAAATTCCGGGCTGATCCGGCACCCGTTTCAATGTGATCCGGGTTTCATTCATATCACAGGTGATGCCTGAAACTACAGCGCTTTCCATATCCGCGCTTTCATTGACGACCATGGTTCCTTCCTCCTCATTGAATGATGATCTGACGTGCAAAGGAATATTGTATTTTTTGGCAAAGTCCACGGACCGGATCTGGAGCACCTTGGCGCCCAGCACAGCCATTTCCAGCATCTCTTCATAGGAAATCCGCTCGATTTTCTTTGCCTTTGCGCAGATCCTGGGATCGGTGGTGTACACGCCGTCCACGTCCGTGAAAATTTCACAGACATCTGCTTTCAGGGACGCAGCTATGGCCACGGCGGATGTGTCGGAACCGCCCCGGCCCAGGGTGGTGATGTCGCCGTTGTCATCCGCCCCCTGGAACCCGGCCACCACGCAGATGTATCCCTGTTCCAGTGATTTTTTGACGTTCTGGCCGTCAATATCCAGAATCCGGGCCTTGCCCGGGGTCTGGTCCGTGTGGATGCCGGCCTGGAACCCCAGAAACGACTTGGCTTTGTATCCCCGGGATTTGAGGATCATGGCCATCAATGCGGCGGTGGTCTGTTCACCGGTGGCCAGCAGGACATCCAGTTCCCGTTTGTCGGGCGTGTCCGATGCCTGACTGGCAAGGGAAATGAGATTGTCAGTCACGCCTGCCATGGCCGAGAGCACCACCACCATCTGGTCCCCGCCCTCATGGGCCTTGACCACCCGGTCCGCCACCCGGGATATCCGCTGGATATCCGCCACAGATGTGCCCCCGTATTTTTGTACTCTAAGTGCCATTGAAAACTCCTGAAATTGGGTTGTTCAATTTATGAAAATATGGTGCTTAGCATGTTTGCGCCGGTCTGTCCATAGGCAAAAAAAGAGATGACCCGGTGATAATCTGAATCAAATTCAAAGGTCAGCTCCAGGTCAAAGGCAAACCGGTCTGCCTTCAACAGAGCTGGCCATTCCACCACAATGACGGCATCGGCGTCGGCCAGATCATCAAACCCGATACCGGTCAGTTCCTCCACCGATGCGAGCCGGTAAAGATCCAGGTGGCACAGCCGCAGCGGATGAGCGGCCGGATATTCATTGATCAGGGTGAAGCTCGGACTGGTGACAGGATATCGGTTGTCCACCCCCAGACCCCGGGCCAGACCTTTGACAAACGTGGTCTTGCCGCACCCCAGGTCTCCGGTCAGCGCAATGGCCACGGGACCGGTAACGGCCTGTCCCACGCGAAATCCCAGGTCCCGGGTCTGGCCGTCGGTTTGGGTGATGATCCGGTATGTCATGTCAGGTGCCTGTGGATCACTTCCGGAATGGACTGAAGCATGTCCCCGGCCAGAAACCCGAACCCGCCGACCTTGTCCGCCAGGAGATCCCCGCATACCCCATGGATGAAAACCCCGGCCCTGGCTGCGTTTTCCAGGGCCATGCCCTGGGCTGCCAGGCCTGCGATCATGCCAGTCAGCACATCCCCCATGCCGCCGGTGGCCATGCCCGGGTTCCCGGCCGGGCACAGAAACAGGCGGCCGTCCGGCAGGGCGATCAGGGTCTGGGCCCCTTTGAGCACCAGGATCACGTTGTATTTTTCTGCAAACTGCCGTGCCGTGCCGGGCCGGTCCGCCTGGATCTCCGATGGGGAGATGCCGGCCAGCCGGGCCATCTCTCCGGGATGGGGGGTTAATACCGCCGGGGATGTCCTGGACAGGAGAATCTCCGGATTGTCTGCCACGCAGTTGACGGCATCCGCGTCCATGATCAGGGGAACCGGGCACTGCTTCACCAGGGCCGTTACCAGTTTTCCGGTATCCGGGTCCGTGCCCAGTCCCGGCCCCAGGGCCAGGGCCTGCCGGGTCCCGGCCAGGGCCAGGATATCGTTTAGACCCGCTGCAGACAGGGCACCGGACGGGGTTTCCGGCAGCGGCACGGTCATGGGTTCGACGACCATGGGTTCCACCACCGGACTGATGCGTTCCGGCAGACCCAGGGTCACCAGCCCGGTACCGATCCGTGTGGCTGCGTTGGCGCACAGGGCCGCGGCCCCGGTTTTTCCGGGCGACCCGGACAGGATCAGCAGGTGGCCGAAAGTCCCTTTGTGGCTGTTGAAAAGCCGGGGAGGAAACAGGTCCCGGATGGCGTGTTTTTCCATGACCTGGAACCGGATGTCCTGATTTTGAGCCGTGAAATTCGGAATCCCGATATCAACCACCCGGAGCCGGCCCGTGTATTCATTGCCGGGATACAGGACATGGCCGATTTTGGCAAAAGCAAATGTGGCAGTGGCACTGGCCTTGATACATACCCCGCATACCACGCCGGTATCCGCATTCAGGCCGGACGGGATATCTACGGCAAATACGGGCTTTCCGGTCTGGTTGATACAGGTGATCACCCCCTTGAAAAACCCCCGGACATCGGAGTTCAGGCCGGTACCGAAAACGGCGTCCACAAACAGGTCATGGTGGACCAGGCTGGTTCTGGCCTGTTCCAGACCGGCGGCATCGGTAATCTGCTTTATTGTGCAGGCCGGATAATGGGGCAGCAGCTTTTCCACCAGTTCCATGTTGACCCGGGCATCCCCGGTGACCCGGTCCCGTTCGGACAGCAGAAAAACGGTCACCGGGATCTGCTTTTCCATCAGATGCCGGGCCATGACCCAGCCGTCCCCGCCGTTGTTGCCCCGACCCGCCACCACCGCCACCCGGGTGGCCGGGGTGGGGTGGCAGGTTTCCATGAAAAAATCCACGGCCCCCCGTCCGGCATTTTCCATAAGGACCCGCCCGGGAATGCCGAATTTCTCGATGGTATAACGGTCCATTTCCTGCATCTGTTTTGCGGTCACTAAAAACATATCTGATCCCTCCACATATTCTAATGGTTGGATTTCACAATGGTCAGAATCGCCTCCGGGGTTTCGATGATATCCCCGTGCCGGATTTTTCTTCGTTTCCGGGTTTCCGTCTGCCCGTTCACCCGCACATGTCCCGCCTGGATCCGGAACTTGGCTTACCCGCCGCTGGCCGCCAGGTTTTCAAACTTCAGTATCTTGTGCAGTTCCACCGGTTCCACGGCAATTTCAACCTTGCGCCGGATCTGCCTGTCGGTTGTCATTGTCCACCTGCTTTCAGCTTTTTCCTGTGCGTCATAACGGTTTTACAGTGTCTGGCAAACTGTTTATCTTTTTGCCTTTTCTCAACATAGGACATGTCATTGAAAATGGATTCCCGGACCATTTTCATGTAATTCCGGTATCTTTTTTCGGACAGGATTCCATCTTGTACCGCCTTTAACACCGCACACCCTTTTTCACGGGTATGAGAGCAGTCACTGAACCGGCATTTCCCGGTCAACGCGGTGATTTCCGCAAAGGTTTCATCCAGGCCTGTTTCCACGGAAAAGTTCTCAAGCTCCCGCATTCCCGGCGTGTCCACCACCATTGCGCCGCCAGTCAGTGTAATTAACTGCCTGGACGTGGTAGCATGCCGGCCCTTGCTGTCTTTTTCTCTGACGGTTTTGGTCCTGCAAACGGATTTACCGATGAGATGGTTCAGCAGCGTGGTCTTTCCGACACCGGATGATCCTAACAGGCAGCAGGTCAGTCCTGGTTTCAGCAGGTCTTTGACACGTTCCAGGCCGGGTTCATTTTTACTGCTGTACGGCAGGACCTGCAGATGGGGCATGATGTCATGGATTTGATCGATCCGGCCTTTGATCTCTTCAGAAGTGAGAAGGTCGCTCTTGCTCAATAACACCACCGGCCGTATGCTGCTTTCGTTAACCATCACCAGGTATCGCTCCAGACGCCTTAAATTGAAATTGTCATCCAGCGACTGGACAATGAATGCCGCATCGATATTGGCGGCAATCAATTGAAACTCAATTTTCTTTCCCGGGGTTTTGCGTTTCAGCAGGGATTTTCTCTGTATGATCTCATGGATGATGGCAAAGGTGTTCCCATCGTAGAATTTGACCAGAACCCAGTCCCCGACCGCCGGATAGTCCACAGGAGAAGATGCGCTGAACAGCAGTTTTCCGACCAGCTCGGCCGGAACATCCCCCTCTCCACTGGTTATGATATAGCGGTCTTTGTGTACCGCAATCATCCGTGCGATCTCTATCTCCGCCAGACGCCCGGAATCGACATGGTCCTGGAACCATTTTTCAAAGCCAAGTTTCTCAATGGTATGCAAGTTTTTTATCATGATCGTATTTTAAACAACACCCCATAACTCAGCAGGGCGGCCTTTCCACGTCTGCTCACAGACCCGCCTCCAGTGCCTTATCAGTAATTACCGCAAGTGTAAACAACTATTAGCCATTTATGCGGGATGTTCAATATTCAGGGGTAAAAACAGAGTTGCCTGCTGTCTGTGTACCCAAAGCCGGCGCTTTATGGAAGGGTATCACGGCATGAGTTTTTTCCCCAAACGCTTTGCCTTTGCCTTTAAGGACGAAGAGATTTCTGTTGATTTTTTGGTACCGGGTCTGGTTATCGTGCCCACGAGCTTGTAACCGCCGTAGTGCAGGACTTCTTTGACCGTCCGGATCGCGCCCCTGCTTTCCGGAAAAATGACATTGAAAGGCCATGGTGTGGTGCAGGCCGTCACGATAACGGCGCGTTTGCCTTTCTGCCTGGGTTCCGGCATTTCCCGGGGGCTTTCCCCCATGAATACCGGCACGTTGCGATCAAAAAGAAGTTTCAGCGGCGCGCACATATTGCCCCAGTGGGTGGGTGTGCCGATGACCAGGGCATCGGCCTCCTGAATCTTTTTGCCCACCCGGTGCGCGTCATCTTCCGGTAGGACACAGGTTCCTTTCTCCCGGCAGGCCATGCAGGCGGTGCAGAATTTCATGTCGAGCCTGCACACATCGATCCATTCGGTTTCATGCGGGGTGGACAGGGGTTCAGCCACCGCTTTGAGGAGTGTGGCAACAGTGCCATTTTTCCGGGGGCTTCCGTTGAGAATCAGTATTTTCATTGTCAATGCCGTCCTTTCTGCAGCAACATGTCTTGAACTGTGAAATGGGTACATTGTAGTGATATCTGATCAAAGAATCAAAAACAAATATTCAATTCCCCCGTATCAATCATCCTGCATAGAAATTCCATGCAGGAAAATGATGGAAAAAGAAATGAAAACAGGGTATACTGCACGCTTGATTTGAATGGTTGAGGTTTGTATATGGGTGTCATCAAAGACTGGATCAGACGGTATTTTTCAGATCCCCAGGTGGTGATTCTGGCGGTGTTTCTGGTGGTGGGGCTGGCCACGGTGCTGCTGACCGGGAAGCACCTGGTGCCGGTGATCGCCAGTCTGATCATTGCGTATCTGCTTGAAGGATTGATTCAGCCGCTGCAGCGGGTGGGAACGCCCCGGATGCTGGCGGTGGGCATTGTGTTTCTGGTGTTTTTTCTGGTGCTGCTGGCCCTGCTGTTCTGGCTGCTGCCGGTACTGACACGGCAGGCCACCCAGCTGCTGCAGGAGGTGCCGGAAATGCTCAAAGCGTCTCAGGCTCTGATTCTGTCCCTGCCGGAAAAGTATCCCACCATTTTCAGCGAAGTGGAGATCGAAAAGATTCTGGATCAGATCCGGCGGGAAGCGGGGTACTTCACTGACAAGATGCTGCGCCAGACCCTGTCGTCGGTGGTGGGTGTCATTACCCTGGTGGTGTATATCGTGCTGATGCCTCTGCTGGTGTTTTTCTTTCTCAAGGACAAGGAAAAGATCATGGGATGGATCCGGCGGCACCTGCCCCGGGAGCGGGGCCTGGCCAGCCGGGTGTGGCAGGGCGTGGATGTGCAGCTGGGCAATTTCATCCGGGGCAAGTTCTGGGAGATCCTGTTGGTGTGGGGCGGGTCTTATCTCACCTTCATGTTCATGGGGCTGAATTTCACTCTGCTGCTGGCGTTTCTGGTGGGGATTTCCGTGCTGGTACCCTATATCGGGGCCGCGGTCATGACTTTTCCGGTGGCCCTGGTGGCCTATTTTCAGTTCGGATGGACCGGGGACCTGGCCTGGATCATTCTGGCCTACCTGGTGATCCAGATGCTGGACGGCAATGTCCTGGTACCGATTTTGTTTTCCGAGGTGGTGAATCTGCATCCCATTGCCATTATTGTGGCGGTTCTGTTTTTTGGAGGGATCTGGGGCGTCTGGGGGGTATTTTTCGCCATTCCACTGGCCATTCTGCTCCAGGGGGTGCTCAATGCGTGGCCCAGGCGACCGGATGAAGACGGGTCCGTGCAGTGAAAGGGGCAGTGATTCATGGGTCTGTTTCATCTTAAATCGTCTTTTTCTCCCACCGGAGACCAGCCCGGGGCGATAAAGTACCTGGTTGAGGGCGTTCTGGGCAATGAGCCGCACCAGGTGCTGCTGGGCGTGACCGGGTCCGGAAAGACCTTTACCATGGCCAATATCATTGCCGAGGTGGAGCGGCCCAGCCTGATCATCGCTCCCAACAAGACCCTGGCAGCCCAGCTCTACAATGAATTCAAGCTGCTGTTTCCGGACAACTGCGTGGAATATTTCGTGTCCTATTATGACTATTACCAGCCCGAAGCCTATGTGCCCTCCAGTGACACCTATATTCAGAAGGATTCCTCCATCAACGACATCATCGACAAAATGCGCCATTCCGCCACCCGGTCGGTGCTGGCCCGGCGGGATGTGATCGTGGTGGCGTCGGTGTCCTGTATCTATGGACTGGGTGCCCCGGAAGACTACCTGGATCTGCGCATCTCCCTGTCCCGGGACATGGAGATCTCCCGGGACGCAGTGATCCGGAAACTGGTGGAGATCCAGTACACCAGAAACGATACTGATTTTCACCGGGGGGTGTTCCGGGTCCGGGGGGACCGGCTGGAGATCTTTCCGGCCTATGAAGAAGACCGGGCCGTGCGCATCGATTTTTTCGGGGACGTGATCGAGGAGATCTGCGAGATCGATCCTTTGAAAGGTGAGGTGCTGACCACTTTTGACCAGACCGCCATCTATCCGGCCTCCCATTATGTGACCAGGCGCCAGACCCGGAAAAGAGCGGTGGAAGCGATTTTTGTGGAACTGGAGGACCGGCTGGCTCAGCTTCGTTCGGAAAACCGGCTGTTGGAGGCCCAGCGCCTGGAGGAACGGACCCGGTATGACATGGAGATGCTCGAGGAGATTGGATACTGCACCGGCATTGAAAATTATTCCCGTCACCTCACCGGCCGGCAGCCCGGTGAACCCCCTCCCACGCTGCTGGATTACATGCCCGATGATTTCCTGCTTTTTTTTGATGAAAGCCATATTTCCGTGTCCCAGCTGGGGGGGATGTACCGCGCTGACCGGTCACGGAAGCAGACCCTGGTGGAATACGGGTTCCGCCTGCCCTCGGCCGTGGACAACCGGCCCCTGACCTTTGAGGAGTTTTCAGCCCGCACCTCCCAGATCATCTATGTGTCGGCCACGCCGGCGGACTATGAACTGGAAAAGGCCGGCTTCCGGGTGGCGGAGCAGATAGTTCGACCCACCGGACTGCTGGATCCGGAAGTGCAGGTGAGAGATGCCCGAACCCAGGTGGATGATCTGTACCAGGAGATCGTCAAACGGGTCGAAGCGGATGAACGGGTCCTGGTGACCACCCTGACCAAGCGCATGGCCGAAGATCTCACCGAATACTACGCAGACCTGGGGCTCAAGGTCAAATACCTGCATTCCGACATTGTGACCATGGAGCGCATCGAGATCATCCAGGACCTTCGCCAGGGGGTGTTTGACGTGCTGATCGGCATCAATCTGCTCCGGGAAGGGCTGGATATCCCGGAGGTGTCCCTGGTGGCGATTCTGGATGCGGACAAGGAAGGATTTCTCAGGTCCTTTCGTTCCTTTATCCAGATTTTCGGACGGGCGGCCCGGAATTTGTATGGCCGGGTGATCATGTATGCGGAAAAAGAAACCAAATCCATGAAAAAAGCCCTGGCCGAGACCCGGCGCCGCCGGGAAATTCAGAAAGTCTATAACGAAGCCCATCATATTGTGCCTGCCACCATACAAAAACAGCTCAATAAGTTTGAATATCCGAAACCGGATACGGATCCGGACGACGGCCGTGCTGCAGCATCCATTCAGGAAATGATTCAAAGCTATGATTCGGATGAGATTGATCTGGATGACATGATCCGGGATCTGGAGTTCAAGATGAAAAAGGCAGCGGAAAACCTGGAGTTTGAGCAGGCCGCCCTTTACCGGGACCAGATCCGGCAGCTGACGGACATGGTCCCGTTTTAACGGGGACAGATGTGGTCATGCGCCCTGAACTGACAGAAAAATACCATCAGGTCCCTCATTCTCCAGGCGTGTACCTGATGAAAGATGCCCGGGGAAAAATTATTTATGTGGGCAAAGCCAAGGATTTGAAAAAACGGCTGGCCTCCTATTTCGGCCGGCAGGATCATTCAGACGGCAAGACCGCGGCCCTGCTGGCCATGGTCCGGGATTTCGACCTGGTGATCACGGCATCGGATCACGAAGCCTTTATCCTGGAATCCAATCTGATCAAGGAACACCGGCCCCGGTACAATGTGCTGCTCAAGGATGGCAAAAACTATCCGCTGCTTCGGATCGACATGTCTGAGCCGTTTCCCGCGATCCAGCGCGTGCGACGGATTCAGAACGACCAGGCCCTGTATTTCGGTCCTTATTCGTCATCCCACAGCATGAATCAGACCCTGCACCAGATTCAGAAAATCTTCAAACTCAGAAAGTGCCGGAAAACCCAGTTCAAAAATCGGTCCCGGCCCTGCCTGAATTACCAGATCAACGCCTGCCTGGGACCCTGCTGCCTGAAAGTGGATGAACAGGAATACCGGCAGCATGTCAAGGATGCGGTGCTCTTCCTCAAGGGGCGGTCCGGTCAGGTGATTCAGAAGCTCAAAGCCCAGATGAAAGCCCATGCCGATGCCCTGGAATTTGAAAAAGCGGCCCAGAAGCGGGATGCCGTATCTGCCATGACCCGTATCCTGGAGAAACAGGTGGTGGTGTCTCCGGATCTCAAGGACCGGGATGTCCTGACCCTGGCGGGTGACAAGGATTTGGCTGTCATTACCATGATGCTGATTCGTTCCGGACGGCTCATCGATACGGTGCATTATCCGGTAGACCCGGGTTTCAACGAGGCCCATGAAACATTGCGGGCATTTTTGTGGCAGTATTATGACATCACCCGGTTTCTTCCGGATTCGGTACTGCTGGACCGGGAAATCGAGAACATGGATGCCCTGGCATCGACCTTGTCGGAACAAAAGCACCGAAAAGTCCAGGTTCATGTGCCGGTGAGGGGTGGGAAACGCCGGCTGGTGGAAATGGCGGCAGTCAATGCGGCGAGGGAACTGGAAAAACTGTGCATAAAGGCCGAAGCGGCCCGGTCGGCCATGAACCAGGTTCAGACCCTGTTAAAACTGGACCGGGTGCCGGATCGTATCGAATGTTTTGACAATTCTCATCTGGCCGGGCAGGACCCGGTCTCTTCCATGGTGGTGTTCACCCGGGGGCGGCCGGATAAAGATGCCTACCGCCGGTATATTCTGAAAGACCTTGACCGTCCCGATGACTACGCCGGCATGACCCAGGTGTTGACCCGGCGGTTTTCAAAAACGGAACAGGAAATGGAATTTCCGGACCTGCTGGTGGTGGACGGGGGTAAAGGCCAGCTGAACATGGCAATAGCGGTTTTGAAGACATTGAATCTGTATGGCCGGTTTGCGGTGGCAGGTCTGGCCAAAAAAGATGAGGCCAAAGGAGAGGATATGGATAAGATCTATGTGCCGGGCCGGTCCAATCCATTGAATACGGCCTCATTTAAACAAGGTTTGTTTCTGCTTCAGCAGGTGCGGGATGAAGCCCATCGGTTTGCCATCACTTTTCAGCGCCGGCGCCGGGAAAACCGGGGCAGCCGGTCCGTGCTGGACACCATTCCCGGTATCGGGCCAAAACGGAAGAAACTGCTGCTGAACCGGTTCAATGGTCTGAAAAACCTTAAAAAAGCGTCGGTAAATGATTTGACAGTGCTGTCCGGCATCTCTGAAAAACTGGCACAACAGATTCTGGAACGGGTCCGTGCGGAGGGGTCATAATGTTTTTTTCCTTTACACCCGGACCTGTAACGTATACTAAGTCAGGCAAATGGTTATAACCCGCCTGTTTGGAGAAAACGCATGACGGAAAAATTTGACGATACCCCGGAGAGAGATGCCGGGGAAATGAGTTTTGAAGAGCTGTTCGAATCCTACACCAGCAATCTGGGCCGGGAACTGGCGCCGGGTGATATGGTGGAAGGAAAAATCATTTCCGTGGGCCGGAACCACGTGTATATCGATACCGGAACCAAGAGCGACGGAGTGGTGGAAAAACAGGAACTGCTGGATGAAAACGGTGAGTTCCCTTTTCAGCCCGGGGATGTCCTGACCCTGTATGTGGTGTCTTTGAGTGAAAGCGAAATTATCCTTTCCAAAGCCATTTCCGGTGCCGGTAAAGCAGCCCTGCTGGAAGACGCTGTTCAGAATCGGACCCCGGTGGAAGGCAAGGTCACCGACGTGATCAAGGGGGGCTTTTCCGTGGATATCCTTGGGAAACGGGCGTTCTGCCCGGTGAGCCAGATGGATGTTAATTATGTGGAAACGCCTGAAGAGTATGTGGGACAGACCCTGCGGTTTCTGGTGACCCGGTATGAGGAAAACGGGCGCAATATTGTCATTTCCCGGAGAAGCCTGCTCATGGAAGAAATGAAAGCGGCTCAGCAGGCGTTTTTTGCGGATGTGTCCGTGGGAGACACTCTTCAGGGAAAGGTGACCCGGCTCATGTCATTCGGCGCGTTCATCGAGCTGACCCCCGGGGTGGAGGGCATGGCTCACATTTCAGAGTTGAGCTGGTCCCGGGTGGAAAAGGCGGATGAAGTGGTCAAACCCGGGGATACCGTACTGGTGAAACTGCTGTCCCTGGAGCACCAGGAAGGTCAGGATCTGCCTAAAATCTCTCTGTCCCTGAAACAGACGGCATCCGATCCCTGGGACAGTGTGGGTGCTGTCTTCAAACCCGGTGAGCAGGTGACTGGCAAAGTGGTCCGGCTGACCCATTTCGGCGCGTTTGTGGAAATTGCTCCGGGAGTGGACGGCCTGGTGCACATCAGTGAAATGAGTCATATCCGGCGGGTAACCCGGCCCGAGGATGTGGTGGAAAAGGATCAGGAAGTTCAGGTGGTGATCAAGTCCATTGACATGGATGCCCGACGGATTTCCCTGAGTATCAAGGATGCTCTGGGAGATCCCTGGACCGGGATCAGTGTCCGGTATAAACCAGGTGATATCATGGAGGGCCGGCTGGAGAAAAAAGAGTCCTTTGGCCTGTTCATCGGGCTGGAACCCGGGGTGACCGGGTTGATGCCGGTGTCGGTGCTGCGCAGTGCAACAGATACCAGATCATATGATGCACTCAAACCCGGGGATACGGTTCAGGTCATGGTCCAGCAGGTGGATGAGGAAAAGCGACGCATTTCACTGGTACCGCCGGATCAGAAAGAGGCCCAGGACTGGCAGCAATTTTCCGACAATCAAAAAGACAAGCCCGTAGGGACCATGGAACATGTTTTTATGAAAGCCCTGAAGAAAAAGAAAAAATAAGACAGTGAGACGCCGGCATCTGTTTGTTACCGACCTGGATGGAACGCTGCTCACTGACGACAGGACCATCTCACACCGGGACCTGGAAACCCTTCACCGCTTAAGGACCCGGGGCGATGTGGTGGCAGCGGCCACAGGGCGGAGCCTGTATTCGTTTCAGCAGGTCCAGACACAGATCGAAACTCAAACAGGGCCGTTGCCCCTGGATTACCTCATATTCTCCACGGGTGCCGGTATTCTGAGTTTCACAGAGAATGAAATTATCCGGCATCGCATTATTTCCCGTTCGGATGTGATGCGGATCACGGCCTGCTTTGAACGGATGCACCTGGATTACATGGTTCACAAAGCCATTCCTGAGACCCATTATTTCTTTTTCCGTTCCCATGGCCGGGACAATCCGGATTTTTTTCAGCGGATTTCGCTGTACCAGCAGTTTGCCAGTCCACTGGCACCGGATACCCCGGCATTGGAATCCGCCACCCAGGTTCTGGCCGTCATCCCTCCGAAACGGTCATTGAACCCGGTGGTTCAGATCCGTGAGGAATTATCGGAATACAGTGTCGTGCATGCCACCTCTCCACTGGATCATCAGTCCGCATGGATCGAGGTGTTTCATCCCCGGGTCTCCAAGAGCATCGCCGCAGCCTGGCTGGCAGAACAATTGAAGATTCCCCGATCCCGGGTGGTGGCGGTGGGCAATGACTTTAATGATCAGGATCTGCTGGCATGGGCCGGCCAGGCGTTCTGGGTGGCCAATGCTGCACCGGAACTGAATACCGGTATTCGACTGCCGGAGTCCAACAATGACAATGGCGTGACCCGGGCGGCGCAGTTGGCCGGGCTTCTGCCGGCCGGCGTTAAAGATTCGATCACAGGGCTTTAATCAGATCTTTCATATCCCGCACCGCCCGGTCCATACCGGTGAGCACCGATCTGGACACAATGCTGTGGCCGATGGAAAATTCCCGGATTTCATGGAGTCCGGCAAACGCTTTGATCGTATTGTAGCAGATGCCGTGGCCGGCATTGACCCCCAGCTTGAGCTTGGTTCCAATCTTGGCGGCATCCACGATCCGGGTGAATTCGCGCCGGGCTTCGGCCGGGGTTGATGCTTCACAGAACGCGCCGGTGTGGATTTCGATCATGTCCGCATCGATCCTGTGGGCGGTCTTGATCTGATCCAGATCCGGATCGATAAAAATACAGACAGTGATTCCTGTGTTCTTCAAGGTGGAGACCGCCTCCTGAATGGTGTCCTGATGGGTGATCAGGTCCAGCCCTCCTTCCGTGGTCAGCTCCTCTCTTTTTTCCGGGACCAGGGTGACGGTATCCGGCATGATGTTCAGAGCGATGCCCAGCATTTCGCTGGTGGCCGCCATTTCCAGGATCAATCTGGACTGGACGGTCTGCCTGAGCAGGCGGACATCCCGTTCCTGGATATGTCGCCGGTCTCCTCTCAGGTGCACCACAATGGCGTCCGCACCGGCGGTTTCTGCGGCCACCGCCGCGGCGATGGGATCTGGATAGTCGACCCCCCGGGCCTGACGCAGGGTTGCGACATGGTCTACATTTACAGCCAGTTCTGCCATAATTTTTCCTTTCCCGGTCTTAGAATACCGGCAAATCCGGATTATCGGGTTCAATCTGTTTCAACAGTTCCAAGCTCTTTATTTCCATGGTTCCGGCACCTTCTTCACCGGCCTCATGATCAAATCCCAGCAGGTGAAGAATGCCGTGAACCAGCAGCTGTGAAATTCGTTCATCCAGGGAGATGCCGGCTTTTTCCGCTTCTCTGGCAGCCGTCTGGGCGGAGATGACCACATCCCCGAGCAATCCGGGTGTAATGTCTGAAAATTCTCCCTCCTGCATGGGAAATGCCAGCACATTGGTGGGGCTGTCAATTCCCCGGAAGCTGTGATTGAGTGCCTGGATCTGTGCATCATCCGTGATCACAATGGAGATTTCGTGCTTTTTACAGTCCAAGGCGTTTAAGATCTGTTCGGTCTTTTTGCGCAGAAGAGGGGTGGACACCATTGGTTTTTGACGGTTGTCGATCAATATCTGAAGCACTGTCATGTTTTTCTTTTTTCTTCTCCTGGGGTTTGTCCGTATATTCAATCCGGCTGTGGTAAATACTGGTCAGGATATTGTTGAAGCTTTTGGCAATCTGGTGAAGGTCCTTGAGCGTGAGTTCACATTCCTCCAGCTGGCCGTCGGCGAAAATATCGTTAATCAGTTCCTTGACCCGTCCCCGGATTCTGGACGGTGTGGGCCGGTCGAGAGCCCGCACCGCCGCCTCCACCACATCCGCCAGCATGACGATGCCGGTCTCCCGGGTCTGGGGTTTGGGGCCGGGATATCTGAAATTTTCTTCGTTAATATTTTCTTTTCCGCTTTTCAAGGCCTTGTTGTAAAAAAATTTGATCAGGGATGTGCCGTGGTGCTGGGTGATCCCCTCGATGATTTCATCGCCCAGTTTATGGGTTTTGGCCAGTTCCACCCCTTTTTTGACATGCTGGATGAGGATGAGCGCGGACATGGACGGCGAGAGTTTGTCATGCCGGTTTTTTCCATCGGCCTGGTTTTCAATGAAATACATGATCTTGTCCAGTTTTCCGATATCATGGTAATAGGCCATGACCTTGGCCTTGAGGCTGTTGGCATGGATGGCGGATGCTGCGGCCTCTGCCAGTGTCGCGACAATCACGCTGTGGTTATACGTCCCCGGGGCTTCGATCATCAGTTTTTTGATCAACGGCTGGTCCAGGTTGGCCAGTTCCAGCAGCTTTGCTTCGGTCGTGTAGTCGAAAACGAGTTCGATCAATGGACAGAATCCAATGGTCAGCACAGCGGAAAACAGTCCGCCGCAAAATGCGATCAGCACTTCTCTGGCAAGGATCATCGGGTCAGGCTGGGACAGTGAATAAAAACCGAGAGCCACAGCCAGAAACGAATTGAATATTGCCAGTTTGACCCCGGCCATGATGAAGTTTTTTCGTGTTTGCCGTGCCTGGGCCCAGAAAGCGGCCATACTGCAGCTTAAAAGGAAAAAGATGAATGCTTCAAAACTACCGCCGAAAGAGATGCTCGCAAGAACGGACAGCACCAGCGAGAAATAGACGGCGATAGTGAATCCCAGAAACAGACAGCAGATCATGGCGGCAGCCGGCAGCGGAATGGCCATGAAAAAAGAGGCAGACCCCAGGTCCCATGCCTGCGTTGGATCCGCTGACTGAACCAGGTATGTGGACAGTTTGACAATACCCAGATAGAGTATCAGACCCAGGGCCAGAAAAAGCATATGTTTGTTGTGGTCTTTTTCCAGGGCGGTATGATGTCTGAAAAAAAGGAGATAGGAAACCAGCAGCAGTGTGAACGTTATCAGTGCAATCCCGGTGGCGGACACGTAAATGGTTTTGACAACCGTCTGCTCCTGCAGGGCGGTGAGCTTGATGAGCCGGGTTTTATCGATCCGTTCCCCTTCCCGGACGACCATTTCTCCAGCCTTGATCTGATACATGACCGGATTGATGGTGCCCTGTGCTGAGAGAATCCGCGCCTGGGTTTCATTTTTGTTCATGAATATGTTGGGTTGCAGCAGGCGCTGGCAGATATCCACAATCAGGTTTGTCAGGTTGTAGTTGACCTTTTTGAGCAGCGGCTCCCCTTCGATTCTGACCATGGCCTTGGCCTGATCCGGCCCGTAAAACACCTTGAGATTGTTGATCACCCGCTCTTCATTGGATTTGATGTTTCTCAGGACAATCCCCTTGTGTTCCTGTTCAAGCAGAATTTCCTTGTTCGCCACCACGCCATTGGAAAGCACCTTTTCCATAATGGTCTGAATTTTTCGGGTGATGTCCGGATCGAACCGGTGTTTGTAGAGAATGGAGTAAGCCCCTTCACTGATCGGGATACCCAGTTTTTCCTCAAACAGAGATTTGGTCTCCAGAACCATGGTAAACGTCGGTTCAGGGCTTTGTTCAGCCGGTGTGGCACCGTCACTGTTACGGGTGGCTTCCGGTTCGAACAGGGACCGCCCGATTGTCATGGCAGCTTCGATACTGGCCTGGATCCGGGGAAGCAGATCCGCATCCAGGTCATACACGATGCGGACCGTATCCCGGGCCTGGCTGCGCCGTTCTTCAGACACTTCCCGGTCTTCCACCAGCAGATCCCTGGGGGCTTTGATATCCCGCTGGGCCACATCACCAATCTTATAGTCATAGTTGATCTGCTGCTGTTCCGGTGTCTGGAAAAAAGTGAACAGCAGGGTAATCCCCAGCAGCATGAACCACAAAAGGTAGGGTGTGGACAGAACAAAGTGAGTGATCGTGTCCAGCCAGATATTAAATTTTGTTTTTTTCATACGCGTCAATGATATCGGATACCAGTTGGTGCCGGACCACATCATCCCTGGAAAAATGGATGAATTCTATCCCTTTGATCTGAGAGAGGATTTTTCTGACTTCCACCAGTCCGGATTTTCTGCCGGCCGGCAGATCGATCTGGGTGATGTCCCCGGTCACAATGGCTTTGGATCCGTATCCGATTCGGGTTAAAAACATTTTCATTTGTTGAGACGTCGTGTTCTGGGCCTCATCCAGAATGATAAATGCATTGTTCAGGGTTCTGCCCCGCATGAATGCGATGGGAGCGATCTCTATGGTTTCCTGTTCAATATACCCCCGGGCTTTTTCAAAATCAATCATGTCGTAGAGGGCGTCGTACAGGGGCCGGAGATAGGGATTGATTTTTTCCGCCAGGTCACCGGGCAGAAAACCCAATGCTTCCCCGGCTTCAACGGCCGGACGGGTGAGAATGATTTTTCGGATGTCTCCTCTGGCAAAGGCAGCCATGGCCATAGCCATGGCCAGATAGGTTTTTCCCGTGCCGGCAGGGCCGATGGCAAACAGGATATCATTGGTTTCAATGGCCTGGATATATTTCACCTGGTTCAGGCTTCTGGGTCGAACCGGCTTGTTTTTGGCGGTCGTGAACACAGTTTGCATGAACAGGTTTTCCAGCCGGGCGCCAGGATTTTTTTTGATCAGGGCGATGGCAGCATCCAGGTCTCCGGGTTCCATCAGAACTTTTTCCTTGAAAAGCGCATACAGCTGCGTCAGCAGTGACCGGACCTGGTGTGTTTCCGGATCAGGGCCGGAAATGGTGACGGCCCCGCCTCTTGAATGGATAGTGACCCCGAACCGTTTTGCTATTTTATCCAGATGGGTATTGTGGAACCCAAACAGTTGCTGCGCTACGGATATGTTGTCAAATTCAAGGGTTGCCATGGGCTTTAGGGTGCATTTTATTTGAAAAAAGGTCAATAAAAATCTTGACGGGAATCAGGTGGAGTTGCTATTTGTGTGAATCTTTACAAGACGTGATTGAAAGGGATTCCATGAACGGTTTTGATCTGATGGTTCTGGTGATTGTCCTGTTCTGTATGATCCGGGGGGTGTTCCGGGGACTCATTCGGGAAGTATCCGGAATCGTGGCAGTGATCGCCGGTTTTTACGGCGCATTCATGTATTACTGGATCCTGTCCCCCCATCTGGCTTTTCTGATTCAGGCGCCCGCTATCCGTGATCTGGTCAGTTTCGGTGTGCTGTTCTGCGGGATCGTGATTCTGGTGGGACTTCTGGCCGCCCTGATTCGCAAACTGATGCACGTGGTGTTTCTGGGATGGGTAGACCGGACATTCGGACTGATTTTCGGAACAGCCAAAGGCATTCTGATCGTTTCGGTGCTGTTTATCATACTGACAACATTTGTGCCGTCCGGCTCCGCAGCCCTGATGAAACGATCTGAAACCGCCCCTTATCTGGCGAATATTTCCCGGGCCATGACCCTGTTTATCTCGCAGAATGTGCGCATGGATTTTCTGGACCGGCTCAATAAATCTAAAGTGAAGAATGCCCAAACAAACAAGGAGGGTCGTTTCGGTGGAATCACTGGTCCCTGTTCTGGAGGTGATCCGGACATTGCGGGGAGAAAACGGGTGTGAATGGGATCGACGGCAGACGCCGGAAACCATGTGGAAATGCCTGGCGGAAGAGGTGTATGAACTTCAGCAGGCCCTGGCGGACCAGGATCTGGACAACACCTGTGAAGAGATGGGGGATGTGCTGTTCCAGATTGTATTTATCATGGAGATCTTTCATGATTCCGGGCAGATTCCCATTTCCAGGGTCATGAACAGGATCAGGGAAAAGATGATTCGTCGGCATCCACATGTCTATGGCGATGCCGTGGTAAAGACCCGGACCGAGCTGCTGGATCAATGGGAGCGGATCAAGATCCAGGAAAAAAGGGGACTGGACCGGCCATCTGCCATGGATAACATCCCCAAAGGCATGCCCGGTCTTGTCCGGGCCATGAAAGTATCCAAATCCGCTGTGAGGCAAGGCTTTGAATGGGAAAATATCCACCAGGTTCTGGATACGGTAAAAAGTGAAATCATGGAATTTGAATCCGCTCTGGAACAAACGGACGAAGACGCCATGATGCTGGAATTCGGAGATATCCTGTTTACGCTTGTGAATGTGGCCCGGTTTGCCGGCTTCCATCCTGAAACAGCACTGTCTAAAGCCACGGCCAAGTTTGAAAGTCGTTTCCGCTTAATGGAGGCGGCCCTGGCTGAAAAAAAACTCACGCTCAATGCGCTGTCGGCGTCTGAAAAAGAGATCTTCTGGTCCCGGGCCAAGCTGGCCCATGAAAAAAATCAGTCGTCCATGTCAAAGAGATCCCGCTGAACTTGAATTTCCTTGGCAGTATGAATCGTCTGTTTGTCGTGGCGGTCTACAAGCAGATAGGTGAATTGTGGTTTGTCCTGCGCCTGGGAGGATTTTCCGGCAGACTGCGGTGCCTGCCTGTCGGAAAACGGATCCATCGGGACGGTTTCAGATGCTTTGGAGATAATTTTATTCACAATTCCCGCCGCAACTTTGTCTATAATGCTTTGCCGGGTCCCTTCAGATGAAATCGACCGGGGGGCATTGGATGTCATGACAAATCGGCCAGATTTCTCCAGAATTTTGCCTTCACCCATCTGCCTGAAATAAAGCCTCAGCACATTTTGAATCTGGTAGGCAGGGATTTTCACTCAGATGTCTCCGGGTGTCTGCTAGTCGTCAAAATCACCTTCAGGGCTTTTGTCAGGGCTGAATGCTGCCGCTTTTTTCTTTATTTTTTCTTCGGTCCAGTTTTCAATGGGTTCAATGGTCCGGGATTTACCCCCCGGGTCATGTGAACGGGTTTCCAGAATATGGGACAAAACAATATCCGCAGTATCTCTGGCGTTGAACACATCCGTGAGCAGCGTATGGACAAACGCCTGAACCCCGTGGGCCATACGGTTGCGGATATCTCTGGACTGGGCCAGAAACCGGTTTTCGAACGGGGCGTTGAGTTTTTTGAAGTTACCGCCGGTCAGGCCGTGATCTTCGGCGTAGACCAGCATTTGCTGCCACATGGTTTCATCCACCCCTTTGTCCGGCTCTTTGATAAACCGGCCCTGGTCATCCATGATGGCATTTCCGTAGTCATTGACCTGAACCCCCCAGGAGATCATCTGCAGGGCGGTTGCCACGTTGGCCTTGGTGGTGCGGGTCTGTCCGGCGATCTGTCGGAGCCGGTCCGAGCTGTTACCAGATGTGCCGTGCTGGGCCCCGGATACCTGATACGGCGCCAGGGCATCATGGATCTGGGCAGTCAATGGGACGTCGATACCGGCATCGCTTTGCTCGATGCCGTGGGTGGTTCCGTTGTTCAACGCGATCCAGTCCGGAAAAATACCGTGGGCGTTCAGTCCCTGGATCAAAAACAGGGCTTCCTGGGCCGTGGACAATCCCAGTTTGCCTTTGATCTCTCCCACTTCGGTTTCCAGGCCGGCCCAGTTTGGAACAAACGTTGCCAGTTCCAAATTGGCCAGCAGGTTCTGATCATCTGGCATGTGGGACGCATCAATGGCAATGGAGGTGATCCCCGCATCAAACAGGGAAGTGATTTCCGTCTTGGCCGGTTCAATGTCCGCCGGGGTTTTGATGCCAAAATGGTCGGCATGGATGGCCACCGGGATAGTGATTCCCAGCTCGTTCATGAACGCATCCGTCTGCCGGGCGATGTTCCACAGGTTGACGGCGCAGTAGGCAGTGGTACCGCCTTCGGATCGGGCGATTTCGATGATAATGGCGGCGTTGGCCTGCTGGGCCGCAGCCAGGGCGCCTCGAATGACAAACGCGTTCCTGCCGTTGGCGGCAATGGTCATGCATCGGCCTTTCTTGAGCATGGCCTGATCAATGTATTTGCCGCTGACAATCAATGCCTTGGAATGGGGAAACAGCTGTTTGATATTGGGGGGCCGACCCGTATCCAAAGCGGTTTGAAAATCGGAGGAATGATGATGTGACATGGCTTTTTCTCCCCTGGGTTTCTGGCGATTGAAAATAGACTGTCTCCTTTTTTTTGCATGAAACCGGACCAAAAGCAAGGATTATTGGATAATGAATATATATTCATTCAAGAAATTGCCAGGCATGTGTGAAATCCAGTATGAATAAAAGAACCGGGTTTTAATTATAACTATCTGTAAAAAAAGATAAAAAAACAATAATAATAAAATTTTATTTCGTGAATATCCTCTTGACATTTATACGGAACTATTGATAGATAATGAATTATTATTCATTTAAAATACAGTCGAGAGGTGGTTTTGCAGAAAAACAGATCTGAAAAGTATCACAAGATTCTCAACAGTGCAGGAGCGGTGTTTGCAAAATACGGGTTCTACAAGGCCACCATCTCCCAGATTGCGTCCCGGGCCGGGGTGGCGGACGGCACGCTGTATCTGTATTTCAAGAACAAAGATGATATTTTGTATCAATACATCCACTATAAAACCGGAATCGTGTTTGAAAAAATGAATGATGCCGTGGCTGCTGGAAAAACCGCAGAGGAAAAACTCAGAAACTTGATTCGCTGCCATTTGCAGGAATTCCAGGGCGACCGGAACATGGCGGTGATCTTTCAATCCGAGGTCCGATATCTGAGGGATATTCAATCGCAGATCAAGGATATTTCAAAGATGTATCTGGACCTTCTGTCCGATATCATCGAACAGGGTCAGATTGAGGGTTCCATTCGTCAGGATCTGTTTGTGGGTCTGGTCAAACGCTTTATCCTGGGTGCTGTGGAAGGGGTGATCTCCACCTGGGTCTCTGCCGGAAGCCGGTATGATCTGGTGGCCATGGCGGACCCTCTGGTGGATCTGTATCTCAATGGTGTGAAAGGCAGATAAACCCCATACATTGCCTGAATGATGACCAGTTTTTAAATGGCAGTGAATTCGGAATTTTGCTTGACGGAAATCGTCATCTTTATTAAAGCTCAGTGAGTTTTTATTCATCATCTGTTAAGAATTTTTTGGAGGGAACAGCATATGAGTTCAATTATAGGTCCGGCAAGTTATCAATTTTTCGGAATATTTCCGGCAGCTATCCTGGCCTTTATTCTGCCCGTGGTGGGGGTGTCTTTGTTCACTTATATCATGGCCCGGCGTCTGGCACCTTTGATCCGGGCGGCGCCGGATTACCGGCTGGACCGCATCGGTCAGCGGTTCATTCGACTGATCACCCTCTGGCTGGGGCAGATGAAGCAGCCCCGGTACATGCTGGCAGGGGTGCTGCATATTGTCATATTTGCCGGTTTTCTGATTCTGTCCATCCGGTCCGTGTCCCTGGTGATCATCGGTCTTTCCGACGGGTTCGTCATGCCGGGTTTCGGGGGATGGCCGGGAAGTGTATACAACTTTTTAAAAGATTATGCTGCCACCTTTGTGCTTATTGCGTGTATTGTGGCAGGTATCCGCCGGGGCGTTTTCAAACCGGCCAGGTATGCGGTGCCCGAAAAATACGGCAAGGATCATACTGCAGAAGCGGTCTTTGTTCTTGGGGTGATTGCGACGCTGATGATTTCGGAAAGCCTGTTCGAAGCATCTGAACTGGCGTTTGCCTATCAGCAGACTGGAGAATGGCATTTTGTGGCTCCCTTGTCCCTGGTATGGATCTTCACGCACATGCTGACCGGGGCATCTCTGAATTTTCTTCAGGGGCTTCATATTTTTTCCTATTTTCTGCATGATGTCACCTTTTTCTTTTTTCTGTGTTTTCTGCCTCTGGGCAAGCATTTTCATGTAATCACTTCGATTTTTAATGTGTTTTTCATGCGCCTGGATAAGGGGAAAATCAAGCCTGTCAGATACGGGGTTTCCGATGAACAGCTGGATGATCTGGAATCATTTGGCGTCAAGAAGCTGGAAGATTTCACCTGGAAGCACATGCTGGATTTTTATTCGTGTGCAGACTGCGGCCGGTGTTCCGACCAGTGTCCGGCCAATGCCGTGGGAAGGCCTTTGTCACCGCGTTTTATCACCATCAAGGCCCGGGACCTGATGTTCAAAAATTATCCATTGTCCGGCGAGATATACAAAAGCAAGATGCTGGTGGAAGACATCTATACCGAAGATGAAATCTGGTCCTGTACCACCTGCGGTGCCTGCGAGGAGGAATGCCCCCTGGCCATTGAATACATCAACAAGATCGTGGACCTCAGGCGTGGGATGGTGGATGAAGGACTGGTGCCCCAGTCTCTGCAAAAGCCCTTGAAAGCCCTGGAAAAACGCGGCAATCCTTACGGCAAGATGGAGAAGAAACGGGCAGAGTGGGCACTGGAAAAGGAATTCAAGGCAGAATATCCCATCAAGGATCTGACAAAGGAGTCGGCCGATACCCTGTATTTTGTGGACAGTATTACTTCCTATGATGACAATATCCAGGAAATCGCCCGGCGTACCGCCATGATCCTTCACCGGGCCGGGGTGGATTTCGGAATTCTGGGCAAAGATGAAAAAGACAGCGGCAACGAGGCGCTCCGTTTCGGCGAAGAGATGCTGTATCAGGATCTCAAGGAGCAGAATACCGAAGCGATCCTGGCGACCGGTGTCTCACAGATTGTCACAGCCGATCCCCATGCCTACAATGCCCTGAAAAATGATTATACCGGCCTCCCGCCGGTGCGGCATATCAGCCAGGTGGTGGCGGAGAAGATCACCCGCGGGGCATTGTCACTCAAACCCTGCCTGCATCCGGAAAAGGTGTATGTCTACCATGATCCCTGTTATCTGGGACGTCATAACGGTATATATGAGGATCCCCGACAGGCACTGGATGCCATTGAGGGACTGACCCGGGTGGAACTGGAAAAGAGCCGGGACCGCTCGTTCTGCTGCGGCGGCGGCGGACTCATGCTTTTTTATGAGCCGGAAGAAGACACCCGCATGGGGGTACTGCGGGTGAACATGGCAGCGGAAGCAGGTGCCAACGTCATTGTGACCGCCTGCCCCTTCTGCCTGGTGAACATCCAGGATGCCATCAAGGTGGCCGGCAAGGAAGGCGAAATGGAGGCACTGGATTTTACGGAACTGATTGCCCGGCATTTAGCATAAGAAATACAAACCTAGACGGCGGGAACGGATGAAACCGGTTCCGCCCGCACAAGTAAAGGAGGTAATAAATGGAGATTTTAGTGTGTGTCAAGCGGGTTCCGGATACAGCGGAGAACGAATTTGAACTCAATTCAGCAGGAAACGATCTGGACCGTGATGACCTGGTCTATTCGGTGAATGAATGGGATAACTATGCAGTGGAGGAGGCCATTCAGATTGTGGACAATGTGGGCGGAAGCGTCACAGTGGTCACAGTGGGGGATGACGAATCTGAAGAGGTGTTGCGCCGGGAAATGGCCATGGGCGCCAACAATGGCGTGCTGCTCAGTGATGACGCCTTTGAAGGATCGGATGGAAAAGGCATTGCCACCATTCTCAAGGCCGAAGTCGAGAAAGGCAAATATGACCTGATTCTCACCGGAGCCCAGGCGGATGAAGGTGCGGGCCAGGTGGGCGGTATGCTGGCCGCGATGCTGGATTATCCGTATGCATCGCTGGTGAACAAGATTGAAGTGGTGAATGACACCACCATTAAAGTGGGTCGGGAAATCGAAGGTGGCAACCAGGAAATGAATGAAATTCAGCTGCCCTGCATACTGTCCATCCAGACCGGTATCAATGAACCCCGATATGTAGGTATTCGGGGCATCCGCAAAGTGGCCAGCCTGGATGTACCGGTGAAAGGAGCCTCAGATCTGGGCATCGATCCTGCCACCGTGGGTGAGGCCGGCGCCAAAACCCGACGTGCCGATTACTTTGTACCGGATCTCGGTGAGGGTGCGGAAATGCTTGAAGGATCCACCGAGGAGATCATTGAAAAACTGATTGAAAAGTTGAAAGCCAAAGGAGGACTTTGATCATGACACAGATTTTTGCATATATCCCATTTAAGAACGGCACCGCAGGAGATGTGGCATTGGAGTATCCTGATGCGGCAAAAAAAATCGATCCGGCCGCTGAATTGACGGCGGTTGTGGCAGGCACCGGGGCAGACCTGGATAAAGTGGCCGAGGCCCTGACCCGGATCTATAAAGCGGTCATCAAGATCGATCACGCGGACCTGGCCTATCCCAATGCGGAACTGGTCAGAAAAGCGCTGCTGGATGTCCTGCCCCATGATGCAATCATTCTGGCTCCCCATGATACCTTTGGCATGGACCTGGCTCCGGGATTGTCCGTGAAAATGGATTCTGCCTATGCCGCAGATATTGTGGATTTCGAAGGCCTGGACGGTACCAGCCTGAAATTGATCCGCCAGGAACTGGGTGGTGCAGTGTATACGCATGTGACGTCTGACATCTCTTCAGGGGCGGTGGTCACCATCCGTCCGGGCTCTTTTTCTCCGACAGAAGACACCTCCGCCGGCGGCAGTGTTGTGGACAAATCCGGAGACGTGAAGGATTTGAGCGCCAAAAGAAAATTCCTGGAAGTGGTGGAAGCGGAAGTCGGTGATGTGGACATCACCAAAGCCGATGTCCTGGTGTCCGTGGGACGGGGCATCGAAGATGAGGAAAATATTGAAATCGCGCAGGAACTGGCTGATGCCATGGGTGCAGTGGTCTCCTGTTCCAGGCCGATCGTGGATGCCAAATGGCTGGAAAAATCCCGCCAGGTGGGGACTTCAGGGCAGACCGTCAAACCCAAGGTATACATGGCCATGGGCATCTCCGGATCGTTCCAGCATCTGGGAGGTGTCAAGGGAAATCCCTTTATCGTGGCAGTGAACAAAAATCCCAAAGCCCCGATTTTCCAGGTGGCGGACGTGGGGATTGTGGAGGATATTCTGGAGTTCATGCCCGAACTGACCGAGGCGGTCAAATCCCTTTGATTCAAAGCCTCTTCGATCTCTGGTAATCGATCAGCCGGAGACAGAACATGATGCAGGGCCGTGAAAGAACCTGAAAAGGTTTTTTCACGGCCTTTTGCATGTCTGAAAAACCATAAAAAAAATCTGTTGTGTCGGCGGTATGGTTCTTTTAAGTTATTATTGGTTATTTATTTTGTAATTTATGGATTTTTATTGACTTGAGTAATTAATGGTTATAATTCTTTTATAAATCATAAATTTAACCAAGAAGGAGAGAGCCGTATGAAATTTCTGATCAAACTCATTGTGGTCGCGATGTTTTTTTGTTTGTTCATCACCCCGGCTACAGGCGATTCTTCACGGGGTCTGATGATGGCGACCACCACCAGTACCGACAATACCGGTCTTCTGGAATATCTGGCCCCGGAATTTACAAAGGATACAGGGATCGAATTGAAATGGGTGGCCACAGGAACGGGCAAAGCGCTGAAACTGGGTGAAAACTGCGATGTGGATGTGTTGATGGTCCATGCGCCGGCAGCGGAAAAGCAGTTCGTCGCGAGCGGATTCGGACTCGACCGCCGGGAAATCATGTACAATGATTTCGTGATCATCGGTCCGGCATCGGATCCGGCAAATATTAAAGGCAGTTCCGTCAGCACGGCATTGAAAAATATCAAGGCAGGTCAGGCAGGTTTTATCAGCCGGGGAGATAATTCAGGCACCCACAAAAAAGAACTGGCTTTGTGGCAATCCGCCGGACTTCCCATCCCGGAAACCGAAGCCTGGTATGTCCAGGCCGGGCAGGGCATGCTGGCCACCATCAATATGGCCGGTGAAAAAAATGCCTACACCCTGACGGACCGTGGCACCTACATCAAATATGAAAACACGGCCAAAGGAAACCCGATATTGAAGATTCTGGTGGAAGGCGATGATACTTTAAAGAACCAGTACAGTGTCATGGCCGTGAATCCGGATCGCTGCCAAAACGTCAATTTCAATGCCGCCCAGCAGTTTTCAGACTGGATCACCGGTGAAAAGGCACAGAACATGATCGGCGCATTCAAGCTGCTGGACAAAACCCTGTTCATCCCCAATGCCAGGTAACTTATCCCGTATTGATTTAGAATCCCCTCTTCCGAATCCTTCAAGGGCGAGGGGATTCTAGTTACGCCTCAATCCCTTCCAGTTTCCAGTTCCGGCCTCCCAGTCTGGCCCGTGTATCCGCGCAGTCCAGAAATCCCGTCAACTGTAATTTCAGGATCACACATCAAACAAAGGGATCTGCAACAGTATCTCCTTGAGGTCTGCTTCCAGCTTCAGGGGACGGCCCCCGGTATCGGCGATCACAAATGTAACATCCGCGTCCACGCAAATGCTGCCGGAGGCCTTGTTCACGATCTGCTGCCGGATGACCGCGCTTTTGTTACCGATTTTCCTGAGTCCGGACCGGACCCGGACGATGTCTCCCACCCGGGCCGGGCTGCGGTAGGAGATGTTGATGTTGACAACAAAGAACAAAAAATCGCCCCGCATAAACATCTCCAGGTCAAGATGATCTTCAAACAGCTGCCACCGGGCTTCCTCCAGAAACTCCAGATACCTGGCATTGTTTACGTGCTGGTACAGATCGGTGTGATATCCTCTGATTTTGATTTCCGTATTCATTTGCAACTCCAGCATTTCGGGTGATTGATAAGCTGGAAATCATATCATCGGGAGTGGGGTTTGAAAACAGAAATCAATGTTATCGGATTAAAAAGCATGCGCCGGACAGGTATGGCAGGATTCAAGGGGTCAAGCACCTGCTGAAACCGGTCCATTGATTTTGGTCTTGAATAAAACCTGTTGATCTGGTTTAACAGAGAGCAACACTGCCCGACAGGTCCTTCGGCCTGACCCTAAAACCAGAGGAGTCTGATGAGAGACCGGTATATCCTGGCTGTTGATTGCGGTACCCAGAGCCTGCGGGCCATGATTTTTGATTTGGATGGCGAAATGCTGGCCCGGGTGAAAGAATGCTATCCGCCCTGTATCAGTCCCGGGCCGGGCCGGGCTGAGCAGGATCCCGACATCTACTGGCAGAGCCTGAAGACGGCGTGCCGGAAACTGAAACAGACCGCCCCGCAGTTTTTTGACACTATCTCCGGCATCGGTGTGACCATGTTACGCAACACCCTGGTGAACCTGGACCGTCAGGGACGGGTGCTCAGGCCGGCCATCACCTGGATGGATCAGCGTCGGGCGGACCCGGGCTCGGGCAGGACCGGTGTGCTGCGGTTGGGATATATGATACCGGTACTGGGGAATATTCTCAAAGAGAATCATGCCCTGGGCAAATGCAAGATGTGCATGAACGGGATCATGTATACCGGGCAGTGATTGAAGGATTGGGGTTTGCTCTGCTGGAGGGCAGGGAAAAGATTGAGAAGAAATCCGGGATACGGGTGGAAAGAGCTGTGGTGTCCGGCGGGGCCTCCCAGAGCGGGCAGATCTGCCAGATTGCGGCGGATATTTTTAATCTGCCCATGACCCGGGGCCATACGCATGAAACCAGTGGTCTGGGAGCTGCCATTATTACGGCCAAAGGCATTGGGTTCTATCCGGATATTGCTGCGGCGGCAAGGCAAATGATCCAGGCAAAAACCGTGTTTAAACCGGATCCGGTCCATGCCGCCATATACCGGCAGCTGTAGGAACGGGTCTACCGGAAAATGTATCCTGCGCTTTCGCCCCTGTATGCCCAGATCCGTAAGATCACCGGGTATCCCGGTTGAACAAATGTCCGGCTGGCGAACTGTCGGGGCTTTCGGAATGCCATGCCGGCTTTGCTATCGGACAAATGCTTGACTTGACCGGGGCCCTGTGTCAAAAAGGATGACAGTCCACTTTAGAGGAGAAAAAATGCAGATTTTTCAGATTATCAGCCCGGACGGATATATTGCCGGTATGAATGAACGGGAAGAAAGCAGCGGGATTCTGTCCGCCCGGTTTCATTTTCCCCTGGTATCCGACTATATCCGGTCTGCCATCAGAGAAGGCAAACCCTATTTGTTCACCGGGCGGAGCGGCAACGCCCAGATCGGCATCAAGACCGATCTGGCCGACGGGGCCGAACCCGTGGTGGAAGAATCTGATATCTTTGTGGAGGGCCGGCTTCAAAATCTGAACCCGTTGCTGGGCAACGCCCTGGACCTTTTCAAAACAGGGGATGAGATCGGGCGCCTGGCAATCATGGATCCTGAATTGCGGATCAAGGATGTCCGCCATTACCTGCACAAGCGCCTGTTTGTGGGGAAAAAGACTGGTAAAGGCTACTATGAAGGGTTTGAGATCCGGCAGGAAATCGACCCGGATACCGGTCATGCCTGTGATTATATCGCCATGGAACTGGAGCCGTATCAATACTGTTTTGAGCCCCATGCCATTACTTCGACCGGCATCAACGCGGTGATCAAAAAAGGGCGCAGTGCACTCAATACGATCCGTTCTCGGATGTCTCTGGACCTCGACAATACAACGCTCAGCCCCAATGACCTGTTTGTGGGTGCCATCAAAATTTCGTTGGGAGATATCTACGGCATCATCGACGCCATCACAGATCCGGAAACGGCAAAGATTGAGCATCTTCCGGCCCGGGTTCTGGATCCGTTCAGAACTTTCAGGGACCGCCAGGTGGAACTGTACAATTTCGGCACCCATGCGGTTTCCTTGAAAGATGTTCGAATCCGGGTCCGGTTTTTCAGGGCTAAAAATCCATTGACCGTGCCCCTGGAGAAAATCAAGGTCAAGGAAGGGTACCGTCTCAGTGATCTGCTCACCAATGCGGAGATCGCCAACCTGTTTTCCGCCATGCATGACACGGACCTGGGTATGATCTTGAACAAAGCCAATTTCATCCCCATTCCCAAAGCCCTGGATCCTCTCGGCCAGGCACAGCTGGAGATTATCCGTAACGCCATTCTGGCCTCCACGTTTCGTAAGAATCCGCCCCGAATGCCGGAAAAGGCAAACGGGGAATTCAAAAACACTCTGGAAAAACTGTCCGTGCTGGGTGGGGTGAATTCCCGGGTGTTTATCGGCCGGGAATTTCCGGACATGGATGTGGTGGATGCCTTGAGAACCAGCGGATTGCGCACCTTTCTCATTCAAAGGGACAATCCGTCCTTTGCCGATGAGTATGTCAAAAGGATGATACGCCTGACCCATCAGGAACATGCCGGGTGTGAATTTCTGCGGTATGATCCGGACATTGACAAACTTTACAGTTTTTACCACGGGTGTTTCATGGAACCGGATGACCGGGACCGGTTTGACCGGGTCCGTTACTGGTTCGCTTTTTACGGGTCCCATACCAGTGAAGCGGACAACCGGCTCACCATCGATCTGATCAATCAGCTGGCCCCGAAGCTCGGATATGAAATGGGCATCGTGCACGGCGGAGGCCCCGGGCTCATGAAAGAGGCCAATGATCTGGCCCGGCAGCACAACCTCATGAGCGTGGGCATTGCCATTGATCTGGAAGGGGAGAATCAGGCCTCTTTGACCACCTGCGACGGTCTGATCAAATACAATGAAGGATTGCGCCTGGCACGGCAGGACCATATACAGAAACTGAGCAACCTGCCGGTGGTCAATACTGGAGGGTATGGCAGCTCGGAAGAACTGGCCATTACCATTACTTCCATGAAGCTGCATGAAAATCCCCTGACCCCAGTTATCCTGATGGACCCGGACAATCTCTGGGACCATGCCCAGAAACAGACCCTGAAAATAGCTGAAAAAAAATATGGACCTGCTTTTATGCCCCGACTGATCCATTCATGCAACACGGCGCAGGATGCGGCTCAGATCTTTCTGAAATTTCTGGAAAATCCGGATTCCTGGTATAAAACCCACAAAATTCCTTTGGAAAATGTGGAAAAAGCCCGGGCGAAAACGGTCCGGATCCGGCAGACCGCCCTGGGCCCGGTCGCGGTGGAAACCTTTGAGCGGCCCAATTTCCGGCTGTCATCCTGACTCCCGCCCTTTGCTTTGATATCGGGTACCCGGTTCCTTTTTTGGGATTTTTTTTAAACCTGAATCATGATATATTTCCATATTCAACTGTTTGACGCGATTTTTAAAATAAATCAGAATGGGCCGTTAACCGAGATCAACCAATGAAATAACAGCATATCAGGAGAGAAGAAAGATGGGAAACAATTATTTTAACACCCTGCCCTTGCGGCTGCAACTGGCGGAATTATCCAAATGCCGGTTTATGGATACCTCGGAATTTTCCGGTGTGGAAGTATTGAAAGGCAAAAAAATCGTGATTGTTGGCTGCGGCGCCCAGGGGCTGCATCAGGGACTGAATCTGAGAGATTCCGGCCTGAATGTATTCTATGCGCTGCGGAGCGGTGCCATTGCCGAGAAACGACAGTCCTGGAAAAACGCCACCGATCATGGATTTGAGGTCGACACCTATGAGCGGTTGCTGCCATCTGCCGATCTGGTGATCAACCTGACCCCGGACAAACAGCACACATCGGTGGTGAATGCCATCATGCCGTTGATGAAGAAAAATGCCTGTCTGTCTTATTCCCATGGATTCAATATTGTGGAAGAGGGCATGAGGATAAGGGAAGACCTGACCGTGATCATGGTGGCGCCCAAATCGCCCGGAACCGAAGTCAGGGAAGAATACAAACGTGGATTCGGTGTTCCCACATTGATTGCGGTCCATCGGGAAAACGATCCCCGGGGTGAGGGGCTGGAACTGGCTAAAGCTTATGCTGCAGCCACCGGCGGTCATCGGGCCGGGGTCCTGGAATCTTCGTTTGTGGCGGAGGTAAAATCAGATCTGATGGGTGAACAGACCATTTTGTGCGGTATGCTTCAGGCCGGATCACTGCTGTGCTTTGACAAGATGATGGAAAAAGGCATGGATGAAGGCTATGCCTCCCGACTGGTTCAGTTTGGGTGGGAAACGATCACTGAAGCCCTGAAACACGGTGGCATCACCAACATGATGGATCGATTGTCCAACCCGGCCAGGATCCGGGCCTATGAGTTGAGCGAGCAGCTCAAAAAGATTCTGACGCCGTTGTTCAATCGGCATATGGATGACATCATGTCCGGCAAGTTCTCAGAAACCATGATGAGGGACTGGGCCAATGATGACGCCGATCTCTTGACATGGCGGTCTCAGACAGCTGAGACCCCTTTTGAAACTGCCGTGTCCCAGGAAGCTGAACTGTCTGAACAGACCTATTTTGATCACGGGATTCTCATGGTTGCCATGGTGAAGGCCGGGGTGGAACTGGCCTATGATACCATGGTTTCCGCCGGTATTGTTGAAGAATCCGCATATTATGAATCTTTGCATGAAGTGCCTTTGATTGCCAATCTTATTGCCCGGAAAAAATTGTATGAAATGAATGTGGTCATCTCGGATACGGCGGAATACGGGTGTTACCTTTTCAATCACAGCGCGGTGCCCATGCTCAAAGAATTTATGGCCACCATTGATACGGATGTGATCGGCAAAGGTCTGGATGTCAAGGACACCGGCGTGGACAACATCCGGCTGATCCAGGTGAACGAAGCCATCCGGTCCACGTCCGTGGAACAGGTGGGCAAAAAACTGCGGACATTTATGGGAGCCATGAGACCCATTTTCTGATGGCGGCACCCGGCGGTCTTTCCGGGGTTCTACCCCCGGGCAGCCTGGTTTTCCACAGGTATGCGATGGGAAGCAAAGACAGTTAGTAGAAGGTCATCGGACTGACATAAGGTGTTTCGAAATTTCCGGCGATTGCAGAATCGTTTCCTGTTCATCCAGAATCTGATCCAGGATTCGGCCGTCGGTGTAAGGATTCATGATCACGGACCGAAGGACCACCGCTGTGTGCGCATCATCCGGAAGGATTCTCAGGCAGGTGCGGGATACAAAACTTTTGCCGGCTTCCCGCTGGATCCGCTGTAAATCGATATTGATTCTGTCCAGGCAGGCATCTATGGCCTGCCGGCGGTCCGGTGTTACGGCGGTATCCACGTGTTGTTTCAATTCCCTGGGGATGGCGCGGTAGGTCAGGATGTTGAGGACCGGTTCCGAAACCAGCTGAAACTGTTCCCGGGCTTTGATTTTTTCGGCAAACAGCCGTGCCGTGTCGATACCGTGTTCGATCATCAGCGCATACCCCTGGGAGCCCATGATTTTCAAGGCGCTGTCCAGGATCAGAGAGCTGGCTTCCCTGGACCCTTCCAGGGTTTTTATTCCCAAGTCCACGGACCCTTTGCGGTTGACATACCCGGCATGATAAATGATCCGGTCCAGAGCGGTGGGGTCTTTGAAAAAGACCATGCCGGCGCTCATGGGCATGTAAAACTGTTTGTGGCAGTCAATGGTGATGGAGTCCGCCTGCTTGATGCCTTCCAGCAGACCCGCATATTTTTCTGACAGCATCACAGGTCCTCCCCAGGCGGCATCCACATGAAAATGAATGCCATGGATCCGGCACAGGTGAGCCATGTCGGGCAGCGGGTCAATGGTACCGGTTTCAGTGGCCCCGGCAATTCCTACAATAGCGGCAACCCTGATGGATTTATTCTGTGCAAACGCCTCGACCTGCCGGGTCAGTTCCGTCATATCGATCTGGTGATACGGGTTCACCCTGACAGGGATGACATTCCTGTTGCCGATACCCAGAACGCCACCGGCTTTTTTCAAGGAATAATGTCCCCGTTCCGACACCAGCACCACCAGGCGTTCCAGATCATGGGCCTTCATGGCCGCTGCCATGCCGTCCTGTTCCACACCGGCAAATTTATCTGTTGCCGGAAGGCACCGGTTCCGTGCCACCCACAGGGCCGTAATATTGGCCGTAGTGCCGCCATTGGTGAACAGACCCAGACAGGTGTCCACATTCTGAACATGGGTGTCATAAAAAGCAGGTTCCCGGGTATAAACCATGCGGTGCACCTTGGCCAGCACCTGTTTTTCCAGAACTGACAGCACTTTTGAGGTTTCCAGCTTGATCAGGTTCTGGTTCAGGGCCGCGGTAATGGCTTTGAGGTGAACCATGAAAAACGGAATGGCCGATGTCATGTGGCCGATGAAATAAGGTGAAGCCACATTCACCGCCCGGGGGGCGATCTGGTTGATGATGTCTTTGATGACATCTGCCAGTTTTTTTTCCGGGTCCCGGTTGATTGTGGTGTCGGTGAATGATTGTGCCAGAACGGCCAGGGGGATGGCTTCGGTCACCCCCACATGGGTGTTGAGAAATTCATGGAGACCGAACAGGATCTGCTCCATGTATTTGATCAGGGTCTGCCGGCTTTTTTCATCTTCAGGCCGGATAAAGACCCGGTGGAGGGTCTGCCAGTCCGCCACCAGGTCTGAAGCGATGTTTCTGGATGGAGTCGTTTCTGTCATGGGATCGGTGAATCTCAGTTAACCGCGGATTCTCCCATGTTGATTCCCAGTTCCAGGGCGGTTTTGTTCATTTCCATGAAATCCTTGGGGATCGTGGTTTGCAGTACCTTGAGTATGGATTCTCCCCGGACAAGACGGGTGGCACCCAGCAACGCTCCCAGCATGCAGATATTGAACACGATGGGTTTGCCGATTTTCTCCATGACCGTTTCATACATGGGCAAAGAGATATGCTTGGCATCCACCTTGTTTTCTATGGAGACAAATTTGCTGTCCACCAGCAACAGGCCGCCGGGCCGGATGATCCCCGAAAACGTGTTGTAGCTTTCCTGGGTCAGGCTCACCAGGATATTGGGCTGGACCACCTTGGGAAAATAGATGTCCGACTCGGAAATGAGCACATCACTTCGGGTGGCACCTCCCCGGGCTGCAGCGCCGTAACTCTGTGACTGGGTGGCGTTTTTGCCTTCAAAGATCACCGCCGCTTTGGCAAGGATGATGGCTGCCGTGATCACCCCCTGACCGCCGGATCCGGAAAAAACCAGTCTTGAACGTTCCATTATGCGTTTCCTTTCATTGCGATCTCGATGATTTGGTCATATGCTTCACAGTATTCGGCTTTCTGGGTGTTTTCCACAAAAATACCCCGCTGAATCAGGTCCGGGTTGACTTCCAGTTTTTTGGACCCGATCTTGACGGTATTGGTTTTGAATGCCTCCATCATCTGTACCGCATCCCCTTCCTTGTTTTTCCGTCCGAAATAGGTGGGGCACTGGGATAAAATTTCCACCACGGAAAACCCTTTGTGGGCAATGGCTTTTTTCAACACGTCCTTGCATTCGGTGGCATGGAAGACAGTGGATCTTGCCACGAAACTGGCGCCTGCGCTCTTTGCCAGCTCCACCACGTCAAAATGGTTGTCAATGGTGGAATACGGTGCGGTGGTGGCTTTTTTGCCAATCCCGGACAACGGGGAGAACTGTCCTCCGGTCATGCCGTAAATCCGGTTGTTCATGACAATGGCTGTGATATCGATGTTTCGTCTGGCTGCATGGATGAAATGATTGCCGCCGATGGCCAGGGCATCGCCATCCCCCATGGGTACAATGGCGGTGATGCCGGGTTTGGCCAGTTTGACACCGGTGGCAAAAGTCAGGGCCCGTCCGTGGATGGTGTGCAGGGAGTGGAAATCCACATATCCGGAAATACGGGAAGAGCACCCAATGCCCGAGGTCATGACTATTTCGTTTTTGTCCAGACCCAGCTCGTGAACCGCACGCAGCAGAGAGCCGAGAACAATGCCGTGGCCGCAGCCCGGACACCAGATATGGGGGAAAAACCGGCTTCGAATATAGTCTTTGAAGTCAAATTCCTTCGTGGTCATGTTATACCCCCTTTCCCTGGATCATTCGTAAAATGGTTTTGATATCCGTGGGCGAGATGAGCTGGCCGTCGATGCGGTTGGCCAGAAAGACGTTGTTGGGGTTGTCCACCGCGTTTTTCACCTGGGTGATCACCTGTCCCATGTTCATTTCCACCACCAGCACCGCTTTGGCATTGGCGCATTTTTCCCGGACCATGTCCGCGGGAAACGGCCACAGGGTCTGAAGTTCCAGGACGCCGATCTTCACGCCCCTGGCCCGGCGGTTTCTGGCAATGTGAATGGCGGACCGGGCCGAAGAACCGTAGGACACCAGGATATAATCTGCATCATCCAGCCAGTATTCCTTGTACAGAGTGATGCTGTCCACGTTGTTTTCAATTTTGTCCACCAGATGGCGCAGCAGTTCACTGACCACCCTCGGATTGTTGCTGGGAAATCCCCACATGTCATGGAACAGCCCGGTCACATTGTACCGGTGTTCGGCACCGAAGTCAGACATGGGCAACCGCCCGTCTTCCCTGGGCAGATACGGATGGTAGTCCACCCCTTTGGGAACCGATGTGCTCAGACGGCTTACCACAGGGATGTCTTCGGGTTCCGGAATAGTGAGTTTTTCCCGCATGTGCCCCACCACCTCATCCAGAAGAATGATAACCGGCGACCGGTAAGTCTCCGCCAGATTGAACGCCTCAACCGTGATTTTGAACACATCCTGGTTGTTGGATGCGGTCAGGGCAATAATGGAATGATCGCCGTGGGTGCCCCATCTGGCCTGGTTGACATCCCCCTGACTGACATGGGTGGGATTTCCGGTAGACGGCCCGCCCCGCTGGACATTGGCTATGACGCAGGGGATCTCCGCCATGCAGGCATACCCCAAAGCCTCCTGTTTCAGAGAAAACCCGGGGCCGGATGTGGCGGTCATCACTTTCTTTCCGGTAAGGGATGCCCCGAGAATCGCACCCATGGAAGCGATTTCATCTTCCATCTGGATGAATTTTCCGCCCAGCCGCGGGAGTCTTTCAGACAAGTGTTCCGCAATTTCCGTGGACGGAGTGATGGGATATCCTGCGAAAAAATTGAGGCCTGCATACAAGGCCCCTTCCACACAGGCTTCATTCCCCTGGATAAATCTGATATTATCTTTCTGAGTCATTTTCCCTTTCCTGAATTTCTTTTATTTGTATTGCCAGATCGGGGCAACGAAGTTCACACAACTTGCAGGCGATGCAATCTTCGGGTCGAACTGCCCGGGCTTTGCTGTTCTTGTCCAGTTCCAGTACCTGTTTGGGGCAGAAGTGAACACAGATACCACAACCTTTGCACCACTGGGTATCAATTAAATGGATGACTGATTTGCCTTTTGCCATAGTATCCTCATTTGTGAAAAATGCGTATCCAAAAATTCAAGGGTTTCATAATGTGATTTGGATGGGATTGTCAAGAATTCCTCATAAATTTAAAAAAACAGAATCAATTATGGAAAAAAAATAAAAAAAAATCAAGGATAAACCAACCTATGATCCTGAAACTTCAGATAATTTTTCAGTTTTTGAAATGGTTGGGCCAATTGTGCCCGGTTCTGTCAAAAAAACGTGACTTGGTTTTGTACAAAAAACAGAGGTCATGGTATAAGCATAGGTCATGAAACAGACAGATATTCCCCAGATCAGTGTGATTATCCCCAGTTTCAACCGGGCATGGACCCTGGCCCACGCCATTGATTCGGTTTTGGCCCAGACCGTTGCGCCCAAAGAGATTATTGTGGTGGATGACGGCTCCACCGATCACACACCCAAGGTGCTGGCGGCGTATGGTGACAGCATCCGGGTTCTGGTTCAGCCCAACAAAGGGGTGAGCTGTGCCCGGAATTTGGGGATCCGTCACAGTACCGGAGAGTTTGTGGCGCTACTGGATTCAGATGATCAATGGAAACCCGAAAAACTCGCATGTCAGACCGCCTTTTTTATGGACCATCCCGGGGCCTTGATCTGTCAGACAGAAGAGATCTGGATCCGCAACGGGGTCCGGGTGAATCCCAGAAAAAAACACAGAAAACCCTCGGGCCTGATTTTTGAGCCGTCTCTTCATCTGTGCCTGGTGAGCCCGTCAGCCGTGATGATCAAAAAAAAACTGTTTGAACGCAAAGGGATGTTCAGGCCGGATTTCCCTGTGTGCGAAGATTATGAATTCTGGCTGCGGGTCAGTGTGGATACCCCGATTCATCTTATCGACACGGCGTTGACCGTCAAGTACGGAGGGCATGCGGATCAGCTTTCCAGGCGGCATTCCCAGGATCGGTTTCGTATTGAAGCGATCAGGGATCTGGTCCGGTCCGGTACATTGTCGGATGACCAGCAAAAAGCGGCGGTTTCCGTGCTCAAGGAAAAATGCCGGATTTATGGCAATGGTTGTGCCAAAAGAGGGAAACAGGAGGAAGCCTGCACCTATCTGGCGCTTTATAACCAAATTAAATAGAGGAGATGTTGAATGAATGATGGTTTACCCGCATTTATGAATCTGTCCAGGGAAGACAAGGGTCGGTTGATGATGGACATGGTATTCCGCATGATTATGCATTACGGATTCTGGTTTTCTGAAATCCGGCATCAGATGGGGATGGATGCGGCACTATGCATGATGGATGCTGTGATGCCTGAAGGCACGGATATTTCCATGAAACGCATGGCGGATATTCTGGGTTTCGAATTGAAAAACGGGATGCCCAAAGCGGTAGCGGAAATGGATGAAGACCGCATGAATGAGCTGCTCAAAGGGCTGGCCAAAAACTGGCTGGTCATGGACGGGGTCTGGTTTCAGTCTGTGGAAAAAGTCCGGGGAATGAATGATGCTAAACGGTGCAATGATTCCTGTTGGGGAATGTTTTCTCCGTATGAGGCCCATGCCATCAAACGGTTTTTAGGTCTCGGAGACAGGCCTGGGCTGGACGGCTTGAAAAACGCCTTGAATTTCAGGATGTATTCTTTCATAAATACGCAATCAATTGTTGACGAGGGTCCAAAAAGTTTTGTATTTCAAATGAATGAGTGCCGGGTACATGCAGCCAGAAAACGCAAAAATTTGCCGGATTATCCCTGCAAATCAGCTGGATTGGTGGAATACACCTATTTTGCATCGGCATTTGATCCGAATATCAAGACAACCTGTATCGGATGTCCCCCGGATAGCCATCCCGGGGAGTGGTTTTGTGCATGGCGGTTCAGCGTGGAGTAGCCCGTCATCAAAATTCAATTGAACCAATAAATGAACCAAGGAACATGGAAGGATTTCTAGTATGGGAGCCACATCAGACAATATCCAGACCCTGAAGCAGAAAGAACAGGAAATTTTGAAAATGGGGGGAGACGCCGCATTGGATAAACGGCGGGAACAGGGTAGACTTAATGCCAGAGAACGGCTGGACTGCCTGTTTGATAACGGCAGTTTCAGGGAACTGGATATGTTTGTGACCCACCGGTGTACCAATTTTGGGATGGAAAAGGTGACGATTCCCGCGGACGGGGTGGTGACCGGCCATGGCAGAGTGGATGGCCGGATCGTGTTTGCTTATGCCCAGGATTTCACAGCCCGGGCTGGATCACTGGGTGAGATGCAGGCCAAAAAGATCTGCAAGATCATGGATATGGCCCTCAAGGCGGGCGCCCCGGTTATCGGAATGAATGATTCAGGCGGGGCCCGGATTCAGGAAGGGATTGATGCCCTGTCCGGATATGGAGAGATTTTTTTCAGAAATTCCGCCAGTTCCGGAGTGATCCCCCAGATTTCTGCCATCATGGGGCCCACTGCCGGGGGTGCCGTGTATTCTCCGGCCATGACTGATTTCGTGTTCATGGTCAAAAAAAGTTCCTACATGTTCATCACCGGCCCCAACGTGATCAAGGCGGTAACAGGGGAAGAGATTTCCTTTGAGGATCTGGGGGGTGCCATGGCCCACAACGAAAAATCCGGGGTGGCCCATTTCGCCTGCGAATCGGATGAAGACTGCATCGGGCAGATAAAAATCCTTCTGTCCTATCTGCCCGCCAACAACATGGAAGACCCGCCTTTTATGGAGCCCAAGGATGATCCCACCCGTATGGACCCGGTCCTGGACACCGTGATTCCTGACAGTCCCAACCGGGCTTATGACATGAAAAAAGTGATACGGTCCATTGTGGATGACGGTATTTTTTTTGAGCCCCACCAGTATTATGCCAAAAACATTGTGGTCTGTTTTGCCCGGCTCAACGGCCGGTCCATAGGTATTATCGCCAATCAGCCCAGTCACCTGGCCGGATGCCTGGATATCAATGCGTCGGACAAGGCCACCCGGTTCATCCGGTTCTGCGATGCCTTCAACATTCCCATGCTCACCATCGCGGATGTGCCCGGGTATCTGCCAGGCTCCAACCAGGAATGGGGCGGGATCATCCGTCACGGCGCCAAGCTGCTGTGGTGCTATTCCGAGGCCACGGTGCCCAAACTGCTGCTGATCACCCGTAAAGATTACGGCGGTTCTTACCTGGCCATGTGTTCCAAACACCTGGGGGCGGACATGGCATTCGCCTGGCCCAGTGCGGAGATCGCGGTCATGGGAGCGGAAGGGGCTGCCAATATCATCCACGCCAGAGAAATCAAATCAGCAGAGGATCCGGCAGCCAGGCGAAAGGAAAAAATTGCGGAATACAATGAGCGGTTTTCCAATCCTTATTGTGCGGCGGCCCGGGGATATGTGGATGCCGTGATTCAGCCGTCTGAAACCCGGCCCCGGCTCATTGATGCTTTGGAAGCCATTGCCACCAAACGCGAGTCACGACCGGCCAAGAAACACGGAAACATTCCGGTATAAAAGGGGGAGGCATGGACAGAAAAAAACAGGCGGCTGTCATGGCCGCGGTGACGGCTTACATGACGGACCTTGATGCGGCCCTTGCAGAGCAGGGGGCGGATTCGGCGGAGATCCGATCTGAACACCTGGCCCGGTGCATGCCGTCGGGACCGGGGCTCAACATCTGGGCTCTGGCGGGCCGTCAGGCCATGATGCAGGCCAACACCATGATGCAGCTGCGCATGTTTAAATAAACTTTTTTTGGGAGAAAACAGTTATGACGGAACATACCCAGGTTAAAACGATACAGATGAATTATGACGCCGACCGCCCACGGGCGGCGAATCCCTTGAAAGTGGAGGATATCTCTCTGCGGGATGGCCACCAGTCGCTGTTTGCCACAAGAGGCAGAACCGAAGACATGATCCCGGTAGCCGAACGCATGGACGAAATCGGTTTCTGGGCCGTGGAGGTCTGGGGTGGAGCGACGTTCGACACCATGCACCGGTTTCTGGGGGAAGATCCCTGGGAACGGCTGCGCACGTTGAAACGGTATTTTAAAAAGACCCCTTTTTCCATGCTGCTGAGGGGACAGAACCTGGTGGGGTATCGGAATTATGCCGATGATGTGGCCAAATTGTTTGTTAAAAAAACCGTAGACAACGGGTTGGAAATTTTCAGAACTTTTGATGCGCTTAATGATTACCGAAATTTTGAAACCGTGGTGCCGGTGATCAAGGAGTGCGGTGCCCATTTTCAGGGATGTATCTGCTATACCCTTACCGAGCCCCGGCTGGGGGGAAAGGTATACAATCTGGATTATTACGTTCAGAAAGCCAAAGAACTGGAAGAGATGGGGGCGGACTCCATCTGCATCAAAGACATGGCCGGACTGATCGCGCCCTATGATGCCTATGAACTGGTAAAGGCACTGAAGGCCAGCGTCAAACCGTTGATCCACCTGCACAGCCATTTTACTTCGGGCATGTCTCCCTTGTCCCATCTCAAGGCCGTGGAAGCCGGTGTGGACATTATTGACACCTGTGTGACACCCTATGCATACCGCACCTCTCATGCAGCTCTTGAGCCCCTGGTGATGGCGCTGCTGGGTACCAGCCGGGATACCGGATTTGATATACGGGCACTGGCAGACATCAACGAGATCCTGGAAAGAGAGGTGATGCCCAAATACAAGCATCTGCTGGATGATACCAAGGTGTCGCTCATCGATATCAACGTGCTGCTGCATCAGACCCCCGGCGGGATGCTGTCCAACCTGGTGAACCAGTTGCGGGAGATGGATTCTCTGGATAAGATCGATCAGGTATACAGTGAACTGCCCCGGGTGAGAAAAGAACTGGGACAGATTCCCCTGGTGACGCCCACCAGCCAGATTGTGGGTACCCAGACCGTGAACAATGTGCTGTTCGATACCAAAGAAGAGCGATACAAGATGATCTCAGGCCAGGTCAAGGATCTGTGTTATGGCCTGTATGGGAAGACATCCGTGCCCATTGATCCGGAGGTTCAGAAAAAAGCGCTGAAAGGGTATGCCAGAGGGGAAGAACCTATCACCTGCCGGCCTGCCCAGGTGCTGGAACCGGAGCTGGAAAAAGCGAAAAAGGAGATCGGGGATCTGGCCAAAAACGATGAAGATCTGTTGCTGTATGCCTTGTTTCCAGTTACCGGGAAAAAATTTCTCAAGCAGAAATACGGATTGGAACAAATGCCGGATGCACTCAAGCCGATCACCCTGGCAGATGTCAAAAAACAGGATGACTGGATCAAAAAAGCCAGAGCCGGAGAACTGGTGGAGAAACCTTGTTTCGAAAAAACGGAAAATACCCGGATGTTCAAGGTGTTCGTGGATGGAGAGTGCTTTGAGGTCGCTGTGGAAGAGGAGGGCGGAACTGAGAGAATCACCCGCGTGGCACCGGCAGCTGACCTATCAACTCCCCGGACCCCGGCGCCCGGGCGCTCTTCAGCCGGGCCTGAAGCACGGCCACCCGCAAGACCCGAACCGGAACCCGAACGTCAGGATTCGGCGGAAACATCTCCTGCCCGAAACGCAGATAAGGGCCATGGCAGCGGCACCCCGGTGACGGCCCCCATGCCCGGCATGGTGATCCGGTATGAAAAACAGGTGGGAGAGGCGGTGGAAGAGGGGGAAACCGTGGTGGTCATTGAGGCCATGAAAATGGAAAATGCCCTGCCGGCACCTAAAAGTGGCACCATCGCCGCCATTCATTTTGATACGGGTGATGCCGTGGCAAGGGATGATGTGCTGGCTGTGATCAATTGAGAGTGGATCGATCGATAATTGATTGACAAGCGCAGGGGGCTGATTATTTTCCTTGAAGCCGTCAGACTTTTCAAAAGGAGATGAACATAATGGCATTTGAAACAAAAGAAGAGCTGCTTGATAAATATATCCAGATGGATAAACCTGTCTGCCCCCATTGCAAAGAAGAGATGATACTGTGGGAAGTGCCACCCATCAATTTTTCCGATGGGCTGGGATGGGGAACCCCGTATCTGTTTGTGTGCTTTAATGATGAGTGTCCGTCCTACAGAAAAGGATGGGATCATCTCAAAGATACCATGGAAGCCCCGGCATCCTACCGGTGCATTAACGAACCGGGTCAGAAGAATTTTGAATACATGCCCGTGTTCAGCCCGGTGGGTGCCACCGGAAGCAAACTGGATAATGAAGCGCTGATCCGCCAGAACGAACTCAAGGAAAAAACCAAACAGGCGTTTTCCATTCTCACGGATTATTATATCTCAAAGGATTGGGATGAAATTTTGAAGATGCTGCTGGATGCGTCGACTCCCAACCGTGCCCGGCTCAAGGCAGCTGAAATGGTCGGAGAACTGGGCGGCGTGGAAGCTATCGAACCGCTGGTCAACCACAAGTTTCCCACACCGGTGCTGGAGAGCGGGGTAAAGGCTGCCATTGATCAGCTTCATGAGCGCCATTTTACCCGTGAATGCCCCTCTTGCGCAGAAATTATTAAAAAAAGGGCTAAAATCTGCAGGCACTGCCAGCGGGAATTTTAACCAGGATCACCGATTGACTTTTTCCATGTTAAAGGAGCGGTAGATGATCATCTCCCGCTCCTTTTTTGTTTCATCAAGGGGTGCAAATAACAGGTCCGGAAGTTTTTTTCCCATCTGTTCACGGGACGGCACAGCGGCCAGACCCTTACCGATGGTTTTGCCGGTCAGAGTGTCCATGATCACCGCGTCTTTGGCATCCGTGGACACGGCAAAGGGAATCTGATAGCTTCTGACCAGCCGGGCCCCTGCCAGGATTTCCCGTTCATATGAGCCGATGGAGCCAGCCACACAGGTCACGGCCATGACGGCCAGATCTTTAATGCAGACCACCAGATCAATGGAGGATACATAATCTTCTCCTTTGAATTGGACGGTCAGGGGTTCATCCACAAAAACTTCCCGTTTTTCATATCCTTTGGTTTCCACCAGAAATTTTTCGAAATTCTGGCGGCTGATTTCAGGCCCGATCAGATGGATCGGCTTGCTTGTGATATAGTCTGTAATCTGTTCCATCATGAATGACGCCTTTGTTTTTCAATCGATTATGAGCAGGGTGCCGGTACCGGTGTCATGATGTTTTTCCGGGTGTCTTCACTGGAGATTCGAATTCAGACAGATTCAGATGAGGGGCATCACTCCACAAGCCCTCCAGGTCATAAAACGCTTTGGCTTTGCTTTCAAATATATGAATGATCAGACTGCCGTAATCCAGCAGTGCCCATTCTCCTTCTTTGATACCTTCCGTCCCCAGGGGCTTGATTTTTTGTGATTTCAAGCCGGTGACGACATGTTCTGCCAGAGAGGTTACCTGGCGGTGGGAACCGGCTTCGACAATGATCAGTGTGTCCGTATATGAGGTCAGGGAACTGACGTCAATGGCGGCGACCGACCTGGGTTTCCGTTTTAAAACAACTGACAGGTAGGGAGCCAGTTCGTGTGAAGCATCAATCATAAATATAAATTCCTTTCACGGATAATTTTCTCCACCGGTGCCGGAACCAGTCCTTTGATGGAAAGATGCTGTTTTACCCGGCTGCGTATCAGGGTGGATGAAATCTCAATCAGTGGAACGGGACAAACACGGACGGGTTTGAGTGTCTCATGGACAAATTGCCGTTCCTCCTGATGCCATGTGTAGCCTTTTGATATATGTTCGTCAAGAAAGGATCCAATATCTGCGATTGCACTGTCCCCCTGTCTGGGCATGACAACGATGGAAACCGCGGCAAAGATTTCTTTCTGCCTTTTCCAGGAAGGGGTGTCAAAAAAAGCATCAGATCCCATGAGCAGAAAAAACCGGCAGGATTCCCCGTATCTCCGCTTGAAGGCATGAATCGTATCAATGGTATATGAGGGACCTTTCCGGGTGATCTCAATATCAGACGGAACCAGCCCCTCTTTGTGTTCAAGACTTTTGAAGACCATATCATATCTGTCTTTTGCCGGGGCCAGATCGAACTCCGGTTTGTGGGGGGGGGTGGCGGAAGGAAAAAAAAAGATTCGGTCCAGTTTCAGCAGGTGTTTGACACGATCGGCAATCTGGATATGCGCCGTGTGAAGCGGGTTGAATGTGCCTCCGAAAAGCCCGGCTTTCATCAGATCACTCTTTTTGAAGGCGGGATGCCAGCAATTTTATCAGCTTGTCAACCCCCTGTCCTGTGGCCGCTGAAATGCTGTGTACTTCAAGATCCGGCACAGCCTGACAGAAACTGGCCACCCGGTGATCGGTGCCGGCCAGATCAATTTTGTTGAGTACGATGATTCTGGCCTTGTCTGCCAGAGACCGGCTGTAAAGCGTCAGTTCCCGGTTTACAATGCCATACGCTGTCAGTGGGGATTGAGGATCAATGTCGCCGGCATCAATCAGATGAATCAGGATGCCGGTCCTTTCAATATGTTTGAGAAACTTGATTCCCAGTCCGGTTCCCTGGTGCGCCCCTTCAATAAGCCCTGGAATGTCCGCGACAGCAAACGGTTCACCAAAGGGCGGAGTAACCATGCCCAGCGTCGGAGTCAGGGTGGTGAACGGGTATGCCCCGATTTTGGGTCGTGCGGCGGACATGGCAGCGATGAGCGTGGATTTTCCGGCATTGGGCAGTCCCACGATGCCCACATCTGCCAGCAGCTTCAGCTCAAGCCTGAGTCTGCGTTCAACACCGGGGAGTCCGGGCTGTGAATACCGGGGGGCCCGGTTGGTGGAGGTGGCAAACCGTTTGTTTCCCCTGCCGCCTTTCCCCCCTTCAGCAATCACATATTCCTTTCCTTCAGAGGTGAGGTCGACAATGGAAAGGTTTGTGTCCGCGTCCCGGATTAATGTTCCGGGCGGCAGATTGATATAACAGTGGCTTCCGTTTTTGCCGTGTTTCTGACGGCCCATCCCCGGGGATCCGTTTTGCGCACGGTGTGTCTTCTGGCGGTGAAAATCATACAGGGTGCGTTTCCCCGGGTCCACTCTTAAAATGACATGGCCGCCGTCACCGCCGTCACCGCCATCCGGCCCGCCCCGTTCAATGAAACGCTCTCTTCTGAAAGACGTACATCCAGGGCCTCCGTCACCGGATTGAATGGTGATAACTGCCTCATCAACAAATTTCACGCGGCATAAACACTGACTTTTTTACGGTCACGGCCTTTTCTTTCAAAGGTCACCACACCATCTATCATGGCAAACAGGGTATAGTCTCGGCCCATTCCGACATTGTTTCCCGGATGGATTTTGGTGCCCACCTGCCGGACAAGGATGTTACCGGCTAAAACGGTCTGCCCGCCGAATTTTTTCACACCCCGGCGCTGGGCGTTTGAATCCCGGCCGTTTTTTGAACTGCCGGCTGCTTTTTTATGAGACATGTGTCAAATCCTCTCTATTTCCATTTATACGGATATGGACGCAATTTTAATCTGGGTGTACTGCTGCCGGTGGCCCTGCATTTTTCGGTACCCCTTACGCCGTTTGTATTTGAAAACCAGCTGTTTTCTGTCCCGGCCCTGTTCTACGACGTGGGCCCGGACCACTGCATTTTCCACCACCGGGTTTCCCAGGGTGAGGGTTTCTCCGTCCGAGTAAAGAAGCACATCGTTGAATTCAATTTCCGAACCTTCGGTCCCCGCCAGTTTTTCAACATTCAGGATCTGGTTCTCCTGAACCTTGTATTGCTTGCCGCCGGTTCTGATCACTGCGTACATGGTTAAACTCTCCTTGTCAAATCAATATATCTTGCCACTTTCGTCGATTTACGAAGTTTTATAAAAAACTCTTAATATTATAAATTTTGAAATTGTTTGTCAATCATAAAAATGAATTCACCCCCCGGCGCCGATAACCGTATGAGTGAAGAAAATAACACTTTAATAATACAAATGTCAAAAACAAAAGAAAATCATGATTCACGCAGAATTTGATCTTCTGGCCGATATGTCCCGAGAACTGCGCGGTCCCGGTTCAATGCCGGCATCGGTTTTATGCGGTGCTAAAAGCGCAGTATTCAGGGCCTCCGGTTGACAAAATGCAGGAATATGTGGATGATATCCTGGAAAGCGACAGGGGTGGACATTTTTTTTCTTAACTGAAGCAGAAATTTTTGAAAATCAAGGAACCCTTTCACGATGGTGCGGATTTCATCAAACCGGCATACAAACTCATCCGGAACCGGGACCGGTGGAAATGAAAGATGCCAGCCCTCCCCTTCTTCCCGCTGCTGTCACTGCCCCCTGGATTTTTTTTCGGACATGGACCGCGTGCGCGGGTGGTGGAAAAAGCAGGCGGACCCGGTGTGTTTCAGCGTGACGGCCCGGCTGGATTCGGCTCTGCCCCCCCCATTGCCGGGCATGCTGGAAAAATGGACAGAAATGGGATTGAAACTGATTCAGTGGCAGTGTCCTGAAGATTTGGCACAGATGCCTTCCAGCCTGTTGTGGCAGACGGCGAAAGCCGGTATATGGAACCATGTTTCCGGACCGGATCTGTTCTCAAAAGGGACTGAAACGGTTCCGGCACGGTTCATTCTCGAAAACCCTCATGTGGTGCATTCTTTTGATTTGCCGGCGGATCACCCGCTGCCTGCAATGACCCATGCGTATGACGACATCGATCATTTGCCGGGCATCCCTTTCTGGCAGACCCTTTCCGGACCGCCTGAGATCCTGTCGTATCTGGCGCAGTGTCCGGCGTCCTGCCTGGTCCGGCTTCGGTGGGATCAGGGCACCCGTCGGGTCCTGGGCAAAGATATCGATTATCATTTTGTTTCACCGGCGGATCTGCCGCCGGGATATCTGGACCAGGTCCATGCCATGGTGATCGCAGGCGGATCCGTGGATTCAACCCATGTCCGCCCCAATCTTGAAAACGCGTTTCTGATCGGATATGCCCTTGAAAATGAAAGAATGGTGGGCTGTTCCTGCCTTAAATTTCCCAGGAATGCGTTGATTCAGCGCTTGAAAGAGGCAAGCGGTCTGGATTTTTCCGGATGTGTGGAAAGAGGCTACACCTCAGTACGGCCCGAGTACCGGTCTCTGGGGGTGGGGCGCCGACTGCTGGAAGGATTGACGAAACGGGCCGGTAAATACCAGGTGTTTGCCATTATTGACGAGACGAATCTGGCCACCCAGAAAATCGCCCGGTGGAATAACACCCGGAAGATCACCACCTATTTCAGTGAAAAAATAAACAAACAGATGGGCATATGGATGCCGGTCAACATGTTTCCGCCAAAAAAGGAAAATGAATCAGGACAGGAACGCACTAACAGAGAAGATATTCAATGAAAATTGGAATTCTCACCGTCCATGACCTGGCCTTTCACCCCAACGGCCGTCTGGATCAGGCCGCCCGGCACAGAAACCATCGATTGATTCTCATCAATCCCTATCAGGTGACCTGCGTTATGGAAACCCAGCGGCCGGACATTGAAGGCTTTAGGGATGCGGTGTCCGGAGAATTGCCGGATGTGGTACTGCCCCGTCAGGGATCACCCATGGGTGAGTATGGGTTCGTCGTGCTTCGGCAGTTTCGAGCCATGGGCATCCCCCTGGTCAACGGTTTGAAAGGGGTGACCATTGCCCGGCATCAGTTTATCACGCTTCAGATCCTGGCTGCTGCAGGCATCCCGGTACCAGACACCTGTTTTGTTACCCGAAAGACCACTTTTTTTGATGCCGTGGACCGCCTGGGAGGATATCCTTTGGTGGTCAAGCAGCCCAGCGGTATGGGCGGAGACGGGGTGTTCAAAATTGATCATGCAGATCAGGCCCGTACCTGTGTGGACACCCGGCTCGATCCGGTCAAGGGGCTGCTGGTTCAGCGGTGGGTGCCCCTTTCAGGACGGCTGGATGCCCGGATTCTGGTGATCGGCGGTCAGGTGGCGGGGGCCATGAGACGGTTGCCGGCCCCGGATGATTTCAGAACCAATATACATCGGCAGGGCCAGGCCCTAGCATTCGATCCACCGGCATCGTGGAAAAGAATGGCGGTTGCGTCAGCCAGGGCCTGCGGCCTGGATATTGCCGGTATTGACATGATGGGAAGAACCGGTGACATGCCATATGTCATTGAGGTCAATTATTCTCCCGGGTTCAGAGGGCTGGAAGCGGTTACCGGCATCGATATCGCGATGAAAATCATTGATTTTGCCGCTGAAAAGGGGACGTTGAGATCTTGACTGCAACCAAACAGGCCAAAAGCATCTTGCACGAAATAAACCGATGAAGAAAAAGAGGCGCATCCATGAAAATTACGCATATTCAACTGGAAAGAGAGACCGGTTTTGCGGTTGCTTCGGCCCGGGTCATATTTGAAGACAGTGATTTTCCTGAAAAAAAGATATTTATAAAAACACCCGAAGAATATTCTCAGGGGTTTGACGCCAACCCGGACGCATTTCTGGTGGGGGGGCTGCTGCCGGCCCTGCATCTGGGAGAAAAAAGATTGTTTGTGGACGGGCCGGTGTGTCCGTTTCTCAAGGAAGGTGTGCAGGTGGCCATGCACATTCTTTCCCACTGGACCCGGGGACGGTACCGCCCAATTCCCGTAGAGTCCCCATCCGATGCTCACCGGATCCCGGTCCATCCCGCCAGGACCGGGATGGTCATGTCCGGAGGCATGGATTCTCTGGCAGCCCTGCGCCTGAACCGGCTGAATTATCCGGCGACCCATCCGGCTTATATCAAGGATAGTTTTTTCCTCCATGGATTTGACATCGGCGGAGTGAGGGAGCGGGGGGCCAAGCTGCATGTGTTTGACCGGGCCGTGACCGCCATTTCCCGGATAACAGAGGATGCCGGCACCACGCTGGTTCCGGTGTATACCAATATCCGTCATCTGTGTGATGAGCGGGATCTGTGGCTGAACAGTTTTTTCGGTGCGGTGCTGGCTGCCATGGCCCACGGGTTCAGTAACCGGATACACCTGATGTTCATCGGGTCTTCTTATGACATTCCAAACTTACATCCCTGCGGCTCCCACCCTTTGCTGGATCCGGAGTACTCCAGCTATGCCGTGAGAATCAGGCATCGGGATTATGAACTGTCCCGTCTTGAGAAAATCAAGATTGTGTCTCAATGGGATACGGCGTTTCAGAACTTCAGGGTCTGTCTGGCCAATGTTCCGGATCAGCTGAATTGCGGCAGATGTGAAAAATGTGTACGCACCATGACAGAGCTCTCTGCGTTGGGGTTGCTTCATAAAACCCGGGCGTTTGAAGCGGATGAAATCACTCCGGCTGAAATTTCCCAATTCGATATCACCATCCGGGTCAGGCCCCCGTTTTACCGCCCCCTGATTCCCCTGCTCAGAGAGCAGGGTCGGGATGACCTGGCAGATACCATTGTCAGGCTGCTGAATCAATCGGACCGATAACACTCACTGTTTTTTTCTTTGACAAGGGAATGCAGATGCCGGATGCGCTGGCTTAAAACCGAGCAGATCTGCAGCGCGATGCGTGGAAATTCCATGGCGGTTTCCTTGAATTCCTGTTTATGTAAAGTCAGAAACCGGCAAGGTGAGATGGTACGGATGGTGGCGGACCTGAGGGAATTGTCGATCAACGCCATCTCCCCGAAAGCGGCGCCGGAATCCATCTGATCAATGACCGCCTGGCTTCCATCCTCTTTTTCCATGATGACTGAAACCTGACCTTCAATGATCAGATACACCGTTTCACCGATGCTGTTCTGTTTGATAACATCCTGGTCTCTGGCAAATTTTATTTCTTCAGTCACCGAGGCGATGGCAGCCAGCTCCGAGGCGCTTAACCCGGAAAAGATATCGATTTCCTTCAAAAGAAGTATCTTTTCTCCTAAAGACAATTTGTCTGTTGCTTCTGTGTCTTTCGTTGATTTCAGTTTTTGCAGGATCATGTGGGCTTCCTTTGAAATATAAGGGTTCTCGGATTGTTTCAGGTCCTGGATCGAGTCTGCTGCCGGTTGCAGGTCATGGATTTCCCCGATCAGTTCCAGTCCCAGAATCACATCTACCCAGTCCAGAGAAGAAAGCAGTTCTGATACGGCTTGTTTGCCATCCGATGAAAACCTGGGAATTTTAACCAGTTTTTTACCGTCAGCCAGCGCAACAGTGGCATTGGGGCTTTCCAGCAGCGGCAGCATGGTGTTGAAGGTGTTTCTGTCCAGGATATCATTGAGCAGTTCAACGGCATTGGCCCGTTGCCGCGTGTCTGCGGAAAAGATTCCCTGCCGGGCCGTCCGCATCCGGCCGCTCTGATCATGGATGGCCAATACCCGGATAATGTTTTCCAGAATCAAATCTTTTTTCTCAGCCAGATGTGCGATGCACAGATCCCGCACAGGTCCCTGGGGCAGGTTTTCCAGAGATGCAGCCATGGACAGGTATTTATAGGATTTTTCCAGGTTTTTTTTGGCGAACATCAACACATCAAATTCTTTGATGTCCAGTGTATCCAGCAGATTGAAAAGGCCTTTGCGTATCCGGGTGGACGGCAGCCCCAGAGATTCCACCAGCAACCGGGGATTCTGGTGGTCGGCGGTTCTGATTTTTTCCTTGGCAAATTCATGAATCTCGTCTGATGGATCACCCATCAGAAGAACTGTTTTCAGCAGGGTGTCGTCATTGACAATGGATAAAGCGTCCAGTGCGGCCATGCGGACATCCGTCCGTGCATGGGTCAGGTAATCGATAGCCAGCGCATTAATTTCATCTGCGTTCAACCGGGACAAGGCAATTATGATGTCCGGAATAACGGGATCTATTCCAGGGGTTTTGAGCATGTTTTTGAGTTCAGGAATCCATTTTTTACTGCGGCTTAAACCTGCGCAGATAATGCCTGACTGACGGTGAGCCGGATCCGCTTCTGCCAGCCCCTCAGTGATGAACTGCTCAAGGTTCTCTGGATGATCGTTGTGAATGCAGGCCCCGGCAAATCCCGAGATCACGGGATGTGAACTGGTGACAAGCCGAGATATGACCGGATGGTCTCCCACCTTGATGCCATACCTGTGTATGAGTTTGAGAATGGCAATGGTGGTCTCAGGACGATCCGGGGACAGAATGGGAATCAGATCCCTGGCCGCCTGGGGACCGGATTCGGGCGTGATCAGTTTGATGAGTGCCACCTGGGTGGCCTGGTCCTGATTTTCCAGGTTTTGAATAATCAGCTCGTCCAGCCTTTCGGGTGAAAAATTTTTCAGCAGTCTGGCATACCAGACGGCATCTTTTCCCCGGGCTGACAGAAAAGAGGTCTCCAGGGTGGACAGGGTTTTTTCCTGGTTGAAGATCTGGCCCAGTTCCTCTTTCTCCATGCTTTTAATATCCAGCATGTTTTTGGATATCAGGTCCAGCAGAATTTTCGAGTAATTTGATTTGAGCACAAACGGAGCCGCCAACCAGGCGATCATGAACGGCAGGGCTACCAGGGTCAGATACCGTGGATGAAACAAAGGCGTTGACAGCAATATCAATGTGGAGCCTGTGAACAAAGCGACCCGAACTACCGTTCCCCGCAGAAACGGCCGGATCATGTTCCGGTACGATTCGGGAAACAGGCCGATGAGGATACTGTTGGCCGGCATATTGATGGTGGTGCGGATAATGTTGGTGGACATTTTGGCATACATGGCCGAAAAAACATCAAATCTGAACAGGAAGGCAAAAAAAGCCAGCATGTAGTTGAAGGGGTGAAACATGAGGGCTACCGGCAACCCCCATTTGCCGTAGATCCGGCCCACAAACAGGAGAATGAACAGGCTCACGATGTAAAGACTGCCTCTGAAATAACCGAAAAATTGAATCATCGCGCTTTCTGAGGCAAATTGCTCGTTGACCGCATAATTGAACTGATAATTCATGATGGGGATGACCACGTTCGGCATGAAGGTCAGGACCAGCACAATTTTGACCAGGACGGAATCTTTGACCAGAGGATAGATCCGTTTGATTTCTTCCATCAAGGGCGGTTTCTTTTGGGCGGTTTCCCCCGTTTTTTCCGTATAGATCAACGTGGCATAGCTTCGTCCCATGGCCCGTATCAGCACCGCACCCATGATGGTGGTGATCAGATACAGGTATAACAGGTTGTCCAGACTGAAAAGACCTGCGAAATAAGGGGTGCCGAAACTGCCTAGTATGAGACCGATCACCCCGCCGGCGGTGAGGAGCGGGAACAACCGTTTGGACTGGCGGGTGTTGAACAAATCGTTGCACATATTCCAGAACAGCATTGCCTGCAGCAGCTCAAACTGGCTTTTTAGCATGAACAGCAACGGGTATAGCAGTTCGATACCAAAAGGAATGAGCAGGCGGATGACAGTGACAATGATCCCTGAAAAAATGAAAATATAATACAGAAGCCTGGCACCGGATGTCTTGTTTAGAAACAAGGTCAGAAAACCGGTGATGAAGAAGGTGGCCACGGCATTGAGCATGTTGACCAACGGCATGAATTCCACACCGTACCGTTTCAGAAAAGCGGTTTCCGCATAGTTGTTCAGAATAATGCCCGAACTTCGAATAATGAAAAGAAGGGCCGCCGTCCATAAAAACAGGCTGATCTCTTCTTCATAGATTTTCAGGAAACTCAAGAGATTGGCGCGCATCAATCCACCTCGAGAACGAGCCGGAATCCGGTTGTCTGAAATCGGGTGCCGGGATGGGCGTATGTACGGTTGGCACTGCGCATATATTTGCCATACAGGTACCAGCTGCCACCCCGGCGAACCCGGGGCCTGGCGGTAAACAGATCAAGGGTGTTGACTCCGGAAGTCCTGATATCATCGGTATATTCATCCTGACACCATTCCCAGACATTACCGTGCATGTCAAAAAACCCCCATGGGTTGGGTGGAAATGAAGCTACCGGGGCCGGACCATTGACCGGCAGTCCGATGGATCGGTAATAGGGGCAGCATTCTCCGTGTCGTTTGGGGGTGTTTGCATACATGGCCAGTCGGCACTCCGGATCGTTTCCCCAGCTGTATGCCGTAGTGGTACCGGCGCGGCAGGCATATTCCCATTCTTTTTCCGAAGGAAGCCGGTATCGGGCGGTATTCATGCGATTCAATTTTCTGATGAATTTCTGACAGTCATAAAACGACACGCGTGTCACCGGGGTCCGGGGACCGCCTTTTTTTTTCAGAAAAAAGGCTTTTCCCATGATAGCCTGCCACTGTTCCAGGGTGACCTCGGTTTGCTGAAGATAGAACGGATCACTGATTTGGACCCAATGCTGCGGTTCATTGCTTTTCCGGTGGGTTTCAGTATCCGGGCTTCCCATCTGAAAGCGGCCGGCCTCCACACGGATAAAATTCATACCCAGATGGTTGGTAATTTTTTTTTCCTGGGTCAGGCCGATGGAAACCATGCAGACCAGGCTGACAAAAATGACCCATGTAAACCGGCAGCCCGCTTTGTACAGAATCTGAAAGAAGAATTTCCCTGACAGCTTGTTATTCATGATAACCCTTTCTAAATTAAGGTTATACGCAATTTATAACATGCATCCAATTACAATTTCATTTTATTGTCAAGCAGCGATTCAGCCATGTCGGATGCCATGCCTTTTTTCAGATTTTTGTACCCCTGGAGCTGTATCCCTTTTTTGCGGCAGACATCTTTAATGATTTCAGCCGCCGCCAGGTTTAATCTCATCTGGTGGTTTGGAATGGAAACATGGAATCCACAGTTGAAAGGCCCCAGCCGGATGCTGTTTTCAACACCGTCATAGGTGTCGTAAATCGGCGTGTAGGGATGCGCAAACAACCAGCGCAGCTGCAGGGTGGTGACGGTTTTTCCGGAGAGGCGGTGCATGAAGCCTTCCAGATCCCTGATATCCTGATCTACCAGATTGTTCCAACCCAGAATAACATTGGCGTTGACTTCGAATCCGGTTTCAGTACAGAATTCCAGGGTTTTTATCACATCGATCATGCGGGTGCCCTTGTTCAGATATTTCCACATGCGGTTTGAGGGAAATTCAATCCCAAACCCCAGGGTGCAGTCGGGTATTTTATCTCCCATTTTGGACACAGCCTCTTTCATGGCACGGGTTTCCGCTGCGGCGGCCCGCATGAAAAACCGGTATTCCATATCCGGTTTGACTGGCAGCATGGGCAGCAGTTGTCGAATATGTTCCGGGGTCATGGACCCGGTATTGAGCCGCACAATTTTATGCCCGTGGTAATCGATGTCCGTGAAAGCCAGATCCAGGACCGGCCGTTTTCTGAAATGGTCGGCAGAGTGCTGAGCAATGGAACAGAAAGGACATTTTTTCCAGTAACACTGATTTTCAAGGGTATAGGAAAAATAGATCCGTCCATCTTCAGGAATCTGCGGTGGCAGTTCCAGATGCCATCTGCCTGAAAATTCCGGGACGCCGAAAAAACGTTCCACACTCTGACCGGTCAGGGTCAGATTTGAAGGCAACCGTGTTTCCACCTTGAAATGAACCGACTGCCAGCCCGGGGCTCCCGTGTGCCTTTCCGATGCCACCGGGCCGCCCACGATCACCTGAACCTCCGGATAGGCCATGGCCCACAGATAGGCCTGGTACAGATGATTCACATAACTGGCACTCACATGAACCGTCCCTTTTTTGATGGGGAGGGAAATGGGTTGATACGCAGCCTCATCATACCACTGGTCCGGATTCTGTTCCATGGGAATCCATAAAAAATCCCCCTTGCTTCTGCAAAGGTCCCAGGTATCTGAAAATCCATTGCACAGGTCAAACCATCCACTGCCGGTCTGGCCGTAAAATTGAATAAAAAGTACGTCTTTCAAAATAGGTATCCTTTGTTTCTTGGGGTAACGGATAAAGGTTGAATGCAAAAGAATACACTAATCTGGAAATTAATGTAAGGGTTTGACAATTTTGCCGTCATGTCCTAAAAAGGATAGATTCTTGTTTTTATGGCCAGGGAAATTCAGGCAGGGGGAGGGGTTGAACAGACATCATGGACATCGCTTTTTTGATGGATGATTTGCGGCAGATTGATCCGGTGTGGGATACCACAGCCCAGATTATGTATGAATGCAATCAACGGGGGCATGAAGTATTTTTTCTTGAACCCCATGATATTTATGTCCGCAAAAACGAGGTGGTAGCCAGAATGCGCCATATCTCCGTACCCAGAGACCAGGAACTCCAAAAATACTGGGCGGACCTGATCTGCTGCCTGAAACGGGAAGAACTGATATTTGAAACCGTCACTGACCTGGATGTCCTGTTTCTGAGAAAAGACCCCCCCCTCAATCATGAGGCCCTGGAATTTCTGGGTCCGGTGAGCGATCGCGTGTTTATGGTGAACAACATTCTGGGGCAGCTCAACTGCTCCAGCAAAGCGTATATCCTGAATTTTCCGGAGATCATTCCTGAAACCCATGTGTCCAGAGACCCCAGCCGGTTGAAAAAAATCATTGACGACTTTGGCGGCGCCATGGTGATCAAACCACTTTATGGCCATGGGGGTCATGGTGTGATCAAGGTCAGCAATCAGGATCAGGAAAATCTCAATTCCCTGATCAATTTTTATGTCAAGGCAGGAAAACCGTATCCGGAACGCCAGCCCATCATGGTTCAGGAATACTTGCAGGAGGTAAAGGAGCAGGGAGATGTGAGAATACTGCTGCTGGACGGAGAGATTCTGGGGGCCATGGGAAGAAGATCGGTTTCCGGTGATTTCAGAACCAATGTCCATGCCGGTGGGCTGGCATTCAAACATGAGATTACCCCGGCCCAGGAGGCGGTCTGCCGGCGTATCAAATCCAAATTGAGACAGGATGGCCTGTATTTTGTGGGTGTCGATATCATTGGAGAAAAACTGATTGAGATCAACTGCATCAGCCCGGGAGGCATTCCCCGGATCAACCGGTTCAACAATCAGAAACTTGAAATAGACGTGGTAAATTTTATTGAGGAGAAAATCAGTGGGGCAAATCGGAAAAAGAACCAACCCGTTCAGACAATTGCGTAACCGAGAATTCAGAATTTATCCTGTCTTGAGGGCGGTTGTCATGCTGGGGCTGATCGTTGCCGGTCTGTTTTCATGCAGTGGATCCAAAGAACCCCCGTTTTTGAAAATCGGACTGCCGGAAGAACCCCGGTCATTGAATATATGGCTGGGAACCGATGCCAACTCTCGCAACATTCTGTCCCAGATTTATCAACCGCTGTTCCGCCGCCATCCCGAAACCCTGGAAATGATCCCCTGGCTGGCAAAGGAAGATGCGGTGTTCAATGAAAAAGAACTGACTTACACCGTCAGGCTCAGAGAGGCCAAATGGTCGGATGGATCGGATTTTACCAGTGCAGACGTGCTGTTCACCCGGCAGCTGTTCGCCGACTTCAAAATTCCCAGGTATTACAGTCACTGGCAGGTCATTGAAAATGTGGTCGCCGTCGATGATCATACCGTGGTTTTCCACTTGAAAGAACCTTCCGCCGTGTTTCTGCCCCGGGTCATGACAGCACCCATGGTTTCAAAAAAAGAATGGGAACAGGTATGCAAAGAGGCCCTGGCCACGGAAAAGCCACTGCGGTTCCTGCAGGATTATCAGGTGGACACCCCCCTGGGTACCGGTCCATTCATGCTGCATGAATATCAGAAAGGCGCTTACATTCACATGATCAGAAATCCCCATTTTTTCGGACTGGGCCAGACTATCGGCAACCTGACACTCGGGCCATATGTGGATCATATTCTTTTTAATATTTACGGCACTTCAGACGTGGCGATCCTGGCCCTGAAAAAAGGAGATATCGATTACTACTGGTGGGATATTCAGCCCGGCTATCTCAAGGATCTGGAAAAAGATTCAGACATTGACCTGCACTACAATAAAAAAAGCGCACTTTATTATCTGGGATTCAATCTGCGGAAATCACCGTTCAATGACAAGACCCTGCGCCAGGCCGTGGCCACCGTGGTGGACAAGGGCTTCATTCTGGACCGGATTCTCCAGAATCACGGCAATCCCATGCATTCCATCGTGCCGGCGGGAAACCGTTTCTGGCACAATCAGGACGTGAGAAAGTACGGGGAGGGCATGGATCAGAAAACCCGCATCAAAGCCGCCTGGCAGATGCTTGTGGATGCCGGATATTCCTGGGAAACCCCTCCGGTGGCATCTGACGGCACACTGACAAAGCCCTCGGACATTCGTCTGCCTTCCGGGGAAAAAATGGAAAAATTTGTCATTTTGACACCGCCGGCCGATTATGATCCCAAAAGGGCCTTTGCCGGCACCATGATTCAGGAATGGCTCAGGCTGCTGGGCATGCCGGCGTTTGCCAGACCCATGGCATTCAATTCCCTGCTGGAAACAGTGAAGGGTAAACATGATTTTGATGCGTTTGTGCTCGGATATGGAAAACTGGATCTGGATCCAGGTTACCTGGCTTCTTTTTTTTCATCGAAAAACGACAACCCCAGGGACTGGAACATGAGCGGATATCGGAATCCGGAGTTTGACAAACTGGCGGAGAAACAGAAGTCGACCGTGGATCTTCAGGTCCGCCGGCAGATGATTTTCGATATGCAGGCCATGATTCTGGAAGATATTCCCTATTATCCGCTGTACAATCCTCATATCATCGAGGCGACTGTGAACAAACGGTTCGCCGGCTGGGTGGAACGGGTGGACGGCATCGGCAATATCTGGTCTCTGTGCATGGTTAAACCCGTGGATTAAGGGAACGAAGGAAGCGGTTGAGATAGCATGGCAAAACCCGGTTATATCCTGTTGAAGCTGGTGGAAGTCGGTGTCATTTTTTTTGTGATTCTCACGGCATTGTTTTTTCTTTTCCGGCTGTCACCGGGGGATCCCATATCCAAAATGGTGGACCCCATGCTCACGCCTGAAGACATGGCCCACCTGATTCAACAGATGGGACTGGATCGACCCATGTGGGAGCAGTATCTGATTTACGTGAAAAATTTTTTCACAGGTCATTTCGGGGTGTCCTTTCATTACGGGGAACCGGTGGCAAATATCATTGTGGACAAGCTCAAATGGACCATCCTTCTGTTTACTACGTCCACGTTTCTGGCCGCGGTGGTCGGGGTGTTTCTCGGTAAAATCGCGGCCTGGCACAAAGGTTCCCGACTGGACAATGTCATGTCCATATCCGCCCTGGTCTGTTATACCCTGTTCATTCCGTGGTTCGCTCTGCTGCTGCTCTGGATTCTGGGGTTTAAACTGGGACTGTTTCCCCTGGGCGGGGTGTTGTCTCCGGCGCTGTGGATATCCAATGCACCTTTGATTGTCCGGATTCTGGACGTGCTGCATCATTTGATGCTGCCCCTTATGACACTGTTTGTCATCAATCTGGGATCATACCTGCTGCTGATGCGTTCATCCATGCTGTCGGTTCTCAGGGAGGATTATATTCTGACGGCCCGGGCCAAGGGATTGAGCGAAAAAGTGATCCGAAACAAACATGCGGCAAGGAATGCGGCACTGCCCGTGATCACCTCGGTGGGCCTGTCCCTGGCGTTTTCGATCAACGGCGGCGCATTGACCGAACAGATCTTTACCTGGCCCGGCATCGGGCGGGAATTGATATTTGCAGTCAGCAACAATGATTATCCCCTGGCCCAGGCCTGTTTTCTGCTCATCGCACTGGTGGTGCTTTGCGCCAACCTGATTGTGGACCTGCTGTATGCCTGGCTGGATCCCCGGATTACGTATTAGCCAAAGGATATGTCTGTGCTGAACAAATATTTTGTGTCCCGGTTTTACAAAGGATGGCAGATTTTCATTCGAAATCCTCTGGGAAAAACCGGTGTGATTATACTGGGCGTATTCATGATCATGGCGGTTGCGTCTTTTTTGGTTCCACTCATTGATCCCATGTATGATCCCATGACCGGCATTGATCCGGACATCAAGCTGTCCACCGGCCCCAGCTTCACCCACTGGCTGGGCACGGACAACGTAGGAAGAGATATTCTGGCTCAGCTGCTTGAAGGGGCCAAAGTGGCGTTTATTGTGGGACTGTCCTCCGCATTTTTCAGTATTGTTATCGGTACGCTCATCGGCATGATCGCCGGATATGCCGGGGGGCTTGTTGATGCCTTTCTCATGCGCATCGCCGATATCATCATGGTACTGCCCTCTTTGGTGATTCTGCTGATTTTAGCCTCACTGTTCGGTCAGTTCAATATCTGGATCATTGTGTTTATTATTGCCATCATGCGCTGGCCGGCTGTTTCCCGGGTCATCCGTTCACAGACCCTGTCATTGAAGCACCGGCCGTTTATCGAAGCGTCCCGGGTTGCCGGGGCGTCTCATATCCGGATTGTGCTGCGGCACATTATGCCCAATGTCCTGCCCCTGGCTTTTCTGTACATGACTTTTCGGGTGACGTCCGCCATACTGGTGGAAGCGGCCCTGTCCTTTCTGGGATTCGGTGACCCCAGCCAGGTGAGCTGGGGTATGATGCTCCAGTGGGTGTGGAAGTCCGGGCATATGTTTCAGGCGCCTTACTGGCTGATCCCGCCGGGTCTTTGCATCTCGCTTTTGACCCTGGCGTTTTACATGTTAGGAAGGGCTATGGACGAGGTGCTGGATCCCCGTCTGAGAAAGGAGGGACAGGCTGAATAACATGTCATTGCTGTCGGTAGACAATCTGACCATCGGATATCAGACCAAAAAGGGACTGCTCAGGGCCGTGGACAAGATCAGTTTTCGTCTTGAAAAAGGGGGCTCTTTAGGTTTTGTGGGAGAATCCGGGTGCGGGAAAACCACCATCGGCATGGCATTGATGGGACTGTTGCCGGACAACGCCGAGATTTTGGGGGGACATATTCGTTTTCAGGACAGGGATCTGGTGTCACTGACGGAAATAGAGTGGCAACAGGTACGGGGTGCGAAAATTGCCATGATTTTTCAGGCGGCCATGAATGCCCTGAACCCGGTGTTCCCGGTGGATGAACAGGTCAAAGAAGCGATTGTCACTCATCAGCCGGATATCTCAGATTCCGATCTGACAGACCGGATGAAAGAATTGTTCGATCTGGTGGACATTCCGATTGGACGCATGAAGAATTATCCCCATGAATATTCCGGCGGCATGAAACAGCGGGCCGTCATCGCCATGGCTCTGGCCTGCAATCCGGCCCTGATCATTGCGGATGAACCCACCACCGCCCTGGATGTGATTGTTCAGGACCAGATACTCAGGGAGATCAAAACGGTGCAGCAAAAAACCCGGACCGGCCTGATTTTTATTTCCCATGACATTGCCGTGGTGGCTTCGGTCTGTGAACAGATCTGTGTGATGTATGCGGGCCAGATCGTTGAAACCGGCACCAGAAAAGAGGTGTTCAAATCCCCCCGGCATCCCTATACCCGGACCTTGCTCGGATCTTATCTGTCACTGGATAATCTTAACGATATCCAGGTGCCGGACATGAAGGAAACCCCGGACCAGTTGAGTGATGACGGAGAATGCCGGTTTTCCTCCAGCTGCGCTGCCTGTAATAAAAAATGTGCTCACAGCTCACCTGACTGGATAGACATTTCTCCCACGCACAAAGCCTTCTGCTGTAACCCGGAAATGATCAGGAGGGGGCATGGAAAAAGCTGATGCCAGAACCCGGCTTCTGGTTGAAATGAAACAGGTGACCAAAGCATATATGTCCCGGAAGAGATTTTTTGCTCGACCTTCTCAAACGGTGCTGGCGCTAAACAGCATTGATCTGGGCATCGAGCAGGGAGAAATTTTCGGACTGGTGGGTCAGAGCGGCAGTGGTAAAACCACAGCTGGACGGCTTCTGGTAAAGCTGGAGTCTCCCACGGCTGGAGAGATATTTTTCGATAAAGCGCCGATCAATCAGCTGAAAGGACCCCGGTTAAAGGCTTACCGGTCAAAGGTCCAGATGATTTTTCAGGATCCATACCAGAGCCTGAACCCGCATCTGTCCATTGCTGAAACTGTGCTGGAACCGTTGATGGTTCAGAAGATCGGTACCCCTGTCACCCGCATGGAAAAGGTGGTTCACACCCTGGATACTGTGGGACTCTCTCCGGGGGAAGCGTTCTGCCAGCGATATCCGCATCAGCTGTCCGGGGGACAGCGGCAGCGGGTGGCTATTGCCCGGGCCATTGTAATGGAGCCCCACTTCATTGTGGCGGATGAACCCACCTCCATGCTGGATGCCACCATAGCCATTCAGCTGTTCAGGCTGCTTGAAGAGATCAAGTCGGCCTTTGGCATGACCATTTTGTTCATCACCCACAACCTGGCCGCTGCCAGATATATGTGTGACCGGATCGCCGTCATTCATGAAGGGCATATCGTGGAGGTGAACACCGCGGAAAACATTATCCGGCACCCGGAACACCCGTATACCAAAAAACTGATCAAGGTGCAGCCCGGATTCAAATACAGCCGGTGATCATGGGGTGCCGGGAGGGGATTTGACAAATCGATCCAGCACGGAGTCATACATGGCCGGATATGTTTGAATGAACCGGTCAACAGCGGGGGTGTGCCGGTCGAAAACCAGAGCGGTCACGTAATACCGGAAAACGTCAAAGAACTTGCTCTCTGAGCTGGACAACATTTTTTCGGGGCCTGTGGTGCAGGCAATGCCGCCATACCGGGATTCCAGGTGCCCTGCCTCCGCACGGATCAGCCGGGCGATGATTTCTTTTTGGTCCTCATGACCGGACAGATAGGCCGTGACGGCGTCAAAGAAAAAAGATGTCGCATACATCCGGGACTGAAGCACCACCTGTCTGTTGCAAAAATCCAGATGAACCCTTTTTTTTCGCCGGTATTCCTGTTTCTGGCCAATACTTAAGCGGTGGTATGGACCTGCCGGAATAAACTGTTTTTTCAATCCTCTAAGGACCGATGGGGTCATCTTTTCCCGGCGCCGGCGGGCCGGTTCTTCGAAGATAGTGAAAAATTCTTTTAAATTCCGCATCCCAGGAGGGGACAGATCCATGGACCCGTTATCCAGCAGAAGGGTTTCGACCTGAACGTCCAGCAGGGTGGAGAGGTAAAACGGTCTGTTTTGTTTGCCCACCACTTCCAGGGGTTTGAAATAATCCACCAGCAATGCCTGGCGTCCGATTTGTTTTATCGGAAATACAACGGTTTTCCGGGTGACCGGCAGCTTTTTATGACCCATGGGATACAAGGCACTGGTGAAGGTGGGAATGATGATAAATATCCCTTCCGGCGTGATTTCCGTTCCGTAGGCATCGGTGATGGAGGATTTGATATGGATGAAATCTTCATCCAGGCCTGCGGCAATCATAAGGTCATTGGAGTCATGCTGTTTTTGCATCTCAATGCCGGCAGATGCTTCCAGAGCGGTAATCCGGTTCCGGTTTCTGTCTGTAACACTCACGGAAAGCGGAATATTTTGTTGGATCAGGCGAAGCAGCTCTCGGGTTTTTCTCCGGGGCACCTTGGTGAGAAGACTGAATTGTGTTTGACCGGCCAGGGGAATCAGAAGATCGGCCAGGGAATAAGGACCGTCTTCCCAGTCCAGGGGATCGGATGCCCCATACAGGGCAGGGTCGGTGTTGCAGGATGCAATGAGCCTGTCCAGGATCTTTCGGGCCGCCGGATATGAAAAATGGGACCGGATGCCGGGCAATGCCCATTCGTTGCAGCGCCGGCAGAAATGGGAACACCCGGATGTCAGCTGTATAGTGATGGCGTTTTCGAAAACCCGATCCATTTGCCAGGCGTGCAGGTTCGTCCGGGCCCGCCATGTTTCAAAATCGATATGACAGACACGGGTCCGGCGGGTTTTTACCAGGTTGGACAGCAATGCTTTCAGTTCCTGAAATGGTTCGGACAGGTTGACAGAAGGGGAAGCGATACTCTCTTGAAAACGAAGAAATGCGGTCTGAATCTGGCGCAGGATTTTTTCCCGGGTTTCTCCGGGATCCGGCATGCAACGTCTGGCATGATCTAAAATTTGCAGATAGATGGTGCGTGCGTGTTTTGGATCTTTACGGAAAATGGCCGACAGAAATCGGTTTTTCAGGGTTTCCAGAAAAAAATCTTCTGAATCCGAAAGTCCATTGTTTTTAAACCGGTGCATTCAGTTTTCTGCCAGTTGAAATTAAACAGGGGAGGCCGTTGCGGCGCTCCCCTGTTGCAGGCTTCAGGCGTTTGGGTTTGTTGGCGGTTAAGTCGTCAACCGGTGTCAGCACATCAACCGTTCACTTCTTCCTTGACCGTGGTGGCCAGTTTGTACAGGATGGTCAGTACCAGAAAACCGGCGGCATAGACTCCCAGGGTAATAACAATTTCCTGTCCGGTGGGCGCGTATTCTGTCACATGATGCAGGGGAGAGGGAACAAACCCGCCCGAGATCATGCCCAGGCCCTTGTCAATCCAGGCCCCGATAAAAATCATGGCACAGGCGACCGGCAGCAGCACATAATTGCTTCTGAGTTTTGGAATCACCAGCATGATGGCACCGACACCCATCAGAATGAATCCGCTCCACATCCAGGGCACCAGGGCATTATATCCGTGGTATCCGAACAGCAGATACTGAAGATGGGTTTTATGGCTGGGAATACCTGAATAATATACCACAAACACTTCGCACAAAAAGAAGAAAAGGTTGGCGATAATGGCATAGCAGACAATTTTGGACAGGGTCTGCATGGCTTCCCAGCCTGGATCGAATTTGGTGAATTTTCTGATAATATAGCAGAGGATTATCAGAAACGCCGGGCCTGCAGCAAACGCGGAGGCCAGAAACCGCGGTGCCAGAATGGCGGTCAGCCAGAATCCCCTGCCAGGCAGACCGCAGTACAGATAGGCGGTGACCGTGTGAATTCCAATGGCAAAGGGAATGGACAGGTAAATGAGTGGTTTGGTCCATTCCGGGGGTTTAACCTGGTTCCGTTCCGCTTCCAGCACTTTCCAGCCGATGACAATGTTTAGAAACAGGTACCCGTTCAGAACGATCATGTCATAAAACAGCATGGATCTCGGAGACGGATACAGCAGCACATTGAGCATACGTACCGGCTGGCCCAGGTCAACGATGATGAACAAAAGGCACATGACCAGACTGGCAACAGCCAGAAATTCACCCAGGATGGTGATCCGGTGGAATTTTTCATAATCGTGCAGGTAATAGGGAATGACCACCATGACCCCCCCGGCGGCCACCCCCACCAGAAAGGTGAAGTTGGCAATATAAAATCCCCAGGACACATCCCGGCTCATGCCCGTGATCATCAGGCCGTTGAAGAACTGATCCAGGTAGGCGATTTTGCCAATTCCGATCACGATCAGCAGAAAGATGATCCACAACCAGTATTTTTTACTTCCTTTGACAGCTATCTCAAGCATATGCGCCTCTCTTAAACGATGTAGTAAACAGAGGGTTCCGTACCCAGGGACTGTTTACGTCGGATTGTATAATGTTCACCGAGAAGCTTCCGGACCTGTGAATCCGGATCTTCCAGGTCCCCCACCACTATGGCACCTTCAGAGGCTTCCACACAATGCGGCTGCTCACCTTTGGCCAATCTTTCCGCACACAGGTTGCACTTTTCCACCACCCCTTTGGACCGGGTGGGAAAATCCGGATCTGTCACTTCGATAAACGGCCGGGGATCCCGGAAGTTGAAACTTCTGGATCCATAAGGGCAGGCGGCCATGCAGAAGCGGCATCCGATGCAGCGGTGATAATCCATGATCACGATGCCGTCTTCCCGGGAAAACGTGGCCTGGGTCGGGCATGCCTGGACACAGGGGGCATTTTTGCAATGGTTGCATAATACCAGAAACGGCAGGTGATGAAATTTTTCATTCAAAAATTCATCTTCCTTGTCCGGGAAGGCATAATGGAATTTTTCCTTCCAGATCCATTTGATCTCCTGTGTGTGTTTAACCGGCCGGGTATCGGGGAACAGCTGTTTATCCACTTCATGGGTGAAATCCGGCACATTGTGATGGCTATGGCAGGCCCGGGTGATTTTTTTTGCCAGTTTGTCATCGATTTTCTTGATGTCGATAACCATACCCCAGCGTTCCGCGTGAAGGGCACCGTCATATTTGGTTTTTATGACTTCGGCAGCCCCATGGGAATCTGAAGCGGCAAAGTTGATCGCCGGAGCTGCCCCCAAACCGATGGCGGCAATGCCCGCCACCTTCAGAAATTGTCTTCTGCTGTTTTCCATCATTCAATCTCCTTGGGGTTTGTGTGACACTCCCAGCAATATGGATTCACTGAGGCATAAGTATGACAGGAGTCACAGAATTTGGCTTTGTCTTCATGGCAGCCCAGACAGGAGTTTTCTCCGGTGGACAGACTCATGTTAAATGTGTGGCCGTTGGCTGCCACATAGATGCGGTCGGCATTCCGTACCACCGCACCCCGCCATTCATTCAGCAGGGACATATGGTTGGCCCGCATGTCATATTTTTCCAGGACACATTTTTTTGCTTCTTTGGCAGGCCCCAGCAATTCCGGTTCCGGTGCCGCCTGGGTGGTGGTCACCAGGTTGAACCAGAATGGGGAGAGCACCGCCAGTACAAACACGGCCAGTCCGGTAACAATCATGTTTTTTGTCATTTTATTCCTCCTCCTCGCAACCCGGCAGCGGTTCCATTCTCAGGTCTTCGGTTCGTTCTTTTTCTCCAGGCAGAATCAGGGCGTTGCCCACCAGTTCATGTATGCCGGCCACCTCCACTTCCGGGACCCAGTATTCGCATAAGGTAGATAACGCAGCCCGGTCAATAGCACAAATGGTGCCCAGGGTGTTGACCCCGTATTTTTCATGGACATATTTTAAAGCCGTGGCCCGGGGCAGGGCACCGGCCATACGCAGTTCCATGTTTTCCCCGGCATTGAGCCCTGATCCGGACCCGCAGCAGAAGGTATTTTCACGAATGGTGTTGGGCGGCATTTCATAGAACTTGTCGCACACGTTTTTGATCACATACCGGGGTTCGTCCAGAAGGCCCATGCCCCGGGAGGTGTTGCAGGAATCATGAAAGGTCATGACCCGGTTGGCGTTTCTGCTTTTGTCGAGTTCCAGTTTGTTGTGCCTGATCAAATCCGCGGTAAATTCCGTGATATGCACCATCTTGGTGGAAGCGGCATTGTGAAACTTTGTGCCCGTGATTGGGTTCACCGGCACTTCCAGAAAATCGGCCGGGCCGTTCATGGTGTCCATGTACTGGTGAATCACCCGCCACATATGGCCGCATTCACCCCCTAAAATCCATTTGACACCTAATCGTTTGGCTTCATAGTACATCTTGGCGTTGAGCCGCTTCATGGTCTCGTGGGAGGTGAAAAATCCGAAGTTGCCGCCTTCAGAGGCATAGGTGGACCAGGTCACATCCAGGCCGTATTTTTCCTTGAGGTACTGGAACAGGATCAGATAGCCCTGGCAGGTATAGGTGCCGGGATCGGCAAATACATCGCCGGACGGGGTGATAAAAAGGATGTCCGCCCCTTTTTTCTGGAACTGGGGCGTACAGTCCACGCCGGTGATGTCTTCGAGGTCTTCCACGAAAAATTCCAGCATGTCCTTGAAGGCATGGGGCTGGATTCCCAGATGGTTTCCAGTCGTGTAGCAGTTGGAAACCGGGGTGGCGATCCAGTCGATGTTCAATCCAAGCAGGTTGAACAGCTCTCTGGCCATGATGGTGATTTCAGCCGTATCAATGCCGTAGGGGCAGAATACGGAGCATCGGCGGCATTCCGTGCATTGGAAAAAGTAATACCACATCTCCTTGAGTACATCCAGGGTCAGGGGACGGTTTCCTCCCAGGCGCTGCCCGCCGGGGATCTTCTGCAGGATTTTGCCGGCAGAGGTGAAATCATTTCGGTAAATTGATCTGAGCAGTTCAGCTCTCAACACCGGCATGTTCTTGGGATCACCCGTGCCTAAAAAGAAATGACATTTGTCAGCACAGGCGCCGCAGCGGACACATACATCCATGAAAATCTTGAATGTCCTGAACCGTTCCAGCCGTTCCTTGATGCCATCATGGAGAATCTGCTGCCAGTTGTCGGGCAGTTTCCAGTCTTCCTCGGTCGGGTTCCAGCTCCGGGCATTGGGCAGTCCAAGCGTTTCCACACTTTCCGGCTTGGCGGCGTAGCAGTACATGCCCGGCCGGATCTGGACGGATTTGGTGGTGTCCAGCCAGTTGCCGGAATCCGTACCATAGTCTATTTTATCCAGTAATTCATCTGGTGTCAGTTCGTCGGCCATTGATTACTCCTTTTTTTCCACTGGCAGCCCAGCTTCGATCATTTTGTCTCTGAAGTGATCTTCATACTGTTCATAGGTATGAATCGGCACATCATAATTCCAGGGGTTCACATGCCGTTTCGCCCGGGTATTGTTGGCCATGTTCCGGGTGGGACTCAGGAAAATGCCGCCCAGGTGCATGAGCTTGCTGGCCGGGAAATAGGCGAACAGGATACTTACTAAAAACAGGTGGGCATAAAACAGGTTGGCGACACCGTCGGGAATGGTGGGACTGAACGTGACCAGACCCATGGTCATTTCCTTGACAGCAATGATATCCACCTTGGTGAAGTACCGCATGGAAATACCGGTGATGGCAATTCCCAGAATCAAAAACAAGGGGAAATAATCCGATGCCTGGGAGATATAGCGGACCTTTTGATCAAACAGCCGTCTTGCCAGCAGAAACAGGGTCGCTGCCGGAAGCACCACACCGGACAGAAAAAGACCGGGCAACCCGAGCTGGACGATGCCATCCAGCGCTTCCAAAAACTGGACGCAGGATGGTACCGGGGAGGTGAAAAACCGGAAGTGCCTGATGAGTACTACCAGAAATGCATAGTGAAAGGCCAGGGCCGCCACCCACAGAAAAATTTCCCAGGAATAGGTGATCCGGTTTGATTCGTTACGGTTGAAGGCTGCTTTGGTGTTACGGAATAATGACCTGAACAGAAATATTTCAAGCAACATCCGTATGAATACACCGGACGCGGTGTCGGGGTTGTCAATGCGGTTCTGTTTAATCCAGGGCAGCGATTTCTGCTGCCCGCAGGTAGTGGGAATCCTGAAGGGAACCGCTGATCTCGCCCACCCCATCACTTTGATAACAAAGCCGACCAGGAAGGCAATGACCGCCAGGTAAGGGAAAAAAATCCCGAAGAACCACCCAAGCCCTGCTCCCGCCCCCGTGTAAGCCACTAGAAAAAGCAGAAAAACTGCTGCCAGGGGGATCAAGTACTTTTGTGTCATGTTGTAACCACCTCTTGATTGGTTGCCAGACAAACCTAAATTTTGTCAGGCACGTTAAGATTTTTTGAGCCAAGCAGATCTTCCTCCTTGAGCTCTTTTACCAAGCCTGCCCTTTCAAAGGCTGCGTGGATCCGTCGCTTGCTTTCCGTGGCCTTTAAAAGGAATATCTCTTCTCTGCATTTCATCAGCCGGTTGAACCCTGCCAGGACGACCTGGTCCACCATCCGGTCGAATGCCCGGATGTGGGCTGAATCAATGACTGTTTCACCGATGTCTTTCAGAAAAAAAATAAAACTCACTGCCTCGGCAGCGGAAAATGCCTGGACGGCTCGGATGCGTATGACCGGGTCCAGGGCTTTTTCAAGGCTTTCACTGGTATAATCAGAAGCCAGCAGTTGCAGGACATCTTCCAGTGTTTCTCTGGTGACTGCGCCCACCGGATTGTCGAACCGGTCCACGTCCTTTCCCAGAATGCGTGCACTCTGTGGGGGATAGGTGCCAATGGTTGCCTGGAACCATTTTTTCAGTAGTACTTTATGGTTCCGCGTTAAGGACTGTTTCAGAGTCATGGCTGTCCGGTCTTTTTTTTGAATTTTCTCTACAATACTGCCTGTTTCAATCGTTAGAAGGATATAAACTTACTTAAATTGTATGTCAAGGGTAAAACAACCGGCTGTTTGTATGGATAGCCGCCATTGTAGTCTTCCTTTTTTTTGAAATTTGGGTTATCTTAGGGGATGAATTGTATGTTAATGTATTGTTAATAGATAAAAAAACAAATACTGGCCTGGAAAATTGAAAATGAAAAAAATGAAATGGTGGGTCATGGGAGCGGTTGTTGCCTGCAGTGTGCTGCTGGCCTGCACCATGGCTTCGGCAGAACCCCGGGGAATAGGGGTTTTCGGAGGATACGGGCAGAGCACGGACAACATTGATGTGTTTCGATTGGGTCTTCAGAAGCCATTTTCCTCTCGATGGTTTGACTCCCGGACCGGTGCCCTGTCAGGGTATTTTGAACTGTCATACAACTTGTGGGATAAATCCGGAGATACGACACACGGGGTGGGGTTTTCACCGGTGTTTGCTTATTATTTCAACCCAGACAGCCACTGGCCGGTCATTCCTTACATTGAAGGCGGAATCGGGGTGGCCTATATCAATGATTACCTGATTGCCGGGCGGAATCTGTCCAGCAATTTCCAGTTTGAAGACCGGATCGGTATCGGTGTGGTGATGGACCGGGTGGATATTAAATTCGGCTATATGCATTATTCCAACGCCGGGCTGGCAAGTCCCAATGACGGCATCGATATCTGGATAGGTACGGTGGCCTGGCAATTTTGATTTTTAGAAACAGCGGGTCATCTCATTTGTCGGGATGAATACCCCGGGACAGGGCGCAAATGGATCATTATTATAAAGAACGATTTCATGTGCAGCAGGACCTGATCAATACAATTGCCCCCTTGACCGAGGCCGGCGATATTATTGAGGCGGTCAGAGAACGTCTTCGTTCCCTGATCCCCAATGCCATGGAGGTATGTGTGCTGCTGCTGGATCCGGATGCGGCGGAATATACCAGCCCTTTGCAGTGCGCACTGTATGACAGGCCGGTGAGCTGTCAGTCCTGCAAACGGGACCGTCCGGCGGTTCAGCAGGCGATTGCCAGAAAAAAGGCGGTGGTGTTGTCCAGCAGCGAACCGGTGGTCCGCCCGGATGGAACCCGGACGACGGTGGGATCGGAATATGCCATGCCGGTATTTGTGAACAACCGGATTCTGGCCGTCATCAGCGTGGTGATTCAACCGTTGACCCGATACTCGCGCAGGGATTTCTATCTGATCCGGGATTTTGCCAATGTTCTGGGAAACATTTTGCTGACCGCCAGACGGCAATGGGAAATTACCCGGGAAAAAATTCGTATCAGCCGGACTCTGGACAGCCTCACTCCGTTTGTCCCGGGGTCGGTGCGGCGGATGGCGGATAAGAATCCGGAACTGTTGACCCGTGAGAAAGAAAACAAGCAGGTCAGTGTTCTGTTCATTGATCTGGAGGGATATACCGGGTTGAGCGCCACCCGCCCGGAGGAGCAGGTCAACGCGGTGATCGAAAAAGTGTTTTCCAGTTTCGTGGATCCCATTCATCGCTGCCATGGTGAGATCAATGAAACCAGCGGGGACGGATTCATGATTATTTTCAAGGATCATGAGGCGAAAACCAATGCGATGAACGCTGTGAAAGCGGCGTTTGAAATTGCTTCCCGGTGCCGGTCCGTCAGCCTTTCCCTGCTGGCTGAGGGCCTGCTCTCAGATATGGCTCCCATGACCGTTAATATGGGCATCAGTTCCGGCACGGCCCTGGTGGGCATGACCCGTTTCAAAGGGATGCTGGATACCCGAATGACGTTCACGGCATCCGGGTCCGTAACCAATATCGCCGCCCGTCTGTCAGATCATGCAGCTGGCGGTGACATTCTGGTCAGCCAGGCTACCCGGGAACTGATTGAAGGGTTGTGGTCGGCATATGACCGGGGAAAGGCAAAACTCAAGGGAATCCCTGAGCCGATCCAGGTCTATTCTCTGCTCAAACCGGAATGATTCGCAAGGAATTTTTTTATCCATCTTTTGCCCGGTGAGCCGGGGCGTGAGGTTCAGCGCAAACCCGGGGTGAGGTCAAACTACAACCGCTGGATGATGTACAGAAACATGGGCAGACGGCTGGCGGTTTTCAGGCGGTAAAAATCATAGAGCACTTCCCGGGAGGGTTTTCCAAATCTGAGGGGCGACAGATAGATACTGCCTTTGGGAACCGGGTGAGAAATCCGGTCTCTTGCCAGATCCAGCATGGACTGGATGTGGGTGGGTGGCAAGTGGTCGTCCATGATGAAATTACCGGTCATTTCTATTTGACCAAAGGTCTGGTTGATTTCACACATGCGGTTAAATGCCAGGCTTACTTTTTCTGTAGTGACGGGCTTTCCGATCTGGTCCAGGGTCGCCTGGTCATTGGATTCCAGGCCGATATTGATAAAAGTGTCAAAAGGCAGGCGATTCAGTTCTTCAAACAACGTAATGTCGGCGTTGAGCAGGGAATCCACGCTGCCGAAAAGGTATATCCGAGATTGTTTCATGTAGCTGTGAGCAAATCCGAATCGCTCATGACTTTCTTTTGCCGCAAACAGGATCAGGTCTTTGGGTGCGTTCAATGCATCGTGCTCCCCTAAAAAAAGCGCGTTGTAATTGATGAGATCCGGCCCGTAAAAATGTTTCAATTCCCGGATCTGCCGGTGGATATCGGTCCTGGATCGTGGAGTGAACGGTTTTTTGTTTTTAACCTTGCAGAACCGGCATTTGTAAAGACATCCATCGGCAATGGTCAAAGGGATCAGGTTGTAGTCGGAATGCCGGGCATCCGGCGGCAGGACTGTGGCTCTCGCTCCGCTGATGTCAAACAGGTGATCCGCTTTTTTTTTCAGGTCCTCTACATGGATGGATTGGGCCTTTTCAAGCCAGTCAACAATCGGTTTCGGCATGTCAGGCAACGCATCGGGGATATCAGCCAGCGTGTTATGCCAGGATGAACACAGGTTCGCTATAACGGGAAATTCAAAGGGCCTGCCGCCCAGAAGGGAATTGGTGGGATACATGAAATTGGGAAGATAATATTCGCCGATGGCCTCAAAAACACCGGCATATCCACCGCTGGAATAATAGATCCAGTCATTTCCCTGGGACCGTTTGAGCCATTCTGACGGGTGGAGCCAGTCTCTGGTTTTGGCTCTGGCGTGTTTGATTTCATGGTTCAGGTTGAACTCCAGTATCTGATCCCGGGTTTCCAGGCGGGAAAAAATGCCGTATTTAACCGGGTAGCTGACCTTGGTATATTCTTGATTTCCCCGAATATTCAAGGATAAGGAAAATTGATCGGTTTTATAGATGAAAGCGGGGTCTGTCATGTCTCCGTATCAACACTGGTGTTGTTGTTTTTAAGGGTAACAATCACCCGGGTCTTTTTACCAGGGCAATCCAACACAATTTTACAGTCTACAATTGAATACGGTGATATGGCAATTGTTTTTTGCCTGTAACGCTTGACCCTTTAAACTGAAACCGTTACTTACAGGCAAGATAAAATATAGACAAAAACAGGGCAAGCATGAAAATACTGTTTCTGGAGCCTTTTTTTGGGGGTTCTCACAAGGATTTTGCCACCGGGTTTGCGGCGCATTCCAGCCATGAAGTCACTTTGCTGACTCTGCCACCGCTGTTCTGGCGATGGCGGATGCGGACCGCCTCTCTCAATTTTCTGGAGAAAATCAAACGATTGAGTGATTATGATCGGGTATTTGCCACAGACATGATGGATCTGGCGCAATTCAAGGCGCTGAGCGGCTCAGATTGTCCACCCCTGGTGCTTTATTTTCATGAAAATCAGCTATCCTACCCCTTGTCAGCCCGGGCAAAACAACGAAAACCCGATGTGGATGCCGGGTTGATCAATTTGAATTCTGCCCTGGCGGCGGACCAGGTATGGTTCAATTCCAAATTTCATTTGCGTTCTTTTATAAAGGAGAGTCGTCGTCTGGTCAAACAGATGCCTGACTTCCAGCCTAGAGGGATTGTGGAGAGAATTCAGGGAAAATCCCGGGTGGTCTATCCCGGTTGCCGGTTTGCGTTGACACGGGACTCTCTGCCTCCCGCCACCCGGAAACCCCCGCTGATTATCTGGAATCACCGGTGGGATTATGACAAGCAGCCGGAACTGTTTTTCAAGTTGCTTGTGCGTCTTAAAAAAAGAGGCATTCACTTCTCTCTGGCTGTGCTGGGTGAACGATATGATCTGTATCCGGATGTGTTTGATAAGGCCAGAAAATTACTGGACAAGGAGATGGTTGTCTTTGGATATGAACCGTCTCGAAAAGCCTATGAAAAATGGCTGGCAAAAGGCCGGGTGGTGGTTTCCACGGCGGTTCAGGAAAATTTCGGTATTTCCGTAGTGGAGGCGGTGCGGTTCGGATGTTTTCCCTTGTTGCCGCATCGGCTTTCGTATCCGGAAATCATGCCTGAAAACTGGCATGATGATATTCTGTTTCGAACGGAAAATCAGCTTCTGGAAAAACTGTCCTTTCATTTGGAGCAGCCAGATGCCTTTGTGGCTGAACGAACCGCATTGTCCAGGCATATGACGCCGTTTTCCTGGGAAACCCGGGCCCCCCTTTATGACCGCCTTCTGGAGGCCCTGATACGCCGCTGAGTTTTTTGGTCATTTGACCTTTATTTTTCTTAACTTGTCTCTCCTGCTGTGGTATAGGAACGTTCTGTAATATCAAACATCATTGTCAGGCAGGAAATGAATTTATGACATATACGATTGCCATCAACGGGTACGGTCGCATCGGCCGGTGCGTGGTCCGCGCCCTGTATGAATCGGACCGGTTCTCCAGCATGCTGAATCTGGCGGCCATCAATGAAATCGCCTGTTCCGAGACCCTGTTCCACCTGACCCGCCATGATTCCACCCATGGCCGGTTTCCTCTGCCCGTGGAAAAAGCGGGACAGCACATGCGCATCGGAAAAGATGTCATCCATCTGTTTCAGGAGAAAAATATTGTCAACCTGCCATGGAAGGATTTGGGTGTAAATGGGGTGCTGGACTGTACCGGTGTTTATAAGGACCGGGAGGCGGCGGCGCTTCATTTGCTTTCCGGTGCAGGAAAAGTGATCTATTCCCATCCAGGCAAAGATGAAATGGATGCTACCATTGTGTTCGGGGTGAATCACCATGTTCTGAAAAAAGAACACACCGTGATCTCTAATGCCTCCTGCACCACCAATTGCCTGATTCCAATTCTGCATGTACTGGACACGCATCTGGGCATTGAGCGCGGAATGACTACGACCATTCATTCGGCCATGCATGACCAGCCGGTGATCGATGCATACAACAAGGACCTGCGCAAAACCCGGTCTGCTTTGCAGTCCATTATTCCGGTGTCAACTTCGCTGGACAAAGGGATTGCCAGGATTCTGCCGAACATGGCCGGCCGTTTCGAAACCCTGTCCATCCGGGTTCCTACCGTGAATGTGTCCATGATGGATGTCACGCTGGTGGTTAAAACCGATACCGTTGCCCGGCAGGTGAATGAGCTGCTCATCCATGCATCGGAAAACGCATTGTCAGGTATTCTCGGGGTGAGTGACGAACAGCTGGTGTCCTGTGATTTCAACCATGATCCCAGATCCGCCGTCATCGATTTGCCCCAGACCCGGGTGTCCGGCCGGCGCCTGGTAAAGATCCAGGCCTGGTTCGACAATGAATGGGCCTATGCCAACCGAATGCTGGACACCACAATTGCAGCACTTGAAGCGTGAGACAAGGCCTGTAGCAAGCAGGCCCGTGTTCGCTTAAATGGGGTTACCGTTTTCTGGGAACGTCCAGGGCCATCAGCTGCCGGGTAATGTCGACCACTTCTTCAGGAATATTGGCGGCATTGTCAAAGGGTCTGCTGCCGTCACGGTCCGCCTGAATTACCTCATCCATTTCCGGTATAAAGCCTAAAATCGGGTAATCAGGCATGGATTCCCGGATCAGGGTTTTGTCCAGTTCGGAGGTCACCCTGTTGCCCAGCACCACAATGTTTTTAATACCGATGTCCTGTCCGAGTTTACGGATTTTGTCCGCTGCCACCCGGCTGCGTTTGCCAGGATTCACAACCACCACCAGGGCATCTACAGAGCCTGATGTGGCTCGTCCAAGATGTTCCACACCCGCTTCCATATCCATGACCACCACTTCGTTGCGTGCTAACACCAGGTGGTTCATCAATGCTTTTAAAATAGTGCTTTCCGGACAGATACACCCGGACCCGCCCTGCTGGACGGTTCCCATGACCAGCAGTTTGACCCCGTCTTTTTCCAGGGAAAACCGGTCCGGAATATCATCCACTTTGGGATTGAGGGTGAAAAATCCGCCCATGGTGCCGGGTTTGGCACCGGTCCGTTCAGCGATGAGATCGGACAGCTGTGCCACCGGTGTGATGGGTCGGGTTTCATCGATGCCCAGGGCTGCGGCCAGATTGGCCACCGGGTCCGCATCAATGGCAATGACGGACCGTTCTTTGTCAAGTGCGGCAATGGTTCGGGCGATGAGTGCCGTAATGGTTGTTTTGCCCACTCCGCCTTTGCCGCCGAATGCCAGTTTTAAACTCATGAAAACGGTGCTCCTGTCGTTTTAGTTTAAGGGTTTGAGAATCTGTCCGGTTTCATCCAGCAGAAAAACCTGATGTCCGTTTTTTTCAGCAGTGGCCAGAACATCGTCCTCGATCATGGCGTGGATGTCGTATTTTTCTTTGAACAAATCCTTGGGCAGCATTTGAAAGCATTTCTGGGCATCCTGCTTGGTTTTGAAAGCCGGAAGAAAGTTTTTTCTGGTTTTTTCATCGCTGAATCCCAGTAATTTTTCGGATGCCGTCTCTGGATTCTGAACAATCACGTAATACCAGTTGTTTTCAATAGATATTTTATCCATGCTATCAGTCCGTTTTTTTAAAGGGTGATATGTCTTTTAAATATAAGGGTGAATTGCGCAAAATAAAGGGAAGAACAACAAAGATAATCGCTGAAAGTGGCCGGGTTCAGGTGTTTAATTGTTTTGACCCGTGTTTCCCCCGGGTCATTTAAAAATTAGAAAGCCCCTGAACTATTCGGTACAGGGGCTTTTGAAACGAAACGGTACAAATTCAGACTAAATTTCAAGCCATGAATCTGAATAAAGGGTCTCGCCCATGATCACTTTATAGGTTTTGGCATAATCCGCCATTTCCTTGTCCAGGCTGGCGATATCCGGCTGGTTGCCATCCATCATTCCCCAGATCAGGTCCACGACATCCTGGCGCTTGCCTTTGGCAATGGCGGTAAGCTGTTTATCCAGGGGATCGGAGATCACGGCTTTCATGCCGTATTTCCAAAGCATGACCATATAAGTCTGATTCAGAATGGGCCGCAGGTGTTCCGGTGGCCCGTTGGAGATATTGGACAGACCGCAGGTGGATTTGGAGCCCGGAGCAATCTCTTCGAGCATCATCTGAAAGTTGAGCAGGCTCATGAGCTGCTGTTGCTGAATGTTTACCGGTGTGACAATGCCGTCGACCCATATTTTTTCATTCGGGATGCCGGCTTCATTGGCAAAATACAGCAGTTCCACGGCCAGGGCGGCCCGTTCATTTTCATCCCTGGGCAGGCCATCGGGTCCCCACATCAGGGCCACAAAATCCGCATCATACTCCGCTGCCAGGGGAACCATTTTTTCGTACCGTTCCGGCCGGGCCATGATGGAGTTAATGATGTGGGGTTTGTCCGCAGGCTTGCATACTTTAAGGCCAGCCTCTATGGCATCGATGTTGGAGGTGTCCAGCAGCAGCGGCATGCCGGGAACCGCTTCCTGAACCACATTAACGACCCAGGGCATCAGTTCGGTACCGAATTTCTTGGCCGGTCCCAGGTTGATGTCGATGTAGTCCATGCCCAGTTCCTTCTGCCGGGTCACCTCTGCCTGAATCGGTTCGGGGTTCCGCTTGGCAGGATCCGGCTCTTTGAACTCTTTTCCGATGACCCGGGAAATGACATTCAGGCTTTCTCCAAATAGAATCATGTCTTCCATGTTCTTGTCCTTTTACTGATTTAGGATTGACACTGAAACGCCGGGACAGGCTACAGCCGGGACCCGGCGTTGTTTATTATTTTCTTGCTTTAAGAAACGCCGGCAAATGAGCAGCTTCTCTGGGACCTACCGTAATGGTCCAGCCAGGCAGTTCTTCTTCCACATCTCCGGCAATGGCAGCGGCATACCCCGGGATGATCAGTTCATTGTGTTTGACCTTGTCCATGATCCCGCATTTTTTTACAAACAGGCCGACATCATCACCGCCGAATTTTCCGGCAGCCCATGCCGTCAACACGGATAAACCTTCGGAATCTTTGACCAGCAGCCATGACGGGACTTTACTGGCTTCAATTTCACCGGATACGATAAAGTAGGTCAATGCAAAGTTGGTGGTCACCAGCACCGGTGAATTTTCATCCGGATTGTTGATCTCAAAAATGCCTTCTGTCACGGTCATGGGCCGCTGGGGATCGGTATAGATATTGAGCCGTTCCAGCAGCAGCGGAAACAGTGATTCCGTGGCAAAATCCGACATGACCACGATGCCGCCGTATTTGGCAACGAACATGGCGGCGATCAATGTTTCCATATCCAGGTTGGCTGCCATTTCACACGGGAACACGATGGTGGGGAATCCCAGGGCCTTGTTGGCGGCTTTAAGCGCGGCCCGGCGGATGGCCACCTGGTCTTCCAGAGCCTGTTTGATTTCACGGGCGCCGGCGTCAATGACCAGGTCTTTCAAACCCATGCCGGTGAGTTTTTCCGTCAGCGGGATCAGTGCTTCCACAGAATCCGCTTTGACGGCCAGCGGCAGTTCCGCTTCTTTGGCCAGGGTCCCGAATTCATCCACATTGCTTTCTGTGGCTGCATAGAGCAACGGCCGCTTGAACCCTGCTTTTTCAATACCTGCCTTCATGACGGCTGCATCTTCGGTCATGAGCACCAGGTTGAATTCCGATTCTTTGGCAATTTTTTCAGCAACGGCGGCAAATGCATCTGCCCCGTTGCCCGCATCTTTGACCACCAGCAGTTCCGGGCGCAGGTTCAGACCCACCCGTTCATACTGGAATGCGTTATACACTTTCAATTTCGCATCCAGTTCGGAGAGATCCGTATCAGAGGCCACTGTGGCAGCCAGTACCGTGGGGTTGAAAAAGGTTTTTTCATGTCTGTAAAGAACGGTTTCACCGCCGGTTGCGGTCTTGCGGACCCCTTTGCCCAGTGCTACTGGACGGATCGGAGGTGCAGATGCTTCGGCCAGCTGTTCTTTGGCTTCATCCGACACATAGGGGCAACTGTCCAGTTCCGCTTTCCCCGATGCCAGGTTCATTGCAAATGCAAGGCAGGTGGGAACACCACACTCCTTGCAGTTGGTCTTAGGCAGGAGTTTGAATATCTGTATACCGGTTAATGCCATGTTAATCTCCTTAAAAGTTTAAACAACCATATGGTAAAGGCGGGGCAGAATTATATCTGGTGGAAGACTGCCCCGCCCTGGTTTTAAATGCCTAACCCACAATGGGGTCCATGTTCAGTGCCGGATGGCCTTTTTCCTGGAGGAAGGGGAGAATCTCCTCTTCCGTGATGCCCACGGTTTCATCCGCGATCTTGTCAAACAGATCAGGCTCTCCAAGTTCTTTGCCTCGGGCAACGATTCTGTCCTTGAGCTCTTCTTTGAGCATTTTGGGCATCCAGACCATTCTGAGCAACCCACCGTCACCCACGATGAATTTACCCTGGGTGATATTGTGTTTTGAATGGCCCACAAAGCCGGGGGAAGAAGCACCACCGCCCATGACACCGGCCAGGGTGGTGAACTTCATGCCGCAGGGGGTTTCTCCTGAATAATCGCGGCCCACGGTCATGACTCCGTTGCAGGAGGGCAGCAATGCTGCGATACATTCACAGCATCCGCAGGTGGTCATGGGATCATGCACCATGGAGTAGAAGTTGTAGTGGGTAACAGCGCCTCGTGATGCTTTGTAAACAAACTCATTGACCCCTTTCCACTGACCCAGCTTGGGATCCAGGCATTCGCCCTTTTCAATGGGCTGGTTGGGACCGGTGGGGTTGATCTCAAAAGAGGCCTTGCAGTCCATCCAGTTGTAAGCACCGCAGAGACCGGTTCTTTCCGGGGATACCGAGCACACATGGCTGGGGGCAAAAGACTGGCAGAGTGTGCAGGAGTAGTAAGTTTCAACATCCTCATCCCGCATGTTATCCACACGGGCATCTCTTGCCAGATAATTTTCTCTGGCCGTGGCGGTCATCTTGTCCACATCTTCCTTTTTGGTGTACAGGGTGACCTGGACTTTGTCCACGATTTTGTTGAAATCCTGGTGGAATTTGGCATGGAGTACCACACCGATGTCCTTGAGAGTGAATCCCTTGTCGATGGCGGCCTTGGAGATCCTCACCCAGGAGATATCCCGCTGGCCGATGTGCATGATACCCTGGATATAGTTGATCAGATGATGGATCTGGCGTTCCATGATGGGCTCGAAATCATCCTGGAACTCCCGGCCTGCGATCTGGACAAAAATCCCGAGGTGGAAGGTCTCCCCCTCTTTGATGCCGTCGATGTCCGGTCCGATTACCTCTACCTTGCCATCCTCGATCTTGTTCATGTCCGCCATTTTCACCAGCTCGGTGCACTGGGTCTTGCCGCCGCCGCACTGGGCATACAGGTCCGCACCCCGGACCCGTTCACCTTCGTATGCCGGGCCGAATGCGCAGGGAATATCGATTTCAGCCACCTGGACCTTGAGGCCCCTGACTTCAACCGATTTCTGGACCATGTCTTCATGGGCCACAGGGGCAACCACATGCTCATAGGTACAGATACCGGTGGGCAGAATTTCAGGAATTTCCGTGTCTGCGATGGTGGGAAACCCCCAGTTGACACAGCCGGCTGCGGCCACACCCCATTCGGTACCCACATCCCCTAAGGCGTTGACGAAGGCGAATACCCGGTCTTTGTTGTACTTCAGAATCTTTTTGTAATCACCGGGCTGAACACCACCGAAAGCCATGGCTGCTCTGTTGGCAAACCCTAAAGCAAACACGGCAGAAGAAATATCCGGCCCGAACGGAACGATACGGGTGTTCCAGCCGATCTGCATATCCGCATCCAGGCACTGCTGGATCAAGGTTTTTCCATTGTGGTTGGCGGCACAAAAAATATACAGAGACCGTTTCTGGTAGTCCTCGACAATCATTTTGGCGATCTCTTTGTTGGGGGCCGCTCCCACCATGGCAGCAAAGCCCGGTGCGGAACCATCCACAAATTCCACCCCGCGTTTACGCAGGATGGTATCATCGGCGGCACCTACCCAGATTTTTCCGTTATCCACATCCGGGTCTTCCTGTGCAATGTAAAAATCCGGATCATTCAGATACCGCAGCGCCTCTTTGACTTCATATGAAATGATACCGGCCATCCCGGCATCCAGTAGGGGCCCCAGGTACGGAAGCCAGTTTTTCAGCTTAATATGGGGCGGCAGCAGTTTCCTGGCAAATTCCATGGGTTTTTTCAGATCTTCCAGGGTTTCGCATTTCAATCCGGTCAGTGAGTAGATAACCGGCAGATAATACGCGGTGTTGGGAAATCCGATCTGGGTACTGGCATCATAGGTCTGAAGGGCTTTTTCCAGTTCACCTTCCACCTGTGCAACCACTTTGTAGCCACCCTGAATGGCAGCAAATGCGATTAATTTAGACATATGTTTTTCTTCCTCCTTCGTTGAGGATTTATTGTAATTACGGGTTCAGCCTTTTCCAGTTTGCTAGGCTTCCAGTTTCTGGCGATCCGCCATATCCATCAGCACCCGTTCTCTGGCCTTGTCGATACCCAGGGCTTTTCTCTTTTTGTCGATATGGGCGATCATCAAATGAGCATGCTTGATGGGATCCGGTTCCACATCCCACATCCCACCGTAAATGTTTTCCAGCTCCTTGGAAATATAATCGTGGAAGACCGGTGCGCCGGACGTGGGCAAAATGCCGCCAAATACGGTGTAAACACCGGAAGTGACAAAATACTGGCCGATGGAAATGGCTTTTTCGCTCATCCATTCAGGCGCGGATCCCGCAACCGGCAGATCAGACAGATCATTGCCCAGACCGCCAGCCTTGACCACCTCGGTGGCTGCCAGCAGGATTCTGGAGTTGTCTACGCAGGAACCCAGGTGAAGGACCGGCGGAATTCCGACGGTTTCACAGATTTCAGCCAGACCCGGGCCGCAGTAAACCTGAGCCGCTTCAGGAGTCAGCAGGCCGTGGATGGCGGCGGTGATGCCGTCGCAACCGGTGGTCAAGACCAGAACATCGTTTTTGATCAGCTCTTTCAATACCTTGACATGTATTTCATTGTGACGGGACCGGGCGTTGTTGCACCCCACCACACCGGCCACACCTCTGATACGGCCGTTGATGATGTTGTCGTTGAGGGTGTAGTATGTGCCCCGGAACGTGCCCCCCAGATGATACTGGATGGATTCAACGCCAAAGCCGGCGATCTGGGTGGCTTTGTGCTGGGGGATCATAACATCGGAACCCCGGTTCGTGAAGTTGTCGATGGCCATCTTCACGATGCGTTTGGCATCTTCCAGCGCATAGTGTTCATTGAATTCGATATGAACGACATTATCCTGCTCCATCCTGGCAATGGGATGGGTGGTTATCAGTTTGGTATGGAAGCATTTTGCCACATTGGCCAGGTTCTGCATGACACACTGGATATCCACCACCATGGCATCACAGGCCCCCGTGATGATAGCCAGTTCCTGCTGCAGGAAGTTGCCCGCCGTGGGAACCCCGTGCCGCTGGAGCATTTCATTGGCCGTACAGCAGATACCGCCCAACTGGATACCGGCGGCGCCTTTTTCCTTGGCGTAATTCACCATTTCCTCGGACTGGGCCACGGCGACGATGACTTCTGAAAGTACGGGTTCATGGCCATGGATGATGATGTTGACATGGTCTTTTTTCATGATCCCCAGGTTGGCTTCGGACTGCAGCGGTGTGGGGGTGCCGAACAGTACGTCCTGAAGATCGGTGGCCAGCATGGAGCCGCCCCATCCATCAGCCAGAGAACACCGGGTACACTGTTTGATCAGGTTTTTGTAATCCTGGTCCACGCCCATGTGGGTGCGGTGCATGATTTCAACGATTTCTCTGTCGATGTTTCTGGGTTTAACCCCCTGCTTTTCCCATTTGTCCTGAAGCGGCTGAGGGGCACGTTTGAGATACAGCAGCTCGCCGTCTGCTTTTCCCCATTCGTTGAGGGCCACTTCCGCCACTTCCAGGGCGATTTCATCAATATCACGGTCTTTGGTTTCTCCGTCTTCCTCAATCGTGACCGCTACGCCCAGATGGGGTGCAATGGCCAGCAGTTTCTGGGTATCCTTGATCTTATACGCCTCGGTTTCCTTTTTGGCGGCGGACATGAACACTTCTGCCACGCACCGGCCATGGTCGGAGTGGGCTGCTGCGCCGGCGGCCACCATTCTGGCAAAGTTCCTTGCTGCAATGGTGTTGGGCGTGGCGCCGCACAGGCCTTTTCGGGTGTCTTCGCCTTCGATGCCGCCCTTGGGCAACGGCAGACGGCAGGGGCCCATGGCACAGTTTTTACAGCAGATGCCCTGGATACCGATGTTACAGGGCTTCATGGCCACGGCACGGTCAAAAATGGTCTCAACTCCCAATTTGTGGGAGCGTTCGATCATTTCCTGGGTGGACACTTCATATGATGCTTCAATGGGATCAGCCAGTTTGGGTTCTTTGGCTGCTTTTGCTTTTGTTACTTCTGCCATCAGAGGTTCCTCCTCTTATTGTTTTCACAATATAATTAAGGTGTTATAGATCGAATCGATCAAGAATCACCATTGCTATGAGATAATTTACCGCCGGTGAATCCAGTTCAGGTTTTCAACAATGCTGTCAAGCATATTTTTCTGTTCTCTGGCAGCGGTCATGGGCACCGCTTTTTTCGGTGCGGCGTCTTTTTTGTGTTTGGCCATTTCAGCGGCCCGTTTGTCTCTCAATGCCTGCTCTTCAGCTTCCCTTTTGGAGGCGGCATCTTTCAAGGCCTTTTTATCGGCGTCGATTTTTGCTTTTTCTGCGGCTTCTGCCTTGGCTTTGGCCGCTTCTTCCGCCTTGGCCTTGGCTTGGGCATCCGCCTTGGCTTTGGCTTCTGCGTCGGCTTTGGCTTCAGCTTCCGCCTTGGCCTTGGCTTCAGGATCTGCTGCCGCCGGTTCCGGTTTTGCTTCTTCCGCCGGGGCCGGTTTGGCTTCCGCGGCCGGGGCCGGTTTGGCCTCCGCACTGGGGGCATCGGCTGGTTTGGGGGCATCCTTCTTTGCCGGTGCCGCTTTTTTGGGCGGGGCTTTCTTTTCTTCTTCGACGATGGTCAGATCCGGTTCAGGCGACATGGCGGCAAAATCGATCTCCACATCATCCAGCTGTTTGGTGATGGGTCCGATATCCATGGCGGAGCCGCCGGCATATGCCAGCTCGATGAACGCTTTGACCAGCTTGATGGATTCAGGATGACGCATGATCAGGATGCTGGAGCCGGACATGAGATAGGACACCGCACCCACGGCTTCCATGAGAATGGCACGACGTTCCGGATCACCCAGTTCAGGGGCTTCTTCGACCTGTTGCTTGGCTTCCTTGCATTTCCACACTTCATTGCCCAGGTTGTTGATCATTGGGTTTTGCAGCTTGTCATCCCCCTGGGTCATGGCGGCCTGAGTCAGACGTTCCATCACGGAGTAGGAGTATTCCAGGCCGTAGCCAAGACCCCCGGTAGTGGGATCCACAATGACTTTGTCCAGAGAAACACCCAGGTTCTCCAGCAGGATGTTTACCTGTTTGGCCAGGTTGACATCGATGGGAGAAGACGAAATAATGGTGTGTCCATATCCCATGGCAGCGGCACCGATTCCCTTGTGGTTCTTTTCCTCCACCGGTCCCATTACCAGATTGTGTCCATCACAGACCTCACTGACCTTCTTGAGCACTTCTTCGTCCTTGGCCGGAACGGCACATCCCCAGACAATCAGGGGGACATTTATGGCCTCACTGACTTTTTTGACAGTCTGGGCAGCTTCGTCCGCACCGGCATCCTTGTCATTGGGATCCGTACTTTTGAGCTGAAGCACAATGGCCTGGGCATTGTATTCATCCACGCATTTTTTGGCCCAGGCCACCGGATCGCTCAGAACATCCTTGAAAGGTGCTTTGGCAGCTTCCGGCCAGTCCTCGGGTTCCATGTCCCAGATTTCCATGGCAATGATGGGCTTGTTGGGCATATCTCCCTCGAACCGGTAAAACGGATAGCTGTTCTGGCCGCCGACAGTCAGTGCGCCATCACCTTTTCCAATGGTGATACTTTTGATGGCGCCGGCATAGGTTTCTTTGGTTATTTCGAATCCCACGTTTACCTCCTAATATTAAAGATGGTTATGAGTTGGAAGGAATTAGGTTTAGAACGGTGTGACAATATGTGAGATGGGAAAAGGGGAATGTGAGCGACATTTTTTTTTGACCAACGGTTATTTTTGCATTGTCTCTTCATTCACCAGACCCCATGTTACAAGATGTATAATATTGATAGCAGCATATGATTTATAATTTGTACCCTTTTTTGTCAATAGATGAGTGAATTTATTAGACAGGTGCGCTATTGGATGAATTTATATTTATTTCAATATGTTGTGCGAAGTGAGTTTTTTGCCAAATCAGATTGAATCGGATTTAATTATTAAATTCTAATTGTAGAAAATGGATAAAAACGGCGTTGCATTTCTCATGAAAAGTTGTATTTCATCATTTGTGCAATGTTTTACAATGAAAACAATGAATTTTTTATAAAAATATTGATTTTTCGAAAAAATTATACGATTGTTCACCAGTGTTTTTTGAAAACGGGACGGCAAACAATACGGGTTCCTGACGGTGCTCCCCGGTAAGGCCGACGGATGGGTGGCACCGGAATTGAGAAGACGGCACCTGGGTTTTAAAAACGATCGGCATGTCGCGAAAACCTGTTGATTTTTTATGTTGATTTATATAGTTAGTTAGGTTGACAGGAATACAGAATCAGCGGGTGGTGAGGACATAAAGCATAACGCTTTGTTTTTATATCATTATTTTATCATCGGCTCAATCAGAGTCCAAATTCAACAAAGGAGTGAACCATGGCATTAGATCCAACCAAACACCAGGACTGGGAAATTGCACAGGATGCGGAATCATCCATGCTGACCATTTATGAAATCGGTGAAAAACTCGGGTTGACCAAAGAAGAGCTGCTGCCGCACGGTCATTATGTCGGAAAGATCGATTTCAAGAAAGTGATGGAGCGGTTAAAGGACAAACCTAACGGCAAGTACATCGATGTCACCGCCATTACCCCGACACCGCTGGGTGAAGGAAAATCCACCTCTTCCATGGGTCTGGTCCAGGGGCTGGGTAAACTGGGGAAAAACGTGTGCGCCGCCATCCGTCAGCCCTCCGGCGGACCCACCATGAACATCAAGGGATCGGCTGCCGGCGGCGGTCTGGCCCAGTGTATCCCCCTGACCCCGTTTTCTCTGGGGTTCACCGGCGATATCAATGCCATCATGAACGCCCACAACCTGGCCATGGTGGCCCTGACCTCCCGGATGCAGCATGAGAGAAACTACACCGATGAGCAGCTGGAAAGATTGTCCGGCATGAAGCGCCTGGACATCGATCCCACCAACGTGGAAATGGGCTGGGTCATCGACTTCTGCTGCCAGGCATTGAGAAACATCATCATCGGTATCGACGGCGTCAACGGCAAGGCCGACGGATTCATGATGAAATCCAAGTTCGGCATCGCGGTTTCCTCCGAAGTCATGGCCATTCTGTCTCTGGCCACGGATCTCAAGGATATGCGGGAAAGAATGGGCAAAATTGTGGTGGCCTATGACAAAAAAGGAAACCCCGTGACCACCGAAGACCTGCAGGTGGCCGGCGCCATGACTGCCTGGATGGTGGATGCGCTCAACCCGTCCCTGATGCAGACCCTGGAAGGCCAGCCGGTCCTGGTCCATGCCGGACCGTTTGCCAACATCGCCATCGGACAGAGCTCCATCATTGCCGACAAGGTCGGGTTGAAACTGGCGGATTACCATGTGACCGAATCAGGGTTCGGTGCTGATATCGGATTTGAAAAATTCTGGAACCTCAAATGTCGGAATTCCGGCCTCAAACCGGACTGCGCAGTGATAGTGGCCACCATCCGGGCCCTGAAATGCCATGGCGGCGCCCCCGTGCCGGTACCGGGCAAACCTATGCCGGAAGAATATTCCACTGAAAATGTGGACTGGGTGGCCAAGGGATGTGAAAATCTTATTCACCATATTAGAAACGTCAGAAAAGCCGGCATCTCTCCGGTGGTCTGCATCAACGCCTTCTACACCGACACGGATGCGGAAATCGCCAAGGTCCGGGAACTGTGTGAGGCCGAGGGTGCCAGAGTGGCCCTGTCCCGTCACTGGGAACAAGGCGGAGAAGGGGCCATTGAGTTTGCAGAAACGGTCATCGAGGCATGTGAAGAAAAAACCGAATTCAAGTTCCTCTATGAACTGGATATGCCGATTAAAAAAAGGATCGAACTCATTGCCAAGGAAGTGTACGGCGCGGACGGCGTGGATTATTCTGCAGCTGCGGAAAAATCTCTGGCCAGAATCCAGTCCGATCCGGAACTGGCCGGACTGGGCATGTGCATGGTGAAAACCCATCTGTCCCTGTCCGACAACCCGGCCCTTAAAGGGGTGCCCAAGGGATGGCGTCTGGCGATCCGTGAGGTCCTGACCTATGGCGGGGCAGGGTTTATCGTGCCTGTGGCCGGTGCCATCAGCCTGATGCCGGGGACCGGGTCCAACCCCGCGTTCAAGCGCGTGGATGTGGATGTGGAAACCGGTAAAGTCGAGGGTGTATTCTAACTCCCTTTTTATCCAGTCTGAATCCTGCAACCGGTTTGCCCTGCTTGAGAAGGGGTTGAGCCGGTTGCAGACCAACCCAATGAATTCCAGGAGAAAAACAATATGACTGCAGAAATAATCAGCGGAACCGAAATCAGGAAAGCGATCCTTGCCGAGATCAAGGAAGAAGTGGAACAGATGAAGGAGAAACACGGTAAGGTGCCAGGCCTGGTCACCATTCTGGTGGGCTCCTCTCCGGCATCGATCAGCTATGTGACCCTGAAGGTGAAAACCGCCATCAGCTGCGGATTCCATGAAGTTCAGGATGACCAGCCCGAAGACATTTCCGAGGCCGATCTGCTGTCCCTGATCGACAAGTACAACAATGATCCCGATATCCACGGGATTCTGGTGCAGCTGCCGCTGCCCAAGCACATTGACGACAAGAAAGTGCTCAACGCCATCGATCCGGACAAGGATGTGGATGCGTTCCATCCGGTGAACGTCGGCCGGTTGATGATCGGCGGCGATGAAGTAAAGTTTCTGCCCTGCACCCCGGCCGGTATTCAGGAGATGATCGTCCGTTCCGGTACGGAAACCTCAGGGGCCGAAGTGGTGGTCGTGGGTCGTTCCAATATCGTGGGCAAACCCATTGCCATGATGATGGCCCAGAAAGGGGTGGGCGCCAACTCTACCGTGACCATCGTCCACACCCGGACCAAAGATCTTGCGGCCCACTGCAAACGGGCGGATATTTTGATTGTGGCTGCCGGTGTACCGGATCTGGTGAAACCGGAATGGATCAAGCCGGGTTCCACGGTCATTGATGTGGGTGTCAACCGGGTGGGAATGAATGAGAAAACTGGTAAAGCCATTCTCAAAGGGGACGTGGATTTTGATGCGGCCAGGGAGATCGCCGGCAAGATCACCCCGGTTCCCGGCGGCGTAGGCCCCATGACCATTGCCATGCTCATGAAAAATACCCTGCGATCCGCCAAGCTGAGCCTGGGTATGGGCTGATCACACATTTGATTCAAACCGTATCAGCACGGGGCCAGGCTTGGTCATACAGCCCAATCAAGCCTGGCCCCGCAGTTGCTTATGCGGGTTAAACATGTCATGAGAAAGGGGGATTTGTGGATAAGCTGGATGCCATTTTTGCACCAGAAACCATTGCTGTGGTCGGTGCCTCCACCCAGAAAGGAAAGGTGGGACACGATATTTTTGCCAATATTTTATCGAACGGATATCAGGGAACACTGTATCCGGTCAATCCCAAGGCCCGATCCGTACTCAGTGTGAAATGTTACAACAGTGTCACCAATATTCCGGATCCCATTGACCTGGCCATGATCATTCTACCGCCTAAGGCGGCCCTGGCTTCAGTTCAGGAATGTATCACCAAGGGCGTCAAGGGCATTGTCATCGTTTCCGCCGGGTTTAAGGAAGTCGGCGGAGAAGGGGCTGAGATTGAAAAACAGATCAAAACCCTGTGCAACAAGGCAGGGGTCCGCCTGGTAGGACCCAATTGTCTGGGCGTGATCAACCCGTCCCCCAAGGTGTCTTTGAATGCCAGTTTTTCCGCCCGCATGCCGGAACCGGGGAATGTGTCGTTCATCTCCCAGAGCGGGGCTCTGTGTACTGCGGTGCTGGATTATGCAGCGGACAAAGGGTTCGGGTTCTCCAAATTCATCTCCATCGGTAACAAGGCGGATGTGGATGAACTGGATCTGCTGCGGTACTACCACAAGGATCCGGATACGGATGTGGTCATGATCTATATGGAAGAGCTGGGCCGCAGCGCCGAGGAATTTATCACCGAGGTCAGGAAGATGACGTCCGGTACCAACCCGACCCATGTGATTGCCATCAAGTCCGGGTCATCGGCAGCCGGGGCCAGGGCCGCGGCCTCCCACACCGGGGCCCTGGCCGGATCGGATGTGATCTATGACGGGTTGTTCACCATGTCCGGCATCCTGCGGTGCAAGACCGTGAACCAGCTGTTTGACTATGCCCAGGCATTTGCCGCCAACAAATATCCCACAGGCGATCGCATCGCAATTGTCACCAATGCGGGCGGACCCGGCATTATCGCCACGGACATGAGTGAACAGTCCGGATTGAAACTGGCCACTTTTTCCGAGGAGACCATCACGGAGCTGAAGAAATACCTCCCAGCCACCGCCAATTTTCACAATCCCGTAGATGTGATCGGGGATGCGGCCAAAGACCGGTATGAAAACACCTTGGCTACAGTGTTGGCGGACCGGGGGGTGGATGCCGTGCTGATCATTCTCACGCCTCAATCCATGACCGATGCCATCGGAACAGCGGAATCAATTGTCAGAATCGCTGAAAACACGATCAAGCCTATTTTGTGTGCCTTCATGGGGATCGTGGATGTGTCTGACGGTGTCAAGCTGCTCCAGAAACATAAAGTGCCGGTCTATCAGTTTCCCGAAAGTGCGGCCCGGTCCCTGGGCGCGTTGCGTGAGGGAATGAAATGGCTGTTCAGAAAAATTCTGCCGCCGTATAATCTGGAATATGACAAGGAAAAGGCGGGAGCGATCATTGAACAGTATCTGTCTCAGGGCCGGTATGTACTTGGAGAACTGGACGGGAACGAGATACTCAAATGTTACGGCTTCAATATTCTTCCCATGGAACTGGCCAGAACTGCGGATGAGGCCAGGCAGATTGCCGGAAAACTGGGCTATCCGGTGGTGATGAAAATTGTTTCTCCTCAGATTCTTCACAAGTCCGATGCCGGGGGCGTCAAGGTTCGCCTGGAAAATGAAAAGGCGGTTGAAACCGCATTTGAGCAGATCATGGAAAACGCTGGAAAATATGACCCGGACGCGCACCTGGAGGGGGTGCTGGTCCAGCGGATGTCACCGGCCGGTAAGGAGGTGATTTTAGGCGTGACCTATGATCCGGTGTTTGGTCATGCCGTGATGTTCGGGCTGGGAGGTATTTTTGTGGAAGTCTACAAGGATGTGGCGTTCCGATTGTCTCCCATGGGACGGAACGTGGCCCGCAGGATGGTTAAAAGTATCAAAGGATACCCTATCCTCAGGGGATTGCGCGGGGAAGCCCCGTCTGATATCGAAGAGATCGAAAAAAACATTGTCTCTTTGAAAGCCCTGGTGGATGATCATCCGGTGATCAGGGAGCTGGATATCAATCCGCTTTTTGTCCATGAGGCCGGGAAGAAAACAACGGTGGCAGATATCATCATCCGGCTGGATGACACAGGCCAAAACCTATGTAATGGAGGATCTTCAGATGCCTGAAGGAAACGGTTTTATCATGGAGGCGGCAAAAAAAGCGGCTGAGGCAAACGAGGCAGCCGCCCGGAAAAACGCCCTGCCCAAGGTGGAGTTTTCCAGTTTCATCCTGTCTATCTATTCATCCGGACTGGTTCAGCTGGGAAAAGTGGAAGATCCTTCCACGGGCAAAATCCAGAAGGACCTGACAATGGCCAAGTACACCATCGACATGATGGCCATGCTTTCGGAGAAAACAAAAGGAAATCTGAACAAGGATGAAGAAAACCTGATGCGGGCGCTTCTCAGTGAAATTCGGATGGCCTACGTGGGGGCAAAGGGGTGATTCAGTCTTTGGCATCCTTTGCCAAGATCAATTTGTTTTTGTATGTCACCGGAAAGCGGCCGGATGGATTTCATGACCTGTTTTCACTGATGACAAAAATCAGCCTGGCAGATGTCATGACATTCACGTTTCAAGACACCGGGATTGAGGTCTTCTGTGATCAACCCCTGGTTTCTGGAGATGAAACCAACCTGGCACACCGGGCCGCCACACTGTTTTTCAAGTGCTGTCACCGTATGAAAAAAAAAGTTTCCGCCACAGGAGTCACCATCGATATTCAAAAAAATATTCCTGTGGGCGGAGGACTGGGCGGGGGAAGCAGCAACGCCGCTACGGTCCTGTCCGTATTAAATGCCCAGTGTCCGGATCCGTTTTCCGGCAGGGAACTGATGGAAATGGGACGGCAGCTCGGTGCGGATGTCCCATTTTTCCTGTCCGAGGGACCGGCCCTGGCCACCGGGGTGGGAGAAAGGCTGAAACAAACGCCGGTTCTGTTTCCAAGATATGTGGTATTGTGTGATCCCGGTATTGCTGTGTCCACGGCCCGGGTATTTCAGGGGCATGATTTTTGTTTGACATCCCGGAGGAAATATACTATAGATTCTGCTTCAAATATTTTGTCTTTGGGACAGGATGTTGATGTGCGGCCTTATTTGCACAACGATCTGGAATCTGCCACATTCAGGTTGTATCCGGAAGTTGAGACTGCCAGAAATGAAATGCTGCAGTTGATGGAACGGCCTGTGACAATGTCGGGGAGCGGCGGTTCGCTGTTTTCGCTTTTTTCAGATGAAGAAAGTGCTGCGCAGGCGCATGATTTGCTTTGTAAGAACTGGGCCGGAAAAAACAGGCAGGTGTTTCTGACCGCGTTGCAAAACGGGTGATACAGACAATCCATACTGGGGCGTCGTCAAGCGGCAAGACACAGGGTTTTGATCCCTGCATTCAGAGGTTCGAATCCTCTCGCCCCAGCCAGTTTTGGATGATGATAAAAAGAATTTTGAAACAAAGAGATTTGCTATGAGTGGGCTGTCAATATTTGCAGGTAATTCAAACCCATTGTTGAGCGACCGGATTTCTGAATATCTTGCGAAACCTTTGGGAAAATTGAAAGTCAACCGGTTCAGTGACGGTGAAATCCAGGTTGAAATTCACGAAAATGTCAGAAAACAGGAAATCTATGTCATTCAATCCACCTGTAATCCTGTGAATGACCATTTGGTGGAACTGCTGCTGTTGATTGATGCGTTCAAACGCTCGTCTGCCAGCCGGATCACCGCGGTGATTCCTTATTTCGGGTATGCCCGCCAGGATAAAAAAGTGGCGCCCAGAGTGCCGATTTCCGCTAAAATGGTGGCAGATGTTCTGGAAAATACCGGGGTGGACCGCGTGATCACCATGGATCTGCATGCCGGACAGATTCAGGGTTTTTTCAGTGTGCCTGTTGACAATCTGTATGCCGCACCCATCATCATTGATGACATCAAGACCCGGTACCCTGAAAATCTGGTGGTGGTTTCTCCGGACGCCGGCGGTGTGGAACGGGCGCGGGCGTATGCCAAACGGCTCCACAGCAGCCTGGCAATTGTGGACAAGCGCCGGAGTGCTCCCAATAAGGCCAGGGCCATGGCCATTATAGGAGATGTCAAAGACAAGATTGCCATTGTCATCGATGATATGGTGGATACAGCCGGTACACTGACTGAAGCAGCCAGTGTCATTCGTGAAAAAGGGGCACGTGAGGTGCATGCTTACTGTACCCACCCTGTTCTGTCCGGACCGGCCATTGAAAGAATCACACAATCATCGCTCAACACGCTGGTTGCCACTGACACCATTCCTTTGTCATCAGAAGCGCAGCAATGTGAAAAGATTAAAACCCTTTCCATCGCTAAATTGGTGGGGGAAGCCATCATGCGCAGCTACAGAGGAGACTCGGTGAACTCTTTGTTTATTTAAGCCAGGTTAATATATACGAATATTTTGGTTTTTAACGCGCTGTTTTTCTGAATATATGGTAAAACAGCGGCTATGGAGGGAAATACATTGGATTTAATCAAATTGAACGCCACGCAGAGAACAACCCGTGGCAAAGGCGCCGCCAGAAGAATACGACGGGACAAGATGTTTCCGGCGGTAGTTTACGGGCCCAAAATGGACCCCATGATGGTCAGTCTGGTCACCAGTGAGTTCGACAAAATAGTTCGGGACCGGGGTGTTTCCGGTCTTTTTCTGAACTTGAAAATTCAGGGAGACACCCCCCAGACACAGGTGGTCATGCTCAAGGATCTCCAGATGGATCCTTTCGGGATTGAATATCAGCATGCAGATTTTCAACAGATTGATATGGATACCCAGTTAACGGTATCTGTTCCGGTTGAGATCGTCGGTACGAGCAAAGGAGTCAAGGATGGTGGCGGTATGCTTCAGATCATTCGCCGGGAACTGGAAGTGGTCTGTAAACCGGCGGACACGCCGGAGAGTATTCAAATCGATGTCACTCATCTGGATATCGGCGATGCAATTCATGTGGAAGCGATTGACCTTGGGGAAGGTGTGCAGATCCCACATGAAGTGAATTTTACCGTGGTTACGGTCGTTCCGCCGGATGCCGGAGAAGAGGAAGAAGTGGCGGAAGAAGACGAACTTCTGGATGAAGAGGAAATGACAGAGACGGCAGAGGATACCACTGCCGGGCCCGCTGAATAGCGTGCTACCGGTGGATCATGTCATCCACGCATTTCAAATTGATAGCGGGTCTGGGAAACCCGGGAGAGACGTATTCCCGGACCCGCCACAATATCGGTTTTCTGGTCCTTGACGCCATCGCGGAAAAAGCGGAAACCGATTTCAGTAAAACCCGTTTTGATGCCAGCTATACCCGAACGACACTTCACGGCCAGTCCGTGTTTCTGGTCAAACCCATTTCCTATATGAACCGGAGTGGTCTGCCCCTTCGGAAACTCACCGCCTATTTTAAAATTCCACTTACCGACATCATCGTCGTTCATGATGATATGGACCTGCCTTTTGGTGTCCTTAAGATTGTACAGGACCGCGGATCCGGTGGGCACAATGGGATCAAGTCCATTGTGGAGGCCTTTGGCAGCAATAATTTTATCCGTGTGCGCGTTGGAGTCGGTCATCCTGATGCCAAAACCTGCGTCACAGGCCATGTTTTGGGTTCTTTTGCTCCTGAAGAACAGGCTGAATTGGACAATCTGATTCAAGATGCGGCGGATGCATGTCGATGCATTATCTCCTGCGGAATTGTCCGCGCTATGAATCAGGTGAATGCAAAACACTGAGGCCTTTGGCTGCCGGGAGTCTCTTTTTTGTTGACAATCTTGTTATGATAAGTGTATATATTAAAAAATAGGCAAATTGTAAATAATTCAAGGTGGGTTATCTAATGGGTGAAAAATCCAAGAAAACAAAGGCGAAGGAAAACACATTAACCAAAAAAAAATTTGCAAAAGGGGATCTGGCTGTTTATCCTGCCCATGGCGTGGGGTGTATCGAGTCTATTGAAAGCAAAGAGATTAACGGCGATACCATGAATTTTTACATGATGAAAATTGTGGAAAACGGCATGGTGATCATGATCCCGACATCCAATGTCGAATCCGTGGGATTACGTGAGGTGATTCCTGAAAACGAAATTCCCCAGGTATACAAAGTGATGCAGGAAAAAGCGCAGAATGGGGATAACCAGACCTGGAACCGCCGGTACAGAGAGTATATGGACAAAATCAAGACAGGGTCCATATATGATGTGGCGGAAGTTTTCCGGGATCTGTTTCAGCTCAAACTGGAAAAAGACTTGTCATTTGGAGAACGAAAACTCCTGGATACGGCACAGAATCTGCTGGTGCAGGAGTTGTCTACGGCAAAGGACATTGATGAAATGTCCATGATCAAGGAAATTGAAAACCTGTTCCAATAATCTGACAAGCCATTTGTGAACAACAAAAACCGACGGGCGGGTTTGCTCCCGTCGGTTTTGTTTTATTCTTCCATGAAAATCGATTTTACAATTTCTCCACTCTGTGTGGGACAGCGTTTGGATGTGGTTATTTCACGGTCCGTGTCAACCTGTTCAAGATCTCTGGCAGCTGCAGCCATCAACAAGGGATATATCCGGGTGTCTGAACAACGGAAACGCCCTGGATACCGGATGAAAACAGGGGACCAGGTCACCGGCGAGATCCGTTCTGACGCCTTTGAAATCAGTGTTGAATCAGATCCCCGGTCCCTGGATGTAATCCATGCTGACTCGCATATTCTTGTGCTTAACAAGCCGTCGGGTCTGGTGGTCCATCCCGGGGCAGGTTGTAAAACCAACACCCTGGTCAACCGGCTGTTATATCATTTTCCGGAGCTCAGGCAGGTGGGAGAGGATCCGGCCCGGCCGGGGATTGTTCATCGGCTGGACAAAGACACCAGTGGATTGATTCTGGTGGCCAGAACCTCTCACAGCCTGCAGTTCCTTCAAAAAGAGTTCAAGTATCATCGGGTTGAGAAAACCTATCTGGCCCTGGTCGCCGGATCGGACCTGGCTGAATCCGGAGAGATCATCAGTCCCATCGGCAGACACCCCAGGCACCGCAGGCGGATGTGCGTCAATCTGGATACCGGCAAACCGGCCAGGACATCGTGGCAGGTGATCCAGCGCTTCGCAGGCGCCTGCCTTGTGAAGATCCATCTGTATACCGGCCGTACCCATCAGATCCGGGTGCATTTCTATGATATGGGATACCCGCTCCTGGGAGATCTGACCTATCAGTTTCGCAGAAATCGAAAAAAATTACAGCCCCATCCCAGACAGATGCTCCATGCCTGGCAGATGGGATTTAGACACCCATTTTCCGGGCGGAAAATGGGGTTTGAAGTGGATCCGCCCCAGGATTTTATTTCTGCCGCAGCCAGGGAAGCCGGCATCGGGCAGGAAGATGGGGTTTCGGAGTGGAAAAGGGTAATGGCGGGGCCTCTGATGGACAAGGCTATGGATAAGGCGGCCACAGTATCGGCAGCAACGCCACCGATACAGCCAGTGACAAAACAGTAATGGGCACCCCCACTTTGACATAATCCATGAACTGGTACCCGCCCGGGCCCATCACCAGCAGGTGGGCAGGATGGGACAGCGGGCTGGCAAAACTGGACGATGCAGAGATGGCCACGGTCATCATCAGCAGATGCGGAGAAAGCCCCAGTGTCGCCGAGGTACTCAGGGCCACCGGGGTCATGAGCACCACCAGGGCGGCTGTGGGAATGATCTGTGTACCCAGGACCGTGATGAAGAACAGGGCTGCCACCACCCATCTTGGGCCCAGGTCTCCCACCATCGAGACCAGGGCTGAAGCGCCCATCTGGGCGGCGCCGGTGTTTTCAATGGCCGCGCCCAGGGGCAACATGGCCGCAATCAGAAACACCACTTTCCATTCAATGGTCCGGTAAGCTTCCTCCATGCTCAGACATCCGGCAAGCACCATGCAGGTGGCCCCGGCCAGGGCGGCAATCGCAATGGGTATGAGCCCGAGCATGGCACTGAGAATGACCGCCAGCATAATAACCACAGCGATCCGGGCTTTTTCCAGGCGGGGCGCCTGGGCAGCGGATTCATCCAGCACCAGAAAATCAGGATCCCGGGCCAGTGCCTCAAGATTCCGCCGCTGGCCGTACACCAGCAGGGCATCGCCAAACTGGAGCGGCAGGTCCTGGAGTCCGGTACGAAAGGCCCGGCCTTTCCGCCATACCGCAAGAACACTGATGCCGTAACGTTCCCGGAACATCAGACTGGCCAGGCTGCTCCCGGCAAGGGTGGTGCGGGGGGAAAGCAGCACTTCGGTAACCCCGATCTGCTGGGATTCCAGTTCTTCGGTAAGCAGGGCGGACTGTTTCGTGATGTTCAGATCCTGCAACCCCTCAAGAATTTCCAGATCACGAAAAGATCCCAGAAGCAGCAGCAGATCTCCGGCCTGAATCATTTCTTGGGGCGCCGGCATCCAGATTGTGTCTGAATTCCGTACAATGCCGGCCACTGTCAGGCCGAATGCATTGCCCAACCGGCTTTCGATCAGGTCATGCCCGGCCAGGACTGATCCTTCCGGGACCCGAACCTGCAGCAGATCCATCGGGTCATCCGGCGAAGTTATTCCTTGATCCGGTGTCTTGAAATGCAATTGAGAGACCATTTGTTTTTTAGATAATGCGTCAAGAGCCGGTTTCTCTCCCTGCAGTATCAACCGGTCTCCAGGAGCCAATCTGTGGTGGCGCAGGTCTTTGACCGGTTTCTGGTCCGGGGTGAACAGGGTTCTCACATGTACACGGTGGTCCCGGCGTAAGCCGCTGTCTGCAAGGATGACACCGGATAAAGGGGACTTGTCATGGATAATGACTTCAGCGGTGAAAAGACGGTGGGCCGACAGATCCCGGATCTGATCAGATGATTCAATCTGTAAGTGCTGGCTGGCATGGATGCGCTGCAGATGGTCCGGGCTGCCGTGCACGATCAGAATATCTTCCGGTTCAAGTAACTGATCGGGTCCCGGGGCAAAGATCATAACCCCTTTGCGGCGGACAGCCAGAACAGTCAGGGAGAGGGCGGACCCCAGCCGGCTTTCGGAAAGTGTGCGGCCCTGAAGAGGAGAGCCTTTGGGGATGCGGGTGGTGAAAATATGGGAATCCAGCTGATAAGAAGTGCCGAGGGCTTTGTCATGTCTTCCTTTTGCATCTCCTGACCGGGTGGGCAGCAGGTGCCGTCCGATTAAAACCATAAAACCGATGCCGGCCAACACAATGGCCCCGGTGATGGGTGTGAAATCGAAAATAGCGAATGGCTCAAGGCCGTGGTCACGAAGGGCATCGGTCACCAGGATATTGGGTGGGGTGGAAATGCTGGTGAACGGTCCGCCAAGCAGGCAACCCAGTGACAGGGGCATTAACAGTCTGGAGGGCGGGCGGCCGCTGCGGCGGGCCAGTTCCATGGTGGAGGGCAGCAGAATGGCAGCAACCGTCACAGTGTTGATCAAAGCAGACAGCAGACTGGCAAAAACCATCAGCACCATCATGAGTGTGACCTCACTGCCGTGGGCCAGTCTCTGTAACGGTTGTCCCAGTTGATGGGCGATGCCGGTACGGGTCAGGCCCCCGGTCAGGATGAACAATGCCCAGACCGTGACCACCGCCGGGCTGCTGAAACCGCCCATTGCTTCTGCGGGTGTGATCAGTCCTGTCAATGCCAGTGCTGACAGTACCATCAGTCCTACCAGATCCACCCGGAGCCAGCTGCCGACGAACAGAACAAATGCGCTGAGAACGATAACTGATAAAACGATAAAATCAAAATTCATACTTCCCACGCTTAACAATCCTTTCCTGGAATTATTCTGCAGATACTACAGAACCGTTCAACCGTTGTAAATCCTGATTTTTTTTCTTGACAGTAGGCCCCTTTATGATGAAATAGTGATTTTTTTTACCAGAAACCCGGATCCAGAGAAAAAAAGGCCAGGGCAGCAAGCATGAAACAATCAATGATTCACAACCCCATGTATATCTACCTGATGGTACTCACCATCACCGTTTCCGGGGGGCTGCACGTGTGGCAGACCCTGTTTGACAATTTTGCCGTCAACGTGGTTCATCTGGACGGGCACCATGTGGGCGTAATACAGTCCGTGCGGGAAATTCCCGGATTTCTGGCCCTGCTGGTGGTTTATGTGTTGTTGATCCTCAAGGAACACCGGTTGTCAGCCCTGTCGGTACTGCTGCTGGGCATCGGGCTGGCTGCTACCGGTCTGGTTCCCAGTTTTACGGGATTGATCCTGGCCACCCTGTTGATGAGTTTCGGGTTCCATTATTATGAAACGACCTACCAGTCCCTGGGATTGCAGTATTTTGACAAATCTGTGGCCCCAGCTGTTTTCGGAAAACTGAGAAGCTATGCATCTCTCAGCAGTATGTTCACCGGAGGGATGGTGTTCATTCTGGTGATGTTTCTTTCTTATACCCAGCTGTATTTGCTGTTCGGTGCTGTGATAATCGGGGTCGGGCTGTGGGCGTTTTCCCGGAATCCCGTGTCAGCGGATATGATCCCCCAGCACAAAAAAATGATTTTCAAGAAACGCTACTGGCTGTATTATGCTTTGACATTCATGGCCGGTGCCCGGCGGCAGATTTTTATGGCTTTTGCCTCGTTTCTGCTGGTAAAAAAATTTGAATACACGGTCCAGGGCATCGCCGTTCTTTTTTTTATCAACAACAGTCTGAATTATTTTTTGAGCCCCTTTATCGGCAAATGCATTGTCTGGTTCGGTGAACGCAAAATGTTGAGCCTCGAATACCTGTCACTGATTCTCATTTTCACGGCGTATGGCCTGGTGGATTCCTGGGTGGCGGCTGGGATGCTCTATATTCTGGATCATGTGTTTTTCAATTTTGCCATTGCCATCAACACCTTTTTTCAGAAAATTGCAGACCCCCGGGATATTGCGCCCAGCATGGCCATGGGGTTCACCATCAACCATATTGCCGCAGTGGTGCTGCCGACAGTGGGTGGCCTCCTCTGGCTGGTGGATTACCGCATTCCCTTTTTTGCCGGGGCCGGGTTGAGTTTTATTTCACTGATGCTGGTGCAGTGCATCACCGGACAGCTGGCATCGGCATCCTCTGAGCCCTGAAGAGAGAAGAGCACTGTCACAAACGCCGGTAGGCGCAGCGAATCAATTGTGCCGTAGTCTGCCAGGAAATGCATTCGTCGGTAATGGATACCCCGTATTGAAGGGCACATCCATCACCCGGGCAGTTTTGGCGACCCTCGAACAGATTGCTTTCCAGCATCAGCCCTATGATACCTGAATTGCCTTCAAGCCGCTGGTCCAGTGCACTTTTGAATACAAAGGCCTGACCGGTGTGTTTCTGGCCGGAATTGTCATGGGAACAATCAATGACAAGGCGGTCAGACAGCTGTTTCTGTCGAAGAACGGCCTGGGCTCTCCCCACCGAGACCGGGTCATAGTTCGGCGTGGCACCGCCCCGCAAAACCAGGTGACAGAAGGGATTACCCGTGGTGGAAACCACAGCGGACCGGCCATCCGGGTCGATACCCAGAAAATGCTGGGGAGAGGCGGCGGCCTGAATGGCGTTCACTGCCGCTGAGATACGGCCGTCTGTGCAGTTTTTGAACCCAACAGGCATGGACAGGCCGGATGCCATTTCCCGGTGGGTCTGGGATTCAGTGGTCCGAGCCCCGACGGCCACCCAGGAAAGGAGCCCGGCAATGTACTGAGGGGTAATGGGGTCCAGGATTTCCGTCGCTGTGGGAAGTCCCAGGGCATTGATATCAATGAGCAGTTTTCTGGCGGTTTCCAGACCGGCATTGACATTGAAAGAGGCATCCAGAAATGGATCGTTGATCAGGCCTTTCCATCCGACCGTGGTTCGGGGTTTTTCAAAGTATACACGCATAATCAGGGAGATTTTGTCTGATACCTCCCGTCGCAATGACATCAGTTTTTGGGCATATTCCATGGCCGCTTCCGGGTCATGGATGGAACAGGGCCCGGCAATGACCAGCAGGCGGTCGTCTTTTCCCGCCAGGATGTTTACGACCTCTTTCCTGCCGGAAACAACCGTATGAACGGCTGCATCTGTCAGAGGGAGGGTCTGCTTCATCTCAGTGGGGGAAATGAGGGATTTGAATTCTTTTACATGGATGTCAAAGGTTTTTTTCATGACGGTCTCCTTCACACGCCGGAGATGAGCCGCCTGTGAGCTGAAAAATAAAAAAGCCACAGGCGGTATCTCTGCCTGTGGCTTTGGGTTGGTTTATGAGAAAACTGTCACAAGAGCCCAGGCAGATCCGTATAATAATACCAGAAATAAAAATAGGATCGGTCTGTGCTGCTGTGATTCATGTCAAACGCTCCGTTAAGTTTCTTAAACCTAAACCACATCTGGAACATTAAGTCAAGCACTTAAATTCAGATGGATATGAAGCGCGACTGTTACGAAATGGTAGGTTTCTCACCGGGAGTATCGGGGGACTCCCGGCAGACCCGGCATTGACTGCACCGTACCATGGGACAGGCGGGGGATTGTGTTTCCCTGGCCGCCCGGTGCCATTCCTTTGCCAGAAACTGTTCGGAAATACCTGAATTCAGAAAACTCCAGGGCAAAGCAGGCAAAGGGTCGGCAGCGGATTCACCAGACAGGTCGGGTACGGATTTTTCGGTATAGATGATCTGATGGCAGTGATCTGCATGAAGCCTCAACGCATACGCCCATCCATGTTCGCATGCCGATTCGATCACATCCGCTGTTTTCCGGTCTCCTAAAGACAGCAGGGCACTGATTTTTGCTGTTTTAAGGGAAGGGGTGTGTAAAACGACATTGGGAGTTTTTTTCAGGCCCTGCCGGATGAGATCAACCCGACGTTTCAGAATTTTTTCATTTGTCAGAGCGGCCCACTGGAAAGGCGTGGCCGGCTTGGGAATGAAGGCATTGATGCTCAGGGTGATGGTGCCCATACGTTTCTGTTTTCTTGAAACGGTTAAAAACCGTTCTTTGATGTCTTTTGTCAAATTGACGATGGCCTGAATATCGTCATCGGTTTCAAACGGCAGACCGATCATGAAATAAAGGCGCAGATTCAAGATGTTTTTGGCCACCAGTTTTTCCACGGCATGAAAAATATCAGACTGGGTCATTTTTTTGTTGATGATGCGCCGCATGCGTTCTGATCCGGCTTCCGGCGCAATGGTTGCTGTCTTGACACCAGAACGGCTCAAAAGATCAATCATGGCATCATTTAGTTTGTCAGCCCGCAGGGAAGAAAACGACAGGGAAAATCCGTGTTGGGTTCCATATTGACAGATATCGGCAATATCCGGGTGATCCAGGATCGCAGAACTCACCAGACCGATTTTGCGGGTCTTCCCCCTTGCTTTGTCTATGGCTTTGAACACAGTGTCTTTGGGACAGATACGCGGAGGGCGGTAAATGAATCCGGCGGTGCAGAAACGGCATCCATGCGGGCACCCTTTGAGGATTTCCACCAGAAACTTGTCTTTGAATGCGGTGTCTGATGTCAACACGCAGGTGTGGGTCTGGATCTCATCAAGGGTTTTCACGAACTGAACCGGAATTTTGCTGCTGGAAAAGGGCGGATGACGTCCCGGGACATAGGCGCCGGGCAGATTTGATTCAAGTACCGCCATCAGATCCGTTCGACGGCGGTGTCGACGAAACAGACCGAAAAAATCTGTGACCAGGCATTCTGCCTCCCCCAGAAGGAAAAAATCCATGAAAGGGGCAATCGGTTCCGGGTTGAGAAAACAGGCAACCCCGCCTGCTGCCACCAGCGGGTGGAGGTGGTTTCGATCTGATGACCGTGTCGGGATACCTGCCTTTTTAAGCAGCCGGACCAGATGGATAAAATCGTTTTCAAAGGAGATGGAAAAAAAGATGACATCAAACCGGTTCAACGCCTGCCTGGTTTCACAACTGAGTACATCATCAGGTGCTTTGTGTCCGGGATCGGGTAAAAACACCCGTTCACAGACAGTGGACGGTTCCTGATTGATCAGGTGGTACACCCGCTGAAACCCCAGGTTGGACATCCCTGTCCGGTACGTGCTGGGATAGACCAGGGCCACACGGGTCAATCCCTTTTCCTGTTTGATGATCACTCCGGTTTCAGCCAAAGGTCGCTGGTGGGGGGCCGGTGTGGACGATGACGTCACAAATCAGTCCGCTTTTCTTCTCAAAAAGGTGGGTACCTCCAGGTTGTCGTTGTCAAATGCAGTGTCATTGTAAGAGGAAGGCAAATCTTCCCCGCCGACGACCCGTTTGTGGGTGACCCGGACCGGATTGTCAAATTCGTTCCAGTTGGCCAGTTCTTCTTCGGTGGGTGTCCGCAAACGGCCTCTGGCAATGGGAGTGCCGGTATACTCTGCAGTGGCTGTCCGGACCTGGGGCGCTGTCTGATTCTGGGTCGGGTGGTTGCCATACCCCGCCGACATGGCCGGTGCTGTTGAGGGCTCTAATCGACGCATGTTTTCAGCCAGTTCCGGTTCCCTGGAACCGATGCCCGTGGCAATGACCGTGATCCGGATTTCATCCCCCAGGGTTTCGTCAAAAGTCTGTCCCCAGATGATCTCTGCGTCATCGCCCACTTCCTGATAAATCCGGTCCGAGGCTTCGGTCATTTCGTCCAGGGTCAGGTCTGACGAAGACGTGATGTTCATGAGCACGCCCTTGGCCCCGGAAATGGAGATGTCTTCCAGCAGGGGATGGGAAATGGCTTTTTCTGCTGCTTCAGTGGCCCGGTTTTCGCCGGAAGCAATCCCGATGCCCATCAGGGCTTTGCCGGCCTTCCGCATGGTGGTTTTGACATCTGCAAAGTCCAGGTTCACATGCCCCGGCATCATGATCAGATCGGTGATACCCTTGACGGAGTGGTGAAGAATTTCATCGGCCTTGATAAACATATCCACCATTCTGGCGCCTTTGGGGGCGATGCCCCTGAGCCGGTCATTGGGAATGGTGATGACCGTGTCGGTAATGCCGTGCAGTTTTTCCAGTCCGTCCAGGGCCTGGCGTTCCCTTTTTTTACCTTCAAAGGAAAACGGCTTGGATGCTACAGCCACGGTGAGAATTCCCAGATCCTTGCAGACCTCTGCAATTACCGGGGCCGCTCCGGTGCCGGTTCCGCCCCCGAAACCGGCAGTGATAAATACCATGTGGCTGCCTTCCAGGGCCTCACGAAGTTCATCCAAACTCTCCAGGGCCGCCTCCCTGCCGATGTTCGGATCCGCGCCGGCCCCCAGACCTTCGGTGAGGGATTTTCCCAGCTGGATTTTGACTTCCGCATTGGATGTTTCAAGTGCCTGGGCATCGGTGTTTGCCACGATAAATTTCACGCCCTGCAGATTGGCATTGATCATGTTGTTGACAGCATTCCCGCCGGCTCCCCCCACACCGATTACTTTGATTTTTGCTGATGCGTTGCTTTCGACAAAAGAAAAATTCATGTCCACCTCCCTGATGTTTTGTTTATATAATATCTTTAAACCATTTTTTCATTCGTGTGATAGCGGGCCCCAGACCCGGTTTGGCCGGCTCTGTTTCGGGCTGTCTGCAGGTGGCCGTGGTACCGAAAAGGACCAGGCCAACGCCTGTGGCATAGGCCGGATTTCTGACAATGTCTTTCAATCCTCCGATCTTGTCCGGTTCGCCGATCCTTACCGGTACATTGAAAACCGATTCAGCAATGTCCGTGGTTCCGTCCATGACCACACTGCCGCCGGTAAGGACAAACCCGGCAGGAAAGGCATTTTCAAGTCCGTTGGAGAACAGCTCTTTTTTGAGCAGAGAGAAAATTTCCTCCACCCGGGGTTCCAGAATTTCCGCCAGAATCCCTTTGGATAACCGTTTGGGGGAACGGCCTCCTACGGCCGGCACTTCGATAGTGGCCCCATTCCGGATGTGTTCCGGGACACAGGTGCCGTGATCGATTTTAATTTTTTCCGCTTCAGGCAGCGGGGTTCTCAACCCAATGGATATGTCATTGGTGAGGTTGTGTCCCCCTACGGTCAATTCATAGATAAATTTGAGATTGTTGTCCTTGAAAAGGGCCAGATCAGTGATTCCTCCGCCGATATCCGCCACCAGACAGCCCAGTTCCTTTTCTTCGGCACTCAGCACCGCCTGGCCGGAAGCCATCGAGGAGAGGACAATATCACAGACCTCCAGGCCTGCCTTGTTACAGCATTTGACCAGATTCCTGGCGGAAGATACCGCGCCGGTGACGATGTGTATCTTTGCTTCCAGGCGAATTGCGGTCATGCCCACAGGATTCTGGATCGATGTCATGTCATCCACGATGAATTCCTGGGGGATCACATGAATGATCTCCCGGTCGGCCGGGATGGCCACGGCTTTGGCTGCGTCAACCACCCGGCTCACATCATTCTGGGTGATTTCCCGGCCTTTGATGGCAATGATGCCATGGCTGTTGAATCCCATGACATGATTGCCGGCAATACCGACAAAGACCGAGGAGATGTCACATCCGGCCATCAGTTCTGCTTCCTGAACCGCTTTTTTGATGGCATCCACGGTGGATTCGATATTGACCACCGATCCTTTCCGCAGCCCGGTGGATGGATGAGAGCCGACACCGATGATGTTGATTTCGTCATCCAGGACTTCACCCACCACTGCACAGATTTTGGTGGTTCCAATATCCAGGCCCACAATTATTTTTTCATTTTCCTGCAAAATCAGACCCCCTTTTCGATAGTGGCGTGCAGGGAATCCCTCTGTGCCGTTTTTACAAAGACCGTATCCATTTCAAACAGATCCATGGCGCAGATGGTTTTCCCGGGAATATTGGCAAGAATGTACTGGCTGATCTGCAGGGCCTTGACAAATTTGCGTTCATAGTCGTCAAATCCCAGGCAGATGGGCAATGTCCGGGATTCCACCAGAAGAGACGGGTTGAAAAGACCGGTTGCCTGGACGGTGATGCCGATGAGGTCATCCCCGTGAATGGAAATGATGTTCTTCTGGTACCGGCTCTGAAGAAGATCCAGCACCGCGTTGAATAAAGGTCCCTCAAAGTGATAGAATTGGTCACTGCTGGTCAGATCCAGGCCGGTGATTACAGGCAGGGTGATATCCTGATCCATTTCCGGTTCATAGGCTTTGAACGGCACCCCCTGCTGGTTGATGATCATATCAGGAAAATTTTCAATCCGGACAATGGCCAGTGGATGCTGTTCCTCGACTGTAATCGTCAGTGTGGAGAACAGGGACCGGCGAACTGTGGCGGAAGAAATCCAGGGATGCGAAGCAATGCGCTTTTCCATGGTCGGCAGATTGGCCTGGAAAAAATTGACCGGCCGGGAAAGTTCGGCCAGAATCAGGATCTCTTCCTTTTTCACCCGATGTTCTCCCTGAATGTTGACCTGGCGAACGGTAAAAAACGGACTCTGCACGACCACATCATGGACAAACAACGCGGACAGGCTGAAAACACATATGAGCAAAATGGATTTCAGTAAACTGGAATAAAATGAGGTTTCCCCGGCAGTTTCCGGGGGCACTGTTTTTTCGGCCGGCTCTTTATACCGGTTGGGCAAATTTTTCTCATTCATTTTTCATTCCATCTCCTGTTGATATGACTTCGGTTTCAAGAACGATCCTGAATCGGTTCCATACCTGTTCTTGAATGTGCTGCTTCAAGGCCAGAATATCCTGGCAGGTGGCATGGCCGAGATTGACAATATAGTTGGCATGGATGGGGGAAACCTGTGCACCGCGAATGGTTTGACCCTTGAGCCCCGCGTCTTCGATCAGCTTGCCGGCCGGCCGGTCCGGGTCCGGGTTCTTGAAAAAGCAGCCGGCACTGGGCAGATCCATGGGCTGTGTTTTCTGTTTTCGGGCGAGGATCGCATCGAATGTCTGTCTGATTTGAACCGGATCCCCAGATGCAAGGGCCAGGGTGATTCCCAGGATCATATGGTTTGAAAGAGTCAGGCGGCGGTAAGAAAAGACCAGATCTTCTTTTTTCAGGGTGTGGACAGTCAGGGTGTCCAGGTTCAGAAGATCCAGGCTGTAAACCCGTCGGCCAATTCCCTGATCTGCGGTGCCTGCATTCATGATCACTGCCCCGCCCACGGTTCCTGGAATTCCGGCACAGAATTCCAGGCCGGTCAGCCCCTGGCGTACCGCATAATTGCAGACAGTGGAGAGCCGTTCGCCGGCTTCCATGGACAGATGGATCTTTTTGCTGGAATGTGTCTGTGTTTGAATACCGGATTTCAGCTGTGTGGTCACCACCACCAGCCCCCGGATACCCTGATCTGATACGAGCAGGTTGCAGCCGCCGCCCACGATCGTCACCGGCACACAGGCATTGCGGGCGGCCTCAAGCAGGGTTATCAGCTCCTGCCGGGTCCTGGGTTGTGCCAGAAGATCTGCCGGTCCACCGACGTTCAGCCGGGTATGGCCGGCCATGGAAACGTCTGTTTTCAGACCAAAGGTCTTTTGCAGGTCAGATATGCAGGGGTGGGGGGTCATGTTGATTTATAAAATCTCCAGTAATTTTTCACCCAGCGTATGGATGTCCCCGGCTCCCAGAGTGAGCACCAGGTCATTGGGTTTGAGTTTATGGGTAACCATGGACAACGCCTGGGTGAAATCCGGGGCAAAAGACACATCTTTGTGGCCGTGTTCCTGGATCCCTGTGCACAGCATACTGGAATCCACCTGGGGAATCGGGGCTTCACTGGCCGCGTATATGGGAACCAGAACCAGGACATCCGACTGGTAAAAGGCTCGGGTAAATTCATTGAACAATGCCCGGGTCCGGGTGTACCGGTGGGGCTGGAAAATGACCACCAGCCGCCGGTCGGAATAACTTTCCCGCACGGCATTCAATGTGGCCGTAATCTCTGTGGGATGGTGCCCGTAATCATCCATGACCAGAATCTGTTTTTTCTCTCCCTTGACTTCCAGGCGGCGCCGGACCCCTTTGATTTCTTCCAGCGCCTGTTTGATCACCTCAAAGGGAATTTTGAGTTCCAGGCCGGTGGCGATTCCGGCCAAAGCATTCAGGATATTGTGCTGGCCGGCCAGGTTGAGAACGATGTCTCCCAGATCCCGGTTTTCCCGGGTGACCGTGAACCGGCTTTGTCCTTTTTCAAATCGGATCTTCCTGGCCTGGAGATCTGCCTGGGCGGACAGGCCAAAGGTGGTATGCCGGACCGTGATCCGGGGCAGAATGTTTTGAATATGTTCATTGTCCAGGCAGAGAATGGCTACTCCGTAAAAGGGGACGGAATTGATGAACCGGACGAATTTGTCTTTAATGTCTTCAATGTCTTTATAAAAATCCAGATGTTCCAGGTCAATGTTGGTCACCGTGGCGATGGCCGGTGAATACTGGAGAAACGAGCCGTCACTTTCATCGGCTTCCGCCACAATGAATTCGCCCTGCCCGTGAAGGGCATTGGTGTCCAGCCCCATGAGCAGGCCCCCGATAATCACCGTGGGATCCAGGCCGCCGGTATTGAGAATCTGGGCGATCATGGCGGTGGTGGAGGTTTTACCGTGGGCACCGGATACGGCAATGGCATATTTGATGCGCATCAGTTCCGCCAGCATGGCTGCTCTGGGGATGATGGGAATTCCCAATGCCTTTGCCTGAACCACTTCCGGGTTTTCATCGGATATGGCGGAAGAGGTTACAATGACGTCGGCCCCGGTCACCTGTTTTTTGCTGTGTCCCTTGAATATGGCGGCGCCTTTGTCCGCAAGCCGCCGGGTGATGGAAGACAGTTTCAGATCAGACCCGGTTACGGTATATCCCAGGTTGATGAGCAACTCGGCAATACCGCTCATGCCGATGCCGCCGATCCCCACAAAATGGATGTGATAATCAGTCTGGTACACAGGTCATGACTCCTTTGTCTCTAAGATATACGCCGCAATCCGGTCTGCGGCATCGGGTCTGGCCAGTTTTGCCATGGATTCGGCCATCTGGCAGCGTTTTTCCGGGTTGGATTTCAGATCCACCACCCGCTGGTAAAGCAGGTCCCCGGATAATTCACGGTCTGCCACGATCTGAGCCGCGCCCTGGTCAACCAGGGATTGTGCATTGTGTGTCTGGTGATCATCGGCTGCAAAAGGATAGGGAACCAGAATGGCCGGCACCCCCTTGACCGCCATTTCAGACAGAGTGCCGGCCCCGGCACGGCAGATCATCAGGTCCGCTTGTTCCATCAGTCTGGGCATATCCGGAAAAAAGGGCTGAACCCTTGCCCGGATGCCCAGTGACTCTAATTGCGCTGAGACAGCCGCATCATGACCGGTTCCGGTTTGAAAAATGATGAAGAGATCCGGCATGTCTGTCATGCGGGCGGCCATGTCCACCACGGCCCGGTTGATGCTGGAGGCCCCCTGGCTCCCGCCGGTGACCAGAAGAACGAAATCAGTTGAATCGATGTCTTCAATCCGGGATGCATCGGTTTGAATCTCAGGTCCCTGTTCCCGGACCGGGTTTCCGGTCAACCGGGTTTTGGGGTTTTGCTCAAACCCCCGGGTATCCTCGAAGGCGGTGAAAATCACAGTACAGAATCGTGCCAGCATGCGGTTGGTGATGCCGGGAAATGCATTCTGTTCCTGAATGGCAGTGGGGATCCTGAGTATCCAGGCAGCCAGAACCACGGCAAAGGAGGAATATCCCCCCACACCGAGAACAAAATCCGGCTTGAACCGCCATACAATCCAGAGAGACTGAATCAGAGACACCAGTATGGCAGCGGTTCCAGTCAGTTTCCGAAACAAAGACCGGCCTTTGAGGGGCCGGGAAAAAATCGGGGTATGATCCAATCCGTAAGTTTTTAATGTCTGGATCTCAAACGGGGTATCCGTGCCGACAAACAGAAGCCGCACCGCCGGGTGCCTGCGCTGCAGGGCCTGGGCCACGGCAATGCCGGGAAACAGATGCCCCCCTGTTTTTCCACCGGCAATGATGACATGGAAGCGGTCCGTCATGATGGGGTCTCCTTTTTGGACGAAAGGGAACGGGTCGCCCCGATGTTCATTAAAATGCCCATCACTGCCATGTTGATGACCAGCGAAGTACCACCGTAACTGATAAGAGGCAGGGTCAGCCCTTTGGTGGGAAATACACTCAACGACACGCCGGTGTTGATGATGATCTGAATTCCCAGGTACAGGGTGAGGCCGGCTGCGGTGATGGCTCCGAATACGGTGTCGGCGTTTCTGGCAATATAAAAACCGCGGACCAGAATGATGCCATACAGGGTGAGGATGGTCAGCACCCCGATCAACCCCAGTTCCTCGCCGATAATGGAAAAAATAAAATCGGTGTGGGGTTCAGGCAGGTAATTCATTTTCTGCATTCCCAGGCCGATCCCCTGCCCGAACAGCCCGCCGGAACCAAAGGCTTTCAGGGAATGGGTAATCTGATATCCGGCATTGTATGGATCTTCCCAGGGATTCATAAAGGTCAGGATCCGGGTGAGCCGGTATTCCACCTTGAAAACCAGGAAATAAACCACTGGAATGATCAGGGGCAGCGGGCTCAGAAGATGCCAGATTCTGACTCCGGCCACAAACATCATGCCCCAGCAGATCAGACCCAGCACCACGATGGTGCCGAAATCAGGTTGAAAAATGATCAGCAGGGCAAACAGGGAAAAAATCAGAAGGTGGGGCATGAAACCCACTGAAAAATCGGTGATCATGGGCTGTTTTTTGGCCAGACTGTATCCCAGGAACAGAATCAGTGCCAGTTTGGCAAATTCTGCGGGCTGGAACCGAAACATGCCCAGATCCAGCCACCGGTGGGCCCCATTGGCTTCGATACCCAGGCCCGGGATGAGAACGGCGGTCAAACAGATGAGGGCGGTGAGGAGAATGAGATACGCCAGTTTGTTGTAAAACCGGTGGGGAAACGAGGCGGCCAGGAACAACACGCCCAGGCTGATGCCAAAAAATATGATCTGGCGCTGCAGGTAATAAAACAGCGTGTCGTGATTCTGCATGGAAATGGCCGAGGATGCGGAGTAGACCATGACAATACCTGTGCCGCACAATATCAATGCCGGAAAGAGCAGCAGCCTCTCTTTGAAAATCGGATGCACAGACCGGGTATTATCCATGGCTTCTCATCTCCAGTTCCCGCACATGACGGGTAAATGCATCTCCCCGGGCCGCATAATTCTCAAACATGTCAAAACTGGCGCAGGCAGGAGACAGCAGCACCACATCCCCGGGCTTTGCTGCAGCATGGGCCATGGTAACAGCGGCTTTCATGTCTGGAACCCGTTTCACCGGAAAGTCCCTTGAAAACATTTCATGGATGTGCTCCGCAGCCTCTCCCATGGCAATGATTTGCCTGACTGCTTTGAGGGCCGGTTTCAGCAGCATAAAATCCGTGTCTTTTTCCCGGCCCCCCAGAATCAGGACCACCGGTTGTGTGAAACAGTTCAATGCACGGATCACCGCATCCGTATTGGTGGCTTTGGAGTCATTGTAAAATTGAATACCCTTTATTTCCGAGACAAACGTCAACCGGTGGGGCAATCCATTAAATGCCTGGACCGCTGCCAGAATACCGGGAACAGTTCCGCCGGCACACAAGGTTGCCAGGGCTGCGGCTGCAATGTTTTCTAAGTTGTGGATTCCGGCCACCTTGACCCGGTTTTCACAGTCGATCTGAGCGGGATGTGAGACGCCGGTTTCCGGCAGATTCAGGAAAATGGTCTGGTTTTCCACTTTGGCTCCCTGGTGTATCAGGGTTTCCGGGGTTGAAGAAAATTCGAGTATCCGGGATGCCGGCTTGGGCCGGGCCGGGCAGATGTCTGTCATATCTGCATTGACAATGGCCGTATGCGCGGATGTCTGATGTTTGAAAATGGACCATTTGGACCGGCAGTATTCATCCATTCCTTTGTACCGGTCCAGGTGATCCGGCGAGATGTTCAGCAGCACGGCGATGTCAGGAGTGAAATCCCGGGCCAGGTCCAGCTGGAAACTGGAGATTTCCGCCACTACCATTCGGGCCGGTGCTCCGGACAGGAGATATTCCACCAGGGGAGTGCCGATGTTGCCTCCCATGAAAGTGGATGTGCCGGAGGCCTCAAGCATGTCCCGGACCAGGGTTGTGACCGTGGTTTTGCCGTTGGTGCCGGTGATGGCCACCATCGGGGTCTTGTTATACATATTGAAGATATCCAGGTCCCCGAACAGGGGGACTCCGGCGGCATGTGCCTGCTGAAGGTCCGGGTGGTTCAGGGGTATCCCGGGACTCACCACAATGGCTCCGGCCTGTACAAAGGTATCTGCGTCGTGAAATCCTATCTGGGTGTCAATGCCCAGACCGTGCAGCTCCGGCGCAAGCGTTTTTTTGGCGGGATCTTTGTCCGTGGCTTTGACCGTGTATCCTTTGGCAGCCATAAACCGGGCCATGGAAAATCCGGATCGGCCCAGGCCGAAAATCAGTATGTAAGATGTCCGGGGCAAGTGCATGGCTCTGTCACCTTATTTTCAATGTGCCTAAAGATAAAATGGCCAGGGTGATGGCAATGATCCAGAACCGGACGATCACTTTGGATTCATGCCACCCTTTGAGTTCAAAATGGTGGTGCAGCGGGGCCATCCTGAAAATTCGCTTTCCTTTGCTCAGCTTGAAGTATCCCACCTGGATGATCACGGACAGGGCTTCAATGACAAACAGTCCTCCCACAATGAGCAGAAGGATTTCCTGTTTTACCACCACGGCAATGGTTCCCAGGATTGCGCCCAGTGGCAGGGAACCGGAATCCCCCATAAAAATCTGTGCCGGGTGAGCGTTAAACCACAGAAATCCCATGCCTGCGCCTGCCAGGATTCCGCAGAGCACTGAAATTTCACCGGCGGAAGTGATATGGCGGACATGCAGGTATTCGGCAATTTGAATATGCCCGGCCACGTATGCAAACAACATATAGGTGACCGATGCCACGATCACCGGGCCGATGGCCAGTCCATCCAGTCCGTCGGTCAGGTTCACGGCGTTGGAAGCCCCTACGATGACCACGCAGGCGAACGGAATATACCAGATGCCCAGATCCGGAGAAAAGTTCTTGAAAAAAGGGACCGTCAGGGTGGTCGTGAAATCCGGGCTCAGAAAAATCAGCAAGCTGATCATCAGTCCACAGGCGATCTGGATGATAAACTTTCCTTTGGCCGTGAATCCCATGTTCCGTTTTTTGATCTGCATGAGAAAATCATCCACGAATCCGATTGCACCGAAGAGCAGAAGTGTGAGCAGTAAAATGAAGATATAGTGATTGGTCAGATTGCCCCATAAAATCGTGGCCGTGAACACGGAAAACAGAATCAGTATGCCTCCCATGGTGGGTGTGCCCTGCTTGCCCAGATGGGTCTGGGGCCCGTCCGTCTGAATCACCTGGCCGATCTGCATGGCAGCCAGCTTGCGGATCACCTGGGGTCCCAGAAGGAAACAGATCAAAAATGCGGTCAATCCCCCGTAGATCGTCCGAAAGGTGATATATCGAAAAATATTGAGAAAGGATAACTGGTCATGCAGCGGAAACAGAAACTCGTAAAACATGAATCAATCCTTTCCCTGTTTTTGAAAAAAATCGTTCATTGTTATCTTCCACGGGTCAATGAGGGTTTCCATGGCCATGCTTCGGGATCCTTTTACCAGAACCCAGTCACCCGGGCGGACATATGTCAGAACCCGGTCCGAAATTTCCTGTTTGGTGCCGTGAAAAACTGCCTCTTCAGACATGCCGCCGGTCAGGGCGCCGGTCCGGGTGTGGCGGCTGATCGGCCCGAACAGATACAGCCGGGAGATGCCCAGTTCTGCGGCGGCCCGGCCGACATCCCGGTGGCACTGTTCACTGTCAGAACCCAGTTCCAGCATGTCCCCCAGAATTGCCAGGGTCCGGCCTCTGCCGGGACGTTCCGGTTCATCAGCCAGCTCGGCCAGGGTTTTCAATGCCTGTGTCACTGAAGCGGGATTGGCGTTATATGTATCATCGATCAAATAAACACCGCCGGGCAGCGTCTGGATATGCATCCGTCCGGAAACCGGGAGAAATGCTGCCAGGCCGGCCTGCATATCGGGTATGCGTATACCGGCAACCGAGGCTGCCGCCAGCGCGGCCAGGGCATTGAGCACCATGAACCGGGCCGGTGAATGCAGGTGAAACCGGGCGGTTTTCCCGAAAATATGCCCAAGGAAATGGATCATACCCCCTGCCGGCTGAACATCAGTGGCATAGACATCGGCGGTGTCATCGTATCCAAAGGTCACGATCTGCCGGATTCCCGGACTGTTTTCGGCCCGGTCTTTCAGGATATGGGCTCTGGGATCATCTTTGAAAATCACGGCTACGCTGCCTGAAGCCGCATGATCAAAGATCTGTGCTTTTTCCCGGGCCACATTATCCGCCGTTTTCAATCCTTCCAGGTGAGCCCCGGTGGTGTTGGTGACAATACAGATGTCCGGAGCGGCGATCCGGGACAACCGGCTCATTTCACCGGGGTGGTTCATGCCCATTTCCACTACGGCCCATTGATGGGCATCTGATAAGGCGAGCAGGGTTTTGGGGACCCCGATTTCGTTGTTGAAGTTTTTTTGAGTGGCCAGTGTGTCAAATGAGGTCTGAAAGATGGCCCGGGCCATGTGCCGTGTGGAGGTCTTTCCATTTGATCCGGTAATGGCCGCCACTTTGACCCCGGATCGTATCCGTTGATGATGACCTAACTTACCCAGCGCCTTCAGGGTATCCGGCACTTCAAACACCAACCGGCCTGATGCCGGATCAGAGGAATCGCCTTTCTGTCCCACAGTGGTCCGGGTGCCGGGTTTGACCACAAACCCCCGTATCCCCCGGGCTGCCAGATCCGGAACAAACCGGTGACCGTCAAACGTATCGCCGGTCAAGGCCAGGAACACCTCATCGGATTGAATGGTCCTGGAATCGGTGCTGATGCCCTGGAATGCGGTATCGTCAGCCAGGGTCTTCACGGCCGGGGAAGCGTTCAGGGCTCCGGCCAGATCGTTCCGGGTCCAGATCATGGGAGAAAACTGTTGAGCCATGAGGGTGCAGGCGGCTGTCAGATGTTCCCTGTCATCAAAATGACGGGATCCTTCCTGAGTGATCTGGTAGGTTTCATGGCCTTTCCCGGCAGCCAGAACAATATCCCCGGGGCGGGAAATGGTTACTGCAGCGTGCAGGGCAAGGCTCCGGTCTTTATGGCGGATCACTCCGGTAAAGTCCGCATATGTCAGGCTTCCGATCGTGTCAGATATATCCGGCCACGGCATCACTGATGTTCCGGTTTCCCGGATGCCTGCCAGAATATCTTCAATGATGATGTCCGGATTTTCGGACCTGGGGTTGTCTGAAGTGACAATGACAACATCGCTGTACCGGCAGGCAATTTTTCCCATCAGTGGTCGTTTGGTGCGGTCACGG